>NC_014158.1:625702-1251405 GCF_000092225.1 Tsukamurella paurometabola DSM 20162
ACGCGTGGATGCCGGCGGTGCCGTCGCCGCTACCGTCGACCGGGCCGACCTGCGGGCCGTGCAGACGCCCCAGGGATTCACCGCGCAGGCTCTGCGCGCCGCCTACGATGCGGCGCCCAACGAGTCGGCCACGGACGATGCGGGTCTGGTCGAGCGGGCCGGCGGCACCGTCGCTACCGTGACCGGCGACCCGCTCGCGATGAAGATCACCACCGCCTTCGATCTGCGGATCGCGGAAGTTCTTGCGCAGGAGCACAAATGATAATTCCCCGCGTCGGTATCGGTACCGATGTCCACCCTGTCGAGCCGGGCCGGGAATGCTGGATGCTCGGGCTGCTCTTCGACGGGGACGGCTGCTCCGGGCACTCCGACGGCGACGTGGCCGTGCACGCCCTGTGCGATGCGCTGCTCTCCGCTGGCGGCCTCGGCGACCTCGGCACCGTCTTCGGGGTGGGCCGCTCCGACAACGTCGGCATCACCGGCGCCGAGATGCTCACCCACGTGCGGACACTGCTGTCCGAGGCCGGCTTCGCCGTCGGCAACGCCGCAGTGCAACTGATCGGGAACCGGCCCAAGGTCGGGCCGCGGCGCGACGAGGCGCAACAGGTGCTGAGCGAGCTGCTCGGCGCCCCGGTCTCCGTCTCCGCCACCACGACCGACGGCCTCGGTCTCACCGGCCGCGGTGAGGGCATCGCGGCGGTGGCGACGGCGCTGATCTACGCCGCGAGCTGACCGGACCGCGTGCGGCGCAGCGCCAGCACGGTGTCGAGCGTGAGCAGGATCAGCGCGACCCAGACGATCCCGAAGCCGACCCAGCGCTCCGGCGAGACGTGCTCGTCCAGGAACAGCACCGCGCACAGTAGCTGCATGATGGGCGTCGCGAACTGGATCAGTCCGATGGTCACCAGCGGGATCCGGCGCGCGGCCGCGGCGAACAGCAGCAGCGGGACCGCGGTCGCGACACCCGCGAACGCGAGTAGCGCGGCGTGGCCGGCGCCGTGGCGCGCGAAGTCGAGGCCGCCGCCCCATATCCCGATGCCCACGAGCACGGCCGCGGCGATGGGCGCCAGGATCGCCGTCTCCAGCGTCAGGCCCTGCAGCGCGTTCAGGTGCACGCCCACCCTGTTCTTCACCAGACCGTAGAGCCCGAACGAGAACGCCAGCGCCAGCGCGGTCACCGGGAAGGTCCCCGCCACGACGGCGAGGTAGATGAAGGCCAGCACGCCGATGCCGACCGCGACCCACTGCAGTGGCCGCAGCCGCTCGCGCAGGACGACCACGCCGAGCGCCACCGTGACCAGCGGATTGAGGAAGTATCCGAGGGCCGCGTCCGATGTGTGCCCCGACGTGACCGCCACGATGTAGACGATCCAGTTGGTGGAGATGAGCAACGCGGCGATCGTCACCCCGGCGAGCAGCCGGGGCTGGCGCAGCACCGGCCGGATCCAGCCGAGGTCGCGCAGGATCACCAGTGCGGCGCCGCACAGCACCAGCGTCCACAGGATGCGGTGAGCGAGAATCTCCCACGGGCCCGTGGGCTTGAGCGCGTCGAAGTAGAGCGGGAAGAGGCCCCAGAGCAGGTACGCGGCGACGCCCATGGCGGTGCCGCGGGTCGCCTCGGAGACATCGCGATCGGTCACCGAATGATCCTACCTTTGTGGGCGCGCACCGTCGAAGCCCCTGACCTGCGAGGCGCGCGCACCGCGACCCGTAGAATCAATCGGCGTGACGCTGCGCCTGTACGACTCCCTGACCCGCGAGGTTCGTGACTTCGTGCCCCTCGTCGAGGGCAAGGCCGGCATCTACCTCTGTGGCGCCACCGTGCAGGGCGTGCCCCATATCGGGCACATCCGCAGCGGTGTCGCCTTCGACGTGCTGCGCCGCTGGCTTCTCGCCACGGGCCTGGACGTGGCGTTCGTGCGCAACGTGACCGATATCGACGACAAGATCCTGCGCAAGGCCGCCGAGGCGGGCCGCCCCTGGTGGGAATGGGCCGCGACGCATGAGCGCGAGTTCACCCGCGCCTACGACGCGCTCGGCGTGCTGCCGCCGTCCGCCGAGCCGCGGGCCACCGGCTTCATCACCCAGATGGTCACCTACATGGAGCGGATGATCGAGCGCGGGCATGCGTACGCCTCCGCCGGGGATGTGTACTTCTCCGTCCGTTCACTGCCCGACTACGGCGCGCTGAGCCGGCAGAAGGTCGACGACGTGCAGCAGGGCGAGACCCTTGCCGCGGGCAAGCGTGATCCGCTGGACTTCACGTTGTGGAAGGCGGCGAAGCCGGGTGAGCCGAGCTGGCCCTCCCCGTGGGGGGACGGCCGTCCGGGCTGGCATCTGGAGTGCTCCGCGATGGCCACGAGCTACCTCGGTGGGCAGTTCGATATCCACTGCGGTGGTATGGATCTGGTGTTCCCGCACCACGAGAACGAGATCGCGCAGGCGCATGGTGCGGGAGACCCGTTCGCGAACTACTGGCTGCACAACGGCTGGGTCACCATGTCCGGCGAGAAGATGAGCAAATCGCTCGGCAACGTGGTCTCCATCCCGAACCTGCTCACCCAGGTTCGTGCCGTCGAATTGCGCTACTACCTCGGTTCGGCGCATTACCGGTCGATGCAGGAGTATTCGGCCGGCGCGCTCGCCGAGGCCGCCACCGCGTACGGGCGCATCGAATCCTTCGTCCAGCGCACCGTCGAGCGAACGGGTGAGGTCCCGGTCGGGCAGTGGTCCGCCGGTTTCGCGGCCGCCCTCGATGACGATCTCGGCGTACCGTCGGCTCTGGCGGAAGTGCACGCCGCCGTGCGCGCCGGAAACGCGGCCCTGGAGGCCGGCGATCTCGACGAGGCACGGCGGCTGGCGGGTGCGGTGCGGGCGATGACGTCGATCCTCGGCGTCGACCCGCTGGATCCGCACTGGGTCACCGAGAACGCCGGTGACGGTGCCGCCATGGATGCGCTGGGCGTGCTGGTGCAGGCCGAGCTGGAGCGTCGCGCGGCCGCCCGGGCCGAGAAGAACTGGGCGGAGGCCGACGCTGCGCGCGACCGGCTGCACGCCGCGGGGATCGACGTGACCGACGGTGCCGACGGGTCCAGCTGGACCCTGGCCAAGAAGACTCAGTAGACCCAGGAGGCAACATGGCGGGCAATTCCCAGCGCCGCGGCGCGGTTCGCAAGTCCGGCACCAAGAAGGGGCAGGTCACCGGGTCGGGTGGCGTGCGGCGTCGCGGGCTCGAGGGCCGCGGCGCGACCCCGGCGGCGAAGGACCGTCCGTACCACCCCGCGCACAAGAAGGCCCGGGCCGCTGCCAAGGCGGCCGCGAACCCGCAACGCCGGCCGCAGAAGGTGGCCGGCCGCGCAGCCGAGGACGGTCCCGAGTACGTGCTCGGCCGCAATCCCGTGGTCGAGTGCCTACGCGCGGACGTTCCCGCGACGGCGTTGTACGTGGCGGTCGGCGCTCAGAACGACGAGCGGCTCACCGAATCGGTGCGGATGGCCGCCGACAAGGGCATCTCGATCCTCGAGGTGCAGCGGGCCGAGCTGGACCGGATGAGCGAGAACGGACTGCACCAGGGCATCGCCCTGCAGATCCCGCCGTACAGCTACGCGCACCCCGAAGATCTGCTGCGCCGCGCCGCCGACCGTGGCGAAGCCCCGATGATCGTGGCCCTCGACAACATCACCGACCCGCGCAACCTGGGCGCGGTGATCCGGTCGGCGGCCGCGTTCGGCGGGCACGGCGTGGTCATCCCGTCCCGACGGTCCGCGGCCATCACCGCCGTCACGTGGCGCACCTCCGCGGGGGCCGCGGCGCGGCTGCCCGTTGCGCAGGCGCCGAACCTGAACCGCACCCTGGCCGATTACGCCGCCGCGGGACTGCAGATCGTCGGCCTGGATGCCGGCGGCGACGTGACGCTCGACGACTACCGCGCCGACACCGGTGTGGTGGTGGTGGTCGGATCCGAGGGCAAGGGCCTCTCGCGCCTGGTCCGCGAGAATTGCGACTCCATTCTCTCCATCCCCATTGCTTCCTCGGTGGAATCGCTCAACGCATCGGTCGCGGCGGGCGTGGTCCTGGCGGACTTCGCACGACAGCGACGAAATCGAAACTGAATCGGGGCCTGAGTCCGGGGTTTTCGTGCACCGTTCTGCGTTACGCTGAACAAGTGGATTCGCTGGAGCAACGGCAGCATGCTCGTCGTCGCACGATGCTGGACGCCGGGGTGGGGCTGCTCGGCGGTCCCGACGGCGCAACCGTGAGTGTGCGCGCGGTATGCCGCTCGACGGGTATCACGGAGCGCTACTTCTACGAGGCCTTCGGTAATCGCGACGAGTTCGTGCGCGCGGTCTACGACGACGTCAGTCACCGCGCGCAGGACGCCCTGCGCGAGACGGTGCGCGGCACCGCCTCGCTGCCCGACCTCCCCGCGGCGGCGGTCGCGGCGTACGTGGAACTCGTGATCGACCAGCCGGAGTTGGGACGCGTCCTCCTGCTGGCGCCGTACCGGGAAACCGCCCTCGCCGAGTACGGGCGAGGGCACATGGCCGGATTCTTCGATGTGGTCGGAGCAGCGTTGCCGCAGAACATCGATGCGCAGTCCCGGCGGCTCGCCTCGGTGGGAATGGTGGGAGCGCTTACCGCGCTGTTCACCGAATTCCTGTCGGGACACCTCGCAGTGTCCCGCGAGGATCTGGTCAGCTACTGCGTCGACCTGCTGAACACGTACGCCGGGCCGATCACCCGCGCCTAACAGGGCCCTCAGTTGAACGGAGCGATCTCCGCTCCGGCGCCCTCCAGGACGGTCCGGAGGCGGGCGGCCACTCGCACCGCCTCGGGGTTGTCACCGTGCAGGCACACCGAATCGGCGTGCAGCTCGACTTCGGTGCCGTCGATGGCCTCGACCGTGTCGTCGAAGACCATCCGGACCACGCGGGCAGCGATCTCGTCGGGGTCGTGGAGCACCGACCCCGGGTGGGAGCGCGGCACGAGCGTGCCCTCGGGTGTGTAGGCACGATCGGCGAAGGCTTCGGCCACCGGGTGCAGGCCCTGCTCTGCGGCGATCCGCAGGAATTCGGACCCGGGCAGGCCGAGCACGGGCAACCCGGATGTGCAGGCCAGGACGCCGTCGACCACGGCGCGTGCCTGGGACGTATGCCCGACGATCGCGTTGTAGAGCGCGCCGTGCGGTTTCACGTACGTGACCTCGCCGCCCACACTGCGGGCGATCGCCTGAAGAGCGCCGATCTGATAGATCACATCGGCGGTGAGATCGGCGGGCGGCACCTCGATGAACCGGCGGCCGAAGCCGCGCACATCGGCATAGCCGACTTGGGCGCCGATCCGCACGCCCTGCTCGACAGCGCGGGCACACGTCGCGCGCAGGGTGGACGGGTCGCCGGCATGGAAGCCGCAGGCGACGTTGGCCGAGGAGACGATCCCGAGGAGGGCGTCGTCGTCACCGAGGCGCCAGGCGCCGTAGGACTCGCCGCAGTCGGCGTTGAGGTCGATGCGCTGGGTCACCCGGACCAGGTTAGTGGGCGTGCCGGTGGTCGTGGACTTCCTCGGGTGCTTCGGTGCCGCGCCGGCCGCGCTGGCCGATGATGCGGCACACCACGTAGATCAGGAACGAGATCGACGTGACGAACACCGACACCGGGAGAGCCGGTGCGAGGGAGAGCACGATGCCGCCGACGGCGGCGGTCATCGCGAAGGCGAGGGACAGCAGCGTGGCCTTGCCGGGCGAACTGGTGACCCGCGCCGCGGCGGCGGCCGGAGTGATCAGCAGGCTCATCACCAGGAGCGCGCCGACGATCTGCACGCCCTGCGCTGCGGCGGCACCGACCAGCATCGCGAACACCACCGACAACGTCTTGGCCGGGACCCCGCGCGCCGCGGCGACGTCCGGATCGGTGGAGAGGAACAGCAGCGGCCGGTAGATGAAGGCCAGGATCACCAGCACCACCACGGTGGTGATCGCCATCAGCGTCACGCCCGACATGCCGACCGCCACGATCTGCCCGGTCAGGAGCGCGAAGGCGGTGCCCTGACGGCCGGGGTACAGCGCCAGGAAGAGTACTGAAAGGCCGAGTCCGAAGGACATGATCACGCCGATCACGGAGTCGCGTTCTCGGGCGTAGACACCCAGCAGGCCGAACAGCAGGCCGGCGATGAGCGCGCCGGCCAGTGCTCCGGAACCGACGCTCCACCCCATCAGGAGGGCGAAGGAGGCGCCCGTCAGCGACAACTCGGAGGTGCCGTGCACGCTGAACGCCATCTGCCGGGACACGATGAGCGGGCCCATGATTCCGGCGAGGATCGCCAGCAGCGCCGCGGCGAGCAGTGCCTGCTGGACGAAGGGCTGCGCGAGCAGCTCGGCGGTGAGGTCGATGTCGAAGAAGTGGCGGAGCCGGTCCATCTAGCCCTCGCCTCCCACCACGACCAGCCGGTCGCGCACGTGCAGTACGTCGACGGGAGCCCGGTAGAGGCGACTCAACGTCTCCGACGTCATCACCTCGGCGGTCGCACCCACCTCGAACCGCCCGTCCACCAGGTACAGCACCCGGTCGCAGTGCGGCAGAACCGGATTGATCTCATGCGTCACGAACAGCACCGCTGTGTCGTGCTCGCGGCGGCGGCGCTCGATCAGGGCGACCGCGAGCTGCTGATGCCCGGGGTCCAGCGAGAGCAGCGGCTCGTCGCAGAGCAGTACCGCCGGGTCGGAGGCGAGCGCCTGAGCGACTCGGAGTCGTTGCTGCTCACCGCCGCTCAAGGAGCCGACGGGGGCATCGGCGAAGGGCTGGGCGTCCACCTGGGCGAGGGCGGCGTCCACGGCGGACCGTCGCTCCGCACGGCGGCGCAGGCCGATGCCCCACGAGGCACCGTCGTAGCCGAGCCCCACGAGGTCGCGGCCGCGCAGGGGCACGGCCGCGTCGAGAGCGCGCTGCTGGGGAATGTAGCCCAACCGGCCGCGCACATCGACGGTGCCGGCGGAGAGCGCGGCCTGCCCGAGCAACACACGCAGCAGGGAGGTCTTCCCGGCGCCGTTGGGACCCAGGACGGCGACGAACTCGCCGGGTGCCACGTCCAGATCGAGCCCGTCCCAGAGGGTGCGATCGCGGTAGGCCAGCGCGGCACCGCGCAGGCTGACGACGGGTTCGGTCACGGGCGCGGTTTCAGGGCATCGGCGAGCTGGGTCACGTTCTTGTCCTGCCAGGCGACGTAATCGTCGACGCCCTCGGGGAGGGACTCGGTGATCCGCACGACGGGCACGCCCGCGCTCTGCGCGCTGGTCGCGAACGCGGTGGTGACCGGGCTCTCGGTCTGGGCGTTGAGGATCACGGCGCGTACCTGCTTGCCGGTGACCAGGGCGGTGGCGGCCGCGATATCGGCCGGCGCCGGATCGGTGCCCGACTCGATGGCGGCGGTGTAGCGGGGCGGTGTGGCATCGGTGAGACCGGCCAGAGTGAGCAGGTAGCCGGCCACGGGTTCGGTGGCGGCGACCTTCGCGCCGGGGTTGGCCCGACCGATCTCGCGGGCCCGGTCGATCACGACGTCGAGTCGGCTGTTGAACGCCGCGGCCTTCGCCTCGTAATCGGTGGTGTTCGCGGAGTCCTTCGCGGAGAGGGCCTTCGCGATCGCAGTCGCCACCTTCTGGATGGTGGGCAGGTCGTAGAAGACGTGTTCGTTCTCGCCCCGGGGTTCCTGCTGCGAGACCGCGTCGACCTTGGCTCCCGTGGCGCCCTCGGCGGCCTTCTCGATGTACGCGTCGTAGTGGCCGCCGTTGTAGACGATCACCGCGGCTCGCTTGACCGCCAGGGTGTCCTGTGCGGAGGGCTCGAATTCATGCGGATCGCCGGTGGGATTGGAGAACAGCGACGTGACGGTGGCGTGATCGCCGGCGACGGCCTTGGCGACGGCGCCGTACACGTCGGTCGAGGCGACGACGGAGGGCTTACCGTCGGCCGGCTCCGACGATGCCTGCCCGCACGCCGTGAGGGTCAGGGTCGCGACGGCGGTGACTGCGACGGCCTGGGCCAGGCGATTGCGGATACGCACGAGTGCTCCTCTTGACAGCAATGGGAATCGTTGTCAATAGTAGGTCGCATCGTGCGCTCCCGGCAAACCGGGGTGCGCTCAGCTCTGCGGCGCGGCCTCGGCCCGCGCCGCCTCGGCGGCCTCCGTGGCGATCCGGTCGAATTGCGCGCCCATCGCGGCGGCGAGCGCCTGAGCTGCGGAGAGTGGCCGCACCATCACGGTGAACTCGTCGATCTTGCCGTCGTCGTTGAGGTGCAGGAAGTCGCAACCGTTCACCTCTTTGCCGTCCAGGGTGGTGGTGAACACCAGGGCGTGATCACGGCCGTCGGCGCTGGCGATCTCCCGGACGTACCGGAAGTCGTCGCCGCCCATGACGCGCAGCACGCCGCGCAGGATCGCAGCGGTGATGTGCCTGCCCTCATAGGGCTTGAACGCCACCGGGCTGGTGAAGCGCACATCGTCGGCGAGGGTGCGTTCCATCGCCTCGGGATCCTTCGCGAGCACGGCGTCGCGGAACTCCTGCATAACTCCTCCTAGTAAATTTGTTGAATAGGTTGAGTATGCGGGGCGACGCTCCGGCTGTCCAGAGGTGGATACGCAATTCGTTGAATAGGATGGGCGGATGGCGCTACGGCACGCGATCCTGGCGACCCTGCTCGTGGTCGAGGAGGCGTCCGGCTACGACCTGGCCAAGGAGTTCGACGGTGCCCGCGCCCACTTCTGGACCGCCACGCCGCAGCAGCTGTACCGGGAACTGGACCGTATGGAGGCTGACGGGGCGATTGTCGCCCGCACCGTCGAGCAGGAGAAGCGGCCGAACAAACGGGTCTTCCGGGTGACGGCGGACGGTCGTACGGAACTCGCCGCGTTCAGTGAGCGATCACCGAAACCGATGGCGATCCGGGACGACTTCCTGGTGATGGTGCAGGGGGCGCAGGCCGGAGACGTGGCCGCGATCTGCGCGAATCTGCGGTTGCGGCGCGACGCTGCGGCCGCGAAGCTGGCCCACTACGAGCGGGTGCGGGCGCGCTGGCTGGAGGGGCGCACCGAAGCCGGACTGCTCGCCGACCATCGGCTCGGTGGTCCCTATCTGACGCTGTTGCGCGGCCTCCGGTTCGAGCAGGAGAATCTGGACTGGTACGACCTCGCCCTGCCGGTGCTCGAAGCGCGCCTACCCTGAATTCATGTCCTCGCCCCTGTTCGCCGCCGCAGGGTTCGGGCTCGCGGTACTGCCGATCTGCCTCACACCCGGTGTGAGCTTCACGCTGGTCACCGACCGCGCGCTCACGTCCGGGCCGCGAGCGGCGGGCAGTGTGATCCTGGGGACGGTGCTCGGCCTGCTCACGCATGCGCTGCTCGCCGCGGCAGGCCTCTCGGCGGTGGTGATGGCCTCTGCGGAGGCGTTTCTCGTGGTGAAGCTCCTGGGCGCCGGGTACCTGGTGGGGCTGGGGCTGTGGATGATTCGCACCTCACTCCGGGGTGCCCCCGCATCCGCGCCTGCCGTGCCGTGGCACCGCGGCGGTGATGTGGTGCGGGGCTACCTGGGCAACGTGCTCAACCCGAAGGCCGCCGCGGTCTACCTGACCCTGGCGCCACAGTTCCTCGACCCGGGCGTACCGGTTGCCCCGCAACTGCTGTGGCTGTGGATGGCGCACGCGGTGGTCGCCGCGGGGTGGCTGTTGGTGTGGGGCGGTGTGGTCACGGCGATACGCCGCAGGGTGGACCTGCGGCGCTTCCGTCGCCGGATCACGGGCTTCGGCGGTGTGGTGATGGTCGGGCTGGGTGTGCGGAGCGCCGTCGCGCGCTGAGTGCGTTCGCACGACGAACATTGATTCGTTATACGAACACGCGGTAGGGTGGCGGTCACACGACGACGGCAGGAGTGGGCGTGGACGATGACCAGCGAGCCATCAGCGCGGAGATCGCGGAGCTGAGCGAGGCCTATCGCGTCGGCGCGGCCCCGGAGAGCACCGCGCGGCGCGACTATCCGCCGTACCGCAGCTCCCTGCTACGGCATCCCACCAAGCGGCTGCACCCCGCGGACCCCGAGGGCGTGGAAATGCTGTCCCCGGTATTCGGGCAGCAGGACGTGCATCCGCTGGAGTCCGATCTCACGATCCACCACGGCGGCGAGCCGCTGGGCGAGCGGATCACGGTGTCCGGACACGTGCTCGACGGTGCGGGTCGCCCCGTCGCGGGCCAACTCGTCGAGATCTGGCAGGCCAACGCCTCCGGCCGCTACGTCCACAAGCGGGATCAACACCCCGCGCCGATCGATCCGAACTTCACCGGGGTCGGCCGCTGTCTCACCGGTCCCGATGGCTCGTACCGGTTCACCACCGTCAAGCCGGGTGCGTATCCCTGGCGGAACCACCACAACGCGTGGCGGCCGGCGCACATCCACTTCAGCCTGTTCGGCACCGATTTCACGCAACGGTTGATCACTCAGATGTACTTCCCGGGCGACCCGCTGATCGCGCTCGACCCCATCTGCCAGTCGATCGTGGACCCGGCGGCGCGCGACCGGTTGATCGCCGACTACGACCACGAGGCGAGTACGCCCGAGTGGTCGCTCGGCTACCGCTGGGACATCGTGCTCGGCGGTGCCGGTCGAACGTGGACCGAGAACGAGGCGTTCGGAGGTGCGGATCGATGACCGCACGCTCACGCACTCCCGATCAGACCATCGGCCCCTTCTTCGGTGACGGCCTCTCTCTCCCCGGCGCCGAACACCTCATCGCACCCGGTCATCCCCGGGCGATCCGGCTGTCCGGCACCGTCTTCGACGGCGCCGGGGACCCGGTCCCCGACTGCCTGCTGGAGATCTGGCAGCCCGACGAACAAGGCCGCCCCGCGCGGCCGGCGGCACTCATCCCGCGCGACGGTCACTCGCTCCAGGGCTGGGTGCGCGATCCTCACGATTTCGCCGGGTGGGGGCGTGCCGCCACGGGCCACACGGGTCGATTCGGATTCACCACGGTCGAGCCGGGGCCGGCGCAACCCGGTGCCGCGCCGTTCATCTCGGTCGCGGTGTTCGCCCGGGGTTTGCTCACCGGACTGTTCACTCGGGTCTACCCGCCCGAGGCGACCGCTGCTCTGGCGGCCGATCCGCTGCTGTCCACTCTGCCCACCGACCGCCGATCCACCGTGATCGCCCAGCGCGGCGACGATGGCTCCCTCCGGTGGGACATCAGGCTCCAGGGTGAGCGGGAGACGGTCTTCCTCGACTTCGTCGGCGCGGGTGCGCGATGACGGGCGACGTCGGATTACTGGAACCGGTAGCGGCGGGCCGGGCCTGCGAAGCCACCGACGATACGGCCGTGATCGGGGCGCTCCTGGAAGCGGAGGTCGCGTGGATCGGCGTGCTCGACGGCGTGGAATCGGAACGCGCGGCCGCTCTCGTCGTCGAGAGTCGGCGGTCGGCGGGAGCGTTCGATCCCACGCGCCTCGCGAGTGCGGCTCGCTCCGGCGGCAACCCGGTGATCCCCCTGGTCGCAGAGCTGCGGGAGTATCTCGGATCGGCGATGCCGGTGCACCGCGGGCTCACCAGCCAGGACGTGATGGACACGGCGCTGATGATGCTCGCGCGACGCGTGGCCGACGAGGTCGCCGAGGACCTCGCTGCGGTGTCCGCCGCACTGGCGCGGCTGGCGGATGAGTACGCCGATACGTCTCAGGTCGGGCGCACGCTGGGGCAGTTCGCCGTGCCGATCACCTTCGGCGCCAAGGTCGCCGGCTGGAGGCAGGGGATCGACGGTGCCGCCCGCCGGCTCGCCGCCGCCGGTACCCCCGTGCAATGCGGCGGCGCGGCCGGGACGAACGCGGCGGTCGTCGCGATGGGCGTCGACCCCGTCCAGGCCGGCGCCCAGTGGGCGCGGAAACTGGCGCTGACCCCGTCGGAGCCCTGGCATACATCGCGCGGACCGGTGGCCGAGCTGGGCGATGCGCTCGCGGCGGTGTGCGCCGCCGCGGGGCGGATCGCGAACGATGTGATCCAGGCGAGCCGTCCCGAGGTGGGTGAACTGGCCGAGTCCGCGGTGGACCGGGGCGGATCCTCGACGATGCCGCACAAGCGCAATCCCGTTCTCTCGGTGCTCATCCGCGCCGCCGCGCTCTCGGCGCCGGGGCACGCCGGGGTGCTGCAGCTGGCCGCAGGACAGGCGGAGGACGAGCGGTCCACCGGGGCCTGGCACGCCGAATGGCCGGCCCTGCGAAGCTTGCTGCGGCTCGCCCTGGGCACCGCGGAGAGCCTGCGCGAGCTGTGCGAACACCTGCGCGTCTTTCCCGACCGCATGGCGCAGCGCGTCACCGCGGCCGCCCCGCTCCTGGTATCCGAGCGGCTGATGATCGTCCTGGCCGAGCGTGCGCGGGGCGGTCGCGCCGCCGTCCAGGCTGCGATCGATGCCGCGGTCGCGGCGCCCGTCGACGATCGCGCTGCGGTGCTGCGCGAGGGGATCTCCGGCGCCGTACCCGGTCTGACCGCCGCGGAACTCGATGAGTTGCTCGCCGTGGACGGGTATCTCGGCACCGCGCCGCAGCGCGCGCGCTCGGCTCGCCCGCGCTCGTCGACGAACGGAGAGGCGCAATGATCCCGCGGCTGGTGGCCACGGCCCCCACGTGTCGCCCACCGGGCCACCGCGAACTGCTGGTGCTCGGCCCCTCGCTCGGCACGAGCGCGGCGATCTGGCAGACGGTGGCGGAGCTGCTCGGTGACCGGTACGACATGCTGGCCTGGGACCTCCCCGGCCACGGCGGATCACCGTCGCCCGACGGCGCATTCGACCTGGGGGAGTTGGCCGATGCGGTTCTCGCCCTCGTCGACTCCCACGATCCGGGGGTGGCCTTCCACTACGCGGGCGACTCGGTGGGCGGCGCCGTCGGTGCCGAGCTCGCGCTGCGCGCCCCCGACCGCGTGCGCTCGCTCGCCATGGTGTGCAGCGCCGCACGGTTCGGTGATCCCGGCGTGTGGCGCGACCGGGCGGCGACGGTTCGCGCACAGGGCACGACAGCGATGATCCCCGGCGCGAAGCAACGCTGGCTCTCGAATCATTTCCTGGTGCGCTCCCCGGCCGTGGCCGAGGATCTGTTCGCGGGGCTGGCCAGCGTGAGCGACGCGGGATATGCGGCGGTGTGCGAGGCGCTCGCCGGATACGACGTGCGGGATAGATTGCCCTCGTTGCAGATTCCGTTTCTCGCCGTCGGCGGCGAGCTCGACGTGGTGTGCCCGCCGCGGGAGGTGCGGGCCCTGGCCGATGCGGTCCCGCAGGGCCGTCACGAGGTGCTCGCCGGTGTCGCGCATCTCGCGCCGGTCGAGGCGCCGCACCTGGTGGCCGCTGCGCTGGCCGATCACTGTGCGGCGGCCACCGCCCGGGCGGTGCGATCGGCCACGGTCACCGCCCGGCAGCGGTACGACGCCGGTATGGCGGTGCGCCGTCAGGTGCTGGGGGACGCCCATGTCGACCGCGCCACGGTGCGTGGATTCGGCTCCGATTTCCAGGAGTTCATCACGCGGACCGCGTGGGGCGATGTGTGGACCGGCACCGAATTGACCCGCCGCGAGCGCTCCATCGCGGTGCTCACCGCGCTGCTGGCGCTGGGGCACTGGAACGAATTCGCCATGCACGTGCGCGCCGCGCTCCGTAACGGATTGGGGCGCGACGAGATCGAGGCGGTACTCATGCAGAGCGCTATCTACTGCGGCGTCCCCGCGGCCAATGCGGCATTCGGGATTGCCCGCCGGGTGTTCGCGGAGATCGACGCCGAGGAAGGGAAGAACGCCGATGCCTGACGCCTTCGTCTACGACGCGTTGCGGACACCGTTCGGGCGGTACGGCGGCGCATTGTCCGGCATCCGGCCCGACGATCTCGCGGCGCACGTGGTGCGGCGCCTCGTCGATCGGGCACCCGGCCTTGCTGCGAGCGACGGCGCCGCGATCGACGAGGTGATTCTCGGCAATGCCAACGGCGCGGGGGAGGACAACCGCAACGTCGCCCGCATGGCGGCACTGCTGGCGGGCCTCCCTGTCACGGTGCCCGGCACCACCGTCAACCGGCTGTGCGGGTCGTCGCTGGACGCGGTGATCACCGGATCGCGGCAGATCGAGGTGGCCGATGCCGAGATCGTGCTCGCGGGCGGGGTGGAATCGATGTCTCGCGCGCCGTGGGTGCTGCCGAAGCCGGATCGCGCCTTCCCGTCGGGCGATCAGGCGTTGGCATCCACCACACTCGGTTGGCGCTTGGTGAACCCGCGCATGCCCGCTGAGTGGACCGTTTCCCTGGGCGAGGCCACCGAGCAACTGCGGCAGGCGCACGGCATCACCCGGCAGCGCCAGGACGATTTCGCGGCGCGATCGCATCGCGCCGCGCATCGGGCCTGGGAGGAGGGGGTCTACGCGGATCTGGTCGATCCGGTGCCCGGAACGGACCTGGACCGGGACGAGTCCATCCGCCCCGGCACCACCGTCGAGGCGTTGTCCGCGCTGCGGCCGTCCTTCCGCCCGGCGGCGCCGGAGCCGGAGGGAGGAACCGTGACCGCGGGCAATGCGTCGCCACTGTCCGACGGTGCCGCCGCAGTCCTGCTGGGATCGGCGGGAGCGGAGGAGACGATCGGCGCGGCTCCGACGGCGCGCATCGCCGGACGGGGCGCATCGGCGGGCGCGCCGCAAAGCTTCGGTGCCGCCCCGATCGAGGCGGCCGACCGGGCGCTCCGCCGCGCGGGGATCGAGTGGTCGGACGTGGGGGCCGTCGAACTCAACGAGGCCTTCGCCGCCCAGGCACTGGTGTGCCTGGACGCGTGGGGCATCGAGCCGGGGATCGTCAATCGGTTCGGGGGCGCGATCGCGCTCGGACATCCGCTGGGCGCCTCGGGCGCCCGCTTGATCGGGACTCTGGCGCACACGCTGCGGGTTACCCGGCAGCGCTGGGGCGTCGCGGCATTGTGTATCGGCGTCGGACAGGGCCTGGCCCTCGTGCTCGAAAACGTCGACGTAACAGGTGATCTGTGATGATCGTGGAATTCGCTCGGAACCCGCTGGATGCGGTGCAGGGTGTGCGCGACGGTGCAACGGTGATGGTGGGCGGTTTCGGCGACGCCGGCCAGCCCTTCGAGCTGATCGACGCGCTTCTGGAAGGCGGCGCCGGCGATCTGACCATCGTGAACAACAATGCGGGCCAAGGTGACCGAGGCCTCGCACTGCTGATCCAGAAGGGACGGGTCCGCAAGGTGATCTGCTCCTTCCCCCGACAGAGCGATTCCTGGCACTTCGATGAGGCGTATCGCGCGGGGAGGATCGACCTCGAACTCGTCCCGCAGGGAAACCTCGCCGAGCGGATCCGTGCCGCCGGTGCGGGCATCGGCGGCTTCTTCACACCGACCGGATTCGGAACGGTGCTGGCCGAAGGGAAGGAGACCCGGATCATCGACGGCCGCGGATACGTCTTCGAGGCCCCGCTGCACGCCGATATCGCGCTGATCAAGGCACTCAAGGCCGACCGCGTGGGAAACCTGGTGTACCGGAAGACCGCCCGGAACTTCGGCCCGATCATGGCGGCCGCCGCACGGCGCACCGTGGCCCAGGTGTCCGAGATCGTGCCCACCGGCGCGATCGATCCGGAGGTCGTGGTGACGCCCGGCATCTACGTGAACACGATCGTGGAGGTGCAGTGATGGAACAGGTCGCGTACACACGCTCGGAACCTCTGGCCCGCGGGGAGATGGCCGCGATGGTCGCGGCGGACATCCAGCGGGGTGCCTTCGTGAATCTGGGAATCGGTCTTCCCACCACGATCGCCGATCACCTGCGGCCCGAGCAGCGCGTCACACTGCACACCGAGAACGGGATGCTGGGCATGGGCCCTGCCGCCGTGGGCGACCGGATCGATCCCGATCTGATCAATGCGGGCAAGGCGCCGGTCACGGAGTTGCCGGGCGCCTCCTACTTCCACCACGCCGACTCGTTCGCGATCATGCGCGGCGGACACCTCGACGTGTGCGTGCTGGGCGCCTTTCAGGTCTCCGCCGCGGGCGACCTGGCCAACTGGCACACGGGGGCCGAGGATGCGATACCAGCGGTGGGCGGTGCGATGGACCTCGCGACCGGGGCGCGCGAGGTGTGGGTGATGATGACGCTGCAGGACAAGACCGGCGGTCCGAAACTGGTGCAGCACTGCACCTACCCCGTGACCGGGCTTTCGTGTGTGACCCGCGTGTACACCGAGCGGGCTGTGTTCCTGCTCTCGCCGGACGGGGTACGCGTGCGCGAGAGCTTCGGCTGTACGGTCGACGACCTGCGCGGCATCGTCGAAGTCGTGCTGCAGGGAGATTAGGCTGATCGCGGGCCCGAACCGAGGCCCGTCGCCCCCGATGACGAGGAGACCGCGTGAGCCCGGACCGAAGCGAGGACGTGCGACCGCAGGCGGGCGACCAGTACGTGCAGTCGTTGGCCCGTGGCCTCGAGGTGATCCGCGCCTTCGACGCCGAGCACCAGGCCATGACTCTGTCCGAGGTGGCCTCCCGGACCGGACTGACGCGAGCCACGGCGCGCCGGTTCCTGTTGACCCTCGTCGAACTCGGGTACGTGCGTTCGGACGACCGCGATTTCGGCCTCACGCCGCTGGTGCTGCAATTGGGCTACGCGTACCTCGCCGGTCAACCGCTGCCCGAGTTGGCGCAGCCGATTCTCGAACGCCTCTCGCATCGCGAGCAGGAGTCCACATCGCTCGCGGTGCTCGACGGCACGGACATCGTGTACCTGACGCGCGTGCATACGCGCCGCATCATGACGGTGGGCATCAGCCCGGGTACGCGGTTCCCCGCATACGCCACGTCGATGGGCCGCGTCCTGCTGGCGGCCGCCGACGGAGACGAGCTCGATGACTACTTCGCGAGGGCGACGCTCGACCCGCTCACCCCGCGCACCCTCACCACTCGCGCAGCGCTGGAGGCCGAGCTCGCACGAGTCCGCACACAGGGATACGCGATGGTCGACCAGGAGCTCGAGGTGGGCCTGCGCTCACTCGCGGTGCCCGTGCCGGGGCGCGACGGTCGGCCCCGGGCGGCTATCAACATGGCGCTGTCCGCGCGTCTCGACGGTGCCGACGAGCCGACCGTCGAGCACCGGGTCGCCGCGCTGAGCGCGGCTGCCGCCGATATCGCCGAGGCGGCCAGAGCAGCCGGCATCGACTGACGCGGCTTCCGAAACCGCAGTTCATCGCTCCTCTCGCAGAGTTCTTCGGTGGTCGCTCACCACGTCACCGTGTTCGTATGACGAACAGTTGTGCAATCAGCGAACGCGTGGATAGTATGGCGATGCGCTTATGGCGCAGGTCACATTCGATCGTCGATGGAGATCCGATGGCATCCACACCACTGACCCCGGCCGCGGCGGACGCAGCGCTGCGCTCGGTAGGTTCACCGAGAGCCTGGGGCGCGTTGCTGTGCTGGATGGTCGTCGTGTTCGAGGGGTACGACCTGGTGTCCCTTGGCGCCGCGATTCCCGCGCTGCTCGACACCGGGCACCTCGGAATGACCGCATCGGACCTGCGCGCCGTCGCCACGGTCTCGCTGGTCGGCGTCGGCATCGGTGCGGCGGTCACCGGTGCGATCTCCGACCGCTACGGACGCCGCGGCCCACTCGTGGCGTGCGTGCTGTTGTTCTCCGTGTTCACGCTGCTGGTTCCGGTCATGCCCACGGTGTGGGCGCTCGCCGCCGTCCGGTTCATCGCCGGCCTCGGCATGGGCGGCTGTATGCCGGTGGCGCTCACTGCAATGCAAGAGGCTGCGCCCGAGCGAAAATCGAACGCCAGCGCGGTCACGATGACCGGCTATCACGTGGGTGCAGTCCTGGCCTCGCTGATCGCATTGCTCGCCGGAAACTCGTGGCAGTGGCTGTTCTACGGCGGCGGTATCCTCGGCCTGCTGTTGGTTCCGGTGATCGCTCTCCGCATGCCGGAGACCGCCGTCGTGGCCGGGACCGCCAAACCGATTGCGGCGCAGCGTGCCGATCGTGCGTCGGTGCTGCAGGCGCCGTACCTGCGGACCACGCTCATGCTGTTCGTCGCCGCCTTCTTGGGGCTGCTGGTGGTGTACGGGCTCAACACCTGGCTGCCGCAACTGATGCGTGGCGCCGGTTACCCGGTGTCCACCGCGCTGGTGATGCTGCTGGTGTTGAACGTGGGCGCGGTGGCCGGTTTGATGATCGGCGGCAGGGTCGCGGACCGTCTTGGCGCGCAACGGGTCACGGTGTTGTGGTTCGCCGCTGCCAGCGTGATGCTGGCGCTGCTGAGCATCAAGGTGGCCAACCAGGTGGTGCTCGACGTGGTGATCTTCGTGACCGGATTCTTCGTGTTCACTGCGCAGGTGCTGCTGTACGGCCTGATCGGATACCTCTATCCCCGAACGAAGGTCGGTACCGCGATGGGCCTGGTCTCCGCGGTCGGGCGCCTCGGTGCCATCGCCGGGCCGTGGGTCACGGGCAGCCTCGTCGTGGCCGGTATCGGATATCCCTGGGGCTTCTACTTCTTCGCCGTCGCGGCAGGCCTGGCGGCGCTGGCCGTGGTCGCGGTGCCGCGGCCCGCTCGCGAGGAGCAGGCTGCGGATTCAGCCGCGGAACAGGCCGCGCGCGTGGCGTGACGCGGGTCAGCGCACCACGTGCGGCATCAGGGCGTCGGGCGGGATGTGACCGAATTTGCCGGCGTTGAAGTCTTCCATCGCCTGGATCAGTTCGGCTTTGGTGTTCATCACGAACGGGCCGTATTGCACCACGGGCTCGCGGATCGGCTGCCCGCCCAGGATCAACACCTCCAGCGCGGGCCGGTTCGCATCCTGAGATTCGTCGGCGCGCACCGTGATCCGGTCGCCGGGGCCGAGCTGCGCGAGCTGGCCCTCGTGGATCGGGTGGCCGACGGGTCCCACGGTGCCGCGCCCGCTGAGCACGTAGACCAGCGCGTTGAAGTCGCGGTTCCACGGCAGCGAGGCCTCGGCGCCCGGGGCAACGGTGGCGTGCACGAAGTTGATCGGCGTGCGGGTGCTGCCGGGGCCCTGATGGCCGTCCACCTCACCCGCCACGATGCGGATCAGCGCGCCGCCGTCCGGGGTGGTGACCAGTTTCGTCTGGCCGCCCTCCAGATTCTGGTAGGCGGGTGTCGAGAACTTCTCGCTGGCAGGCAGGTTCACCCACAGTTGGATGCCGTGGAAGGTGCCGCCGGACTCCACCAGCTCGGCGGGCGGGGTCTCGATGTGCAGGATGCCGGAGCCGGCGGTCATCCACTGTGTGGCGCCGTCGGAGATCAGTCCGCCGCCGCCGTGGCTGTCCTGGTGCTGGAACAGGCCGTCGATCATGTAGGTCACGGTCTCGAAGCCGCGGTGCGGGTGCCAGCTGGTGCCCTTGGGTTCACCGGGCTCGTACTCGACCTCGCCCATCTGGTCCATGTGGACGAACGGGTCGAGGTCGCGCGGGTGCACACCGGCGAAGGCGCGCACCACGGGAAAGCCCTCGCCCTCGTAGCCGCGCGGACCGGTGGTGATCTTCCGGACGGGGCGGTCGGTCTCGCCCGCGGTCGCGGCGGCGATATGGGGGAGGGTGAGGGTATCGGCGGTCACGGCGGGCATGGTGTCCTCCTGGAAGTGGGCTGCTGTGGCTGACACTACCATCAATCGGACCACGGTCCGATTAATTCCCGTGAGGTCGCACAGTCACCGGCCACGGCGTTCTCCGAGGGTCGGGATACCGAGAACAGGACGCTCTCCGATTCTGTCCGCCGTGGATACGGTGTCCGCCGCGGACAGAATCCGAGAGGTGTTCGGTGGCGGTTCCGCGGTCTCCCGGCGCCCGCCGAGGAATTCTGGATACCGTAGATGCGATCGTGGATTGCGCAGATGGGAGTGGAATGGATACGGAGACGATGGTCGAGGAGTTGCAGGAGCTCATTGCGGACCTGGCGCGCGAGCGGGTGCGAGCGGGGGAGGAGGACGGGGACGGTCTCGAGATCCGCCTCGACCTCGATCCAGACGGCCAGGTGATCGCCACCGCCGCACCGGCACCACCCGCGACCGAGGCCGAGATCGCGCAGGCCGAGGCCGCCCTCGGGCGGCCCTATCCACCGGAATTGCGCGCACTGCTCGGAGTCGCCAACGGATTCCCCGGCTACTTCTACGGCGACACGCTGCTCGG
The DNA here is from genome assembly GCF_000092225.1 of Tsukamurella paurometabola DSM 20162. Classification (NCBI taxonomy): domain Bacteria; kingdom Bacillati; phylum Actinomycetota; class Actinomycetes; order Mycobacteriales; family Tsukamurellaceae; genus Tsukamurella; species Tsukamurella paurometabola. The sequence goes on from NC_014158.1 coordinate 645,907, forward strand.
TACGTCCGGGGTGGGCACCGCCGGGGTGGCGGGATACCCCGCGCAGTTCCCGGCATCGATCTGGGGAATCGCGCGGGAGTACATCGACGAGTGGTACGCGGCGGAGGTTGGGCGTCTCGAGTTCAGTCCCGAGGACCCGCTCGACTGCATCCCACTGGCATCGGACCCCGACGCCTCAGGGGCGGCGTTCGTGGTGGCCGGCAGCGGACCCGGATGGGACGCGGGCACCGTCGTCGAGCTCGAGGGCGGAGTCCACCGGTACGAGAACGTGCGCGAGTACCTCCGCGCCCGACTGGCGCTGGTCCGAGAGGCCTGACGGCTAGGGTCGGGGTGTGACTCGTGCATGTGGATTCGCCGTCGGGGCCGACGGCACGGAGATCTTCTACATCGACTACGGCACCGCGTACGCGGACACCGTCGACCCGACGAAACCGGCGTATCTGCTGATCCACGGTTGGTCGGCGAGCGGGGACTCCTGGGGGTTGCCGCTGGTCGACGAGCTGACCGCGGCAGGACACCGGGTGGTCACCGTCGACAACCGCGGCCACGGGCGCAGTTCGGTGCCCTCGTCTTTCACGACCGAGGACTTCGCCGGCGACGTCAGGGCCGTGCGCGAGTTGCTGGGCCTCGATGAGGTGTATCTGGTGGGCTGGTCGTACGGCGGCCTGATCATCGCCGACCACCTCACCGTGTACGGCACCGACGGGGTGCTCGGTGTCGGCCTGATCGGTGCGATCACCTCGATCGGCGGAACGAAAGAGGGACAGTTCCCCGCAGGCGTGACCGGCCCCGCGATGAACGGCGCTCTGCCCGCTGCGCTGTCGGCGAAACCCGGCACCGCGATCCCGGCCCTGGCGAGCGTCCGGATGCTGCCGAAGGGCTTCGACCAGGAGACTCTCGGCCCCGTCGCCCAGCGTGTCTTCGGCCACTCCTTGTCCACCCCGCCTGCGGTGCGCGGCGGGCTGTTCCGGCGCACCGTCGACCATGATGCCGACCTCGCGACATGGACCTTCCCGGTATTGATCCAGCACGGACGCGACGATGAGGTGGTTGCCCCGGTCACTGCCGAGCACCACGCGGTGGTGCTACCGCATTCCACGCTGTCGTGGTGGGACGGCGGAGGTCACGCGCCCTTCATCGTGGACCCGGCCCGCTGCGCCCGCGAACTCCTCGATCTGCGGGGTTAAGCTGGACGGCGTGCCTATCGGGAAGTCTGCGGCCGCCGTCACGCCGCGCCGGATCGCGGTGCTGTCGGTGCACACCTCCCCGCTCGCGCAACCGGGAATGGGTGACGCGGGCGGAATGAACGTCTACATCTGGCAGACCTCCCTCGAACTTGCCGCGCGCGGCATCGAGGTGGAGATCTTCACCCGGGCCACCAGCTCGTCGGACGCTCCGATCGTGGAAGCGGCGCCGGGGATTCGCGTTCGCAACGTGGTCGCCGGGCCCTTCGAGGGGCTCGACAAGACCGATCTGCCGGCACAGCTGTGCGCCTTCGCGGCCGGGGTCCAGCGCGCCGAGGCCCGCGAGGAGCCCGGCTACTTCGACCTGATCCATTCGCACTACTGGCTCTCGGGCCAGGTCGGGTGGCTCGCCCGCGATCGCTGGGGCGTGCCGCTGGTGCACACCGCGCACACCCTCGCCGCGGTGAAGAACCGCGCTCTCGCGGAGGGGGACACCGCGGAACCGCAGGCACGGATCATCGGCGAGCAGCAGGTCTCCGACGAGGCGGACCGGCTGATCGTCAACACCGAGGTCGAAGCCAGCCAGCTCGCCGACCTGCACGATGTACCGCTGGACCGCATCGACGTGGTCTACCCCGGCGCTGACCTCGCCACCTACACCCCCGGCGACGGCGCCGGCGCACGCCGCGAACTGGGGATCGCGCCCGACGAGCTGGTGCTCACCTTCGTCGGACGAATCCAGCCGCACAAGGCCCCCGACCTGCTGCTGCGCGCCGCGGCACCGCTCATCCACGCGCATCCCGATCGCCGCATCCGGATACTGGTGGTGGGCGGACCGTCGGGCACGGGTCTGGAGCGCCCGGATGCGCTGATCGCGCTCGCCCGGGAGCTGGGTATCGAACACGCCGTGACGTTCGAGCCCCCGCGACCGCCCGCCGGACTCGCGGAGGTGTACCGCGCCTCCGACCTCGTTGTGGTGCCGAGCTATTCGGAGTCTTTCGGACTGGTCGCCGTGGAGGCGCAAGCCTGCGGTACGCCGGTGGTGGCCGCCAAGGTCGGCGGCCTGTCGGTAGCGGTAGCGGACGGTGTCTCGGGTCGGCTGATCGACGGGCACGATCCTCAGGAGTGGACGGCGGTGTTGGACGAGCTCACTGCGAACGCGGAGCTGCGCACGGAGCTGGCCGCCGGTGCGACCGAACACGCGCGGCGGTTCTCCTGGGCGCGCACGGCGGACGGTCTGTTGAACAGTTACGCGAAGGCGATCGAGGCGCGGCAGGAGGCGACGCAGACGGTGCGCCGTCGCCGGCGCCGGGCGGGAGTACGGGCGTGAGCGAATCGATGACACCCGAGCAACTGGAGACCGCACTCACCGAGCGCGAGCTGGACTTCACGCGGAAGGAGGAGACCGGCAAGGACGTGTCCCACTTCATCGTGGAACTTCCCGGTGAGAAGAAGCTCAAGACCACCACGATGATCACCCTCGGCGTGCACGGTGCCCGGGTGGAGGCCTTCGTGTGCCGGCATCCCGACGAGAATTTCGAGGGTGTGTACCGGTATCTGTTGCGGCGCAACCGACGCCTGTACGGCGTGGCGTACACGATCGATCGCACCGGCGATATCTACCTCACCGGCCGGTTCGCCGAGTTCACCGAGGACGAGCTGGATCGCGTGCTGGGGCAGGTGCTCGAAGCCGCCGATGGTGACTTCAACACCCTGCTCGAATTGGGCTTCTCCACGGCGATTCGCCGCGAGTTCGAGTGGAGAATCGCTCGCGGCGAACCGCTGTGGAACCTCAAGCCGTTCGAGCACCTGCTTCCTGAATTTCCCGATCTTCCGGAGCAGCAGAAGTAGTTTCGCCGCCCTTGGTGGCGCGCGGGATCGCCAGGGCCACCACGGCGGCCACCGCGGCCACTACGCCGGCGATCACGAAGCCGGAGGTGAAGGCGTCCTCGGCGGGCAGCGTCACCTCGCGCGGGGTGCCGGCCAGCAGGGTGATGGTGGAACGGGTCAGGATCGTGGCCATGACGGCCGAGCTGATTGCGGTGCCCACCGAGCGCATCAGCGAGTTGAGGCCGTTGGCCGCCGCCGACTCGGTGTCCGGAACGTTCGCCATGATCAGTGCCGGCATCGCCGAATAGGCTACTCCCACACCGCCGAACACGATCATCGAGCCGATCGACATCTTCCATGTCGCATCGGTGAGGCCGAGCAGGGCGAAATAGCCGATCGCCGACATGGTGGCGCCGATCGCGAGGGTCAGCCGTGCGCCGATCCGCTTGGTGAGCAGTGCGGAAACCGGGGAGAGGGCCATCATCACCAGACCGCCGGGCACCATCCACAGGCCCGCGTTGAGCATCGTCTGGCCCAGACCGTAACCGGTGGCCTCGGGAATCTGGAGTAGCTGCGGCATGGTCAGCATCAGCGAGAACATCGCGAAGCCCACCATGATCGATGCCAGGTTGGTCAGCAGGATCGGGCGGCGGGCCGAGATCCGGAGGTCCACAAGGGAATCCCGGGTACGAGTCTCCCAGAATCCCCAGGCGATCAGTACCAGAGCACCACCGATGGCACAGCCCAGTGTGGCGGCCGAGGTCCAGCCCCAGCTCTGGCCCTTGGTGATCGAGAGCAGCACGCTCACCAGGCCGACGGTGAGGCCGACGGTGCCGACCACGTCGAACGTGCCGGGGTGGCGGTTCGGTGATTCCGGTACCACCACGAACACCAGGCCCAGAGTGACCACGCCGAGGGCGAGGGAGAACCAGAACAACGTGTGGTAGTCGAAATGCTCGGAGATATAGGCGCCGAACGGGATTCCGATCGCACCGCCCACGCCGAGCATGGCCGACATGAGTGCCACGGCGCCCGGGATCTTGCGGGCGTGCAGCTCATCGCGCATGAGCGAGATGCCCACGGGCACCAGGCCCATCGCGAACCCCTGGAAGGAGCGGCCGACCACGGTGAGCAGCAGCGTGTGCGAGAGCGCGCAGATCAGCGAGCCCGTGATCAGGCTGAGCAGGCTGGTGAGCAGCACCAGTCGCTTGCCGTACATATCGCCGAGCCGGCCGGCGATGGGCATCGCCACCGACGAGGCGAGCAGCGTGGCGGTGATCACCCACGCGGCGTTATCGGTGGTGGTGTCCAGTAGGTGCGGCAGTTGGCCGACGATCGGCACCACCAGCGATTGCATGAGCGAGGCGAGGAGGCCGCCGAGGCAGAGGACGGCGATCAGGACGCCGTCCGCGGGACGGTTCCTGCGGAGGTTGTCTGTCATGGGATTCGACGGTAGTTGCATAATACAACCTCAGCAACCGAGTGCGTCGAGCGTCACGTTCGCAAACCTGCACTACGGTCACAGTCATGGGAATCCCAAATCCGGCCGCCACGCGGCCCAGACCTGGGAAGGCAGGGATCTGGGTGGGCATCGGAATGTTGGTCGCCGCGTTCGCCGTGCCGGTGATCATCACGGTGCTGATCGTGCTTCCGCAGTTCCGTCTCGACATGCAGACCGTGCCCGCTGATGGTGCGCCGCACACCGTCGTCGTCCCCGCGGACCGGACCTACGCCGTCTTCGCGGAGACCAGGACCACCGTCGGCGCACCGTCGTGCACCCTGGCCCGACCCGACGGTGCGCCGGTCGAACAGCGGACCACCGGCGGGAATCTGACCGTTTCCAACCGCATGGTTCTGAGCACCTTCGATACCGGAGCCGGGCCGGTGGTGGCGACCTGTTCGGCCGGGATGCCAGAGGCCGGCGGCGACGAGGTGGCCATCGGTAGGTATCCGAGCATGGGATTGCTCCTGGGTGGGATCTTCGGTGCGCTCGGGTTCGCGCTGGTGGTGGGCGGGATCGGTCTCACGGTGCTGATCGTGACCGTGGTCCGACGATCGAAATAGGTTATAACCAGTTCGTTTGATCTGCGGGTATTCGACCCGCGAGGCGTTATCATGGCCGCATGGAAATCGTGATCCGTCCGACTCCCGCCGACGTCGCCCTCACCGCCGCCGACATCGTGGCCGACCACGTCACGCGCGGTCCCGCGGTGCTCGGCCTGGCCACCGGATCCACCCCGCTCGCCACCTACTCCGAGCTCATCCGCCGGCACACGGAGCACGGCCTGAGCTTCGCGGACTGCGTCTCGTTCAACCTCGACGAATACGTGGGGCTGCCCAAGGATCATCCGGAGAGCTACCGCGAGGTGATCCGCCGCGAGTTCACCTCGCACATCGACATCCCCGACGCGAAGGTCGAGGGGCCCGACGGCACCGCGTCCGATCTCGCTGCCGAGGGGGCGCGCTACGAGGCCGCGATCGACGCGGCAGGAGGCGTCGACGTACAGCTGTTGGGCATCGGCACCGACGGCCATATCGGCTTCAACGAGCCCGGCTCGTCGCTCGCCTCGCTCACCCGGATCAAGACCCTCACCACGCAGACCCGGGAAGACAACGCGCGCTTCTTCTCGTCGATCGACGAGGTGCCGATCCACGTGCTCACCCAGGGGCTCGGCACCATCTCCCGCGCCAAGCACCTGCTGCTGCTGGCCACCGGCGCGGGCAAGGCCGAGGCGATCGAGGCCGCGGTGGAAGGGCCCGTCGCCGCCTTCTGTCCTGCCTCGGTGCTCCAGCTGCACCCGCACGTCACCGTCGTGATCGACGATGCCGCCGCATCGCGGTTGCGCCTGCGCGACTACTACCGGCACGTGCTCGACAACAAGCCGGCGGATCAGCCGTTCTGATCGGGGCCGAACAGGCCGTGCAGGAGGGCTCGTAGGCTCGCCTCGAAATCATCTCGGCCGGAAGGCGGTATCCGCGCCTGCACCGCGGCGCGCATGTCCGGCGCCGAGTTCGGTGGCAGGGAGTCCAGCAGATTGATCATCCACTCGGTGGCGGCCTCGTTCGATTCGGCCTTGGCTCGCAGATGGGTCAGCACCGTGCCCAGGGTGAGACTCCAGCAGGCGCGGTAGGCACGCAGTGCCGCCTCCCGGTCTCCGGTGATCCGATATGCCGCGCCGATCGCCGCATCGCTGATGTGCAGCGCCCCGCGTCCTGAGCGTTGCGGGCCGATCAGGGCCTCCGGTACCCACGGGTGTTCGACGAGCGAGTCGTACACGGTGGTCATGGCGGCGACGATCCGCTCGCGTGGATCATCGGGAAAGTCCATGGACGCGAACGGTTCTGCGATCGCATCGAGTGCGAGAGCCAGCAGCGTCTCCTTGTCGTCGACGTGTCGGTACAGAGCCATCGGACTCACTCCGATCTCGGTCGCGAGCAGTTTCATGGTGACCCCGTGGACGCCGTGCTCGTCGAGCAGGCGCATCGCGTGCTCGACGATCTCCTCGCGGGAGGTGCTCGGCGGCCGGCCTCGTCGCGGTGTGGTCTGGCGCATGCCCTCATTGTTGTTCATCTCCCTTGCCTTCGTATAAAGCTAAGGCTAGCCTCATTAATTATGATACTAGATACACAAATAAAGAGCCTGGGTGCGGCCATGTTCCTCGGTGGACTCGCGCAGTTCCTTGTGGCGTTCGACGCCTCGGTCACGAACGTCGCGCTGCGTGCCATCCGCGACGACGTGCACTTCAGCCCGCAAGGTCTGTCCTGGGTGGTCAACGCCTACGCGATAGCCTTCGGCGGCCTGCTACTGGTGGGCGGGCGGCTGTCTGATCGATTCGGTCCTCGCGCGGTGCTGCGGTTCGGGTTCACCCTCTTCACCGTGGCCTCGCTCGGCGCCTACGCCTGCACCGAGCCGTGGCAGGTGATCGTCGTGCGCGTGCTGCAGGGCATCGGGGCCGCGGCGATCGCCCCCGCTGCACTCACCGCTGTCGCAGTCACGTTCACGGAACCGAGAATGCGCGCCAAGGCTTTCGGTGCCGTGGCGATCGGTGCTTCGGCCGGTGGGGCAGTGGGTGTCGTGCTGTCGGGCATCGTCACCGATGCGCTCGGGTGGCGCACCGTGATCGCGTGTGGGGCGATCGTCTCGCTCGCCGGACTCGCGCTGACCTATGCCGCCCCCGCGCCCACGCCCGAGGCGGACCGGCGGACCGACTGGCTCGGTGGCGTCCTCGCAACAGGTGGTCTCTCGGTGCTCACCTACGGCATCGTGGCTGCCACAGACAACGGCTGGACCGGAGGTCGAACCCTCGGCTGGTTCGCGCTGGCCGCGCTGCTGCTCGTCGTCTTGGTGCTGGTGGAGAGCCGGGTTCCGGTGCCGCTGGTGGACTTCCGCGTGCTGGCGAACCGCTCGGTGCTGGTGCCCTGCCTGGTATTGGCCTTCGTGGTGGCGGGTCAGTTCGGCGCCTTCTACTTCGTCTCGTTGTACATGCAGATGGGGCTCGGCTACTCGGCGACCAAGACCGGAATGATGTTCCTGCCCTTCTGCTTCGGCATCATCGCGGCGATCGCCGTGGCCACCCGGCTGATGCCGAAGATCGGGGCGCGCGCTGTCGTGCTGATCGGTGCCGCGATCGCCAGCGTCGGATTCCTGCTCTTCGCGCCGCTGCCCGCTGACGGCGGATTCGTTCGCGCCGTGCTGATCCCGTCGCTGGTCACCTCATTCGGCATCGGTATGACCTTCCTGCCGCTGCCCAATGTCGCGACCGCCGCTGTTGCACCGTCGTCGGCCGGGATGGTGTCCGGGGTGGTGAACACGGCGCGGCAGCTCGGCGGGGCGCTCGGCCTCGCGGTCCTGGTGACCGTGGCGGCGAGCGTGGGTGGCGGGGCCGATCCCGCGGCGGTACTGCCCGGGTATCGCGTCGCACTGCTCGTCAGCGCCGGACTCGTCGGTATCGCGGTAGTGATCGCGCTGGCGCTGCCGGGGCGCGCCGTGGTCGCCGCTGCCCCCCACTCGACCGAGACGGAGACCGCCAGTAGTTAGGATGACGTAGTGAATGCGCGGCGCCTGGGTTTCGGAGCATTGGCCGGACTCGCGGCCGCCATGGGATTGGGTCGGTTCGTCTATACCCCGATCCTCCCGCTCATGCAGGAACAGACCGGCGTCTCGTCCAGCTCGACCGCCGTGGTCGCCACCGTCAACTATCTCGGCTACTTCCTCGGTGCCCTCGCACCCGCGATCTGGCCGAAGCTCGCCCGCAGCGCGCTGTTGTTCCGGTTCAGCCTTGTTGCACTGGTGGCCAGCGAGATCGCTATGGTCGTCGCGGTCGACGTGCCGTGGTGGTCGGTGGTCCGATTGCTCGCGGGCCTGGCCAGTGCGATCGTGTTCGTCTATTGCGCTGGAGCGGTGGCCGGAACCGCCGCGGCGGGAACCGCATTCGCCGGTGTCGGGGTGGGGATCGCGGTATCGGGCGTGATCGTCGTGGCCCTGGGGGAGGTGGTGGCATGGCGCTCGCTGTGGCTGATCTCCGCCGTCGCGACCGCCGCCTTCGGGATCGCCGCGTGGCGGGTTCCGCCCGGCAGTGCGCGCGCCACTGCGTCGCCCGACGGTGCCCGGCCGGGTGTGGCGGGATGGTCGCTCGGCGTCAGTTACTTCTTGGAGGGGTTGGGCTACATCGTGCTCGGCACCTTCCTCGTGGCTGCCGTCGCAGCGGGCGGGCAGCCGTGGGAGGGCCCCGCCGCCTGGGTGGTCGTCGGCCTCGCCGCTGCCGCGTCGCCCATGCTCTGGACGCGGTTGCGCCGCTATCGGTCTGCCGAGTATCTGCTGGTAGTGGCGCTGCTTCTCCAGGTGGTCTCCGCGGTGCTGCCCGCCCTCGTCGGCGGCCCCGTGGCCGCGGGGATCGCGGCCGTGTTGTTCGGCGGCACCTTCATCGGTGCGGTGATGCTCACGATGGAGGCCGGTGCGGACATCGGCGTCCCGCGCTCGGCTGCGGTGCTCACCGCCGCCTACGGCATCGGGCAGATCGTGGGCCCGCTCGTGGTCGCGCCGATGCTAGGCGACGGCTACCGGGCCGCGTTCCTCACCGCGGGCGGGGTGCTCGTCGTGGCGGCGGCACTCGCGGCGGTGGCGGGCCGGGCGCGGCGGCCGGAAGCCACCGCAACCTCGGCCCAGCCGTGAGCGGAGACGCTGCGCGGGAGTCAGCTCCGTTGCCGTAGCGTGCGCTCCGGGAGGCGGCTGCCCGCCGCGGATAGCGCCGTCAGCGCGGAGAGCTGATCCGCAGACAGCGCCACGTTTACGGCGCCGAGGTTATCGGCCAGGTTCTTGCGTTTGGTGGTGCCGGGAATCGGCACCACATCGTCGCCCTGGGCCAGTACCCACGCGAGCGCGATCTGGGCGGCGGTCACCGTCCGGCTGTCGGTCGAAAGCTCAGCGGCGATCTCGTCGATCCGGTCGACCAGCCCCAGGTTCGCCTTCAGGTTCTCGCCCTGCCAACGCGGGATCGTGGTGCGGAAATCATTGCTCCGCAGAGCCGCGACCGTGGCCGCGCGACCGCCGGTGAGCATGCCGCGGCCCAATGGGCTGTAGGGGACCAGCGAGGCGCCCACCTCGCGGGCGGCCTGTAATGGGCCCTCTTCTACGTCGCGGGTGAAGATCGAGTACTCGGATTGCAGCGCCGAGATCGGGTGCACGGCAGCCGCTTTCCGGATGTCTTCTGCGGATGCCTCCGATAGGCCCAGGGCGCGCACCTTGCCGGCCTTCACCTGCTCGGCCATCGCACCCACGGTCTCCTCCACCGGGACCTGCGGATCGACGCGATGCAGGTAGTACAGGTCGATCACATCGACCCCCAGGCGGCGCAGTGAACCGTCGACACAGCCCGCGACCCGCTCCGGTCGGCCGTCCAGGCCGATGGGCCGTGCATTCTCGTCCATGACGAAGCCGAACTTGGTGGCGAGCACGATTTCGTCGCGGTGCGCCTGCACGAACGGGGCGAGGAACTCCTCATTCGTGTACGGGCCGTACATGTCGGCGGTGTCGAAGAAGGTGACGCCGGCGTCGACCGCGGCATGGAGAGTGGCCAGTGATTCGGTGGTATCCGGAGTGCCGTAGGCGTGGCTCATGCCCATGCAGCCGAGGCCGAGCGCGGAAACCGTGAGATCGCCGATGGTGCGAGTGGGGAGCATGTCATTCCTCCTGGGAGTCGGGTGTCGTGGCGCAGTCGCCGAGGGCGCCGCCGTAGGTCGCGATCTTGTAGTCGATCACCGCGAGCGAGTACTTGAGGTCCTCGATCTGCGCCGCAGTGCGGGCGCGGTGGGCGTTGAGCAGGGCGAGTCGAGCGGGCACCGTCTCGTCGCCCGCCTCCACGAGGCGGATGTACTCGGTGATATCGGCGATCGGCATGCCGGACAGGCGAAGCCGCGTGATGAAGATGACCCGCCCGATGGCCCGCGGACCGTACCGGCGGTGCCCGGCACCGTCGCGATCGACGGTGACCAGACCGATCCGCTCGTAATAGCGCAGCGTATGCCCGGTGACGCCGGTCAGTTCGGCCATCTCGGCAACGGTGAGCGGACCGTCGTTCACCGGTCCCGCGAGCAGCGCACCCAGATCGGGCAGCGGCTCGCGGGAGCCGAGCAGGGCCGTGAGTTCCTCGGTATTCGCAACCACGGAAGCAACGCTAGGCCTTCGAGCGCGCTCGAAGTCAACAGCGTTCGCGCGCGATCACTCCGACGGGGGAGTCCAAGGCTGGACGAACCCCAGGTCGCCCATTCCCTCGGCGCCGGCCACCAGCTCGTACATCGTGGCCCCGTCGATCTGCTCGCGGATGATGTCGGCGTGACCGGCGTGCCGGCCCACCTCCTCGATGATGTGCAGCAATACCCACCGCACGGTCCAGCCGTCGAGATCCGGCGGGAACCAGGGCGCCTTCGGCGTCGGCACGAAACCGTCGAGGTCAGCCGACTCCGCGGCGGCCAGGGCGCGGCCCGCGACCGCATCGTAGGCGGCGAGGATCGATTCGAGGGTGTCGCCGTCGTTCACCACGAAATCGCTGCCGTACGCGGCCTGTTGCGCTTCGACATCGAGCGGCGGCTCGCCGGGCGCGGCCTCGATCTTCTCCACCCAGCCGCCCACCGACACCGTGACGTGCTTGAGTAGACCACCGATCGTCAGCGCGCTGCGGGCGGGGGAGAGGCGGATCTGCTCCTCGGTGAGGCCGTACGACGTGTGCCGCAGGCCGTCGAGCTGCTGGGCGATGAAGCCGCGCAGGCCATCGCGTTCGGTGGGGGCGGCGGGGGCGAGGAAGGGCATGTCAGACTCCTGGGCGCGTGGGGTGTGATCGCAAGTCAACCGCGAACCGCCGGCGGTGTCGCGAAGTCCGGGAAAATTCCCGCTCACGGCGTGCGGAAGACGGGCTCCTCCGTGCGGTTGCGCTTGAGTTCCACGAAGTGCGGTGCGGTGACGAGCGTTGCGACGGCATCGAAGATCCGCACCGCGTCCGCCGGTGCGGGCACGCGGGAGAGGATCGGTCCGAAGACCGCCGCACCGCCCATTTCGATCACGGGGGTACCGACATCCGGTCCTACGATCGCCAGGGCCTCGGCGGTGTTGTCGCGCAGAACCGCGTCGTGGTCGGTCGATGACGCGGCGGAGACGAGCTCGGCGGGCAGGCCAGCGGCCCGCAGGGCCTCGCGGTTGGCGAGATCGAAGTCCCGGATGCCGTTCTCGTGCACGGTGACCCCGAGGCTGTCGTAGAGGGGACCGAGTGCGGCACCGTAGCCGGTGGATGCGGCGACCAGGACGCGGCACAGTTGCAGCGACGCCCGCGCTCGGGTGTCGTCAGCGCGAGACGGCGGTCCACCGGCCGTGCTGCCGATCGATGGTGATCGGGTGGTCGAAAGCGGCGCTGATCCGTTCGGTGGTGAGCACCTCCGCCACCGGTCCGGTGGCGGTGATGGCACCGTCGCGGATGAGGACCGCGTGCGTGGTGGTGGTCGGGATCTCCTCGAGGTGGTGAGTCACCAGGATCGAGGCCAGATCGGGGTGTGCGCGCCGGGTGCCGTCGACCGAGGTCAGGAGGCGCTCGCGGGCGGCGAGATCGAGCCCGGTAGCCGGCTCGTCGAGAAGCAGCAGATCGGGCTCGCCCATCAGCGCGCGGGCGATCAGAGCCCGTCCGCGCTCGCCCTGAGACAAGGTGGGCCACACCGAATCCGCGTGCCGGGTCATACCGAGCGAGTCGATCAGAGCTTCGGCCCGCTCGCGCTGCGCCGCTGTGGGAGCCCATCGCGGTGGGAACTCGGGGGTGTTGGTCAGGCCGGTGATCACCACGTCCCGTACGCGCAGCGGTGCGTCCAGCCGGTGCCGGGGGTTCACGTGCCCGATATGGGTGCGCAGTTCGCGCATGTCCACGCGGCCCAGACGTTTACCGAGCACGTCGACGGTGCCGCGGGTGGGGTGAGTGACGGCGCCGCAGAGCCCGAGCAATGTCGATTTGCCAGCACCGTTCGCGCCGAGCAGGACCCAGTGCTCTCCCCGGCGCACGTGGAGGGAGACGTCGTCGAGGAGCTTGCGACCGTTGCGGACCAGGTCCACGTGGTCGATGCTCAGGACGTGCGGGTCGTCGATCGTGGTGCTCACGCTGTGCACCCTACAACCAAATGATTGGATGATTCTATGACCGATCATCGTTGGGACCCATCGCAGTACCTTCGGTTCGGCGACGAGCGGACCCGTCCCTTCCTCGACCTGATCGCCCGTATCCCGGGGACGGCGCGCACCATCGTCGACCTGGGCTGCGGTGCCGGCAACGACGTGCCGCCCCTGCGGGCACGGTGGCCGCAGGCGCGGATTCACGGCGTGGATTCCAGCGTCGAGATGATCGACCGGGCGCGCGCCGATATCGACGATCCGGAGGCCACTTTCGAGGTCGCCGATGCCGCCGCCTGGCGCCCGGCCGGTGAGCGGCCCGATGTGATCGTCTCCAACGCGATGTTCCAGTGGGTCGACGGGCACATCGACGCGCTGGCCGCCATCGCCGACCGTGCCGCACGCGCCTTCGCGTTCCAGGTGCCGGGCAACCAGAACGCACCGTCGCACGCGCTGCTCGCACAGGTCGCAGCGGAGTTCGGCGTCACCGGTTACCGCCACGTGGATGTCCGTGATCCGGCGGAATACCTCGCGGTGTTGCAGCGTCCCGGCTGGACCGTGGACGCCTGGGAGACCACCTATCTGCACGTGCTGCAGGGACCGGACGCGGTCTTCGAGTGGATCTCGGGAACCGGCGCCCGCCCCGTGCTGGCGCGACTCGACGGCGCCACGAAGGATGATTTCGTGCGGCGCTACAAGGCCGCCCTCGCCGCGGCGTATCCACCGCAGGAGTTCGGCACGGTACTGCCGTTCCGGCGGATTTTCGCTGTCGCCGTCAGGATGTGAGCGCTTCGCCGGGCCGGTCCGATTGCTCGATCGCGTGATCGCGGAACGAGCGCACCGCCCGGGGGAGTGCGACATCCGGCCGCCAGATGATCCCGACTTCGCGGGTGGGCGCCGGACCCGCCATCGGCACGAGCGTCAGCCCGGAGGGAAGCAGCGGGTTGCGATCCATCGGGAGGAGCGCGACGCCCAGGCCCGCGGCCACGAGGCCCGCCACGGTGAATGACTCCGATGACTCGAAGGCGATCCGAGGGCGGAAACCCGCTGCCGCACAGCGCTCCTCAAGAATTCTCCGGAGCCCGTACTCGGGGTGCATGGTGATGAAATCGGCGTCCGAAGCCTCCGAGAGGTGCACCGAGCTACGGTTCGCCAGCGGATGTCCCGACGGTACGGCGAGGGCCAGGCGCTGCACGGTGAGCAACTGCCAGGCCACCGCGCTCGTGGTGGGACGGGGCGAGACGATCGCCAGATCGGCCTCGTCGGCGAGCACCAGATCGGTGATCGTGCCGGCGGCGAACTGCGAGAGCTCGAAGGTGACGCGGGGCTCGCAGGCGCGGAATGCGGAGACCAATTGCGGGACCATCGCGACGCCGAAGGAGTGAAGGAAGGCCAGGCGGATGGTGCCCTGCGACGGATTCTTGAGATCGGCGATCTGCGCCCGCGCTGCTTCCAGTTCGGCGTGGGCGCGGCGGGCGTGGTCGAGGTAGATCTCGCCGCTCGCGTTGAGCACGAGCCGCCCGTGGCGACGGTCGAACAGCGGGGTCCCGAGATCGGTCTCCATCCGGGCGAGGGACCGCGAGAGGGTGGGCTGGGAGATGTGCAGTAGGGCAGCGGCATCGGTCATATGCGCGGTTTCGGCGAGCGTGATGAACCTCACCAGATCGTCTGCGCTGCTTGCTGCGGCCTTGTCGCCAGCGGTCATGCAACTTGTCTATCAGATTCGGCAAATACATGCATTTCACACATCGCGAGTCGCGGCGCACTCTCGTCAGCGTGACCGCCACCGCTGCCTCCGCCACCGTCGCCCCGCTCCGCGCGGGAACGCCCGCGTACCGCCGCATCACCCTGGCGTTGTTCGTGGCCGGGCTCACCACCTTCGGGTCGATGTACTCGACTCAGGCGGTGCTGCCCGAGCTCACCCGCGTGTTCGGCGCCGCGCCCGCCACGTCGGCGCTCGCCGTCTCGGTGACCACCGGCCTGCTCGCGCTCACGATCATCCCCGTCAGCGCGCTATCCGAGCGATTCGGGCGCACCCACGTGATGACCGCGTCCGCGATACTGGCCGTGGTGCTGGGGCTGCTGATCCCGCTCTCGCCCACACTGCCGGTGCTGCTGGCGCTGCGAGCGCTGCAAGGAATCGCCCTGGCCGGAGTGCCCGCCGTCGCCATGGCCTACCTCGCCGAGGAGGTCGCCGGCCGCGACCTCGGCGGAGCGATGGGGCGGTACGTCGCGGGTACCACCATCGGTGGACTGCTCGGTCGTGTGGTGACCGCCGTGGGGCTCGATGTGCTGCCCTGGCGCGGCGCCATGGAGGTGTTCGCGGTGCTCGCCGCCGTGCTCACCGCCGTGATGATCCGGACGCTCCCGGCATCGCGATTCCATTCCCCCAAGCCGGTTTCCGTGTCGACGACGGTACGCGGCATGGCCGGACACGTTCGCCGCCCCGCCCTCGCGGTCCTGTTCATCCTCGCCTTCCTGCTGATGGGCGGCTTCGTCAGCGTCTACAACTTTCTCGGCTTCCGGTTGCTGGACGCGCCGTTCGGCTTCTCGGCAGGAGTGGTGGGCCTGGTCTTCCTGATCTACCTCGCCGGCACGTGGTCGTCCGGGGCGGCGGGACGGCTCGCGGACCGCGTCGGCCGCCGGCGCGTGCTGCTCGCGTCGATCACCGCCATGGGGGCGGGCTTGTTGATCACGCTCCCCGACACGATTCCGACGGTATTGATCGGCACCGTCGTGCTCACGGCGGGCTTCTTCGCCGCGCACAGTGTGGCCAGCGGATGGGTCGGCGCGCTCGCCACCGAACACCGCGCCGAGGCCTCGTCGGGCTACCTGTTCTGCTACTACGCCGGATCGTCGGTGCTCGGCGCCGCCGCCGGTATCGCCTTCAGCGCCGCCGGGTGGACGGGCATCGTGCTGGCGGTAGGGGTCGCGGTGGTCGTCGCCGGTGTGCTCGCGGCCGCCGTGCTCCCCGGTTCGCCGGGCGAAGCCGCGGGCGACTGAGTAGCGTCGAAGCCATGCGCATCGGAGTTCAGCTTCAGCCCCAACACTTCACCGAGTACCAGCAGCTCCGCGACGCCGTCGCCAAGCTCGAGGAACTCGGCGTGGACGTCGTGTACAACTGGGATCACTTCTTCCCGCTGTCCGGCGATCCCGACGGCACCCATCTCGAATGCTGGACCATGCTCGCCGCATGGGCCGAGCAGACCTCCCGGGTGGAGATCGGCGCACTGGTCACCTGCAACAGCTATCGCAACCCCGATCTGCTCGCCGATATGGCGCGCACCGTCGACCACATCTCGAACGGGCGCCTGATCCTGGGCATCGGCTCGGGCTGGTTCCAGCGCGACTACGACGAGTACGGCTACGAGTTCGGCACCGCCGGTTCACGACTCGACGACTTGGCCACCGCGCTCCCGCGGATCACCGAACGCTGGGCCAAGCTCAACCCCAAGCCCACCCGTGACATCCCGATCCTGATCGGCGGTGGTGGCGAGAAGAAGACGCTGCCGCTCGTGGCCCAGTACGCCTCGGTGTGGCACTACTTCGTGGACCTGGAGACCTACCGGCACAAGTCGGCCGTACTCGCCGACGCCTGCGCGAAGATCGGCCGCGATCCGAAGCAGATCGCGCACAACGTGGCGATTCCGCGCGGCTCCAGCGTCGAAGAGGCGATCGCCTTCGCCGACGTGCTCGTCGCCGAGGGCGCCACGGAGTTCACCGCCGAGCTCGCCGCTCCCGAGTTCGATTACACCGTGATCGAGGCCCTCCTCCGCTGGCGCGACGCGCAGTAGGCGTCAGCGCTGCTCCGCGCCCCGCGTGCTCGCACCCGGTCGGGTGCCGACGAGAGCGGTCGCGCGGTGGAGTAGTGATTCGAGCGGGCCGCGACGGAAGTACGCCATCCACGCGGTCGCGAATCCACTGATCACGATCACGAGCGCGGCGTAGTAGAACCACCCCGATACGGCCCCGAACGTGACGATCCGCTCGCCCTCCGCCCGGACCGGGGGGAACACCGCCAGCAGCACGATCTGGAGGCAGTACGCCGTGAGCGCCATGGCTCCCGTGGCGATGAGGGGGCGCAGTACCCGGCGCGCCGACCGCCGTTGACAGATCACGGTCAGACCGCCGATCACGACGAGTGCGATGCCGATCGAGCCGACGATTTCGAACGGTGTTCCCGAATGCGGGTTCGCTAGCGTCAGGTTCCACCACGACGTGGTGGAAGTTGTTCCCATGGACGGTGTGTCCAGAATGCTGTCCGCCGAGATGCCCGAGTCCGCGAGCATCGGGCGGAGCATTTCCAGCAGGCGATCACGTCCACCGAGAACCGATTGTGCGAACCACGACCCGCCGAAGCCGATGACGGCCGCCGCGGCGCCGGCCGCGATGATCCGGGCCGGCCGGATCGTCGCCACACCCGCCCTGCCCAGGGCGAGGCCGGCGAGCACGAACGGAATCCACGTCACCACGGGATACGCACCCGTCAGGAACACCAGCGTGAGGGTTCCCCTGAGGTCGGTCACCGTATCGAATGTCGGTGCGCCGCCGAATTCGTTGATCTCCATCTGCGAGCGGATCAGGAAGGACACCACGGGCCCGGCGACGGCCGTGATCACCGACAGCCAGGCCAGCGGAACCGTCCCCAGCCGGAGCAGTGGGAGGCAGAGCAGGAAGTACACCGCGTAGTAGCAGAGGATCACCATCACCGAGGTGCCCAGCAGGGTGAGGGCCAGGCCCAGCAGCAGGAGGATCAGCGCGCGCACGGCGATCCGCCACCGCGTCGCCGTGAGATCTGCGGGCGGTTGCGATCCGCCGGACAGGAGCGCAAGAGACACTCCGGCGAGTACGGCGAAAAGTGCGGACGAACGGCCCTGTGCGAGTGTGACGAGCCAGGTGGGCCCGTCCGTCGGATTGACATGGACGAGGCACATGCCCAGCACGGCGAGCCCGCGTGCCGCGTCGACCCCGATCAGTCGTCCGGGGCTCGCGACGCCGGAGCCGGTGGATGTGTCCGTGGGTGCGGATGCGGTCATGGGCGGATCGTTTCTATCGGGGACACCGCGGCGGCGCGGCGTGCGGGAGTCACGGCACTGGCCACGACGACACCGGCAGCAGCCAGCACCGTGATGGCCAGGGCCTTCCAGGGAATGAACACGATGTCGTCGGCGAACGGGATCAGTGCGCGCGATCCGGCGGATCCGATGACGATGCCGAGCGCGATGCCCGTGGCGACCGCTGCACCGGCGATGGCCAAGGACTCGAAGACCGTGGTGCGGTACACGTCCGTGCGGCGCAGTCCCAATACCCGGAGCATGCCGATCTCCCGCCGGCGTTGTTCGACGCCGGCGGACATCACACTGACGTAACCGATCGCGCTGATGATCGCGCTGATGACGGTGATCCCCACCAGGACAACGGTGGTCATGTCGATGAACCGGGCGGCATCGGGAAACTCGGCCGCGGAGACCTGGCCGGCGAGGGCCGACTTGACCGCGGTGGCACCGGTGGCCAGGGTGATCACCACGGTGACCCCGGTGAGGATGCCGATGGTCGAGCGGGTGGTGCGGTTGCGGTAGGCGTACGCGTTACTGCGTGCGACCGACGCCGCGGCCGAGCGCCCGAAGAGCGCACCGATCGCCGAGACCACCGCCGGCAGGAGGACGGGCGCCGCGACCAGGACGCCGAGTGAGAGCAGCACCGCGCCCAACGCGGCCACCAGAACACCGGAGTCCGTTCCGCGGAGGGAGCCGAACGCGGGGGATAGCAGGGCGATCGACCCGAGTCCGAGCAGGATCGTGGCGATCACGAGCCGTACGGCACTGACCGACGGGGCAGGGTCGCAATGATCGTCGGAATCGGCGAGAGCAGACCCGGGGCTGACCGCGAGCACCGAACGGCTCGCGGTGAAGGTCGCCATCGCTGCGACGGCGACGGTCGCGGCGATCACGAGCGGGATGAAGCGATCGGTCGCCCCGGAATCGGCGAGCGGGATAGCGCCGCGGCTCGCGAAATGAGCGCGCAGCCCGACCCCGAGACACCCCGCCACCACCGCGCCCACCACGGAGGCGGCGGCTGCGACGCCGACGACCTCGGCGACGAGACGGCGACGGAGCACGCCTGAACGCGCCCCGAGCAATCGGAGCAGCGCGACGTGCGGCCGGATGCCGACGATCACCGACGACACCCCGGTGGAGATCACGATGGCGCTGACGTAGAGCGCCATGCCGATGAGCAGAGCCGCCAGCATCAGGGCGACGGTGGTCCCGGCCGCCCCACCGGCGGCGGTGAGTGCGCCCGCCGCGATCACCAGGGCGACACCGTAACCCGAACTCAGCCCGGCCACCAGGCCGATCGCGCGGAGGTCGCGGCGTTCGGTCAACCGAAAAGCGGTCACCGTGTACCACCTTCGAGACCGACCATCATCTCTGCGATCCGCGCGGCCGGCATCGACGCGTAGTCGCCTGCCACGCGGCCGTCCGCGATGACCAGGACGCGATCGGCGTACGAGGCGGCGACCGGATCGTGGGTGACCATCACGACGGTCTGCCGGTACTCGGCGCAGGCCGACTTGAGGATGCCGAGGACCTCGCGGCTGGTGCGGGAATCGAGCGACCCGGTGGGTTCGTCGGCGAAGATCACCTGCGGACGGGCCGCCAGCGCTCGTGCGATCGCGACGCGCTGCTGCTGCCCGCCCGACATCGCGCTCGGGCGTCGGTGCAGGAGACCGGTGATGCCCAGGGTTTCGGCCAGATAATCGATCCAGCCGGCGTCCTCCGCGGTGACTTTCGCGCCGCGCAGGCGGAAGGGCAACTCGATGTTCTGTCGCGCCGTCATCGACTGGACGAGGTTGAAGGCCTGGAAGATGAACCCGGCCCTGGTGCTGCGCAGATCGGCCAACTGATCGTCGGGCATCGCCGTGATCGGGGAGCCCGCCAGGTGAACCTCACCCTGAGTGGGCCGGTCCAGGCCTGCGGCGAGGTTGAGCAGTGTGGACTTGCCCGAACCCGATGGTCCCATCACCGCGGTGAAACCGCCGGCGGTGATCGCGAGGTTCACCGAGTCGAGCGCGATGACCGTTGCGTCGCCCGTCCCGTACGACTTGGTGACGCCCGTGAAGGCGACGACGGGAACGGTGCGCCGGGGCGGTGCGAGCGTGGCGGAGGCGTGGTCGGTATGCATGTCTCCATCGTCGGGCGGGAGCAGGCCCGTCACATCCGCCGCACGGACCACCGTCGTACTCCGGCAGGAGGACATTGTGCACTCGGTCCGTGGGTGGATTCCCCGAGTTGCGGCCGATCAGACCAGACCGTGACGGTGTGCGTAGACCACCAGTTGAACGCGGTCGCGGAGGCCGAGCTTGGTGAGCACGCGGGAGACGTGGGTCTTCACGGTGGTCTCCGCGAGGAACTCCTTCTCGGCGATCTCCGCATTCGACAGACCCTCTGCGGCGCGCACGAAGATCTGCTGTTCCCGCTCGGTCAGGCGGCCGAATTCGACAGGTCGATGCGGTGCGGTCGACGGGCGGGGATGAGCGAACAAGTGCCGAGCCGCGGAGGCGGCGACCACCATGTTTCCCGCCGCGACATCGCGGATGGCGGCGAGGACGAACTGCGGTTGCGACTCCTTGAGGAGAAAGCCCGCCGCACCGGCCTCCATGGCACGCGCCACCGCCTCGTCGTGATCGAACGTGGTGAGCATGATGATGGCGGGCGGGTCGGGCTCGGTCATGATCTGGGCCGTCGCCTCGATCCCATCGATGTTCGGCATCCGCACGTCCATCAGGAGCACCTGCGGGCGCTTGTCCCGGACGAGTGCGCATGCTTCGACGCCGTCTGCGGCCTCGCCGATGTTCTCCATATCGGCCTGACTGTCGATGAGCATCGACAGCCCGCTGCGGAACATCGCCTGATCATCGACCACCCCCACGCGAATCATGACGCCCTCCCGTCGAGCTCGGTGGGCACCGGGTCGGGGATGACCACAGTGGCCGTCCACCAGCCGGATTCGGCATGCGCCTCGATGCTGCCGTGGAGCTCGGCCAGGAGTTCGTGGAGGCCGACGAGACCGTTCCCGCCGCGTGGGAACTCGGTCGAACCGGGACCGATCGCGTTGTGCACGGTGACCGTCGTCCGTCCGGCCCCGTATCGGTGGGTGAGCGTGATCGGTTCGGCGGCATCGCCGTGCTTGGCGGCATTGATGAGCAGCTCGGGCAAGACCAGGCTGGCATCGGTGTCGTGCACCCAATCCGGGAGCGGTGGGGCGAGCGCACCGTCGAACCGGATCACGAGTCCCGAGCCAGTGAGCCGCGCGACGAGCTCGTCGAGATCGCGCACCGCATCGTCGCGAGATCGGGTTGCGCTGGTTCCGGTTCGCAACTGTCCCAGAAGGGTTCGCACATCCGCAAGGGCGTCACGGGCAACGTCTCCGATCGTCTCCAGGGCGGCGCTCGCCCGCGCCGGATCGCTGTCCTGGATGTACCGAGCGCCCTGGGACTGCATGACGATCACGGCGAGCGAGTGCGCGACCACATCGTGCATCTCGCGTGCCAGCCGGCTGCGCTCTCGCTCCTGTTCGAGGAGTCGGTCGGCCCAATGCTGTTCCGCGCGTGCCACTCGGAAGGCGGCGGCGGCGGCCCGTTGCCGCCGGACCAGTCCGATGACGTAGCCCACGAGGCACACCATCGCGGCGGCGAGCGCGCAGAAGCCGATCACACTCCACAGGTCGGTGCGGGCGCGGGAGAATTCGGGCCAGGACGCCCGGATCGCCCATGCCGCGCCGGTGAGTCCTCCGGCGACGATGCCGACCGCTCCGACGGTGCGCCACAGACGGTCTCGGGACGCGCCCAGCATGGAGAAGATCAAGACGTAGCCGATCACCACCGTGCCGATGCCGAAGTACCGGATCGAGGCGAACGCGACGCCGGCGCCGATCGCCAGGGCAGTCGCCGCACCGGTGCGCGTGGCTCGGATCAGGACCGCGGCGCCGAGGGCCACCACGGCCACCCAATACGCCGACTGCTCCCAGGCAGCCGCCGACGGATTGCGCGCCATCAGGGTGCCGAGAGCGATCACGACGACGGCCCAGAGCACATCGCGAACGCGGATACCCGCGTCATCCGCCCATCCGAGCGGCGGCCGTCGCCTCGGCCCGTCGGCTCGTCCCTCGCGCATCTCACCACAGTATCGGTCGGGTCACCTGCCAGGCGTTCGTGCAGCGGCCGCCCCGGCTGATCAGCGGTCGGGGGTGACGGTGACGACGGCGCTGTAGGGGATGTCGCCGGGGGCGCGCGGGTCGGGTTGCGGACCCGCCGCCGCCCGTCTGGCCTCCGGTGTATCGAGCCGGCCGAGTGCCACGGCCGCGGGGAAGATCGGTTCGATCCGTTCGACCGCCCATCCGCGCTTCTCGAAGTACGCGACCCCGTCCGCCGGGAGGAAGCGCCAGGGGGCGGAGGCGAGCAGGGTGCGATTGCGTTCGGCCACCAGCGTTCCCACGCCCGCGGTACTCAGATCGAAGCTCCAGCGGGTGATCCCCGCGTTCACCAGGTCCGCCGACAGCGCGTCCACCTCACCGGGGGAGAGGTACATGATCAGGCCCTCGGCAAGAACCAGGGTCCGGCCGCGGGAGGCGTCGTGGAGCGTCGTCGTCAGCTCGTCGCGACCCAGGTCGAGTGGAACTCTCCGCAACCGGCATCGCGGCCTCTCGTGCGCGAGGAGTGCTTCCTTCTCGCCGATCAGCTCCGGCAGGTCGACTTCGACCCACGTCAGGTCGGCCGGGAGTTCGAGCCGATAGGGACGGGCGTCGAGGCCTGCGCCGAGGTTGATCACGGTGTCGAATCCGTCCGCCACGGAGGCCGTGACGACGCGATCCAGCAGCACCGTCCGGGTGGTCAGGTACCAGCCGTCGCCGTCGGCCGCGGCGGGGGCGGCGGCCGCCATCGCGGCGATCTCCCGCCCACGCGCACCCGCCAGCCGCTCGGCCAGGTGATCGTTGAACAGGGCGTCGGGTCGCGCGGATTCCTGTGCCCGCTGATGCGCCACCCACCGCGCGGTGTCGTCGACGGCTTGGATCTCGATGTCTGTCATACCCACTCCAATCCTCTATGAACATAGAGTCTCTATAGTTATAGAGGACGGATCGATGCGGCGAAAGGCGGGCGGGTGGACGAGCGGCGAACGGCGATCTGCGAGGCGGTGCTCGATCTGGCGGCCGACGGCGGCAATCGCGCGGTGACGCACGGCGCCGTCGACCGGCGGCTCGATCTGCCCAAGGGGTCGACGTCGTACTACTACCGCACCCGGTCCGACCTGCTCAGGGCGGCGATCGGACGGCTCGCCACGCGTTCGCGCGACGCGTTCGACCGGGCGGCACCGCGCGCCGTCGACCGGGAAACCGCCGCGGATGTGGTGGCCGCGCAGCTCGATCTGTTGCTCGGCGACCGGCGGCGGGACGCGCTCGCCCGGTATGCGCTCGCGCCCGATGCGGCAGCGGAGGGGCTGGCCGATCTGCTCGCGACGTGCCTGTTCTCGGTACCGCTCGCCACCGGGCTGTTCACCGAATTGGGCGCGTACCGGCCCGAGGACGCGGCCCACGATCTCATCAGCCTGCTGGAGGGGTTGCTGTTCGACCGGCTGTACGGAGCCCGTTCACTGGTCGATCGCACGCCGGTGGAGGGCGTCGCCGATCTCCGCCGACCCGTGGCGTGCTGGCTCGCCGCACTGGTCGATTCCCGCCCGCCCGACCAGCGCGGACCGTCCCCATTAAGCTGATCGGCATGACCTACGGCACCTTGATCCTGCTCCGTCACGGCGAGAGCGAGTGGAACGCGTCCAACCAGTTCACCGGCTGGGTCGATGTGGCGCTGACGGAGAAGGGCCGCGGTGAGGCGGCCCGCGGCGGCGAGCTGCTCAAGGCGAAGGGGCTGCTGCCCGATATCGTCTACACCTCGCTGCTGCGCCGCGCGATCACCACCGCCAATCTCGCGCTCGACGCCGCCGACCGGCACTGGATCCCCGTGGTCCGGGACTGGCGCCTCAACGAGCGCCACTACGGCAAGCTCCAGGGCCTGAACAAGGCGCAGACCAAGGAGCAGTTCGGCGATGAGCAGTTCATGCTGTGGCGCCGCAGCTACGACACTCCGCCGCCCGCGATCGACCCGAACAACGAGTACAGCCAGACCGACGACGTCCGCTATGCCGCGCTGCCGCAGGTGCCGCTCACCGAGTGCCTGCTGGACGTGGTCAAACGCTTCATCCCGTACTACCAGGCCGTGATCGAACCGCAGGTCGCCGAAGGGAAGACGGTGCTCGTTGCAGCCCACGGCAACTCGTTGCGCGCACTGGTCAAGCACCTCGACGGCATCTCGGACGCCGACATCGCCGGCCTGAACATCCCTACCGGCATCCCGCTCGCCTACGAGTTCAACGCCGACGGCACCGTCGCCAACCCGGGCGGCACCTACCTCGATCCCGAGGCCGCCGCTGCGGGCGCCGCCGCGGTCGCGAATCAGGGCGGTAAGTAGCTCCCTCGAACCACTGCGGGGCGGTACCGGATTTCGGTACCGCCCCTCAGTTTTTACACAGCCACGCGGGCCGGGGAAGCGATAGCGTTGATACATGGCTGACGTGACTGTGACCCACTCCCCCCAGGAGGAGCGCTACGTGCTCACCGTCGACGGCGAGCTGGCGGGCTACCTCGACTACCTCGATGAGGTGGATGTGCGACTGCTGACCCACACCGTGGTCGACGAGGCGTACGGCGGCAACGGATACGCCGCGCGGCTGACGAAGGCCGCGCTCGACGACGTCCGCGAGTCGGGCAAACGCGCCCGTGCGGTGTGCCCTTATGTCGCGAACTACGTCGAGAAGCACCCGGAGTACGCGAGCGTTGTCGAGGTGGCTGCCGAGCGGTAACCCCCGGTTCACCTGCTGTTCTCGCGAAATGCAAAGGCGGCGGGCCTGGGTACACTATGCGCGTGACTGTGGCCCTCTGCGCGGTGTTCGCCCTCGCGGGCGCGCTGATCGGGTGGCTGGCGCATCGTGTGCGCGAGCGCGTGACCGCCCCGCCCGTGGCCGCCCCGTCGCGGATGACAGTGGCGCAGTTGCAACGTGAGGTGATTCAGGAGTCGCCCACCGGTCTCGTGGTGGTCGACCGCTTCCGCGATGTGATCCTGTTCAACCACCGGGCCGCCGAATTCTCCCTCGTGCGCGATCAGCTTCTCGATGACCGCGTCTGGGCGACGGTGTGTCGCGTGCTCGAGACCGGGACGCCCGGGACCGTGGAACTGACGGTGACCCGGCGCGCCGACCGCGCGGGGATCGCGGTGCGCTGCCGCGTCGAGCTGATCGCCGGGAGCGATCCCGACGAACGCTACGCGGTGGTCTACGCCGACGACGACACCGAGAACAAGCGGATGGAGGCCACCCGCCGCGATTTCGTGGCCAACGTCTCCCACGAACTCAAGACCCCCGTCGGAGCCATCGGGCTCCTCGCCGAGGCGCTGCTGGAATCCGATGACGATCCGGAGGCGGTGCGGCACTTCGGTTCCCGTGTGCTGTCCGAGTCCACCCGGATGGGCAACATGGTCAACGAACTGATCGCGCTCTCCCGCCTGCAGGGCGCGGAGAAGCTGCCCGACCTCGGCACCGTCGAGGTCGATGACGTAGTCGGTGAAGCGGTGGCCCGCGCCCAAGTGGCGGCGGAGGCCAACAACATCGCGCTGATCGTGGACGAGCCCTCCGGGTTGGAGATCCGCGGCGACGACACGCTGCTGTTGACCGCGCTGGCCAACCTCATCTCCAATGCGATCGCGTATTCCCCGCAGGGGACGCAGGTCTCGATCAGCCGGCGCAGCCGCGTGATCGACGGCGTCGCCTCGGTCGAGATCGCGGTGACCGACCGCGGGATCGGCATCGCACCCGAAGACCAGGAGCGCGTCTTCGAGCGCTTCTTCCGCGTCGACAAGGCGCGCTCCCGGATGACGGGCGGTACCGGACTCGGACTCGCCATCGTCAAACACGTCGCCGCCAACCACGGCGGCACCATTAAGCTCTGGAGCAAACCGGGCATGGGTTCGACGTTCACGCTGGTGTTGCCGGCGTTGACGGAGGCAGGCACGGCGGGCACGGAACAGGAAGACCACAGCGAGGAAGTACTGCGGTGACACACGTACTGATTGTCGAAGACGAGGAGTCGCTGGCCGACCCTCTGGCGTTCCTGCTCCGCAAGGAGGGGTTCGAGACCACCGTGGTCACGGACGGCGCCGAAGCTCTCCGGCATTTCGACTCCGCCGGTGCCGATATCGTGCTGCTCGATCTCATGCTCCCGGGCATGAGCGGCACCGACGTCTGCAAGCAGTTGCGCGCCCGCTCGTCGGTGCCGGTCATCATGGTGACTGCCCGCGACAGCGAGATCGACAAGGTCGTCGGCCTGGAGCTGGGAGCGGACGACTACGTCACCAAGCCCTACTCCGCCCGGGAGCTGATCGCCCGGATCCGGGCGGTGCTGCGGCGCGGTGCGGATACCGCCGGCGGCGAGGGCCTCGACGACGGGGTGCTCGAGGGCGGCCCGGTGCGGATGGACGTCGAGCGGCACGTGGTCACCGTGGCCGGCGAGGCCGTCACCTTGCCGCTCAAGGAGTTCGACCTGCTCGAGTACCTGCTGCGCAACAGCGGCCGGGTACTCACCCGCGGACAGCTCATCGACCGCGTCTGGGGTGCCGACTACGTGGGCGATACGAAGACCCTCGATGTGCACGTCAAACGCCTGCGCAGCAAGATCGAGGCCGATCCGGCCAACCCGAAGCACCTGGTCACCGTTCGCGGACTGGGCTACAAGCTCGAGCCCTAGCCCCCGACGAACCCAGCCCCCGACGAACCCAGCCCTGACTTAACAGCGTTAGCAGCAGGCGTTTCCCCAGGAAGCCGTCTGGGCTAACGCTGTTAAGTCGGGGAGGGAGTCAGAGCTCGACGTACTTCATGTCGTAGCTCTGCCGCTCGGTGGCGGCGACGGTGGCCGGATGCACGGCGACGAGGCGGTCCTGACGGGCCTCGCACTCGCGGGCCAGCGCCGCGTACGCCGCCTCGCCCAAGAGCTCGGTGAGCTCCGGTGCGTAGCTCTGCCACACCTGCTGCGCGCCGATGTGCGCCTCCGGTGAACCGCTGCAGTACCACTGCAGGTCGAGTCCGCCGGCACCCCAACCGCGCCGGTCGTACTCGCCGATCGTGGTCTTGAGGATCTGCTCACCGTCGGGCCGCTCCACCCATTCCTGTGTGCGGCGCACCGGAAGCTGCCAGCACACATCGGGTTTCACCGTGAGCGGCTCGACCCCGGTGCGCAACGCCATCGCGTGCAGGGAACAGCCCTCGCCGCCCGGGAAGCCCGGTCGATTGAGGAAGATGCAGGCACCGTCGACGCGGCGGGTGCGCAGCGCCGGCTCGTCTTCGAGCTCGTCCTCTTCGAGGTACCCCTTCTTTCCGAGCCCCTTCTTCCGGAACTGCCAATCGGCATCCGTGAGCATGGCGACCGCCTTCTTCAAACGCTTGCGGTCGTCGGAATCGGAGAGGAAAGCGCCGTGGCTGCAGCAGCCGTCGTTCTCGCGGCCCGGTTCGATGCCGTGGCACGCGGGCGTGCCGAAGACGCACGTCCAGTGCGACAGCAGCCATGTCAGATCGGCGACGATGAGGTGCTCGGAATTCTCCGGATCGGTGAACTCGAGCCATTCGCGCGGAAAGTCGAGGGGGACTTCCGGCACTGGAGTGCGCACACCCGGCATGGGAAGGTCGGTCACGGACTCCACGGTAGTCCGGTCTAGATTGGCACTGTGAGACTGGGAGTCCTCGACATCGGTTCGAATACCGTGCACCTGCTGGTGGTGGACGCCCATTGGGGCGCGCACCCCACCCCGATGAGTTCGACGAAGGCCACGCTCCGGTTGGCCGAGAAGATCGAACCCAGCGGTCGGCTGAGCCAGGCCGGTGAGGACGCGTTGGTTTCGGCGGTGCAGGAGTTCACCACCATCGCCCGGAGCTCCGGCTGCGAGGAGGTGATGGCCTTCGCCACCTCCGCGGTCCGCGACGCCAGCAACACCGACTCGGTGCTCGCGCACGTCAAGCGGAGCTCCGGCGTCGATGTCGAGGTGCTCTCCGGCGTGGACGAGTCGCGCCTGACCGCCCTCGCCGTGCGCCGCTGGTACGGCTGGAGCGTGGGCCGCGTGCTCAACATCGACATCGGCGGCGGCTCTCTGGAGATGAGCAACGGGGTCGACGAGGAGCCGGACGTGGCCCTGTCGTTGCCGCTCGGCGCTGGCCGCCTCACCCGTGAGTGGCTCACCGAAGACCCGCCCGGCCGCCGACGCGTCGCCATGCTCCGCGACTGGCTCGATGCCGAGATCGCACCCTCGGCCGCCCGGCTCGAGGCGGCCGGCACGCCCGACCTCGTTGCGGGAACGTCGAAGACGATGCGCACGCTCGCCCGCCTGACCGGCGCGGCACCGTCGTCCGCGGGACCCCGGGTCAAGCGCACCCTGACCGCCCGGGGGCTGAGCCAGCTGATCGCCTTCATCAGCCGGATGACGGTGGCCGACCGCAAGGAACTCGACGGGCTCAGCTCCGACCGCGCAGGTCAGATCGTGGCCGGGGCGTTGGTCGCCGAGGCCGCCATGCGCTCGATGAAGGTGGAGCAATTGGACATCTGCCCGTGGGCACTGCGCGAGGGTGTGATCCTCCGCTATCTGGACACCCGGGCAGGATTCACCCCCGAGAACGGCGGGAAGTCCCACTGACACCGGCGGGCCCGATCGTCGATCACTGCGCGCGCCGCCGAAGGTGCGCGTGCACTAACACGTAGAATCTGCGACAGACCCAAACGGACGTGGGTGCGGGTGCCACCTCATCCGCCCCGCGCGGGAGGTCCCACCGGGACCGGAACGAGAGTCGAGGACGGTGACTTCACATGAGTGACGAGCAGAGCATCTCGGTCGCAGAGCTGCTCGCCCGCAACGGCGGTGCCCAGCCTCCTGCCGGCGGTCGCCGGCGGCGGCATCGCGGTGGGGAGAACTCGATCACCGTCGCCGAACTCACGGGCGAGATCCCCGTCGTCCGCGACGGCGAGGGCGAGCAGCCCGCGCAGTCTTCGGCCGATGCCGCGCAGCCGGCCCAGTCCGAGGCCGCCACCCGGCCCGACGCCACCCAGGCGGCGCAGGCCGAGGCAGCGGCGCAGCCGCAGGCGCCTGAGGAGTCCGCGCCCCAGTCCCCGTTCGCACCGCCCGCCCCGCGCAACCGGGTCGCGGAGCCGCCGGTCACGCCCGCCGACACCACCGACACCTTCGATGCCGTGCCCGACGGGACCGAGCAGCCGGAGGAGGAGGCGGCGAGTTCCGCGTCGCTGGCCCAGGCCGTCGCCGATACCGGCCGGTTCCAGGCGATCGACCCCGGCAACGTCGACGAGTACCCGATCTCGCAGGGGCCCGCGGACGCGCCGCATGTCGATGAGCCCGTCACCGAGGCCGTCGAGGCCGAGGTGGTCGAGACCGTGCACACCACCGAGGGACGCGACGAGGTCAGCCACGCCTGGTCCCAGTGGAGCGACGGTGCCGCCCCGGGTATGGCGACCGCCGACTTCAACACCGCACAGGTGCGCGAGCGCCAGGCCCGCCTGGCCGAGGAGGCGCAGGTCGCCGACGCACCCGAGCCCGCCGTGGTTCCGGTCCCGGACACCGCCTCGATGAGCGTGCAGCAGATCAGCGACGCCCACGACACCGAGGCGCCGAGTACGGACACCCCTACCGAGGTCGCGTTCGACGAGGCCGCCGACGCGGACCAGGCCCCGCGCGGCGCTCGCAGCTGGCTGCTGCTCATCGCCGAGGTGTTCGGCGGCGTCGTTGCCGGCGCTGCCCTGTTCTACGGCTTCTACCAGCTGTGGAACTGGGGCGGCGGTACCTGGACCATCGCGCTCACCGTGGTGCTGGCCTTCGTGGTGATCATCGCGATCGTCACCTTCACGCACTACCTGCGCAAGACCACCGACTACCTGACCCTGGGGCTGGCCTTATTCGTGGGCCTGGTGATCACCTTCGGCCCGCTGCTGATGAGTCTCGCGTCGCAGAACTGAGCGCAGGTACCGTCGAAGCTGTGAGCGGCATCGAGGTCGGCCTGTCGACCGCCTCGGTGTATCCCGAGAAGCTCGAGGCCGCATTCCGGTACGCGGCCGAGACCGGGTACGACGGTGTCGAACTCATGGTCTGGCACGAGTCCGCCAGTCAGGACATCGCCAACGTCGCCGGGCTCTCCATGCGCTACGACGTGCCCGTGTTGTCGGTGCACGCGCCCTGTCTGCTGATCAGCCAGCGGGTGTGGGGGAGCGATCCCATGGCCAAGCTCGGTCGCGCCGTGACCGCCGCCGAGGACCTGGGGGCGCGCACCGTCGTGGTGCACCCGCCGTTCCGGTGGCAGCGGCGGTACGCCGAGCACTTCACTGATCTGGTGAACGAGCTCGAATCCGACAGCCACATCGAGGTCGCGGTGGAGAACATGTTTCCGCTGCGCTTCGACGCCTTCTTCGCCAGCCGCGGTGAGACCGCCGAACGGCTGATGCGGCGCGCTAAGCCGGTATCCGCTTTCGCGCCGTCGATCGACCCCACCGATGTGGGCTTCGCGCACTACACGCTCGATCTCTCGCACACCGCGACCGCCGGCGTCGACGCCCTGGATCTGCTCGACCGGATGGGCGGCGGGCTCAGTCACCTGCATCTCGCCGACGGGCTCGGTGCCGCCACCGATGAGCACCTGGTGCCCGGCCGGGGGAATCAGCCCTGCGCGCAGGTGTGCCGCCGGCTCGCGGCCACCGGCTTCGAAGGACACGTGATCCTGGAGATCGCGACGGGCTCAGCGAAGAGTCCTGACGAGCGGCGTGCAATGCTCACGGAAGCGCTGGAGTTCGCGCGCGAGCACCTGCGCGCCGACTCCGTCGCCTGACCGCGTCGCATCGCCGAAGGAGCTTGACAATGGCATTGTTCGCCGACCTCGTCGCGGTGGAGCCCGCGCCCGGCGGATTCACCGCGGACATCGACCGCACCTGGTCGGTGGGCCGCAAGGTGCACGGCGGGGCGCTGTTGGCCGTGCTCGCGTCGGCCGGTCGCGCGGCGTACCTCGCCGACGGTGGTGATGAGGGTGTGCAGCCGGTGGTGATCGCGGCCGAGTACCTCGGCGCCCCGGACCCGGGGAGCGTCGCGCTGCGGACCGAGGTGGCCAAGCGTGGACGCACCACGTCGGTGGTGAATGTGCAGGCGGTGCAGGGTGACCGGGTGTACGTGCAGGCCGCGGTGACCCTGGCCCGCCGGGACAGCGGCGACGAGCGGTACGTCGAACCGACCCCGCTCGACGACCTGCCGGCCACGCCGCCGGACGACGCGCTCGCCTGGGATCCCGACCACCCCGCGGCGAAGGTCTTCAAGGTGGGCCGGGTCGCCGAGGTGCGCTACGACCCGTCGACGTTGCCCGTGCTGCACGGCCGGACCGGTGCGGCGCAGACCCGCGGCTGGGTCCGGCTGCGCGAGGAGCCGGTGTCGGCCCTGTTCGCGCTGCTCGCCACCGATATCTCACTGCCCGTGGTGGCCAACACCGGCGCCATCGGCTGGGCGCCCACCCTGACCCTCACCGCGACGGTGCGCCGCGAACCGATACCGGGCTGGCTGCGGTTCCGCGCCTCGTCGCCCGTGGTGGGGCAGCAGTGGTTCGAGGAGGATCACCTCCTGGTCGACGAATCCGGGCGGGTGGTGGCCACCTCGCGACAACTCGCGATGGTGCCCGTCGCCGCGCCGGCGGAGAACGCGTGAGGGAGAAGGACATGACGGAGAACATGACGATCGCCCTGATCGGTGGGGGCCGCATCGGCGAAGCGCTGCTCGGCGGCCTGGTGGCCGCAGGCCACGCACCGGAGCGGCTGGTCGTCGCCGAACCGCACGCCGGCCGGGGCGCCGAGCTGACCGAGCGCTACGGCGTGCGGACGGTGACCGCGATCGCCGAAGCGGTCGACGGTGCCGGCCTCGTGGTGATCGCGGTCAAGCCGGATGTGGTGGCGTCGGTCCTGCCCGATGTGGCTGGTGCCCTCGGCGACGGTGCCGTCGTGGCATCGGTGGCGGCGGGTGTGCCGACGCCGACGTACGAGGCGGCGCTGCCCGCGGGGACACCGGTGGTGCGGGTGATGCCGAACACCGCCATGCTGGTGGGCCGGTCGATGAGCGGGATTTCCGGCGGCCGGGACGCCGGCGAGGCCCACGTGGCGCTGGTCCGCGGCATCATGGAGGCGGTCGGTCAGACCCTCGTCGTGCCCGAGTCCAAGCTGGACGCACTCACCGCGCTGTCCGGTTCCGGGCCCGCCTACGCCTTCCTCGTGGCCGAGGCGATGATCGATGCCGGTGTCGATCTGGGGCTCACGCGGGACCAGGCGACGACCCTCGCCACCCATACGATCGCGGGCGCGGGTGCACTAATGGTTGAGACTTCTTCGTCGCCGGTCGAGCTTCGGGCGGCGGTGACCTCTCCGGGAGGCACGACGGCGGCGGCGATCCGTACTCTGGAGAAAAATGGCCTCCGACCTGCGTTTTATGAGGCGACGAGGGCGTGTGCGGAGCGTTCGGCCGAGCTGGGCAAGCGATCCTAGAAGCTTCGGTTAGCTCACTCCCGTCGCATTATTCCCATTGGTACCGCTAAGCTGCTCGAAGCACGTGCGTGTCAGGTCCGCCGGAGGGGAAGCCGGCGGCGCGACATGTGCCGGAGGTTAGGGATTACATGGCGTCTGCAAACAAGAACAGCAAGCCCGCCGAGATCGGCGCACCGGGTCAGCCCGCTGCCGCCGGTTCCTCGTTCCTGACGGTGGCCGAGGTTGCCACCCTGATGCGGGTGTCGAAGATGACGGTGTACCGCCTGGTGCACAACGGTGAGCTGCCGGCGGTCCGCGTCGGTCGGTCCTTCCGTGTGCACGAGAAGGCCGTGCACGATTACCTCCAGACCTCGTTCTTCGACGCAGGCTAGGCCGCAGCGGGCCGCGTGCCCGCTGACGCCGCACCGGGCGGATTTCGTCCGTGCCGAGACGGCGGGTAGAGTGGATGCCTGTTGCGTGTTGCGCGGGCGTGTCCGTCCGCCCGCCGCGCCGAAGTGACCGAGTCATATCGATAGAGAGACGTGAGGAACCCATGGGTTCAGTGATCAAGAAGCGCCGCAAGCGCATGTCGAAGAAGAAGCACCGCAAGCTGCTCCGCCGCACTCGCGTGCAGCGTAGGAAACTCGGCAAGTAAGCGTTACTGCGGCGCCGGATCGGTGAGTCCACCGCGTCCGCGTCACAATCTCGTCAGAACCCGTCCGGTCCCGGGCGGGTTCTTTCGTGTTCCGGTTACCCTGCAGTAATGAGTGAGTCGACCGCCGGAGGGCGCCCGGGACCGCGCGTGGTCATGGTGACGGGCGCTTCCACCTTCCTGGGCGGATACCTCGTTCGCCGGCTTGCGCAACGCCCCGATATCGAGCGCGTGATCGGCGTCGACGCGGTGCCGCCCACGAAGGCGATGCATCGCCGGATGGACCCCGCGGAGTTCATTCGCGTCGACTACCGCAGCCACATCTTCGGCAAGATCATGGCCACCAATGAGGTGGACACGGTGGTGCACGGTGCCACCTCGGTGATCGACAACCATTTCCCGTCGGCGTCCACCAAGGACGCGATCGTCTTCGGTTCGATGCGCGTGTTCGCCGCCTGCCAGAAGTCCGAGACGGTCAAACGGGTCATCATGCGCTCGTCCACGCAGGTCTACGGTTCCCGCTCGCGCAACGCCGCACTTCTCACCGAAGACCTGGTGAGCGGCCTCGCCGCCAACGGGCACCCGCGCGATCTGCTCGACGCGGAGGCCTATGCCCGCAGCATGGCCCGCCGCCGTGCCGATCTGGAGCTCACCATTCTGCGGATGGCGCCGATCCTCGGGCCCAATATCGAAACCCTGCTCCGATCGCTGTTCGAACGGCCCGTCGTTCCGTCGATCGTCGGCCGCGACGCCCGCTTGCAACTGCTGCACCAGGACGACGCGCTGGGCGCGCTCGAGCACGCGGTGGTCGCGGGCCGGCCGGGCACGTACAACATCGCCGGCGACGGTGCGATCGCCATGTCGCAGGCGATCCGGTTGGCCGGGCGGGTTCCGATCCCCGTGCTCCGATCGACGTTCGGGCCCACCGTCGCGGCGATTCGTGGCCGCGGAGGCGCTACCGACAACCGGGTTCAGCTGGACTTCCTGAGCTTCGGAAACGCCTTCGATACCGCTCGTATGCGGGACGAACTCGGCTTCACGCCGAAGTTCACCACCCGGGAAGCGATGGAAGACATCACGCGCCAGGGGCCGATAGAACCTACAATCGGGGTGGACTCGATCCTGGCCGTCGAGCAACGGGTCGCAGCACTGGCCCGACGGTTCGCCGGTATCGATGCACGAGTACGGCACGGCTAGACGGTAGGCAGCAGATGACGAACGCTTCAGGTTCACAGCACGCGAAGGTGCTGCAGTTGCCCGTGTCCATCGACACTCAGCGCTCCACGGGCCGCGAGCGGGCGCAACAGCGGCATCCCTCGTCGCTCACCGGAGGTCCCGCCACCGCGGGCCGGTCCGGCCGCGCCACCGTGCACCCGCTCAATCCTGATTTCATGCCCGATGCACCGCAATCCGACGAGCCCGGTGCCGGTTGGCGCGAACGCGCGGCCGAGTCCGTGATCGACGGTGCCGCCTTCGTCCGGGAACGGCTCACCGGCGACTACGACATCGACCGCTTCGGCTTCGACCCGCACCTGACGGACGCGGTGTTCCTGCCGGCGCTGCGGCCGGTCTACGACAAGTGGTTCCGGGTGGACACCTCCGGCGCCGAGAACCTGCCCCGCGAAGGCGGCGCGCTGCTGGTCGCGAACCACTCCGGCGTGATCCCGCTCGACGGGCTGATGACCTCGGTCGCGGTGCACGACAATCATCCCGACGATCGGCACCTGCGGCTGTTGGCCGCCGATCTGGCCTTCGAGTACCCGTTCATCGGTGAGGTCGCCCGCAAGATGGGCGCCACCGTCGCCTGCAACGCCGACGCCGAATCCCTGCTCTCGCAGGGCGAACTCGTCGCCGTATGGCCCGAGGGCTTCAAGGGGATCGGCAAGCTGTACCGGGATCGGTACAAGCTGCAGCGGTTCGGCCGAGGCGGCTTCGTGACCGCCGCCATCAAGGCGCAGGTGCCGATCATCCCGGTGTCCATCGTGGGTGCCGAGGAGACGTATCCGATGCTGGCCGACGTGAAGCCGATCGCCCGGCTGCTGGGGCTGCCCTACGCGCCGATCACCCCGCTGTTCCCGTGGCTCGGCCCGCTGGGCATGATCCCGCTGCCGTCGAAGTGGCACATCGAATTCGGTGAACCGATCCCTACGGATACCTTCGCCCAGGCCGACGCCGACGATCCGATGGTGGTCTTCGAGCTCACCGACAACGTGCGCGAGACCATCCAGCAGTCGCTCTACCGCATCCTCGCCCGCCGTAAGAACATCTTCCAGGACTTCTGATCCCGGCAGTTCTGCGTGCGCGACGCCGCGGACGCGGGGAGCCGCGCAGCCCCCTCGCCCTCCGTTGAATCTGCATTCAGTAACGGATTTCAGCGGGATCGGGTCGCTGAAGGCAGATCCGACGGGTCGTGGTTCGGGGGAGCTGGCGAGGGTATGCGCACTGTGTACGACGCGTGATGCACGTCTGGCGCGGAATCAGTTGTCGCTGAAGTGTTTGATGAGAGCCGCGGCGCCGCCGACTGCCACACCCACACCGAGGGCGGTGGGGACGCCGATCTTCGCGGCCTTGCGGCCGGTGCGGTAGTCACGGATCTCCCAACCGCGCACGCGGGCCACTTCGCGGAGGTCGGAGTCGGGGTTGATCGCGACAGCGGTGCCGCACAGCGACAGCATCGGCACATCGTTGTGCGAATCGCTGTAGGCCGTGCAGCGTTTGAGGTTCAGACCTTCACGGATCGCCAGCGACCGGACCGCGTGCGCTTTCCCGAGGCCGTGCAGGATGTCGCCGACGAGCTTGCCGGTGAAAACCCCGTCCTGCGACTCGGCGACGGTGCCGAGCGCCCCGGTGAGTCCCAGCCGGTCCGCGATGGTCTGCGCCAACTCCACCGGGGTGGCCGTCACCAGCCACACCTGCTGCCCGGCGTCGAGGTGCATCTGCGCCAGCGCACGGGTGCCCGGCCAGATCTTGTCGGCGATGATCTCGTCGTAGATCTCCTCGCCGACGGCCTTGAGCTCCTCGGTGGAACGGCCCGCGATGAACGAAAGCGCCTTCTCGCGGCCTGCGGCCACGTCGTCGCTGTTCTCCTTGCCGGTGAGCCGGAACTTGGCCTGCGCCCAGATCGCGGACGCCAGATCGGAGTAACTGAAGTAGTTACGTGCGGCCAGTCCCCGGGCGAAGTGGACGATCGACGCGCCCTGAACCATCGTGTTATCCACGTCGAAGAACGCGGCCGCGGTGAGATCGGGTGGCACCGCACCCTCTTCGCGGCCCTCCTTCTCGGCCAGCAGGGAATGCGCGGCATCGGCGCTCGCCTCGCCTGCCTCGCTCTGCCGAATCTCTTCGGCGCTGGCCTGGTCGGACACTGGCCACCTCCCACTCGCGACGGATGTCTCTCAACCTTAGCGGCGCTCGCCGGTAGCCGGGTGGGACACTCGACACATGGCACCGTTGCGGACCCTCACCCTTCTCACCCGCGCGGGCTGCGGCATGTGCGCTCACGCCCGCGAGGAACTCACCGCGCTGGTCGCGGAGCTCGCTGCCGCAGGGCGTCCCGTCGAATACCTCCAGGTCGATGTGGATGCCGCAGGAAACAACGAGCTCCGTGCCGAATACGGCGACATGCTGCCCGTGGTTCTGCTCGACGGGGAGCAGCACAGCTACTGGGAGGTCGACGAGGCCAGGCTGCGCGCCGATCTCGCGGCGTGAACGCCGATTAACACGTAGGTAAGCCTCAGCGCGTTTTCCCTCTGGGACCGATCGGGGGTAGCGTGCAGGGTAACGGGACAACTACGTTCTGTAGTTCCCGCGTGAGTTCTGCGAAGGAGCAGCCAGGGTGTCGGTTCTGCTGTTCGGCGCGTCGCACCGCAGCGCGCCGGTGTCGGTCCTCGAGCGATTGGCGATCACCGAGACCGATCGCCCCAAGGTGCTGGCGCAGCTCATGGAGTCGCCCCACATCGACGAGGTCATGGTGGTCACCACCTGCAACCGGGTCGAGATCTACGCCGTCGTCGAGGCGTTCCACCCCGCTCTGGAGGCCGTCTCCGACGTCCTCTCCACCCGCTCCGGCCTCACTATCAACGAACTGAGCAAGCACGCGTTCGTCCGGTACTCCGAGGCGGCGGTGCAGCACCTGTTCTCGGTGGCCAGCGGACTCGACTCGATGGTCGTGGGGGAGCAGCAGATCCTCGGCCAGATCCGCGGCGCCTACGCCGCCTCGGACGAGCACCAGGTGGCCGGCCGGGTCATCCACGACCTCGCCCAACGGGCCCTGCATGTGGGTAAGCGCGTGCACACCGACACCGGCATCGACAAGGCCGGCGCCTCGGTGGTCTCCGTCGCCCTCGATCGCGCGCGCGATGTGCTCTCCCCGCAGGACGCCGAGGTCCGGCGCGCACTCGTGGTCGGCGCCGGAGCCATGGGCGGCCTCGCCGTCGCGCACCTGGCCCGCGCGGGCGCCGTCGACGTCACCGTCGCCAACCGCACCCAGGACAAGGCCGACCGTCTCGCCCAGGCCGCGCTCGACGCCGGTGTGACCGCAGCCCGCGGGGTGGCGATGGACGATCTCGTCGTCGCGCTCGCCGACGCCGATGTGCTCATCGCGTGCACGGGCGCCGTCGGCAGCGTCGTGAGCCTCGCCGATGTGCATTCCGCGCTCGCGCAGCGCACCGTCGACACCGATCTGGTGGTGTGCGATCTGGGGCTGCCCCGCGATGTCGACCCCGCGGTGGCCGGGTTGCCCGGCGTGGCCGTGATCGACATCGACGCGCTCTCCCGCGAGCCGGGCGCCCAAGCCGCCGAAGAGGATGCCGAGAAGGCGCGACGCATCGTGCTGGACGAGCTCGCCGAGTACCTGTCCGCGCAGCGCTCCGCCGAGGTGACCCCGACCGTGACGGCGCTGCGCCGGCGCGCCGCCGAGGTCGTGGAAGCCGAACTGCTGCGGCTGGATTCACGTCTTCCGGGCCTTGAGGGCACGGACCGCGACGAGGTGGCACAGACGGTGCGCCGCGTTGTGGACAAGCTCCTGCATGCCCCCACGGTGCGCGTGAAGCAGCTCGCCGCCACCCCGGGCGGCGACTCCTATGCGGAGGCGCTGCGCGAGCTGTTCGAACTCAAGCCGGGCGCCACGGGCGCCGTCTCCGCGACCGAAGGATCCGACGA
Source organism: Tsukamurella paurometabola DSM 20162 (assembly GCF_000092225.1). Taxonomy (NCBI): domain Bacteria; kingdom Bacillati; phylum Actinomycetota; class Actinomycetes; order Mycobacteriales; family Tsukamurellaceae; genus Tsukamurella; species Tsukamurella paurometabola. The sequence goes on from NC_014158.1 coordinate 684,011, forward strand.
GCGAAGTGTCTGACTCCGACTCCACGGCCGATACCCTCCCCGTTCCACTCCGTATCGGCACGCGTGGCTCGCTGCTGGCCACCACGCAGGCCGGTACCGTGCGCGATGCGCTGATCGCCGCGGGCCACCCCGCCGAGCTGGTCATCGTGACCACCCCGGGTGACCTGAGTTCCGACCCCGTCGAGAAGATCGGCGTCGGCGTGTTCACCTCCGCGCTGCGCGACGCGCTCGCGAACGGCGAGGTGGACGTGGCCGTGCACTCCTACAAGGATCTGCCGACAGCGCCCGACGATCGCCTGGTGCTGGCCGCGGTTCCGCCCCGCGAGGACTCCCGCGACGCGCTCGTCGCCCGCGACGGCATGGTGCTCGGCGAACTGCCCGCAGGTTCCGTGGTGGGTACCTCCAGTCCGCGCCGGGCGACGCAGCTTACAGCACTGGGTCTGGGTTTGGAAATCCGCCCCCTACGAGGCAATCTTGATTCTCGGTTACGCAAAGTCGCGGATGGCGAACTCGACGCGATCGTGGTCGCACTCGCCGGACTCAAGCGAATCGGTCGCCATGACGAGGTGACGGAAGCGCTCGATCCGGTGCAGATGCTTCCGGCGCCCGCTCAGGGCGCCCTCGCCGTGGAGTGCCGCCGAGGCGATGCTGACCTGCAGTCCGTGCTCTCCGAGCTCGACGATCACTGGACTCGCGCGGCGGTTACCGCCGAGCGGGCCCTGCTCGCCGAACTGGAGGCCGGATGCACCGCGCCCGTCGGTGCGATCGCGGAAGTCGTCGAGTCCCTCGACGACGACGGTCGGATCTTCGAGGAGCTGTCACTGCGCGGCATCGCGCTCGCGGCGGACGGCTCTGATTCGGTCAAGGCCTCCGCAGTCGGTCCGGTGGGCGAGGCCGGCGCGCTGGGCACCGCGCTGGCACGAGAGCTGCTCGACCTGGGCGCACGCGACCTGCTCGCGTAAGCACCCGGACGCGCACCCTGCCCGCCGCGCGCACGCGGTCTTGTCTCGACGGCCGCGCGCACGCACCGCATACAGGACGACGGAGAGCCGATACATGAGCCGCACTGCACAGTCCGCGAAGGCAGCCGACACCGACGCGGTGTCCAGCCGCTCGGCCGCGAAGGCGAGCAAACCCGCCCGTGGCAAGGCCACAGCGCCGGGGCGCATCACCTTCGTGGGTTCCGGTCCGGGCGACCCGGGGTTGCTGACCCTGCGTGCACAGCAGACTATCGCGCAGGCGCGCACCGTCTACACCGACCCCGACGTTCCGGCGACGGTGCTGGAGATGGTGGGTGCCGAGTTGCCGGTCGAGCCGATCGAGACCGACGCTGACGCCCCCGCGGCCGAACCCGCGAAGGGCCGCAAGGCCGAGCCGGCGTTCCGCAACCCCGCGACCGTCGCACCCGCCCTGGGTGAGCCGGCCGAGGTCGCCAAGACCCTGTTGACCCAGGCCCGGCACGGCCAGGACGTGGTGCGTCTCGTCGCGGGCGATCCGATGTCCTCGGACGCCGTGCTCGCCGAGATCCACGCCGTCGCCCGCACCCAGATCGCCTTCGAGGTGATCCCCGGCCTGTCGACCGCGACCGCCGTGCCCGCGTACGCCGGCATGGCTCTGGGCTCGGCGCACACCGTCGCCGACGTCCGGGGCGAGGTCGACTGGGCGGCGCTGGCCGCCGCACCGTCGCCGCTGGTGCTGGGCGCGACCGCCGAGCACCTGGCCGATGCTGCGTCGGCTCTGGTCGAGAACGGTCTGGCCCCGCAGACCCCGGTCGCGGTGACCACGCAGGGCTCGACCTGCAAGCAGAAGACCCTGGATGCCACCCTGGCCACCCTGAACGAGGTCGCCGCCGGCCTGCCCGGCCCGCTGGTGATCACCGTCGGCAAGGTGGTGGGCACCCGCAGCAAGCTCTCCTGGTGGGAGTCGCGCGCGCTGTACGGCTGGACCGTGCTGGTGCCGCGGACCAAGGACCAGGCCGCCGACATGTCGAACCGACTGCGTGGCCACGGCGCCATCCCGATGGAGGTCCCGACCATCGCGGTCGAGCCCCCGCGCAGTCCTGCCCAGATGGAGCGGGCCGTGAAGGGCCTGGTCGATGGCCGGTACCAGTGGGTGGTCTTCACCTCCACCAACGCCGTGCGCGCCGTGTGGGAGAAGTTCACCGAGTTCGGGCTCGACGCCCGCGCCTTCTCGGGTGTGAAGATCGCGTGCGTCGGTGAGCAGACGGCCGCCAAGGTCCGCGCCTTCGGCATCGAGCCGGAGCTGCTGCCCACCGGCGAGCAGTCCAGCCTGGGCATGCTCGAGGTGTTCCCGCCCTTCGACGACGTTTTCGATCCGGTCAACCGGGTGCTGTTGCCGCGCGCCGATATCGCGACCGAGACCCTCGCCGAGGGGCTGCGCGATCGTGGCTGGGAGATCGACGACGTGACCGCGTACCGCACGGTGCGGGCTGCGCCGCCCCCGGCCTCGACCCGCGAGATGATCAAGACCGGCGACTTCGACGCGGTCTGCTTCACCTCGAGTTCGACGGTGCGCAACCTGGTCGGCATCGCGGGCAAGCCGCATTCGCGGACCATCGTCGCGTGCATCGGTCCGAAGACGGCCGAGACGGCGATCGAGTTCGGACTGCGGGTGGACGTGCAGCCGGAGACCGCGTCGGTGGAGGACCTCGTCGAGGCCCTGGCCGCGCACGCCTCCCGGCTCCGCGCCGAGGGCACGCTGCCCCCGCCGCGCAAGAAGCCGCGCCGCTCGCGCTCCTAGTGCGCACCTAGACTGGGAAGCATGAGTTTTCCGCAGGTGCGACCGCGACGGCTGCGCACCACGCCCGCCGTCCGCAGGTTGGTCGCCGAGGTCTCGGTCGAGCCCAGGCAGTTGGTGCTGCCGATGTTCGTGCGGGACGGGATCGACGCCCCGGTGCCGATCTCATCGATGCCGGGGGTGCAGCAGCACACGCTCGATTCGCTGCGGGCCGCCGCCGACGAAGCCGTGCGCGCCGGAGTCGGTGGGCTGATGCTGTTCGGCGTGCCCGACGATGCCGATAAGGATGCCGAGGGCAGCGCGTCCTGGAATCCCGACGGTGTGCTCAACCGCGGCCTGCGTGCGCTCCGCGATGACCTGGGCGACGCGACGGTGATCATGGCCGACACCTGCCTGGACGAGTTCACCTCGCACGGGCATTGCGGTGTGCTCGATGCGGAGGGGCGCGTGGATAACGACGCCACTCTGGAGCGGTACGCGCTGATGGGCGTCGCGCAGGCGCAGGCCGGAGCACACATGCTGGGACCGTCGGGGATGATGGACGGGCAGATCGGCGTACTCCGGTCGGCGCTGGACACCGCGGGACAGCACGATGTTTCACTGTTCGCCTACACCGCGAAGTACGCCTCCGCGTTCTACGGCCCGTTCCGAGAGGCGGTCGGGTCCTCGTTGCAGGGCGATCGGCGCACCTACCAGCAGGACGCGGCGAATCGTCGGGAATCGTTGCGCGAGCTGGATCTCGATGTGGCCGAGGGCGCCGATCTGGTGATGGTGAAGCCGGCCATGAGCTATCTGGACGTGCTGGCGGACGTGGCCGCGGCGTCACCGGTTCCCGTTGCCGCGTACCAGATCTCCGGTGAGTACGCGATGATCACCGCGGCCGCGCAGAACGGTTGGATCGACCGCGACTCCGCGATCCGCGAGTCCCTGCTGTCGATCCGCCGCGCCGGCGCCGACGTGGTGCTCACGTACTGGGCCGTCGAGGCCGCGCAGCGCATCGCACGGGGCCAGTGGTGACGGGGCCGCAGTGGCCCGGCCCCGTCTGGCCCGGCCCCGGCCCGCAGCCGCCGAGCTGGCCCGGACCGCCGCCGGCGCCGAAGCCCGAGCGCGGTCCCCGGCCCGACGATGTGAAGCTCTCCGTACAGCTGTGGATCTTCGTGATCGTCTGCTCGACCATCGCCCGGATAGCGGAGGCGCTCAGTGTTCGTGGCTCGCGTGAACTGCGCGAGGCCTATGCGGAGATCCGCAAGACCGACGGCGACCGCCCGCCCGTGTTCCAGACCTTCGAGTCGTTCGAGAACACGCTGTTCACCATGGCCATCGTGGTGACGGTGCTGGTGGCGATCGGCGTGTGCGTGCTGGTGTACCTGAACTGGCTGGGGCAGGCATGGACGCGGATCGCGTTGCAGTTGGTCGCCGGGTTCGTGGTGATGTTCGGCATCCTCTCCTTCGGTACCGACGATCCGCTGGTGGCGGTGCCGTCGATCCTGGCCGCCGTGGCGGTGGTGGGTGCGGTGATCGCCGGGAACTCGCGGGAATCGTTGGAGTACTTCAAGCCCGGCGCCACCTCGTGAGTGAGCTGTACTCGGAGCGCGGGCTGTCGCGGGTGTGGCTGTTCATCGCACCGGTCCTCACGATCGCCGTGATCGTCACGCAGGGTGTGGTCATCGGCGAATGGTCGGACTGGTGGATGTGGTTGCTGCTCGGCGGCCTGTCCCAGCTGTTCGTGTGGCTGCAGGTGACGGCGGGGCGCACGCACGTGAGCGTCGCGTTGACGCCGGAGGAGCTGCGCTGCGGCGAGGAGTCGATCCCGGTGGACGAGATCGCCGAGATCCTGCCGGGGAAGATGCCGGATCATCCGAAGAAGGCGAAACCGGAGGAGTTCCCCTCCTGGTCGTCCGCCCGCGTGATGGGCAAGCTTCAGACGGTGCCGCGGCGCCGCTATGGAATGGGACTCAAACTCACGGACGGCTCCACCGTGCAGGCGTGGGCCCGCAACGACTATGCGCTCCGGGCGGCACTGGCACCACTGCTCTGATGCCGCTCACGTGAGGTCACTGCCAGGCGGGGCGAGTATCACCGCGCAGGGCGGCGAGGCCGAGGCGGACACGCTCTGTCTGCCGAACCGACATCGGCGGTAGGGCCTCGGGGGAGAACCAGGCGATCTCCAGTGATTCGTCGTCGGCCACGTGCGCCTCACCGGAGAGGTAGCGGCACAGGAACAGCAGCGTGAGGTATTGCGCGGTATCGCCGTTGGGGTAGGCGACGGGCTCGTCGGTGCGCACGGCGAGCAGGTCGAGTATCTCGGCGTCGACGCCCGCCTCTTCGCGGATCTCGCGGACGATGGCATCAGCGGGCTGCTCGCCGGGTTCGAGGATGCCGGCGAGGGAGGCCCACTCGCCGGTATCGGCGCGACGGCCCAGCAGGACGTCGCCGGACTCGTTGACCACGACCGCGGCCACGCCGGGGAGCCACAGCAGGTCGGTGCCGATCTTCTCGCGGATGGTGCGTACGTACTCGGGGATGGGCATGGGCCCAGGCTACCGGTTGGCATATACCCCTAGGGGGTATATGGTCGAAGGTGGTGCGCGCGACGATGGAGATTCGCGGCCCGCCGACGAAGGAGACAACCATGGCAGTCGAGACCACCTACACCGTGACGGGGATGACCTGCGGCCACTGCGCGGCGTCGGTGCGCGAGGAGATCTCGGAGATCGGTGGCGTCACGGCCGTGGACGTCAATGTCGAAACCGGTGCCGTCACTGTCACCAGCGATGCGGACCTCACGCGCGATGACGTCTCCGCTGCGGTCTCGGAGGCCGGTTACACGCTCGCCTGACCTGGAGAACGGCCCGCACCGGTTAGGGTTGTCGCATGTCTGAGCAGGGTTTCGGAGACTTCGAGTTCGAGCGCAAGTTCTTCGTCCACGAGGTTCCCGAGGCCGCTGCCCTCGATCCCTCGCCCACGCTGATCGTGCAGGCCTACCTGTTCGCCGCCGACGGCTACGCGGTCCGGGTCCGTGTTCAGGGCCCGGCCCCGGAGCAGCTCACCGACGATCCCGGTGCACTCGTCGATGCGCTCGGCGCGGTGACCACCGGGACCATGGCGGCCAAGGGGCCCGCCGTGAGCGGGACCCGGTACGAGGCGGAGCGAGAGCTGGATCCGATGGTCGCGGGGCAGATCGTCCGCCGCGCCGAGCACGTGGTCGCCAAGGTGCGGTACTCGATGTGGCTCGGCGAGGACGGCTGGATCATCGACGACTTCCTCGGTGTCAACGCTCCCTTGGTGATGGCCGAGGTGGAACGCGGCGGCCCCGTCACCGATCTCGCCATCCCTGACTTCTGTGTGACCGAGGTGTCCGAGGATGACCGGTTCCGCAACGAATATCTCGCCCATGTCCCGTTCGGTGGCTGGGCAGACCCGTACCGCCGCGAACTCGCGCTGCTCGGGCCCCGATTCATGCATTCGCTCGGCGAGAATCGTCTCGGCGGCATCTGAGATTCCGGGGTGAACCGCTCACCCCATTCCAGCAAGCGGGTCACCACCGGTCGCACTCACGCCCGCCGAATACGGCCGGTCCGAGAAGTTTGCCCGGTTGAACCTTTGCATATCAAACGCTTCGCCCGTCGGTGGGAAGTCGAGTTGTGATGAAACGGTGACCATGTTAGGCGGCGTGTGTGCTGTGAGCTGTGTCTCTCGGTGTGCGTCTGGAAGTTGACGAGGCTGACATATCAACGTTAACTTAACGCTGATAACACACGTGGTTCACTGATCGGAGTTCCCATGATCGACGCCGTGACCCGGTTCGTCGCCCGCCGTGCCCGCCTCGTGCTCGTGCTCGCCGTCGTCGCGCTCGCCGGCCTCGGCCTGGCCGGTGCGGGTGTCGCGGACCGGCTGCAAGCCGGCGGGTACGTCGACCCGCAGGCCGAAGCGATGCGCACGTACGACCGGATGAGCGAGGACTTCCACCGCGGCGGACTGCCACTGGTCCTGGCCGTCGCCGTGCCCGAGGGACAGACCCTGACCGACGGTGCCGCCGCCGGTCCCGCTGCCGCCCATGCCCGCGCGGTGATCGATGCGCTGAAACAGGATGCGCGGGTGGAGAGCGTGGTCGATGGATTCTCCACGCCCACGCCGATGCTGGTCAGTGAGGACAAGCGCACCGCTCTGATCGTCGCCGCCATCGCAGGCGGCGAATCCGAGGCGCCGAAGAACTCCCAAAGGATCGTCGACGCTCTTCCGGCACCGCCGGATTCGGTCACCGTCACTGCGGGTGGACAGGCCTACAGCTACAACCAGATCAACGAGCAGTCCTCGCGCGATCTGCTGGTCGCCGAGGCGGTGGCCATTCCGATCACCTTCTTGGTGTTGGTCTGGGTGTTCGGCGGCCTCATCGCTGCCGCGATCCCGGTGCTCATCGGTATCGCGGCGATCATCGCGACCACGGGGATCCTGCGCGCCTTCACGGATTTCACCGACGTCTCGATCTTCGCGCTGAACCTCACCACCGCGATGGGACTGGCGCTCGCGATCGACTACACCCTGCTCGTGCTGAGCCGGTACCGCGAGGAGGTGATCGCCGGGCGGATGCGCGGCGACGATCCGGCCACGGTGCGCGCCCACGCATTGCGACGCACCATGAACACGGCCGGCCGCACCGTGATCTTCTCCGCGGTCATCGTCGGACTCTCGCTCGCCGCGATGGCGATCTTTCCGATGTACTTCCTGCGCTCGTTCGCCTACGCCGGTGTGGCGGTCGTGCTCTTCGCCGCGCTCGCCACGCTGATCTTGACGCCCGCGATCCTCACCGTGCTCGGCGACCGCGTGGATGCGCTGAAGATCGGCCGCCGCAGGGCCGAGCCGGAGCCGCAGGCCAGTGCCTTCTATCGGATCACGCGACTGGTGCTGCGTCGCGCGATCCCGATCGGCGTGGCGCTCACTGCGATCCTGGTGCTGCTCGGAACCCCTTTCCTGAGTATCCATTTCGGCTTTCCCGATGACCGAGTGCTGCCGAGCGCGGCATCGTCGCACCAGGTGGGCGACACCATTCGGACCGACTTCGGCGAGGATGCGGCGGGCCAGGTCTCGGTGGTGCTCACCAGCCCCGTGGACGACGGTGCCGTGGCCGATTACGCCACCCGGCTCTCACGGGTCGACGCGACGGGTGCCGTGGTCGCGCCGACCGGCACCTACCTGCACGGGAACCGTGTCGCCGATGGTGATCCCACCGCCCGCGCCGAGAACGGGACCACTTTGTTCACCGTCTCGTCCACCCTGGACCCGCTGTCGCCCGAGGCGTCCGATCAGCTGGACCGGCTGCGCGAGGTACCGTCGCCGGCCGAGTCCTCGTTCGGCGGATCCGCTCAGCTCAACCGGGATTCGGTGCAATCGATCCTGGACACCCTGCCCACGGTGCTGCTAGTGATCGCCGTGACCACGTTCATCTTGCTGTTCCTGCTCACCGGCAGCGTGGTTCTCCCGCTCAAGGCTCTGGTGATGAACGTGATCTCCCTGACCGCCGTGTTCGGTGCGCTGGTCGCGATCTTCCAGTGGGGCTGGATCGGAGGGCTCGGGACCACCGTGACCGGCGCGATCATCGCGAACATGCCGGTACTGATGTTCTGCATCGCCTTCGGTCTGTCGATGGACTACGAGGTATTCCTGCTGTCCCGGATCAAGGAGTTCTGGGACCACTCGCCGATCAAGGATCGGGACGCCAACGACGAGGCCGTCGCCATGGGGATCGCGCGCACCGGACGCGTCGTGACCGCTGCGGCGCTGCTCATGGCGATCGTGTTCGCCGCTATCGGCTTCGCCGGCGTCTCCTTCATGAAGATGTTCGGTGTGGGCATGATGATCGCGGTACTGTTGGACGCCACCATCATCCGCATGCTTCTGGTGCCCGCATTCATGCGGGTGGCGGGTACCTGGAATTGGTGGGCACCGGCGCCGCTGCGGCGCCTCCACGAACGAGTCGGCCTGCGGGAGTCCTAGATGACGGCGGAGAAGCGGCAGCGCTCCAAGCGCGGCGACGGCGAGCGCCTGGGCGCCGACATACTCGACGCGGCAACACAACTCCTGATCGAGACCGGAAGTGCCGAAGCCGTGTCGATCCGTGGTGTCGCGAACCGGGTCGGCGTCACGCCACCGTCGATCTACCTGCACTACTCCGATAAGGAGGCGCTGCTCACCGCCGTGGTGGCTCGTTACCTCGGCCAGCTCGACGAGGAGATGACCGCCGCCGAAGCCGATGCCACCACTCCGCTGGACGCCGCGCGCGCCCAAGGCCTCGCCTTCGTCCGGTTCGCTCTCGCGACCCCCGAGTTGTACCGGCTGGCCGCGATGACCCCGTCGGAGTCGGCCTCCGACGTGGACACTGTGCTCAACGCCGCCGCGTTCAGTCACCTCGAGGACACCGTGCGGAGATTGCAGGACGAGGGCTATTACCCGCCGGGCGATCCACGGCCCATCGCGCTGCAGATGCTGACGATCGTGCACGGAGTCGCCTCGCTGCTGGTAGCCAAGCCCTTCCTGCCCTGGGGGGATCCGATCGAGTACGCGGACCGGGTGATCGGCGGCGCCTGCCTCGGCATCGCCCTCACCACCGGCATGGACGAGCTTCCCACCGGCGCACAGGCCTTGGAGACGGTGCGCGCGTTGCGCGGCCACATCGACGACTCGGGCCGATCGGGTGCTGCGCACAGCACCTGATCGGCCCGAGGTAGCGGCTAGTGGACGGCGACGCTGTTCGCCGGGTCGAGCATCGGAACATCGAGTGCCGTCGCGGGAATGCCGAAGGCGTCGACCAGCGACTCGGCGATCGGCCGGGCCTTGCCGCACAACTCGTTCACGCCGCGCCGGATGGCCTTGGCCCGCTCCACCGACACCTGGCGGTGCATCAGGTACCACCCCAGGTCGCGCTCGAGTAGCGAGTACACGTACAGGTTGCGCATCAGTTTGAGCGCATCGCGGGTCTCGCGGTCCGTGACGTCGGTGATCACGTCCACGAAGGACTCCAGCACGATCCGCTCGATGTGCGCCTCGCCCACCTTGATCAGGTGGTCCTGGGTCTCGGTGAACACCTCGAGCGGGTCCTCGTCGGGATCCTTCGCGCGGCGCATCCGGTCGGCTGCGGTGCGCAGCAGGTGATTCTCTCGGTTGCGGAGCAGGCGCAGCTGGGTGCCCGGGTGGGTGAGATCGCTCTCCTCGGTGTCCTCGTTGGAGTCGTCGAGCAGGGTCTGCACCACCTGGCGCGCTGCGGTCTTCTCCAGCACCACATCGCGGGCCATCTCCGCCACGAAGCGCACCCAGCCCACGGCGTCGAGGCCCTGGACGTCGGCAGCGTAGGCAGTGAGCTGCTCCTTCGCGACCAGTTGGGTGAGCACCAGATTGTCGCCCTCGAACGTGGTGAACACGTCGATGTCGCCGCGCAGCAACGGAAGCCGATTCTCCGATAGGTAACCGGCGCCACCACAAGCCTCGCGGGCCGCGCTGATCGCGTCCGACGCGAGCCGGGTGTGACCGGCCTTGATCGCCGCAGCCTTGCCTTCGATCTCGCGGCTGTAGTCCGGATCGATGCTGTCGGGATCGGCGGTCTGCAGCTCGTGCAGTTCGGCCGTGAGTTCGTTCTGCGCCAACGCGAACGCGTACGCGCGCGCCACCAGCGGAAGCAGCCGTCGTTGGTGTGTTCGGTAGTCCAGCAGCAGGAGTTCGTTATCGCCGCCGGGCGCATCGAACTGCCGGCGGACCAGCGCGTACTTGGTGGCCAGGGCGATACCGAGGCGGCCGGCGGCACCAGCGGCGGCGCCCACGGTGACCCGGCCACGAATCAGGGTGCCGAGCATCGTGAAGAACCGACGGTTGTCGGATTCGATGGGACTGGAATAGGTTCCGTCGTCCGCGACGTCGGCGTACCGGTTCAATAGATCGACCCGCGGGATGCGTACGCGGTCGAACACGATCCGGCCGTTGTCGACGCCGGGCAGGCCGCCCTTGTAACCGCAGTCCGAGGTGGTGACACCCGGTAGGTCGTCGCCGTTCGCGTCCCGGATCGGCACCACGAAGCAGTGCACGCCACGGCCTGTGGGTTCTTCGCCCGGTCCGCCGGTGATGAGCTGCGCGAACACCGCGGCGTAGCGGGCGTGCTTACCCGCGCCACCGATGTAGTCCTTGCGTGCGCTGGAGGTGGGGGAGTGGATCTCGAACTCGCCGGTCTCCGGAAGGTACGTGGCCGTGGTCTCCAATTCCTGCACATTGGAGCCGTGGCCCGTCTCGGTCATGGCGAAACAGCCGAGCACGTCCAGGTCGATCAGGCCGCGGACATAGGTGTCGTGGTGGTATCGGGTGCCCAGGTTCTCCACCGCACCGCCGAACAGGCCCCACTGCACGCCGGCCTTCACCATCAGCGACAGATCGCCGTAGCCGAGGGTCTCGATCGCCGTGACCGCGGCACCCACATCACCCGTGCCGCCGTGCTCGGTGCGGAAGCCGTCCGCCGGGAAGCCCAGCGGCACCATCTGTTTCATCTGTCCGAGCACCAGCTCGCGGTAGTCGTCCAGACTCAGGCCGGCGCGGGGAACCACGCCCTGGTCCTGGATCTGGCCCCGCACCACGTCTCTCGTATCGGCCCACCGGCCGTCGAGGATCGTGCGCAGGGCTGCGGTCAGTTCGGGCGACGATGCCGGGGAACTCATGGTTCCCACCGTACCGATCGTGGGCGAAATGTGGGGCTTGCGCGACCGGGATCACCCTCGGCCGGTATCGGGCGATGAGGCGCCGCTCGGTGCATCCCAACTGAGGGTCTTGCCCCGGAAGAACGCGGGATGGCGGGCCCGTCGCACCAGCATCAGCATCGTGCCGAGCAGAAGCAGGCCGAAGCCGATGTAGAACACCAAGCCGATGCCGAACAGCTCGGCACCGCTGCCGTTGCCGGGATCGAGGCTCTCCTGCAGCGAGACGAGGAAGACAGCGGCGAGCATGAGTCCGCCGATCAAGGGGAACACCAGCTTGTAGATCACGTTGTGGGCGCTGGCGAACAGTTCCCGCCGGAAGTACCAGACGCACGCGAAGGCGGTGATGCTGTAGTACCAGCAGATCATGATTCCCAGCGCCGCAATGGTATCGACCAGGGCCCGTTCGGAGAGAAGCTTGACCGCGGTGTAGAAGACGCTGGTGGTGATCCCCGCGACCACGGTGGCGTAGGTCGGAACCAGATACCTGGGATGGATCGACGCGAGCTTACGGGGGAACGCGCCGTACGCCCCCATCGCGAGCATGGTGCGCGCTGCTGGGAGGAACGTGGTCTGCAGGCTCGCCGCCGACGACGCGAAGATGGCGAGGAACAACAGCAGGCCACCGGAGGTGCCCATCACCGGATCGGCCAGTGGCCGGAAGACGTTCTCCGCGTTGTCGGGGTTGCCCAGGCCGAGGCCCTCGGATCCCACCCCCGCGTACATCATCACCGCCACCGCGACCAGCAGGTAGGTCAGCAGGATGGTGATCACGGCCAGCAGGCCGGCCCGGCCGGGTACCTTGTGCGGATCCTTCGATTCCTCGCCGAGAGTGAGGCAGGTATCCCACCCCCAGAACGCGAAGATCGAGCCGGTGACGCCGACGACGAAGGCGGCGATGGTGACTCCCGTGAACGGGTTGAACCAGTCGATCGAGAACGCCAGGCCGGTGGGCGCCGAGGTGGATTTGGCGATCGCGAACGCGGCGAACGCCACGAGCACGACGAGCTGGAACCCGACGAGCACGTATTGCAGCTTCTCGCTGGTGGTGATGCCGCGGCCGGCGATCCACGTCGCGACGGCGATGAAGGCAAGCGTGGTCGCGATGTTGACGGCCGTGTTCTGCGATAACTCGGCGATGGATTCGTTGCCCGTCAGTTGGGCGATGAACAGGTAGAAGTACTCGACGGCGATTGCCGCGAGGTTGGAGAGCACGATGATCGTGGCGAGCACCATGCCCCACCCGCACATCCAACCGACGTACGGGCCGAAGGCCTTGGTGGACCAGGTGAATGAAGCACCGCAGTCGGGCAGCCGGGAGTTGAGCTCGCGGTAGGCGTATGCGGTGAGGAACATCGGAATGAAACCCGCGATGAAGATCGCGGGCATCTTCAAACCCACTGCGGCGACGATCAGCCCGATGCTCGCCGTGAGCGTGTAACCGGGTGCCACGGTGGATATCCCGAGGACGACACCATCGAGGAGGCCGACCTTGCCGGGGGCAAGGCCCTTGTCCTCGAGGCCTTCCTGGTTCGACTGATCGCCGGACGCGCTCGCCGCGCCCGGCACCGCGCCGCCTATCGGACCGCTCCGCACACGCGGGGCGGCACGACCCGCCGAGTACCCGATGCGGTGGTCGACTCGACCGCCGCCGCCAGGGTGAGCAAGCGGTTGTCGTCCCACGCGCGCCCGGCGAGCGTGACCCCGACCGGCATCCCGCAGTCCTTCATCGCCCCCATCGGAACGGTGACCGTCGGTATTCCGCAATGGCGCAGTGCGAGATTGCCGTTCGCGACCCATACGCCATTGCGCCAGGCCAGATCAGCGGCTCCGGGGTCGGTGTCGGCATCGGCCGGACCGACCCCGGCCATGGCGGGGAAGACGAGCGCGTCGAGGCCGAGACGATCCATCCACTCCTCCAGATCGATCTGCCGGGTGCGCTCCAATCCCCGCAGGCCGTCGGCGAGCGGTGGAAAGGCAGAAGCCAGGGCGGGTGGCTCTAGACGATCCCAGTCCCGCACGTACTGCGGGTACAGGGCGAGATCGTCGGAGAAGCCGTCGTAGCGATCCGGCAGGGTACCGTCGGGGTGCGGGAAGATCGTGGCCCCATCGACCTCTCGCAGACTCCCCAGCTGTGGGTCACCGTTCGCCTGGAGGAAGTCCTCCCAGGCCCAGGCGGCGAGCGGTCCCACCTCCGTCTCGAGATACTCGGCATCGACCAGACCCCGGGTGGAGATGGTGGGTGCAGCCGGTCGGTCGCCCTCGTAGTTGCTGATCAGCGGGAAGTCGACATCCACCACGAGAGCGCCGGCCGCTTCGAGGTCGGCCCGCAGCGCATTCCACAGGTCCAGGACGGCGGGGGTGGTCTCGATCCGTCGTCCCATCGGTCCGCCGACGCCGGTGTCGGACGTGCGATCGCCACCGGTACCCGCATCGGCGTCCTCGTTGATGTACATCCGCGGCACTCCCAGCCGGACACCGGCGAGCGCGTCTGCGGCCCGGGGCAGATCCGGATAGGACGGTGGCCGCACGGCGGACGCCGCCGGGATCTCGATCCACGGCTGCACGCGCCAGAAGTCTCCACGCGCGGTCCGGTCGTCGGCGACGATGACGTCGAGTACATCGAGCATGTCGGACATGGACCGGGTGTGTGGCACGACCACGTCCATGGTCGGTACCAGGGGCCAGTTCCCGCGCACTGAGATCACCCCTCGCGACGGTGTGTACGCGCACAGCGAGTTGCACGACGCCGGTGCCCGACCGGACGACCAGGTCTCCTCGGCGAGGCCGAACGCCGCGAGCTCGGCCGCGGTCGCGGTGCCCGAACCGTTCGACGAACCGGACGCGAAGGCGCTCGTGAGAAAAGCGGAGTTGTACGGACTTTCGGCGCGGCCGTGCACGCCGCGCTGCATGCCGCCGTTGGCCATCGGGGGCATCGTCGTCAGGCCGAGCAGGATCGCCCCACCCGCGCGGAGGCGCTCGATGGTGAAGGCATCCCACTGCGCGATCAGATCGGCGAACGCCGGTGAGCCGGCGGGGACCGGCAACCCGCGCACCATGTACGACTCCTTCGCCGTGTACGGGATGCCGTCGAGCGGACCGAGGACGGCACCGCGCGCCCGCCGATCGTCCGAGGCCGCCGCTTCCGCGAGCGCATCGGGATTCATCACGACGACGGAATTGAGCGGCACGCCGCCGTCCGCCGCCCGGCCGTCTGCGCGCGTGGGGTCGACGCGGTCGAAGCGCGCGATCCGGGCGAGGTACGCCTCGGCGAGGCCGGTCGCGGTGATCTGCCCCGTCTCCAGCGCGTGCCGTAACTGGGCGATCGATCGGCCCGTCACGTCGTAGCCCGTCACGTCATGCATGGGGCGTCCTCGGTTGCTGTTGGGTGATGCAATGGATGCCGCCGCCGAACGCGAAGACATCGCGCGCGTCCACCAGCTCGACGGTGCGGTCCGGATAGCAGGACCGGAGAATCTCTCGGGCCCGCTCGTCGGCATCCGGATCGCCGAAGGCGCACAGGATCACGGCCCCGTTGCACACGTAGTGGTTGATGTAGGAGTAGTCCACCCACTCCCCTTCGGCGTCGCGCAGCGTGCTGGGAGCCGGGAGATCCAGGATGCGCAGCGGGTGTCCTGTTGCGTCTGTGGATTCCTCGAGTACTCGGCGCAGCGCGCGCGTCACCTCGTGATCGGGATGCGCGGGATCGTCCTGCCGGTGCAGCAGGACCTGCCCGCCGGGCGTGAACGCGGCGACGATATCGACGTGCCCCCGGGTGCCGAATTCGTCGTAGTCGCGGGACAGGCCGCGCGGCAACCAGATCGCGTGCGTGGTGCCGAGGTGTAGATGGATCTCCCGCTCCACGTCCTCACGGGTCCATCCGGGATTGCGCGCCGGGTCGAGTTGCACCGTGTCGGTGAGCAACACGGAGCCCCGCCCGTCGATATGGAAGCCGCCGCCCTCGGTCACCATCGAGGAGTCGTGGACCGGTGCGCCGGCCAGGTCGGCGACGCGCCGGCCCAGCCGCGCGTCGTTCTCCCACGCGGCCCACGATTGGGCTCCCCAGCCGTTGAACGTCCAGTCCACTGCGCGCAGAAGGATGCCGTCGGTGCCGGCGTCGTCGGTGACGAAGGTCGGACCGGTATCCCGGATCCAGGCGTCGTCGAGTGGTTGTGTCACGACGGTGACGTCATCGGGGAGCAGGGACGTCGCCACGGCCTCGTCGCCGGGGGCCGCCACCATGGTCACCGGTTCGTAGCGAGCGATCGTCGCCGCCACGCGGGCCCAGGCGGTCCGGGCACGCCCGAGCGGCGTCGAGCCCTCCGCGCCGAAGGTCGAGTTGGCGACGGGGAAGGCCATCCACGTCCGGGCGTGCGGGGACCACTCGGCGGGCATCGTCGTCATGACGGTGCGCCGATCCCCGCGGGCGCGCCCGGGTGATTCGCCCCGTCCCGGTGCTCCAGCACGGCGAGGGCGGCGGCCTCGCCCTGGCGGACCGCGCCGTCGACGTGCTGGTACCCCTGCGAGGCGATATCGGAGCAGGCGTAGTGGATCGGACCGGTGGGCCGGTTCTGCAGGTGTCCCCAGCGGTGCAGCCCGCCGAGATCGTAACTGGTGGCGTACGCCCCACGAGTCCACTCCTCGGCGGCCATATCCGAGAGGTAGAAGGCGATGGGCTGCAGTGCTTTCGGACCGAGATAGTCGGCGATCGCGGCGAGGATCCGGTGCCGTCGCTCAGCCGGGGGGAGTGCCCACATCTGTTCGGCGTAGTGGTCGGAGATGAAACCGACGAGAGTGCCGTACGAATCCTCGACACCGTCCTCGCCACCGGTGTCGTTGCGGCCGTAGTTGGTGTTGTCGTAGACCTCCTGGACGAGACGTCCTCCGCCGAACGCGGTGCCGGACAAGCCCTCCTCGCGCCAGAACGGTGTGGCGTACACGGCGTGGATCTTGATCACCAGCCCCATCGAGATGTGCTGGTGTGCGATCTGTTGTTCGCGGGGTAGGGGTGGAACGAACTGGATCCGGCTGTAGAGATTCGGCGGCACCGCGAGGATCACCGTGCGCGCGTGCACCACCGCGCGGTCGGAGTGCACTGTGACGGTACCGGGCGCGCCGTCGTCGGCGACGCCGTTGCGGACGTCGGCGGCGATCCCGTTCGGTGCGTCTTCGGTGGCGGGATCGACCTCGTGCCAGTCGATCCGGCGCACGGGGGTATCGAGCACGATGCGGCCGCCGAGCCCGCCCACCTCGTCGGCGAGCCGGCGGCTGACCGACTGCATACCGCCGACCACGCGCCGGTCCAGGATGAAGTCCTCGTCGACCAGGTGCGAGAACGAGCCCGCGGATGCCGCCATCAGCGCCGCCTGGAGAGCGGAGAAGGCGTAGCTGGGTTTGGTGAGCATCCCCGACGCCACGTAGATCGACACGTTGTCGATCGCTTCCTGGTCGTCGCTGTGGCGCCCGAGCCAGTCCCGGAACGGGATCGTGTCGAGTTCCCGGGCGCGCGCCGCCGCCCAGGGCGCGTCGGCACCCACCTCGGCGGCGAGCTCGTCCATCAGCCCGATCAGGCGGTCCATCTCCGCCTGGGTCGCGGCGGAGACCGGCATGTCCTCCCGGTAGACGTGCCGGGTGCCGTCCGGGGCGAGATACACGGCGTCTCCGGTGCGATGCCGGGCGAACGTCTCCAGACCGAGCTCGTCGACCAGGCTGATCAGCCGGGACTGGTCGGGGGATATCCACTGGCCGCCGATCTCGATGAAATGCGCGACGCCGTCGTCGTCGAGGACGCGGCCGTTCCACGTGCGGCCGCCCACCCGCGAGCGCGCCTCCAGCACCGCCACCCGGATCGTCGGCTCGGATCGAGCGAGGGTGTACGCCGCAGTCAGGCCCGCCGGCCCCGCCCCGACGACGACGACGTCGCACTCGATGGTCTCCACGGTGGCCTCCAATAAATGAATCGTATTCGTTTTGTGGCGAAGGTACGCCGCGCGGCGCCGGGCCGCTCGGTGTTCGGCCCGATTCCTCGCCCCGCAACCGCTCCGATCCCGAGTCGGGGCAGTGCAGCACCGGCCTTCACCAGCGGTTTAGCGTTCCCCGGGGCGCACGTAAATTGTGAGTTAAGGTGGCACACCGTGGCCGGTCGAGCGGATCCGATCGGCCGGTGACGAGTCACGGAGGCGATGTGGGACCAACCAGGCGTAGCCACGCTGCGGGCCTCCGGCGGGGCGCGGAATGACCACCCGTAAGGCCGGGCGCCCGCTCGTCTCGGTGCTCAACCGCGATCTCATCGCGGACGCGGCGCTCGACCTCGTCACCGAGCAGGGTCCGGAGAAGTTGACGATGAAGGTCCTGTCCGAGAGGCTCGGCGTCGCCGTCTCGGCCCTGTACAACCACATCGCGAACAAGGCCGAGCTCCTCCTTCTGGTGCAGGACGCGGTGATGTCGCGCGTCGACACCTCCGCTTTGATCGCGCTGACGGACGGCACGCCCGAGGGCGACCCGGCATCCGCCCTACCCGGCGCGCTGCGCGAGTGGGCGGTCTCCTATCGCGAGGTGTTCGCCGGCTATCCGTCGCTGATCCCGCTCATCGCCACGATGCCGGTGTCCGGGGCGCCGAGTACCCGCCGCATGTACGACGACCTCGCCGCGGGACTGGTGGCCGCGGGTGTCACCGAATCCGACGTCGTCCCGATCATCATCGCCTTCGAATCCTTCGTGTACGGCTCCGCCATGGACGCCAATGCGCCGGCCGGCATCTTCACCTCGCGCCCCGAGGAACTCGACGCCCCGACCTTCCGCTCCGCGGTGGCCGCCTTCACCGCACGCGTCGGCACCGACGGCGCATCGCAGCAGGCCGCAAACCCCTACGCCGAAGAGCCCTTCCGCTGGGGGCTGGAGACGCTCATCGCGCGCACCGTCGATCTCGTCGCGCGGCCGACCGGGGCCCCGGATCACGAGGCGTAGAACGCCTCCCAGGCGCGACGCACGTCCGCGGCCGGGTCGTACTCCACCCGGCTGCGGTCATCGATCACCAGCGTGGCACGCGACGTGCCGTTGTAGGTGGGCCACTCGCCGGCGGGATGGCCGGTGCGCGCGAAAGTGATCCAGTCCCGCTGCATACCGTCGGAGACACGCATCGCCACCCGGCGGTCGCCCAGCGCGCCCATCACCCAACCTGTGATCCCGTGGTACACGCCGAACACCGCCATCAGCTCGGTGGCATGGGTGGCGCCGTAGCCCAGCAGGTCGAGCGTCTTGGGGGCGAAGTCGTAGCGGTAGAAGTAGGTGGGCTGGTGCCTCGCATGCGCCTGCGCGATCCGCACGGACGGTGCCCAGAACATGTAGTCGCCGATGATCCGGTTCAATGCTCCCACGCCCGGGTAGCCGGGGTAGGCCCGCGCCAGCTGGTCGGCCCGGCCCTGATCGACGCCGAGAGTGTGCGCGACCCGGTCGGCGGAGGGTTTGCCCATACCGGGCATCTTCGTGAACAGCGTCGCCTCGGTGCGGTTCGTACCGATGATGAGCGGGACCTGCGCTCCGCGGCCGCCCGCGATCGCCGCTTCCGGATCCTCGGGCAGGAAGTCGCCGTCGACGGTGGGGCCGTACGGGACCACGCCGAGCTGCTCGCGATTGAGTTCGCCCATCAGATGGTTGCCGGTGCGTCCCAGGTCTTCCGAGGAGGCGGTCGCGAGAAGCTCCGGGCCGCCGAGCATCTCGACGAAGCGCTTGCCCCAGCCGCGGGCCTTCGCTGCGTCGACGGTGAGTTCCGGTGCCGAACTCTGCGCGATCGCCCGATGGAACAGGCCGTGGGCGGCAGGGGTCGCGAGCAGAGTGGTGACCGCGTTGCCTCCGGCGCTCTCGCCGAAGATCGTCACGTTGTCCGGGTCTCCGCCGAATGCGGCGATATTGCGCCGCACCCATTCCAATGCTGCCACCTGGTCGCGGAGACCCAGGTTCCCGTCGATCGGCCGCTCATCGGTGGAGAAGTCGGTGAGATCGAGGTAGCCGAGGGCGCCGAGCCGGTAGTTGATCGACACGAACACCACATCCCCGCGCGTGACCAGGGAGTTGCCGTAGTAGAGCGGTGTCGCAGAGCTGCCCATGAGGTAGGCGCCGCCATGGATGAACACCATCACCGGACGCGGCGCGGTGGCCGGGCGCGCCGGGGTCACCACGTTGAGCGTGAGACAGTCTTCGCTGGTGGGTTGGTACTCGCGGAACCCGACCAGCGTGTACTTCCTGTTCTGCGGCGCGGCAGGGGAGAACTCGGTCGCCTCCCGGATCCCGTCCCAGGGGCGCACCGGTTGCGGTGCGCGGTAGCGCAGCTCGCCCACCGGTGGCTGCGCGTAGGGGATGCCGCGATAGGTGTGCACCTTCCCCAGATCGATGCCACTGAGGGCCCCGGCGTCGATACGAACCTGCGGGCCGGAGGGCTCGGCGCGGGCGGAATCATCGGTGGCGGCGCTGGTCATGCGGTGTCTCCGTGGGTCGGGGGCGCAGAACCGCCGGCGGCCGCCGCGAGCGCCGCGATGTCCTGCTCGAAGGCGCGCACGATCGGCCACGGGTCGGGCACCTGCTTCTTGCAGGCGATCACGCCCATGTTCAGTGTGCCTTCCTGGGAGAAGACCGTGATGTTCAGGCCCGCCCCATGGAACACCGGCCCCAGCGGATACATCGACTGGATCCGCGCACCCAGGAAGTACAGCGGGAAATCGGGGCCGGGAACATTGGAGATCACCAGGTTGTAGATCGCCGGATGCAGATCGGGAAGGTTCTTGTCGCCGTACAGTTTCGCGCCGACCCGCATGATCGTCGGTGGTGCGAACTGCGCCCACGACCGCAGCAGGTTGTCATCGAGCTCGCCGTGGTGCTCCTTCGAGGTGGCTACCCGGTCGCGGATCACCCGAAGCCGCTCGACGGGGTCGTCGACGTCGGTGGTGAGTCGAGTGAACATGCCCGTCACCTTGTTCGTGCCCTCGGTGAGGGTGGCGCCGATCTCCGCCTCGTGCACCGACACCGGGATCATCGCCACCAGCGGCTGGTCGGGGAGTTCGCCCCGGTCGTGCAGGAAACCGCGCAATGCGCCCGAGCACGCCGACAGTACGACGTCGTTGACCTTGGCGCCGAAATGGTCCTTGATCCGCTTCACGTCGTCGAGCGAGACCTGAGTGAACGCGATTGACCGGTGTCCGGTGATCGAACTGTTCAACGATGTGCGCGGCGCGGTGAACGGTGCCGGCATCGCCTCGCCGCGGCGCGCCCGGCTGGCCCACTTCACCGGCACCGGGAGGGTGCGGGGCAGTAGCGAGACCAGCGAGAGCGGCCGCATCAGCATGTTCTTCGCACCGGACGCGGCCAATTCCAGCAGCGGTGCGCCGCCGGTCGAACGATTCACCATGTCCGGGTCGAGCGCGGGCGGCTCGGGGGTGAGGGAGCACAGTTGCGCCATCAGGCCCGCGCCGGTGACGCCGTCGACCCCGGCGTGGTGCATGCGCATCATCACGGCGATGCGACCGGGCGCCGAGCGCGCAGCGAGCGGGTCCGACCCGGTTCCGCCGACGCCCTCCAGCACCCACATCTCCCACAGCGGCTTGCTGCGGTCCAGGGGTTGTCCGGCGATGTGCGCGCACAGTTCGGTGAGCTCGCGCCGCCCGCCCGGCGCGGGCACGGCCACCCGGTGCACGTGTGCCTCGATGTCGAAGTTCTCGTCCTCGATCCACACCGGGTGGTCGATGTTCATGAGCGAATCGTGCAGGCGACGCCGGAAGGCGGGCATCGCGGCGATCCGCCGCGCCAACTCAGACCGGAGGTCCTCGAACCGGTAGCCGCCCTCGACGGTGCCGGGGTCGAGTTCGAGGATGCCGGACACGTGCATCAGCTGCGACCTGGACTCCAGGTACAGGAAGGAGGCGTCGAGCCCGCTGAGTCGTTCCATCGAGTTCCCCTCGCATCCACGGTTCCCCCGGTGGAACCTGTTCCAGCATAGAGGCGGGGTGGTGCGGCGCGGTGCGGATCACAGTGAGCGTGAGCGTCCACGCTCACTAGGCTGAGGGGCGACCCGAGCACCGCACGCAGTACAACCGGCAGTCCGGAGGAACCCCCGATGGGAAACCCGCGCGCGATACGGATCGGCGAGCACATCGGCTCGCGGATCGACGGCATCCGCCTCGGCGGCGACCTCGCCGACGAGGACATCGCGTTCATCCGTGCCACCCTGCTCGAGCGCAAGGTGGTGTTCTTCCGCGACCAGCACGATCTCGACGATGCGGCGCACCAGGAGTTCGGCCGCCGATTGGGCGATCTGGGTGCGGTGCACCTCAACGATCCGTCCGCTCACGTGGCCGCCATCGACAGCGAACACGGCGGCAAGGCCAACTGGTGGCACACCGACATCACCTTCTCGGAGCGGCCACCGGCCGGCGCGATCCTGCGTGCGGTGCAGCTGCCCGACTTCGGCGGCACCACCATCTGGGCGAACACCGCGGCCGCTTACGCCCAGTTGCCCGCCGAGCTGCGCCGCCTGGCCGATGCGCTGTGGGCGGTACACGACAACTCCGCCTTCCGCGACGACCTCAGTCCGGAACAGGCCCGCGCCGCGCGCGATCACCCCGATACCGCCGCGTTCTACGCGAAGTTGACCGCGCAGACCATCGCCGCCGAACACCCGGTGGTGCACGTGCACCCCGAGACCGGGGAGCGCTGCCTGCTTCTGGGGGTGTACGCCCGCCGGATCAGCGGCTACGACCGGGAGGACTCCGACGCACTCCTGCACCTGTTCCAGCGCAGGATCACCCGGCCCGAACTGACCGTACGGTGGGACTGGCAGCCGGGGGACGTGGTGATCTGGGACAACCGGGCCACCCAGCACTACGCGGTCTCGGACTACGCCGAACAAAAGCGGCTGATGCGGCGGGTTGTGCTCACCGGCGGCGTTCCGGAGAGCATCACCGGTGAGCGCAGCCGGTCGGGCGTCGACCTGGCAGCGGCCCGGGGCTGAGGCCGCGGTGGGTACCGCCCGGAATCCCGCCGGACGGCGCAGGCCGGTAGCAATCGGGCGCTCTCCTACACCCTGTAGTTGACGACTTGCTTCGGTTTGGGACACTGGAGGTCGTGAGTTCCCCCGATGCCCCCACCGCGGTCCCCGCCAGCGCCGCGCTCTTCGAGCGCGCCGCACGATCGATCCCCGGGGGAGTCAACTCGCCGGTGCGGGCCTTCTCCGCCGTGGGCGGCACTCCGCGGTTCATCGAATCGGCATCCGGTTCCACGCTGATCGACGCCGACGGCAACCACTACGTCGATCTCGTTTCCAGCTGGGGCCCGATGATCCTGGGCCACGCCCATCCCGCCGTGGTCGATGCCGTGCAGCGCGCGGCCACCTCCGGTCTGAGTTTCGGCGCTCCCACCGGGGCGGAGGTCGCGCTCGCCGAGGAACTCATCGCGCGTGTGGCCCCCGTCGACCGGGTGCGCCTGGTCAACTCCGGCACCGAGGCCACCATGAGCGCGGTACGCCTGGCCCGCGGCGTGACCGGCCGCAGCAAGATCGTCAAGTTCTCCGGCTGCTACCACGGCCACGTCGACGCCCTGCTCGCCGACGCCGGCTCAGGCGTCGCCACCCTCGGCCTGCCCACCAGCCCCGGCGTCACCGGTGCGCAAGCCGCCGACACCCTGGTGCTGCCCTACAACGATCTCGACGCGGTCCGCGAGGCCTTCGCCCGCTACCCGGGCGAGATCGCCGCGGTGATCACCGAGGCCGCCGCCGGCAATATGGGCGCCGTCCCGCCCGTGCCCGGCTTCAACATCGGCCTGCGCGAGATCACCCGCGCCGACGGTGCACTGCTCATCCTGGACGAGGTGATGACCGGCTTCCGCGTGAGTCGTGCCGGTTGGTACGGCCTCGACCCCGTCGACGCCGATCTGTTCACCTTCGGCAAGGTGATGTCCGGCGGGCTGCCCGCGGCAGCATTCGGCGGCAGTGAGCACGTGATGAACCATCTCGCGCCACTCGGCCCCGTCTACCAGGCCGGAACCCTGTCCGGGAACCCCGTGGCCGTCGCGGCAGGTCTGGCGACCCTGCGTCACGCCACCGACGAGGTGTACGCCACCCTCGACGCGAACTCCCAGCGGCTCGGAGGCCTGCTCGGCGATGCGCTCGCTGCCGAGGGCGTGCGCCATCACGTGCAGTACGCCGGGAACCTGGTCTCCGTGTTCTTCACCGACGGCCCCGTCACCGACTACGCCGAGGCCAAGGCCGCCGAGACCTTCCGCTTCGCCCCGTTCTTCCACTCCCTGCTCGCCCAGGGCGTGTATCCGCCGCCCAGCGCCTTCGAGGCCTGGTTCGTCTCCGCCGCTCTGACCGACACCGATTTCGACACCATCGCGGCGGCGCTGCCCGCCGCCGCCCGCGCGGCCGCCGCCGCCCAGCCGCAGTAGGACACAACATGACTCAGACGATCGTGCACGTGATGCGGCACGGCGAGGTGTACAACCCCGAGGGCATCCTCTACGGGCGCCTTCCCGGCTTCCACCTCTCCGAGCGCGGCCGGGAGCAGGCGCAGACCGTGGCCGACGCTCTCGCCGACCACGACATCACCGCCGTCTTCGCCTCCCCGCTGCAGCGCGCGCAGGAGACGGCCACCCCGATCGCCGAGAGCCACGGCCTGACGATCATCACCGACGGCGAGCTCATCGAGGCGGGCAATCAGTTCGAGGGGCTCAAGGTGTCCGTCGGCGACGGTGCGCTCCGCGAGCCCAAGCACTGGGCCAAGCTGCGCGACCCGTTCACCCCGTCCTGGGGCGAGCCCTACCTGCAGATCGCGCACCGCATGCTCGGCGTCGTCGACATCGCCCGCGAGCGGGCCGCGGGCCACGAGGCCGTGATCGTCAGCCACCAGCTCCCCGTCGTGACCCTGCGCCGCTACCTCGAGGGCAAGCGGCTGTGGCACGACCCGCGTAAGCGGCAGTGCTCGTTGGCCTCGCTCACCAGCCTGGTCTACGAGGACGATGCGCTGGTCGACCTCGTCTACTCGGAGCCCGCCGGGGCGTCCGACCCCACGGTGACCGGCGCGTGAGGCACCGCCTCCGGGCAGGCCGGCGGGTGGCAGCCGCCCTGCTGGCCGGGACCCTGCTCCTGACCGGATGCACCCAGTACAGCGACCGGTCCGCCGAGGGCGGCGTGATCGCGCCCGGCGGCAAACTCGAGCAGTTCTACGAGCCGGCCAAGCGCAGTACCGTCGGCGAACTCTCGGGGCGCAGCGTCACCGACCCGAATACCACGCTCTCCCTCAAGGATTACGAGGGCAAGGTCGTCGTCATCAACGTCTGGGGGTCGTGGTGCGCCCCGTGCCGGATCGAGGCCCCGGAGCTGGAGAAGGTGTACGTGGCGTCGAAGCCGCGGGGTGTGGAGTTCCTCGGCATCAACGTGCGCGAGACCGCCGGCGACGACGCCGCGCGCGACTTCATCGATTCGTTCAAGCTCACCTACCCCTCCATCTACGATCCGCCGGGCAAGACGCTGCTCGCGATCGGCGAGCAATACCCCACCACCGTGGTGCCGATGACGTTCGTGCTCGACCGGCAGCACCGCGTGGCCGCGGTGTACCTCACCACGGTCGGTGAGAAGGAGCTCACCGGGACGATCGAGAAGGTACTCGGGGAGCAATGATGGGAGACGCCTTCGCCGATGCGGCCGTCTCCGGCCCGCTGCTCATCGCGCTCGCCGCCTGTGCGCTGGCGGGACTGGTGTCGTTCGCATCGCCGTGCATCGTTCCGCTGGTTCCCGGCTATCTCTCCTATCTGGCCGGCCTGGTGGGTGCCGAGGCCCCTGCCGCCACTGTCGACGAGGCGAAATCCGGTGCGCGCGCCGGACGCTGGCGCGTGATGGGCGCGTCCATGCTGTTCGTGGCCGGATTCACCGCGGTCTTCCTGCTGATGACCATGTCGGTATTCGGCCTGGCCACGTCGATCCGGCTCAACGCCGACGTGCTCATGCGGATCGGTGGGGTCGTCACCATCATCATGGGACTGGCCTTCATCGGCCTGGTCCCGATGCTCGAGCGCGATGTGCGGTTCGCACCGCGGCAATGGACCACGCTGGCCGGTGCGCCGCTACTCGGCGGCGTGTTCGCGCTCGGCTGGACCCCGTGCATCGGCCCCACCCTGGCCGGTGTCATGTCGGTCGTGGTGGGGACCGACGCCGAACCCGCCCGTGGCGCGATGCTCATCGTCGCCTACTGCGCCGGGCTCGGCCTGCCCTTCGTGATCCTCGCCCTCGGGTCGACGGTGGCCGTGCGCGCCGTCGGCTGGCTGCGACGCAACTCCCGACGCATCCAGATCTTCGGCGGCGTACTGATGATCGCGGTGGGCGTCCTGCTCGTCACGGGCTACTGGGCCGACCTCGTCGACCTGGTGCGCCGCCTGTTCGTCTCCAATACGGTGATGCCGATCTGATGACCACACCCACGAAACAATCCCTGGCCGGGCGGATCGTCGCGACGATCCGCAACACCTGGCGTTCGCTGACGTCGATGAAGACGGCGCTGGTGCTGTTGTTCCTGCTGGCCATCGCAGCCATCCCCGGCGCCCTGCTGCCGCAGCGCGATATCAGCCAGTTCAACACCAACGAGTACATCAACAAGCACGGCACGCTCGGCCAGATCATGGACAAGCTGCAGCTGTTCGACGTCTTCAAATCGGTGTGGTTCACCTCGATCTACGTGCTGCTGTTCGTCTCCCTGGTCGGCTGCGTCGCACCGCGCATCGTCGAGCACTTCCAGGCACTGCGCACCCCGCCCGTGGCGACCCCGCGCAACCTCGGTCGGCTGCCGCGGCACACCGTCCGGGAGACCGACGAGGCGCCGGACCAGGCGGCCGCGACGATCCTGAAGAATCTGCGCGGCTGGCGCAAGATCAGCCGGGACGGCGGCGCAGGCGAGCCCGCGGGCACCGTCACCGTCTCCGCCGAGAAGGGCTACCTCCGCGAGGCCGGGAACCTGGTTTTCCACGCCAGCCTGCTCGGCGTGCTGTTGTCGATCGCGATCGGTCACCAGTTCGGTTACGAGGGATCGCGCATCGTGATCCAGGGCGACGGCGGGTTCTGCAACAGCCCGTCAAACTACGACACCTTCCGGGCCGGCCCGCTCGTGGACGGCACCGGCCTGACCCCGTTCTGCCTGCGCGCCGACCAGGTGCAGGCCACCTTCCTGCCCAACGCGCAGCCGGACATGTTCCGGACCAAGGCCTCGTACCTGGACAAGGAGAGCATCTCTTCGGACGCGTGGAAGCAGTACGAGATCGAGGTGAACAAGCCGCTGCGGATGGACGGGGTGCGGGTCTACATGACCGGCCACGGCTATGCGGGCACCTTCACCGTGACGTATCCGAACGGCCAGACCCGCACGCAGACCATGCAGTTCGCGCCGCAGGACAAGGTCTACTTCCTCTCATCGGGCGCGCTGCGGTTCGACCCGCCCGGCGGCATGTACGGCACCGAGGACGAGCGCCGCACCAAGCAGATCGGCATCGAGGGACTGCTCGCGCCCACGAAGCAGCTCGACGGGACGCTGCTCACCTCGAAGTTCCCCGCCGCCAATGACCCGGCCGTGGCGATCGACATCTACCAGGGCGATACCGGGCTGGACACCGGCAAGCCGCAGAACATCTTCTCGCTCAGCCGCGATCAGATCGATTCGGGTCGCCTGGTGAAGAAGGCGCGAGTGAATCTGGACGCCGGTCAGTCGACCACTCTGGAGGACGGCACGCAGGTCCGGTTCGACGGGGTGAAGAACTTCGCGGCGCTGCAGGTGAGCCGCGATCCGGCGCAGATGTGGATCCTGGCCTTCGCGATCGGGATGCTCGGCGGACTGATCGTCTCGCTCACGGTGAAGCGGCGCCGGGTATTCGCGCGGCTCACACCGCGTGCCGACGGCGGTACCGTAGTGGAGATCGCCGGGCTCGCCCGCACCGATCTGGCCGGATGGAACGAAGACTTCGATGCCCTGGCCGACCGGGTCGTGGGCAGCACGGCGAGGCCGGAACCCGCGCGGGAGCCGGACGTGGAAAGGGCGAAGTAAATGGGACCCGTTATCGACGAGACCTTGGCCAAGTACTCCGATGTGATGTTCACCAGCGCCGCGGCGATCTACGCCTTCGCACTGGTGCTCCTGGTGGTCGAGCTGGCGACCACCAAGGTGGACAGCGGTGCGGCGCGCGATCGCAGCCGCGAGCTGGTGGCGGCGGGCGGGGCGCCCATCGCCACCGACTCCACGCCCGGCCTGGTGATCGACGACGCACCGCGGCGGGCGAAGTCCGAGCGGTTCGGCCGCATGGGATACGCCGTGACGGTGGTGGGCCTGCTGCTTCAGCTCGGATCGATCGTGGCGCGCGGTATGGCGACGGGCCGCCTGCCCTGGGGCAACATGTACGAGTTCGTCTCGATCACCTGCGCGGGCGCGGTGTTCGTGGGCCTGGTGATGCTGCGCAAGCGGGAGGCCCGCCCCATCCTCGTGTTCGTCCTGTTCCCGGTGCTCATCCTCATGTTCATCGCCGAGGGTGCGCTCTACACCGACGCCGGTCCGGTGGTGCCCGCGCTGAAGTCCTATTGGCTGGCCATCCACGTCACGATCGTCTCGGTGGGGTCGGGCATCTTCCTGGTGTCGGGTGTGGCCAGCCTGCTGTATCTCATGCGCCGCCGCTACGAGCGACCCGACGGTACGCTCGACGCTCCCGACAACGCCTACGGCAGGCTGCTCGCGGCGCTGCCCTCGTCGCAGATTCTCGACCGCGTGGCCTACGGCACCGTGATCGTGGCCTTCCCGCTGTTCAGCGCCGGCGTCATCTGCGGAGCGATCTGGGCCGAGGCGGCCTGGGGCCGGGCCTGGGGGTGGGACCCGAAGGAAACGGTCTCGTTCATCTCCTGGGTGATCTACGCGGCCTACCTGCATGCTCGCGCGACGACGGTGTGGCGAAAGGCCGCGCCGTACATCAACATCTTCGGATTCATCACGATGATGTTCAACCTGTTCTTCATCAACTACGTGGTCTCGGGTCTGCACTCGTACGCCTGATCCGCCCCGAGAGCACAGAAGGGCGCCGCCTCCCGTGGGGAGCGGCGCCCTTTTCGTCGTTGTACGACTACTGTGTCGTGTTCTGATTCAGTAGAGCAAACACCTCGGAGGCGCGGAAGCGGCGGTGTCCACCCGGCGTCCGCACCGAGCCGAGCAGGCCGGCGCCGGCCCACCGGGTGACAGTCTTGGGGTTCACGTTGAACAGTGCGGCCACCTGGCCAGGCGTCATGAGGCGTTCGGCCTGGCGCGGCGCGGCAGCGCGGGGATCGCCGGGGCGCTGGGCGGTGTTCGGGTGTGCGATCGTCATGATGCCCAGTATGCAGCGATTTGCCCGAGTACTCGAACCTCTATGCAAGTGTCAAGAATTGGTAAAGTCGTATTTCGGACCTGGCGTATCCTGTGGGGCGTGACTGATACCCCCGACGCCCCGGCATCGTCGAGCAGCGGCTCCGATGACGAGGTGCGCGCCGCCAAGCGCGCCCTCGCGCGCGATATGGTCCTGTACACGGTGTTCCGGCTGGCGCTCGTCGCCGTCATCGCGGCGATCTTCTACGGGATCGGAACGCTGGTCACCGATGAGGTGCCGTTGATCCCCGTATTCCTGTTCGCTCTCGTCGTGGCGATGCCCGTCTCGATGATCGTCGGGAGGCGGCTGCGCGACCGTGTGGCCGCGAGTGCAGCGGTGATCGATGATCGCCGCAAGGAGAAGCGCGACGATTTCCGGCGGCGTCTGCAGGGCGTCGACGAGTGACCACCCGGGTCTGCGACCGGAGCGAGGATCGTTCCTGGGTGCACAATGCGATCCGCCTGATCGAAGCGGATGCGCGGCGCAGCGCCGATACCCACCTGCTGCGCTTTCCGTTGGGGGAGTGGGCCCGCGGGGTACAGCTGTATCTCAAGGACGAGACCACCCACATCACCGGCAGCCTCAAGCACCGGCTCGCCCGGTCGCTGTTCCTGTACGCGCTGTGCAACGGCTGCCTGCGGGAGGGGACGACGGTGATCGAGGCCTCGTCGGGGTCGACGGCCGTCTCGGAGGCGTACTTCGCGAAGCTGCTCGGCCTACCTTTCGTGGCGGTGATGACCCGCTCGACCAGCGCCGCGAAGGTGGCTCTGATCGAGCGCGAGGGCGGCACCTGTCATTTCGTGGACCGTGCCGATCAGGTGTACACCGAAGCGGCGCGTCTGGCGTTCGAGACCGGCGGGCACTATCTCGACCAGTTCACTCACGCCGAGGCCGCCACCGACTGGCGCGGTAACAACAACATCGCCGAGTCGATCTTCTCGCAGCTCGCGCTGGAGGAGAACCCGGAGCCGGCGTGGATCGTGGTGGGTGCCGGCACCGGCGGCACGTCGGCAACGATCGGCCGCTACATCCGGTACCGCCGGCACGCCACGCGGCTGTGTGTGGTCGATCCTGAGAACTCCAGCTTCTTCGCGGGCTATGACAGCGGTGATTACTCGGTGGAGACCGGGATGTCCTCGCGGATCGAGGGCATCGGCCGGCCGCGGGTGGAGCCCTCGTTCATCCCCGCCATCGTCGACCGGATGGTCTCGGTGCCGGACGCCGGGTCGATCGCCGCCGCCCGGATCGCCTCCGCCCTGCTGGGCCGGCACCTGGGCGGGTCGACGGGGACCAACCTGTGGGGCTCCTTCGGCGTGATCGCCGAGATGGTGGCCGCGGGCGTCTCCGGCAGTGTGGTCACGCTGCTCGCCGACGACGGTGACCGCTACCTGGACACCTACTTCGACGACGAATGGGTGGCGGCGAACGGCTTCGACCTCATCCCGCCGACGCTGACCATCGAGCGCTTCCTCGCCGACGGGACCTGGCGCGAGTAACGGCGCGCCGGATTCTCGGCGTCGGACCTACTCGTCGGTCGCCGATGCCGCCCGTTGTAAGAGGGACGTGAGCGCTTGCCGCTCGGTTGCGGTCAGCGGGGACAGGAACTCCGATTCCGCCTGGTCGAGTTCTGCGCGCGTCCGGTGCAACGCCTGCCGGCCCTTCGCCGTCAGGGTGATCAACCGTGCCCTGCGATCGTCGGGATCGACCAATCGCTCGGTCAGGCCCGCCTGCTGAAGCGCGTCCAGGGTGTACGTCATCACGGTGCGGTCGATGCCGACGGAGCAGGCGAGCGCCTGTTGATTGCGGGGTCCGCTCTCTTCGACCGCGACCATCACGTAGAAGCCGCGCGGGCCCGCCGGAAAATCCTCGAGGAGGGGATCCGTGTGCTGCCGATAGGTGCGGACCAGGGTGAACAGATCCTGGCCGAAGCCTCGTTTCGTCGAATCGGCAACCACGCGCGAAGCCTACCCGACTGGTGCTCCACAGAAGATCTCGATAGATGATAATCTGCGATATAGATCATCTATGAATATGACAATCTGACCAGGAGAACACTATGGGATCGCTATATCGCGTGGACAGCTCCATTCAGGGCGCGACATCGGTGACCCGCGAGATCATCGACGAGTTCGAGCGCGGCTGGACAGAGGCGGGCGGTGGCAGTGTGCTGACCCGTGACCTCGTGCAGACGCCCGTGACTCCCGCCGCGTGGGAGCACGCCCTCCGAGGTAGGGAAGGCCGGCCCCCGACGGCCGAACAAGCCGAGGCGCTCGCTCTCGTCACCGATCTCGCCGACGAGATGGTGGCCGCGGATGTGATCGTCGTCGGGGCTCCGCTGTACAACTGGGGGCCGTCCCCCCACGTCAATTGCTGGATCAACCTGCTGTGGACCGATCCCCGGTTCGCGCCGCGCTCCTATCCACTGCGGGGTAAGCCGATCGTCCTCGTCACCGCGCGCGGCGGCGACGGGACCGCAGGATCGGCCCGCGACGGCTGGGACAATTCGGCGCCGTATGTGCAACACACCTTCGGGCCCGATGTCTTCGGTGGTGACGTCACGGTGATCGAGACACCGCTCACTCTGGCGGACCGGGTACCGCAGATGGCCGACCAGTCCGACCGCGCAGCGCGGATACGGTCGCGCAGTCGTGATCTGGCGCGCTCACGCGGTGCGGAGCTGGTCGCGATCGGGGCGTAGCCGGATCCTGTGGCCCCCGGCTTCATCGCGACCGGTCACAGGTCTTTCGCGTACCAGCGGTCCGAGTAGGGAGCCGCGGAGAACGGCGGAACCGTGCGGTATCCCCGTGACTCGTACAGCCGGCAGGCCTCGACGAGGTCCGATCGGGTATCCAACCGGGCCAGGGACCGGCCGCGGAACGCGGCGACGCCCTCCAGGTGGGCGAGGATCCGACTCGCGAGAGAACGTCCCCGGACCCGCGGGGCGGTGTAGATCTTGGTCAGCTCGGCCGTGTCCGCATCGATGAACCGAAGACCGCCGAGGCACACCGCATCCCCGTCCAGTTCGATGACCGCGAGGTGCCCGCTCGGGGCCACGAGATCGCTCGCCGGTTCATCGGCCAGCGCCTGCTCGATCTCGTGCCGTGCCGCCGGTCGGCCGTACCAGCGGGAGACGACCTCCGTCAGGTAGTCGCGGTTCAGCCGGATCACATCGGGATGGTCGGGGAGACGGGTCAGAACGACGGCATCCATCCGGCTATCATCTCAGGCGCCGAAGGTCGCTCCGGTGAGTTCTTCGGAGACCTGCCACATGCGCCGGGCCTCGTCCTCACTGCGGATGCGGCTGTACAGCGCCTGCTCGGCCGGCGGACCGCCGAGGTGCATGAAGCCCTTGGGGCCGTACATTTTTCCGCCCGCTTCGGGGGTGGTCGCAGCCATCAAGGCGGGAAGCTTCGCGCTCTCGACGGTGCCCACCACCAGGCCTCGCGCGGAGGCGAAGCGGATCAGCCGGACGCCGAGGGTGTCACCGTCGCGGCCGATCTCCGGGCGCGCGGCGAGCAGGCTCGTCGGCGCGACGCCGGGGTGCGCGAGATTGCTGGAGATGCCCCAGCCGTGCTCGCGGCTGCGGCGGTCGAGTTCGAGCCCGAACAGGCCGAAGGCGATCTTGGACTGGCTGTACGCGCCGCCCCCGTTGTAGGACCGCTCCCAGTTGAGGTCATCCCAATTGATCGACCGCTCGTTCGCCGCGATGCTGATCTGCGAGGTGACGCGCGCGTTGCCCGCGCGCAGCAGGGGCAACAGGTGCGCGACGAGTGCGAAGTGTCCGAGGTGGTTAGTGCCGAACTGCAATTCGAAGCCGTCGGCGGTGACCTGCCGGGTGGGCGGCGTCATCACGCCTGCATTATTGATCAGCAGGTGGATCGGCCGGCCGTCGGTGAGCAGGCGCTGTCCCAGCTCGCCGACCGAGGCGAGTGACGACAGATCGAGTGATTCGATGCTGATCCGCGCATCGGGCGTCGCGTCGCGAATGACGGCCTGCGCCGCCGCGGCCTTGGCGGGGTTGCGGGCGGGAAGCACCACCTCCGCTCCGGCGGCGGCGAGGTGCCCGGCGATGCCGAGGCCGATGCCATCGGTGCCGCCGGTCACCACCGCGCGCTTGCCCGTGAGATCGGGGAGGGCGATATCGATCGGTGTGCGCTGCATGTGATTCCTCCATCGGTGTGGTGCCTTCAGGTTCGCAGCCGCGGTGCGCGCTATCCAGGGATCGGTGATCCCCCGATACGACCCAGGCGGATACCGCACCCGGCCGTACTGTGGAGCCCGAGGAGGCAACCGTGATCGATCGCCCTGGGCTCGCCGAGTTTCTTCGGCAGCGACGAGCCGCGCTGCAACCGGAGGACGTCGGGCTTCCGCGTGGCCAGCGGCGCCGAACGCAGGGGCTGCGCCGTGAGGAGGTGGCGGCCCTGTGTCACATGTCCGCCGACTACTACACCCGCCTCGAACGTGAACGGGGCCCACAGCCCTCGGCGCAGATGATCGCCTCGATCGCGCAGGGCCTGCACCTGAGTCTGGACGAACGGGACCATCTGTTCCGGCTGTCCGGGCATCATGCACCGCCGCGCGGTGCCACGGGCGATCACATCAGCCCGGGCCTCTTGCGCGTGCTGGACCGGCTGACCGATACGCCCGCAGAGATCGTGACGGAACTGGGGGAGACCCTGCGCCAGACCCCGCTGTCGGTGGCACTGGTGGGTGACGCCACCCGGTTCACCGGACCCGACCGCAGCGTCGGATACCGCTGGTTCACCGATCCCGCGAGCCGCGCCATCCATCCGGACGACGACCACGCCTTCCTGTCCGCGATGTTCGCCTCGGGACTGCGCGCAGTTACCGCGCTGCGCGGGCCCGACTCGCGGGCCGCGGAGTACGCCGACCTGTTGCTGACGCGCAGCGCCGAGTTCCGTGCGTTGTGGGAGGGACACGCCGTCGGGATCCGGCCCGAGGAGGTCAAACGCTTCCTGCATCCACAGGTCGGGCTGCTCGAACTGAACTGCCAGCACCTGGTCGACCCGCAGCAGTCACACCTGTTGTTGGTGTACACCGCGCAGCCGGGGTCGGAGAGCTACGAGAAGCTGCAACTCCTCTCCGCGGTCGGCGATCTCGCCCTCGGCTGAGGATGCCTGCGGCTCAGGCGCCGAGGAACAGGCCTGCGGCGTCGGCGATCGACCAGACCAGCATGGCCAGACCGGTCTGGGCGAGGGCCGGGATCAGGGCGGGGCCCCGGCCGCCCCGCACCACCGGCAGGGCGGCGCGGACGGCGAGCGGCGCCGAGAGCAGGGTGAGGAGGGCCCACGGAGTGGCGACGGCGGCGAGCGCAAGACCCAGCGCCGTGGGGACGGCGACCAGGACGCCGAACAGGATGCGGGTATTCGAGTCGCCGAGCCGCACGGCCAGGGTGATCTTGCCCGATTCCGTGTCGGTGGGGATGTCGCGCAGATTGTTCGCCACCAGCACCGCGGAACTGTAGGAACCGATCGCACAGGCGGACAGCACCCCCGTCACGTCGATCCGGCCGGCCTGCACGAACTCGGTTCCCAGCACCGCGACCAGGCCGAAGAAGACGAACACGGCGATCTCGCCGAGACCCTGGTAGCCGTACGGGTTCGTGCCGCCGGTGTAGAACCAGGCACCGGCCACACACACCAGGCCCACCAGGATCAGCCACCACGCCGAGGTGAGGCTGAGGATCACGCCGGCCACGCCCGCGACGCCGAAGCATACGAAGGCCGCCCGCTTCACCGCCTCCGGCGAGGCCAACCCCGACCCGACGAGCCGCAGCGGACCCACCCGGTCGTCGTCCGTGCCACGGATACCGTCGGAGTAATCGTTGGCGAAGTTCACCCCCAGGATCAGCGACAGCGAGACCACCAGGGCCAGTAGCGCCTTCCACCACACGGCCTCACCGAGGTAGCCCGCCGCCCCCGTGCCCGCGATCACCGGGGCGATCGCGTTCGGGAGCGTGCGGGGGCGTGCGCCTTCGAGCCACTGCGCGGGAGTTGCCATGCTTGCAACCCTATAGCGCGCGACCGGCCCCGCGACGCCGGGCCGGGCGGGCTAGAGGACGGCGATGTCCAGGTCGAGCGTGGTCCGGTCCAGCTTCGCGAGCAGGTCGAACTCCGTCAACGCCTTCGGCAGTTCGTAGGTGAAGAAGTACCGCGCCGCGGTCCGCTTACCGCGGTAGAAGGCCTCGTCCTTCGGGGTGCCGTCCTCGGCGATCGTGGCGAGTGCCTGATCGAGCCACAGCCATGCCACCACCACGTGGCCGAGGCCGTCGAGGTAGGCCGTCGCGTTCGCCAGCGACAGTGCCGGATCGCCGGCTCCGCCGACCGCCATGGTGACCTCCAGTGCCCGGCCGGATGCCGCGCGCAGCTGCGCCGCGAGGTCGGCCAGCTCGGGTACGTCGGCCGCGCGGGCCGCGGTCGCCTCGATCCGGCCCAGCAGGGCACCGAAGGACGCACCCCCGTGCT
The DNA here is from genome assembly GCF_000092225.1 of Tsukamurella paurometabola DSM 20162. Taxonomy (NCBI): domain Bacteria; kingdom Bacillati; phylum Actinomycetota; class Actinomycetes; order Mycobacteriales; family Tsukamurellaceae; genus Tsukamurella; species Tsukamurella paurometabola. The sequence goes on from NC_014158.1 coordinate 719,391, forward strand.
GCGGCACCTTCCGGCCCAGCAGATCCAGGCCGTGAATCGCCTTGGCCCCCTCATGGATCGCGTTGAGCCGATTGTCCCGGTACAGCTGCTCGACGTTGTAGTCGCGGGTGTAGCCGTAGCCGCCGTGAATCTGGATCGCGTACTCGTTGGCCTTGAGACCGAACTCCGACGGCCAGCTCTTGATGATCGGCGTGAGGAAGTCCAGGAACTGCTCCGCCGCGACCTTTCCGGCCTCGTCGGCGGCGGTGTTCGCCTCGTCGATCAGGCGGGCGGCGTACAGGGTGAGAGCGAGCCCGCCTTCGGCGAAGCTCTTCTGCGCGAGCAGCATCCGCCGCACGTCGGCGTGCTCGATGATCGGGACCTGCGGTCCGTCGAGCGCCGTGACGGGTCGTCCCTGCACCCGGCTCCTGGCGTACTCCAGGGACTGCAGGTATGCGGTGTACGCGATCGAGGAGGCGGTGTAGCCCACCGCGATCCGCGCCTCGTTCATCATCTGGAACATCTGGATCAGGCCGCGGTTCTCGGTGCCCACCAGATAGCCGGTGGCGCCGCCGCCGGGCTGCGGGTGCGTACCGTCGCCGAAGGCGAGCAGGCAGTTGGTGGTGCCCTTGTTGCCCATCTTGTGGTTCAGGCCCACCAGGGTCACATCGTTGCGTTCGCCCACCGAGGTGTCGTCGTTCACCAGGTACTTGGGGACGATGAACAGCGAGATGCCCTTCACGCCGTCGGGTGAGCCGGGAACCTTCGCGAGCACGAGATGCACGATGTTCTCGGTCATTTCGTGGTCGCCACCGGTGATCCACATCTTCGTACCGGTGATCGCGTAGGTGCCGTCCTCGCGGCGCTCGGCGCGTGCGGTGATGTCGGCCAGCGCCGAACCCGCTTCCGGTTCCGATAGGCACATGGTGCCGGTGAATCGCCCCTCCATCATCGGCTCCACGTAGAGCCGCTTCTGCTCGTCGGTGCCGAACGAGCGGATCACGTTCACGTTGCCCATCGTCAGACCGGTGTACACCGCGGTGGGAAGGTTCGCGGCGTTGAGCCACGCGAAGGTGGCCTTCGCCACCACCGAGGGCAGGCCGATGCCGCCCTCCTCGGCGGGGATCTCACCGGTCAGCAGACCCGAGTCGAAGATCGCCTTGATCCCCTCGGCGGTCTCCGGGAGCGTCACGACCGTGCCGTCCGGGCCGACGGTGGGTTCGTGGGCGTCGGCCTCGCGGTAGTGATTCGACAACTTCTTCACCGCGACCTCGGCGGCGAGGTCGAGCGCCGCGTCGAACGTCTCGCGGGAGTGCTCCGCGTACCGCTCGTGCTTGGTGAGCTCCTCGGCGCCGAGCCACTCGTAGACCAGGAAGTCGATGTCACGGGGGCTGAGCAGCGGGGTCTGCGCTGCGATGTTCTGCTTCAACTCGGATCTCCTGTGGGTGAGCGGACGCGATAATTCTACACATTTGTAGATTCTCGTTTCCACTCGCCGGGAGTGGAGATCTGCTAGCGCTTGAGCCAGGCCTGTGACTGTTGTCTCGCGATCGACACCAGCCGGTCCAGTCCGAAGTTCATGTCCAGCAGATGCGTGCTGAGCAGCGGCAACTCGTTGATCGGCTGTGGCGTTGTCATGGTGATCCGGTACATGCTGTGCCGGTTTACGTATTCGCAGGCGCCGATCCCGCGGCCCTTGCTCGCCGTCCAGGTGCTCGTGGAGGTGGGCAGCGCTTCGGGGAAGGTGGTGTAGCCCATGAGGGTGGAGATGATCCCGAACGAGTAGGGCTCGCTGGGTACCGTCACCGGGACGGGGCCTGTCTCCCCGGCGAGCGGGCCGGGGTCGGTGCACGCCACGCGGTACCCCGCACCGCGCGGTAGGTCCATCGTTTGTGAGAGCAGGTCGATGTCGGTGTTGCCGAACAGTGAGATGACCGGTGCTACCAGGTCGGTGGAGAAGCCGATCACGCAACCGAACTGGCCGCGCCGCGTGCACAGCGGCAGGTTCTGGAAGTCGCCGCCGGTGGTGGATCCCGCTGCGGTGGTCACGTTGCCGCCGATCAGCAACGCGCCCACCACACGGTCTCGCACCGCCGGAACGCGATCGATCTCCTCGCGGATTAGCTTACGCAGCATCATGCTGCCTTGTGAGTGGCCGATGAAGACCACGCCGCGCCCTTTGTTGTCGCGGGCCAGGTACTCACGCCAGGCGTCGCGAACCGACGTGTACGCGGTCTGCATCGGCTGCTTGAGCTGCAGCAGCATGGCGGGTGCCAGACCCAGGATGGTGATCTGCGGATAGATCGGCGCGAATACCCGGCACATGCTGGAGAACCTGGCCGCCTGGAAGCGGGCGATCGAGTCCACCTCCGGCATGCGAACCGGATTCGCGTTGGGCGCAACTTGATTGGTCACCGTGGGGTAGACGTAGAAGCAGTCCACCTTCTGGTCCCCGGCCGTCGGCTTGGCCGGCGTCGTCACCTGGCCGGTGCTGAGGTCGGTGGTGTCGAGAGGGAGGGTGCACGGATTCGCGGTGCCCGGCCGGCACATCCACAGCGTGGACGGTGTGCCCTGTGCTACCCCGCCTGCTAGGGCGGCGCTCAGTGCCGCCGCCGCCAGTACCGCGGCCACGCGCCCGCCGATCCGCCTGAGCACCATGGACGATCTCCTTCGCCGGTTCACCTGTCCGACGAAGGATATACCGATGGTATTCAAATTCTGTCAGTACTCGAAGTATTGCTCCACGAGGGCCCGTCGATCCACTTTCCCCGGTCCGCGGCGCGGAAGCTCATCGACCAGGAACAGCGCCCGCGGCGCCGCCGTTCGGTCCAGCTCCGCCTCGACGGCCGCGCGCAGCAGCTCGACGGTGACCGCCTGGCCCGCCACCGGCACGACCGCTGCCGCCACCCGCTGGCCCAGCCGGGGATCGGGCTGCGCGAACACGGCCACCTCGGCCACACCCGGCACCCGCGCCAACACTGCCTCGACCACCTGGGGGAGCACCGTCAGGCCGCCGGTCGAGATGGCCTCGTCGAGTCGGCCGGTCACCGACAACTCTCCGTCGGTCATCGTCCCGGCATCGTCGGTACGGAACCATCCCGGCTCACTGAACGCGGGATGCGCGGGTGCGTTGCGGTAGCCGAGCGCCACCGTCGGCCCGCCGAGCACGATGCGTCCGTCCGGGCCGTCGAGCCGGATCTCCACGCCCGGCAACGGAACTCCGTCGTAGACGCAGCCGCCGGCGGTCTCACTCATCCCGTAGGTGCGCACCATGCGAATGCCGGCGGCGAGAGCCGCCTCGCGCACCGGGGGTGGGCAGGCGCCGCCGCCGATGAGCACTCCGTCGAATCGCGCCAGGGCCTGCGTCGCGGCGGGATCGGCCAGGATCTTCACCAACTGGGTCGGCACCAGCGAGACGTAGCGCCGCGGTGCGGTCATCGCCGCGAATCCGTCCGCAAGGCTCGACGGTGCGAAGCCGGCCGAGACGTCCAGTCCCACAGGGGCCCAGCCCGCGGCGAGCGAGCGGAGCATCACCTGCACGCCTGCGACATGGTGCGGGGGCATCGCGAGCAACCACTGGCCGGGACCACCGAGCCGCTCCGCGGTGCCCGCCGCGCTGGCGGCGAGATTCTCGCGGGTGAGCATGGCGCCCTTGGGAGTTCCGGTGCTGCCGGAGGTGGCGACGACCAGCGCCGCCCGCTCGTCGATGGGGGAATCGACGGCCATCGCCGCGGTGAGCCGGGCGCTCTCGCGGGGATCGCGCGCGGGCACGGGCAGCCACGCGGGCGCCGTCCCGTCGAGGAGCGCCGCCAGCTGCGGCAGAGCGGATTCGACGGTGTCGATCGGAAGGGCCTGAAGGCGTCTCACTCGCGCGGCGGCTCGTCGGCCCGGAGTGGGGCATCGTCGAACGGCCACCCCTTGCGCTCCAGGCGTTCCCGGACCCGGGCGATGTCCTTCTCCAGCGGCATCTCTCGGGTGTGACCGCTGATCGCGACGCCGGCGTCGATCCGGGTGATGGGCTCGACCCCCTCGGGGGTGAGGTGCGCATCGTCGATCAGCTCGCGCGTGACCTCCTTGACCTCCTCCTTCGTGAGCTGCCGATCGAGCAGCGCGAGGAGCGGCTGGTAGTCGTGGCTGGGCACGCCCTCGGGGTACCCGGCCCGCAGCCAATCGACGATCTTCGCGATGAAGCCCTGACCGGAACTCATCTGCGGATCACCTCCGAGATCAGTGGAACGGGGAGGACCCCCTACCTGGCAACCAGGATAGGGGGCCCTACCTCCGCAGTGGTGAACAGAGTGAAAGCGAACTGTTTCAGTTGCTGGTGAAGCCGGTGAGCGGCCAACCGCCCGCGGCCAGCTTGGAGGCCACCTGATTGAGGTCGTCGTCGCTCGGTTGCGACTGCGTGACCTTGGCGATGGCCGCCTCGATCTCGTCCTTATGCACCTCGTCGGGGCGGGCGGCCAGCAGCCGGCCCATCACCGCGTTGACCTCCTCCTCGGACAGCGACCGCTGCAACAGCGCGAGCAGCGGGAAGTAGTCCTTCGGTGGCACGCCCTCGGGGTACCCGGCGCGGAGCCAGTCGAGCACCTGGGTGAGGACGTTGTCCTGGGTGTTCTCGGTGGTCATTCGCCCGCTCCTACTTCTTGGTGAAGGTGGGGTAGATGTTCTCGAAGCTCATCTTGTAGCCGTAGCCCGACGAGACGACCATGGCGACGGCGAGCACGATCGCGACGATCACGATGAGGAAGGCAACGGCGGCGATCACATTGCCGAGCGGATTCGGCTTGTGGACGGTGCCGTCCTCCTGTTCGTGGCCGTTGCCGATGGCGAGGCCGCGCACGCCCACGGCGAACAGGGCGGGCAGGCCGGCGCCGAGGATCAGGCCCACCAGGAGGACCTTCCACACCGCGTTGAGGGCGAGGGTAATGGTTTCCATGTCTTAGACCTTCGCAATCTTCTCGTCGGCGGGGACGACGGAGTTGCTGCTGTCGTCCCACTCGGCGTTGACGTTGTTGGAGTCCACCTTCTGCTGCTGGGCGCGCCAGTACATGTAGCCCGACAGTGCGCAGAGGATGAGGAAGGCGACGATCGGGCCGGCGAGGCCGGGGATCTTCGCGGCGACGACCCACATGATCGCGCCCACGACGGCGGCGGCGGGCAGGGTGATGAACCAGGCGGCGACCATGCGGACGGCCACGTTCCAGCGCACCTTCGCGCCCGGTTTGCCGACGCCCGAGCCGAGGATCGAGCCGGTGGCCACATGCGTGGTCGAGAGAGCGAAGCCCAGGTGGCTGGAGACCAGGATGACGGTGGCCGACGAGGCCTCGGCCGCCATGCCCTGCGGGGCGCTGATCTCGATCAGGCCCTTGCCCAGGGTGCGGATGATCCGCCAGCCGCCGAGGAAGGTGCCGAGCGCGATCGCGGCCGCGGCGGAGAACTTCACCCAGAGCGGGATGTCGTGGGTGTTGTCCCAGTAGAGGAAGCCGCCCGACCCGGGGCTGCCGGCGCTGTAGCCGATGAGGGCCAGGGTGATCACGCCCATGGTCTTCTGTGCATCGTTGGTGCCGTGCGCCAGCGAGACCAGCGAGGCGGTACCGATCTGGCCCCAGCGGAAGCCCTCCTCGGTGAACCGCTCGGCGACGCCGGCGACGATCTTGAAGATCAGGAAGGTGCCGACCGCGGCGACGACGCCGGCGACCACGGGAGCGAACAGCGCCGGGAGCACGACCTTGCCGATGACACCGTCGAGCTTGCCGTGGCCGATCCAGACCACGCCGCCGGTGCCGAGGGCGGCCATCGCGGCACCGATCATGCCACCGAACAGCGCATGCGAACTGGAGCTGGGCAGGCCGAGCAGCCAGGTCAGCAGGTTCCAGACGATGCCGCCGATCAGGCCGGCGAGCACGATGATCAGCAGTGCGCGACCGTGATTGGCGGTGAACTCCGCCTTGGGCGAACCGTCCTTGTTCTGGATCTTGATCACGGCGTTGGTGACGGTGAGTGCCACCTCGACCGACAGGAAGGCGCCGACCAGGTTCAGGATCGCCGAGAGCGAGACGGCGGTCTTGGGCTTGAGGGCGCCGGTGGCGATGGAGGTGGCCATCGCGTTGCCGGTGTCGTGGAAGCCATTGGTGAAGTCGAAGGCGAGGGCCGTCACGATCACCAACAGCAAGATGATCAGTTCGCTGTTCATGGTGAGAATTTTGCGGTCCGAGTGCCGGATACTCCAAACGGGTGAGACCTGCCCGACATCCTTCTGACCTGCAGTTTCTTTACACCGTGTCGACAGTTCATCGAATGTTCATTCAGCCCGCTCTCAGAATGACTTCAGCATGTCCGATCTGTCCGAATCGTCACGACGTCGCGGGGCCGTGCGCACGCCGGATTAGGATTCCGGCATGGCGTCGTTGGATATCCGAGTGCTGGGCCAGGTCTCGTTGTCGGTCGACGGCGCACCCAACGAGGTTTCGGGCGTGAAGCCGCGGTCGGTGCTGGCGCTGCTCGTGATGAACCGCGGCCGTGCGGTCACGGTGGATTCGCTCAGCGAGCAGGTCTGGGACGGCAACCCGCCGGCGTCCGCTCGGGCCAGCCTGCAGGTCTTCGTCAGCGGTCTGCGCAAAGCGCTGCGCGGCCCCGGTGCGGGTTCGGGGCTCGACGCGCTGCTGGTCACGTCGGGCTCCACGTACCGGCTCGATCTCGAACCCGACCAGTCCGATGTGGGCAGGTTCGACGCCGCCCGCCGGCGGGGCGCCGAGCTGGCCGCTGCGGGCCGGTTCGACCAGGCCTCACTGATGTTCGCGTCCGCGCTCGCCGAATTCCGCGGCGACGCCGTGGCCGATCTGCGCGGGCTGCAGTTCGCCGACAACTTCGCCATCGGCATGGCGGAGGAACGCGCCGCGGTGCAGTCCGCGATGTACGACGCCGAGATCGCGGCCGGTCGTGCGGGATCGGTGATCGGTGATCTTCGTCGCCTCGTGTCCGAGCACCCGCTGCAGGAACCGTTGTGGGGTCAGTTGATCACCGCGCTGTACGTCACGGGGCGGCAGGCCGACGCGTTGGAGGCCGCGCGGGAGCTGCGCCGGACGCTCGCCGACGAACTCGGCGCCGATCCGACGCCCGCGCTGGTGGAACTGGAGGGCAAGGTGCTGCGCCAGGAGCAGCTCGCCTTCGCGCAGGTCCGGCCCGCTCAGCCCGGTACCGGACGTGCCTTCGAGAAGACCGAAACCGACGCGGCCGCCGACTCCTCCGGTCCGCGTGGTCTGCTCATCGCCTCCGACGGCACGGAATATCCGGTGCACGGTGAAATCCGGTTGGGTCGCCTTCCCGACAACGACGTCAGCGTCGACGACACCAAGGTCTCGCGGGAGCACGCCGTGATCACGGGCGCTGTCAGTGGCTTCGCGGTCCGAGACCTGATGTCCTCGAACGGCACCTTCGTGGGGGAGCGCCGGGTGGCCGGCCAGATGCCGCTGTCGGATGGTGACGAACTGACGCTCGGGCGCACCACGTTCACCTTCCGGGTGATCGACGAGGACTAGCCGCCTCACCCGAAGGGGCCGAACGGGTCCGACGATCAGCCGTTCGGCGGGGATGCGGGTGCCCCGGCGTGACCTAGCCTCGGGGCATGACTTCGACGGTGCGCCCGCGATGGTGATCGCGGCATGGACCGCCGCGGCGATCTCCGCGGTAACCGCTGTGGAGGCCGTGCGACGGATCGTCGCCGATCGCCGCAGGGTGACGAACGGGTTATGGCTGATCGCGGTGCTGCTCTGCGTGTGGGTGACGGCGATCCTGGTCCTCGAGGCGGCGGGGCGGTCCAGTGCCGCGATCGTGCTGGCGTTCGGCCCGATGCTGCTGGGTGTGATCGGTCTCGTCGGCGTCGGCGTGGGGCTGCTGGCGAACAGCCTCGTCGTGATCCGGCGCGAGGGATTGAGTCTGGCCACGCTGGTACCGGCGGCGATGGGTCTGGCCCTGCTGGCCGAGGTCTTCCTCGGAGCCCATCTGCTGCACGCCCTCACCGAGGGGATCAGCGCGGTCACGGCGGTCCTGCTGGTCGCGCTCCTGATTCCCGGCGCACTGGTCGTGCTGCAGTTGGCCGCCTACACGGTGTACGCGGTGGTGCACCGGCGGCTGCCGGGTGGCAGAGACGCCGGCGTCGTGGTGGTGCTCGGATCGGGACTCAACGGTGAGCGACTCACGCCGCTGTTGCGCTCACGGATGGATCTGGGGATCAGCGAGTTCCGCAGGCTCGTCGACGATGGTGGTGATCCCTTTCTGGTGTGCTCCGGCGGCCGTGGCCACGACGAGGTGATCGCCGAGGGAGAGGCGATGGCCCGCTACGCGCTGGCACAGGGAATCCCATCGAATCGGTTGCTCCGGGAGGTGCGGTCGACGACCACCGAGGAGAATCTGCGGTACTCCGCTGAATTGCTGGCCAGCGAGGGAATCGCATGGACACGGATGCTGGTCACTACGAGCAGCTTTCATGCCCTGCGTGCGGGCTCATTGACGCGCCGGCTGGGCCTGCCCGCCACCGCACTCGGCGCTCCCACGGCGCTCTACTTCCGTCCGGCCGCGTTTCTGCGAGAGTTCGTGGCGGTGGTTGTGCATTACCGGCGAGCGAACCTGATCGTGTGCGCCGTGCTGGTGGGGATGTGGGGCCTGCTCGTGGCGGTCGTGATGATCGTTGCCGATCAGGCTGAACCGGTGATCCTTGATGGCGCGGCCCTTGAAGTGTTAGCCCCGCGGGTGAAGGGCGTGGAGACCGACTGATCGGCTATCCGCGGCCTCGCACCCGCAGACGTATCAGCCGGTCACGGCGCCTGCGCGTCCAGACCGCCGCGGAGCAACGACGCAGCGTCGTCGGACGGGCGTGGCTTGCGGCGCACGATCCGGCGCAGGAGCGAGCGCCGGTCACCCGCGTATCGCGGGATCACGTGCAGATGAACGTGGTCGACGGTCTGGAACGCGGCCCGGCCGTCGTTGAGCACGAGGTTCACCCCGTCGGCGCCGAGTGCGCCCGCCCGGGCGGCCCGCGCTAGACGGTGTCCCAGCCCGAACATTCGTTCCCCGGTTGCACCGTCGAGCTCGCCGAGCCCCGCGGCATGCCGCTTCGGGACGACGAGGCTGTGTCCGGGACTGATCGGCCGCGCGTCGAGGAAAGCGATCAGCTCGTCGGTCTCGTGAACGACGGCGGCGGGCGCGTCGCCGGTGACGATCGCGCAGAACACGCATCCCTGCATGTCCGCAGCGTATCGGCCGAAGAGTGATGATCGCCACGCGTGCGTGCGGTTCCGCGCACTCACTCCGACATACACAATATGTAGTGCGCACTGGCGCACTCGTGAGCGAGGGAGTGGACGTTGAACATGGATGGTCGCAGGAGTTCCATCCGGGCCGCGCGGGTGGGGGCGGCGTTGGCATCGATCCTGGTGACGGGGTCTGTGGCGGCGGCCGGCATGGTCGCCGCGGCGCCCCCGACGGTGGTGTTGGACGCGGGGGAGTTGCCCGCCGGGTATTCCGGGTACCGCACCAAGGTGCAGTCCGGGGAGATCGCGATGGTTCCCTCGGGCGACCTGTCCACGCCGTGTTTGAATGCGACGGCCGAGGCCGCCACCGCCACGCGCGGAGCGGTGAGTCAGGAGGCGTACGCCGCCCGCGAGAAGTCCATGCTGACGATCGCCGTGCTGTCGAAGCCGGCGGCGCAACAGCTCGGCGATCTGTTGGACCGGTGCACCACCGGCGACCGGGATCAGAGGTTCACGCCGGTCGGCGTGCCCGCCGACCTCGCCCGCCTCGCTCCGCGGCTGTACTGGAACTCCGCGAGCGGGGAGCGCATCGGTTATGTCACCGTGCGGCAGTCGACGGTGGTGGTGCGCGCCGTCGGTCCGTCGGAGTCGTTCTGGGAGACGCTGCGTAAGCAGATCGCGAAGGCTGATCGGTAGTGCTGCTGCGCCGTTGAGGGCGGCGGGGTTCTAGCGGGGAATTTCAGCGAGGGCGCGCGCGAATATGGCAAACGTATGACGGTTCCGTGAAGGCTCTCGGTGGCTTTCGCCGGTGCTTGCTACCGTGCGCTCACGGGTTTTGTGGCTCGTGCGCGATGGAGAAGGCCGCGCCGGGTCGGAGCCACGGTTCCGATGCAATGCCAAATATCAAATGTGTGAAGATCGCATGTCTGCACTGCTTGCATATCGAGATGGATTCACTTAACCTCCTCTTAGGTAAAGCAAGTTTCAAGGATGCGCAGCCTGGCTCCAACGCGAGGTCGCACGTGAAACGCGCATACCCCGCTCGGGCCTTGCGGGAGGCGAGGTCCGGTGCCGGTAGCCCTGCGGTTGCCGGTTTGCGGAAGACGGCTCGCGCCCATGCGCTGACGTCGAGCTTGAACTTCGGGGGCTCGTGTTGAAGGCAGTGGGTTCGTGGGCCGCCGCGCCCCGACAACAGGAGAAGCTCACATGCCATCTCGCACAACACATGCCCTCATAGGTGCCACCGCCGCCCTGGCGGCCGCGCTCACGGTCGCCCCCGTGGCGACCGCGGCACCGTCGCCGGCGCCGAAGCCGGCCTCGGATACCAAGCCCAAGCCCGACGATCAGTTCGCCGATAGCTCCCGGACCGTCGTGACCCGTGACGGATGGAAGATGGTGGTCACCAAGACTTCGGAGGCGCTGCGGTCGGTGCCGCCGCTGAACCGCTCGCCGCAGTCCTTCGAGGCGTTCTCCACCATCGGTGGCGAGGCCACCGTCGCGGTCGCCGATCCGAAGAAGCCGCCGAAGTCGAAGGTCAAGTCCGCCGTGCTCACAACGGGGCTCCAGGTGGGATGTGCCGTGACTGCCGACAGCCTCACGGTGGGCGGCAGCATCTCCAACGCCACGAACGTGGGCGTGACTCCGTCGGTGACCGCGAACCTCACGGGTACCGCGACCGGCCAGGGAGGTACCTCAGGAGGCAGCGGCGGCGGTAGCGTGTCCGCCGGTGTGACGCCGGGGATTTCGGCCACCGTGGGCGACACGCTCACTGAGACCGGATCGATCTCGGGTGTGATCAAGCCGGGTACCAGCAAGGATATCCCGTACGCCAAGAAGAACCTTGAGGGTCCCGATGCGGCGACGTACACCCGTGAGGTGCGGGTGGCGGTCGACAACTGCATCGGCGGCGTCCAGGTGCGCTCGTACGCCACCATCGCGCTGCAGACCGACCGCACCGACGACTCGATCACCACGTACGGCAAGCCGATCTTCATCACCCGCCCGTGATGCGTGGCGAGACGATCATCAACATCTGTGGAGGGGTGGACCGCAATGACCGACGCTAGTACGGCAGAGACACAACAGATTCCGGTGCAGCGCCCCGAGAGCGCACCTGCGCCGCACCCGGCGCAGCAGTCGGACAGCGGCGATGCCGCAGCGATGCGCACGCTGGCGTTCAAGGCGATCGGGCTCGTGATCGGGCTCGCGATGCTGGTGGGCTGTGGGTTCGCCGTCGAGCACCTCACGGAGTGGGGCCAGCGGTGGACGATGCCAGCCGTGTTCGTGGCGTTCGTGCTCGTCATGCTGATCGCGAGCCAGCTCGTCGTGGGGGGATTCTCGGCGATCTGGGCGGCGGTCCGCAACGGCCGCAGCTAGGTTCGCCGTTCGTGGTAGCCAAACGGGGCCGGAGCGCGGACGATGAGGTCTTCGCAGCGTCGTTGCGGCAGTTGTTCGTTTCCGCGGGCTCGCCGACGGTCGCGCAGGTCGCGCGGCAGGTCGGAGTCAGCAGCGGGACGATCTCGCACTGGCGCACCGGGCGACACTTTCCCAGTGAGTTCGCGACGATCGAACCTCTGCTCGTTCTCCTGACCGACCGTGCGCACCAACGCATCCGGAACAGTTCAGGTTCCGACGACGCCGTGGGTGTGCTGACGGTGCGCCAGTGGCAGGGCCTATTCGACGCGGCCGCGGGCGGGGAGGTCAAGGCACCCGTGCTCGATCAGATCGCCGCGTCGGCCGAGCACTGGGCCGAGGAATCGGATTCCGGGACGGTCGAGGCGGCGAGGGCCGTGCTGCTCGGCTGCCTGGAGACCTCCGTCGACGGGGCGGTGGAATCCCGGACGTCGACTCGCCGCCCCGGTGCGGGTGGGGTCATCGCGGAGCTGACCGATGTGGGCGTTCTTGTGGAGCCCGTCGTTCGGTCCGGCGACGATGAGGTGCGATCGGATCTCATCGCGGTGGTGGACTCCGGGCTGATCGAAGCCTGGCCGCGACTGTCCCGATGGGTTGCGGACGCGTACCCGGCGCTGATCGTCCGGACCGGTCTGGAGCACGACGCGCAGCGCTGGAGCGCGGCCGATCGGCCGCGCGCGTGGCTGTACGACCACACCCGGCTCGAGCTCACCGCGGAGGCGCTCACATCGCTCGCGGCTGCCGAATCTGCCGATGACGGAGCGTTCCGATTCGGTGATGCGACGCGGTCGCAGATCCCGGCGTCGGCGATCGAGTTCTGGGATGCGTCGCAGACCGCCGCGCTCTCGGAACTGCGCGTGCATCAGATCGTGATGGCAGTGATCGTGGCCTTGTCGGTGATGGTGCTCGGGCTCGGGATCGCCCTTGGCATGGTCGCGGGATGAGAACAGGGCCTCCGGCCGCCGGCCGACGCGACAAGATTCGTTGTCAGCGCCGACCTGGTCGTATAGCGGACCCCTATATGGCCATGAGTGCGGGCTGTGCGTTCAAGGCGGGCCCTATATGGATTCCTTCGATTGCTGCTGTGACCAGCGGTGATATTCGCGATTCGCAGAGAGTGCCGGTTGACCCGGTTGCGGATCGGTGGCGGACTGGATCCATCGGCGTCCGGATGGGCGCACTCCCCGGGTTCGGGCCTTCGTGGTCGATGGGGGGCTCGTAGTTCTTGTGATGAAAGGTGAGTGAGGTCTGTGGCAGCGCACGCTCGGGGGAAGCCCGTTCACGCCGCGAACAGCGACGGTGGTGACGGGGTGGCGCAGGAGCGCCTGCAGGGAGCGTTCCTGACAGTGATCGGTGTGGCCGGGATGTTCGGCGGGGTGATGTTCTCCATCGAGGCGCCGCGGTTCACTCCGGTGCCGGTGGTGTTCCTGACGTTCTGGTTGATCATGGTGATCGTCGGCCGGATCTTCTTCACCGGTCTGGGCAAGCTCCGCTCGGCGGGTGTGGGTGCGCCCGCGCCGGAGCAGGTGCGCGCTGCGGCTGCGGTGGCGGGGATCGTGGTGGCGGTGGGGATGATGGGCTTCGCGGCGACGGGCCCCGGTACTGGTGTTGCTTCGGCGGCGCCGTGTCCCGGTGGTGGGCCGGCGACGTGTGGTCCTGGTCCGGGGCCGGAGTTGACGATCACGCCTCCTGCGCAGCAGACCACTGCTCCCGGTGGGCAGCAGGGTAATCAGGGGAGCGGTCAGGACAACAACGGCATCGCGACCTCGCCTGCGGGCAGCGGCGGCAACAACGGTGACGGCATTCAGGCCCAGACTCCCGATTTCGGCAGCCCCGGTGGGCAGGCGCCGAACATCCCCGGTAACCCGACGGGCCAGGGCCAGGGGCTGCGGCCCGGCCAGGGGCAGGGGAATCAGCAGCAGAGCCCAGCGCGCACCACTGCTCCCGGCCAGCCGACCCAGACGGGTCAGGCGACGCAGTCCGGTCAGCCCACGTCGGGCCAGCCGACGGTGACGGTGACCCAGACCCAGTCGCAGTGCCCTGCCCCCGGTGCACCAGGTAGTGGCGGCACGCCGGGCAGCGGCGGTTCGGGATCCGACGGGGGCGGCTCCAGCCCTGATGGCGGGGACGACAGTGGCGCGCCGTCATGGTCCTACCTCGTTGCCGAGGCAGCGGGTGTGATGGCAGGTCGCCGACGGAATGGCGGCGGCACCAAACCGACGGCTGATCAGGCGTGGCAGATGTGGGACCAGGCCAAGGAAGGCAACCGCAGTCCCGCAGAGGCGGCCGGTCTGAAGCTCAATCCTGATGGCACCAGCGCCGACTCGGACTACGACATCATCACCGTCCCGAAGGAGGACGGCGACTACCAGAAGCTGATTCTGATGAAGAATCAGAACGCTCCTAAGCAGTACCGCTTCCCCCTCAACACACCGGAAGGCGGTCGTTCGGAGAAGAACGACGATGGATCGATCTCCGTGTTCGACCGTAACGGCGAGAAGGTCGGGCAGTTCAACGCACCGTGGGCGTACGACGCCAACGGCAAGGAGGTGCCCACCTGGTACGACATCGAAGGCGACGATATGGTCCAGCGCATCGAGCCTGGTCCGGACAACGTCTACCCGATCATCGCGGATCCGTTGTGGGACAAGATCAAGAGCGCGGGAAACAGCGTCAAGAACTTTGGTGCCGGCGTAGGCAGGAGTGTTGCCGACACTGTTGAAGGCGTTGGTCAGATGGTCACCAACCCCAAGGAGACCGCGAAGGGAATGGCCCCGCTCGTCGGGCTCGGAGGCGATGGTGCACCGGGAGTCGGAGAGTCGTGGGGTGCAGTTGGTAAGGCGTTCATCGCCAAGGATGACTTCGACCGCGGTGACACCGCCTACGGCGCAGGAAAGGTCCTGGGCAACGTCCTCCAGACGGTCGTCGACCCTACCAAGGGTGCTGGCAAGGTGGCGTCGACTGCGGGTAAGGCAGCCAAGGCCGCGAAGGCCGCTGAGGAAGTCGCTGAGACATCAGCCAGTACTGCCGCGAAGACCGCCGGCAAGGCTGCGGAAAAGGCTGCAGACGGAGCGGGTGATGCAGCTCAGGTAGCAGGGAAGACCGCGACGAACGTGGCTGGTGATGCAGCGAGCGCCGGCACTCAGGCAGCGTCGACCGCTGCGCAGTCGGCCGGTAAGGCCGCGGAGGCCGCCGGCGATGCCGCGGGCGCAGCGGCGCGTGGCACAGATTCAGTTGGGGGCGGAGGATCAAAGACGGCACGTGCGCTCGCAGAGGCCGCCGAAGAAGCTGTTCCACCTCCAGGGAATATTCTCGAGATTTCTCATCCGCCCGCAAAGTGGACTCCAGATCAGATTAATCAGGAAATCGCCAAGTTGGTGCAGTTGAATATTGACTCAATTATCAACGACGGACTTGTTGTTACCAAGCCTGTTCGATCGGGGTTCGACAAGATAAAGCAGACATTCCTTGAATCGCTAGGAACTGCGTCCACAAACCCTGTGGGGAGATTCTTGGTTCCGAAGGGATGGAATGTCGACCACATCATCGACCTTCAGCTCGGTGGGGCGAACGCGCTCGAGAACCTCCAGCTTCTCAACGCATCGGTCAACCAGAGTATGGGGATTCGAATTGCCAATGCGATTAAGGCCGCGG
Source organism: Tsukamurella paurometabola DSM 20162 (assembly GCF_000092225.1). NCBI lineage: Bacteria > Bacillati > Actinomycetota > Actinomycetes > Mycobacteriales > Tsukamurellaceae > Tsukamurella > Tsukamurella paurometabola. Next base: position 734,687 of record NC_014158.1, read on the forward strand.
GGTTCGCGGAGGGGGATCTCATCTCTGAGATTATTTGGAAGGGCGGGGAATCCCTAGTACGCTAGACTAGAGCTGATACGCACATCTGCATTCGAATGATGAATCGAACACGGTCGAAAGTTGAGGCACATGGCAACGGTTGAATCTGGCAATCCTTCTGGCGGGGACGCGTTCGTCTCGATCGGAAATGGTGCGATGCAGGTGTATGACGCTGCGCGCGCGCGCGATATTTCAGGGATCGTTAGCGCAATATTAGGAAAACAGGCGCGAGTAATTTCCGGCGACTGGCGGGGTGTTCAATACTGGGTAGAAGCTAACCAAGAGGCTCCCTCTGCGCGCGTCTGGATTTTTGATCCATCGACAATGGGAAATGATCAGACTGTCGACCTCGCGACTTTCGTGCGACTGTTGCCTAGTGAGGCGATGCTGAATGCGGTCGAAGCGCCCTTGTTTGAATCGTGGCTTTCGTCCGCAGGGCTCTCCTCGATCGGTGAGTCTGAATGTGTACCAGTTGACCCTCCTCAGTTTGTTTCTGGGTTGGAGGATCCCAGTGATAGGGCGACGAATGCAGTCGACACTGTCGGTTACCTGATCTACTGTGCAAAAGCACTGCGGGTGATGAAAGACTTGGGCCTCCGCTCTGGAGATGCATTGCCGAGCAACTTCAACGATCTGGTATCGGCGGTCTGAATCGATATGGGGCCTCGCGGTCACCAATCACACTTCGAGTGCTTAGATTGACAGGTGCAAGTTGGCGCTCGTACATCGACGGTAACTAAGGAGAAACGGCGCCGGTGGCGAACGGCATGGCAATCCTGAGTTCGTGCCTCGGCGCCTACTTCTACTCTTTGCCCTGCGTAAAAATATGGTTCCTGACGACTTGGAATAACAGGAAGGTCGGTATTGTCCTGGGGGCATTCTCAACGAGTCCGCGGTTCACTAGCGCGTCCAAGAATCCAGCTAACGCCGCTCCTGTGAGCATCCTATTTTCAGTCAATTCTGTTGCGAGTCAATCTGTGACGTACGCGATCGCCGCTCCACCTCGACGATCAGTAGTACCAGGGGAATGGCGACCAGTCGGGGGCGCGCTTCTCCAGGAATGAGTCGCGGCCTTCCACAGCCTCGTCGGTCATGTAGGCCAGACGGGTCGCCTCGCCGGCGAAGAGCTGCTGCCCCACGAGGCCGTCGTCGGGAAGGTTGAAGGCGTACTTCAGCATTCGCTGCGCCTGGGGGCTCTTGCCCAGGATCTTCGCGGACCATTCCAGCGCGACGTTCTCCAGTTCGGCATGATCGACCACCCGGTTCACCGCACCCATGCGGTGCATGTCCTCGGCGCTGTACACATCGCCCAGGAAGAAGATCTCGCGCGCGAACTTGTTTCCCACCTGCTTCGCGAGATAGGCACTGCCGTACCCGGCGTCGAAGCTGCCCACATCGGCGTCGGTCTGCTTGAACTTGGCGTGCTCGCGCGAAGCCAGCGTCAGATCGCAGGTCACGTGCAGCGAGTGACCGCCGCCGGCGGCCCACCCGTTCACCAGGGCGATCACCACCTTCGGCATGAACCGGATCAGTCGCTGCACCTCCAGGATGTGCAGCCGCCCGCCCTCGGCCTTCACCCGGGCCTCGTCGACACCGTCGGCGGTCGCCGCCTCGACATCCGAATCGTGCGTGGTCGCGTACTGATACCCGCTGCGCCCGCGAATCCGCTGATCGCCACCCGAACAGAACGACCACACGCCGTCCTTGGGTGCCGGACCGTTCCCGGTGAGCAATACCGCACCCACATCGGCCGACCGCCGCGCGTGATCGAGAGCGCGATACAACTCGTCCACGGTGTGCGGGCGGAAGGCGTTACGCACCTCCGGCCGGTCGAACGCGACGCGCACCGTTCCCTGCGTGATGTGCCGGTGGTAGGTGATGTCCGTCAGGTCCTCGAAGCCCGCAACGGGCTTCCACAGCTCGGGGTTGAAAGTCACGCGTCCGACTCTACTGTCGCCGCCCCGCCGGGTGGTGGGGACTCGACCCCGGCGTACGGTTGATTAAATGACCGAAGCAATTATCGCGCTCGGCGTGCGCAGCGCCGAAATCTTCCGGGTCACGCTCGACGGTGCCGTCACCACCCTCCGGCGTGGCGCGCCGGGGGAGAGTCCCGACGGCGTGGTCGTGCTCGGCGACCGCATGTATTGGACCACTATGGGGCGCCCCGTCGTCGACCCGGACAACCCCGGTGAGGCCGGACTCGATTACTCCGCCCGCAACGGCGGCGTCCACTCCGCGAACCTCGACGGCACCGATGTCCGCGATCTCACCGCGCCCGGCGACATCACCACCGGTAAGCAACTCGCCACCGACGGCACCCGTCTCTACTGGGGCGACCGGGAGGGCTGCCGCGTGAGCCGGATCGACCTCGACGGCTCCGGTCTCACCGAGCTGGTGATCAATCAGCCGCAACCCGACCGACGTGCCGAATGTGTCGGCGTCGCCGTCGATCCCAGCCGCGGGTACCTCTACTGGAGCCAGAAGGGTCCGGCCAAGGGCGGCCGGGGCCGCATCCTCCGCGTTGGGCTCGACCTGCCCGCCGGCGAGACCGCCGACAACCGCACCGATATCGAGGTGCTGTGGGACGGACTGCCCGAACCCATCGACCTCGACATCGTGGGTGACACGCTGTACTGGACCGATCGCGGCGCCGCCCCGAATGGCAACTCCCTCAACCGGTCCCCGATTCCGGCGGCCGGCGCCGCGGGGAGCGAGCCGGAGGTCCTCGCCACCGGTTTCCACGAGGCCATCGGACTCATCGTCGACGAGCAGCACGATATCGCCTACGTCTCCGACCTCGGTGGCGGCATCCACCGGGTAGTCCTGAGCACCGGCGACGTCGCCCTGCTCGCCGACCTCGGCACCCCGATCTCCGGCATCACCCGCGCCTGAGACCCTTCCCGAACAGGAGAAGACATGAACGCATTCACCTTCGATGCGATCAAGACTCGACCCGTCGCCGTGATCGGCGCCGGCACCCTGGGCCGCCGCATCGCCCTCATGTTCTGCAGCCGCGGCGGCGAGGCGCGCGTCTACGACCCCGATACCACCCAGGCCCAGGCCGCCGTCGACTATGTGGCCCACACGCTTCCGGGGGTCATTACTCGCAGGGGCACCGGCGCGCTGGGACGTGCCGTGGCCCACGACGATCTCGCCACGGCGGTACGCGACGCCTGGCTCGTGGTCGAGGCCGTCCCGGAACGTCTCGACATCAAGATCCCGCTGTGGGGGCAGATCGACGGCGCGGCACCCGCCGACGCCGTGCTCGCCACCAACTCCAGCTCGTACGCCTCCCGGCTCATGAACGAGCGGATCGCCGATCAGACGCGGTTCCTCAACATGCACTTCTACATGCCGCCCACCGCGAACGCCGTCGACCTGATGTCCGACGGACAGACCTCCCGCGAGCTGATCGACTCGCTGCTGGCGATCCTGCCCGAATTCGGTGTGCTCCCGTTCGAGGCGAAGAAGGAGAGCACAGGCTTCATCTTCAATCGCATCTGGGCCGCCATCAAACGCGAATCGCTCGCCGTGGTGGCCGAGGGGGTCGCCACCCCCGACGATGTCGATGGCATGTTCAAGGCCAACTGGCACATGCCCTTCGGTCCCTTACAGATGATGGACGATGTGGGTCTCGATGTGGTCCTCGATATCGAGAATCACTACGCGGCCGAGAATCCGCACCTCCCCGAGGGGCCGCGCCGCCTGCTGCACGAGTACGTGGACACCGGCCGCCTCGGTCGCAAGTCGGGCGCAGGTTTCTACGACTACGGCGCCTAACGCCCGCGACCCCCTACCCTGGTGGGCGTGGTCGACATCGATGAACTCACCGCCTCCGCCCGCGTGGTGACCGTGCCGATGCGGGTCCGCTTCCGCGGCATCACTGCTCGTGAAGCGGTGGTGTTCCGCGGGCCGGCGGGATGGGGTGAGTTCGCGCCCTTCGCCGAATACGGCGACGCCGAATCGGCCCTCTGGCTACGCGCCGGCATCGAGGCCGCGTATCAGGGTTTCCCGGAGCCACTGCGCACCGTCGTCCCGATCAACGCGACCGTCCCGGCCGTCGCCGCCGCGCAGGTCCCCGAGGTTCTCGCGCGGTTCCCCGGCTGCCGCGTCGCCAAGGTGAAGGTGGCGGAGAAGGGGCAGAGTGCTGACGATGACGTGGCCCGCGTGGCTGCCGTGCGCGCAGCGCTCGGGCCCGACGGTGCCGTCCGGATCGACGCCAACGGCGGCTGGACGGTTCCGCAGGCCCTCGCCGTGATCACCCGCATCCTGGAACAAGGCCCCCTCGACTACGCCGAACAGCCCTGCGCCACCGTGGAGGAGCTCGCCGAGGTGCGCGGTCTGCTGGACGGCGCTTGCGATATCGCCGCCGACGAATCCATCCGCCGCGCAGATGATCCGATGCGGGTCGCCGAACTCGGCGCCGCTGATGTGGCGATCGTCAAGGTACCGCCGCTGGGTGGTGTCCGTGCGGTGCTCGACATGGCGGCCAAGCTCCGCGCCGCCGCCGGGGTCCGGGTCACGGTCTCTTCCGCGCTCGACACCGCGGTCGGCCTCACCGCTGGCATCGCCGCGGCCGCGGCGATCCCCGACGGCAACGCCGCCGGTCTCGGGACCGGCGGCTTCTTCACCGCGGACCTCGGCACGCATCCCGTGGTCGACGGTGCGCTCCGGGTGGCCGCCGTCGACCCGAGCGAGGAAGCCATCGCCGCGGTCGAGGAGACGGGGGAGCGCCGCGACTGGTGGCTCGATCGGATGCGACGGTGCGCCGCCCTGCTCTGACCCGCCGACGGTGCTACTTCCAGGGAGCGTAGGCCCATCCCAGGAGCCGGTGCGGTCGCGGATTCGGTGCCGAGATCACCTGGATCTGGCTGCCGTCCCCGAGCCCCCGCGCCAGGCCCTGCACGCCACCGCTGAGATACGTCCCGTCGCCCAGCGAGATGTCGACGTGATACCCGTAGTCGCTCTGGGTGAAAACGAGAGCGCCGCGTGGCGCCGGAAGTGCGGAGTGGCCCAGGCCTTTGGCTGCCAATGCCTCGTAGAACGATCGCGCGTGGTCACGGGGGATTCCGTTGGCGGTGGTGCGGCCGTACGCGAAGTCGACGAAGTCTTCGCACCCGTACTCACCGAAGGTATCGGTCCCGACCAGTGACATTCCGCGGGCGATCGCGGCCTCGGGATCCGCCGCCTGTGCCGCGGGAGTCCCCATCAGCGTCAGGGTGAGTGCTGTGACGACGGCCACCAGTAATCGTCTCATCAGACCTTTGTATCGGTGCGGGCGCATCATCGCCCCGGGAACGGACGGAAACCGCACATCCTGAGCGTGTCGGCGACGTGGTCTAGGGTCCGGGGTGTGGAGAACTTGATCAGCGAAGTGAGCGCCGCGCTGGCGGCCGAACCGGCGGAGAAGAAGGCGAAGCTGGACGCGCTGTGGGCCAGCCTCGACGAGGATGATCATGCATCGCGCTGCATCGCGGCCCACTACATCGCCGATGTCCAGGAGGAGCTCGACGACGAGGTGGCGTGGGATGAACTATGCCTGCGCGAGTCCATCAACGTCTCCGATGCCGACCTGCAGGCCGTGTATCCCACGCTCACCGTGGCCGGGTTCATGTCCTCACTGCGCCTCAATCTGGCCGACGGCTACCGTCGGCAGGGCCGCTTCGCCGAGGCTGCCGACCAACTCGCGAGCAGTCGCGAATTCGACTTCGCGCTCAGTGAGGCGACGCCCGAGGAGAAGGTCTATGCGGTCGGCATTCGTCAGGCGCAGCACACGGTGGCCACTCTGATCGCCGCCGAGGACCGCTCCAAGCAGGCGCCGCCCTCGGGCGCCTGACCCCAAGGGGATCGCCTATCGGAACCAGGGGAATCGTCGGCCGGTCGTGGACTCCGCGGGTGCGGCGTCGTGGCCGCCGCACCAGTCCTGGGGCGCAACCATGGCGCGCACGGCGTCGACGTGTGACCCGCACCCCGCCCAGGTGGTCTTCCCGCAGGTGCGGCAGGGGACGGCGTGGCACATGGTTTCTCCTCCGATTCCGTGGCACCGGCGAACTCGCGGAGCACCGCGATGCGCGCATGACAATGGTATCCATCCGCGCCGCCGGGAAGGTCAGTCGTGCGCGAAGCTGATGTTCGGTAGCACCCGGGCCAGCGGCGCGGGGCAGGCCCACGCGCGGGGACCGGCGAGGCGCAGCAGCACGGGCAGCAGGATCAACCGCACCAGGAAGGTATCGAGCAGCACCGCGATACCGAGGATCACTCCCATCTCCTTCGGCGGCAGCGGCCCAGACAGCGCGAAGGTGAAGAACACGGCCACCATCACGCCACCCGCTGCGAAGATCACGCGCCCGGACTGGGCCATCGCGCCGACCATCGCCCGCTGGGGATCGCCGGTGCGCTCCCAGTGCTCCTTCGCCGAGGAGAGCAGGAACACCGTGTAGTCCATCGCGATGGCGAAGATCATGGCGAAGAAGAACACCGGCGCCCAGGCATCCAAGAATCCCTGTGGTTCGAATCCGAGCAGGGCGGCGCCGATCCCGTCCTGGAAGATCAGCCGGGCGACGCCGAATGCGGCGGCTGTGGACAGCAGGCTCACCACGGTGCCGAGCAGTGCGATCAGCGGCGCCCGCAGCGCGACCAGCAGGAGCACGAAACCCAACGCCAACACGATGCCGATCACCAGCGGGGTCGAGGTATCGAGTTGCTTCTTCAGGTCGATGTTCTCGACCGCCGCACCGCCGACCAGGGCACCGCCGGGTAACGCGTCCCGGAGCCGGTCGACGGTGCCGGTCAGCGCCGGATCGGACGGATCGACGGCGGGGACGGCTGAGATCAGGCTGAGCCCACTCGCGTCGGCCGCAGCTATTGCGGGCACGGCGCCGGCGATGCCGGGGTCGGCGCGGAGCACGCGCCCGGCAGCGGGAGCCTCGGCAGTGGGCACCACGATCTGCAGAGTCCCCGGGGCTCCGGGACCGAAGGCGCGCTGCACCTCGTCGTATCCGACACGGGCACTGGCATTCTCGGGGAGCACGGTGATCGACGGCATCGCGGTCTTCAGGCCGACGACCGGGACGGCGAGGGCGATCAGGATCGCGAGCGCGCCGCCGCCCCACGCGAGAGGGTTGCGCCACAGCCGGTTTCCCCAGCTCTCGAACCGCGGCGAGCGATGCGTGGCGGCCTGTGCCCAGGGGATCGGTAGCTTGTTGATCCGCATATCGAGTGCGAACAGGATCACGGGAAGCAGCGTGAGCGTGGCGGCCAGGATGAACACGACCGAGAGCATGATGCCGCCGGCCATCGAGCGGAACGACGGCGACGGGACCAGCATCACGGCGGACAGCGAGATCAGCACGGTGATCCCGGAGAGCAGCACCGCCTTCCCCGCGGTGTCCATCATCTGTGCGATCGAATCCCGTCGTGACAGACGCTGTTCCATGCGGGCGGCCCGATACCGCACCACGAGGAACAATGCGTAGTCGATGCCCAGCGCGAGCGAGAACATCATCGCGAAGTTCATCGCCCAGATCGACACCGGCACGATCTCGTTGATCAACACGAGTGATCCGGCGGATGCGACCAATCCGGCCAGTGTCAGCGCCAGCGGCAGGCCCGCCGCGACCAGTGTGCCGAAGGCCAGCACGAGGATCGCGAGCGTCACCGGCCAGGACAGCATCTCCGACTTCAGCATCGCGGAGAGGTTGGCGGCATTGAAGTCCGACCACAGCATCGACGAACCGGTGGGGCTGACCGTGATGTCACCCACCGAGACTGCCCGCAGAGGGTCTTTCAGATCGGTTGCTGCGCGCACCATCTCGTTGGTGTCGGCGCCGGCGCCGCCCAGGATCACGGCGGTGCGGCCATCGGCGCTGAGTGAGGCGCCCGGCTGCGGCGCGATGATCTCGCCGATCCGCGGATCGGCGCGCAGGATCTCGGTGACCCGCGCGAGCACCCGTGGGCCGTCGCTCCGGTCGAGTGTCGCTCCGGTACTGCTCACGACCACCTGGATCGCATGGCTCGCATTGCCGCCGAAGTGGGCCTGTGCGGCCTCGCGCGCCTGCACCGACTCGGAGCCGTTCGCCTGCCATCCGGCACCGGAGAGGTTCTTCTCGACGAACGGGGCGAACACGCCCAGCGCGATGATCGCGAGCACCCACACCACGGACACCCCGCGGCGATGATCGACCACCCATCCGCCGAGGCGGGCGAGCGGTCCCGGTGTCGACGGGCGAGCGGTGGTGGACGGTGCGTCATGGGTGCTCTGCGGCACGGAAGTCTCCTCTCAGTATCCCCCTGGGGGGATACTGAGAACGTAACATCCCCCTAGGGGGTTGTACAATGGATGAGATGTCGGGACGGCCGGCGTCGGCGACGAGCACCACGCGGAGGTTGGCCCGATGAAGATTCCCGAGGAGGGTGCCAAGCCCATCGTGACGCGGCTCAAGCGCGCGCACGGACACCTCGCCACTGTGATTCGGATGCTCGAAGAAGGGGAGGAGTGCGAGGACGTCCTCACCCAGCTCGCCGCGGTGAACAAGGCGCTCGGCCGCAGTGGCTACGCGCTCGTCGCCACCGGATTGCAGCACTGCATCGCCACCGAGGGGCCGGAGAACGTCGACCAGCACAAGCTGGAGAAGTTGTTCCTGGCCCTCGCCTAGGCCATGCGGATCGGGTTCGGGCGCTGCGGCCGGCGGTATCTAGGTGAGTTCGTCCACCGTGACGGTGAATCCTTGGGCTCGCAGCCGGTCCGCCAGCGCATCACCCAGCGCGACCGCCGGGGTCAGCACGCCGCCGCGATCGGGCAGCGTGGCCCCGCCGCGCGCCGCGTCCCCGTCGAGGGCCAGTGCGAGGCTGGACTCGCCCAGCATCACCGCCGTGCCGCTGTAACCGGGGTCCAGGTCCGCTCCGATCGTTGACCGGTAGCGCCGGTCGTTCGTGGTACGCGAGTACACATCGGCGATGAACTTGCCCTTCGCTTGGGACTTCTCGCTGGGCCCCTGACCCGGCTGCGGCAGGATGCGGTCGAGCACTGGCCGCAGCGGCTTGATCGCCAGTGCGCCCATGCCGAACGCCAACGCGCCCTGTACCACACGGGAACCCACCTTCGAGACCGCCGACGGACCCGGGATCGCCATCGTCTCGCGATAACTGAAGTCGGGGCCGTATGCGAAGTCCAGCAGCCCGTTCGAGCGCCGCACCACCCGAGTGTTGTAGCTGGCCATGAAGAACGGGGCCAGGCTGCCCGACAGTGACGGATCCACCGATGCCCCGGCGACCACCGACAGATCGCCCGGCTGCGTGGGCGTCTCCCGGCTGGGATCGACGGACAGCGAATGCGGCCGTCCCGCGATCCGCCGTGCCTCGCGGTCCGCGGTCACCTCGTCGGCGAGACCGATCGCCGACGCGATGGTGCCGCCGCTCGCGCCGCCGCGGATCGAACGGATCACCAGTGTGGTGGGGCCGAGGGTGCCGGCACCGTCGGCCCGGGCCCGCTCGTACAGCAGGTACGTCCCCAGATCCGAAGGGATCGAGTCGAATCCGCACGAGTGCACGATCTTGGTGCCGTTCGCTGCGGCCTGCTCGTGGAATTTGTCGATCGAGCGGCGGGCGAACAGCACCTCGCCCGTGAGGTCGGTGTAGTGCGTGCCCGCGTTGACGCACGCGCCCACCACGATCTCGCCGTACTTCGCGTATGGGCCCACGGTGGTGCACAGCACGGTGGTGCGGGCGACCATGGCGTCCACCGTCGAGGGGGCGTCGACATCCGCGGTCACGATGCCCCAGTCCGCGGCATCGCCGCCGAGCCGGGCCCGCACCTTCTCGAGCTTGTCCTGCGAGCGTCCCGCGAGCGCGATCTTGACCCCGGTGGGCGCATGCCAGGCCAGATGCCGGGCCGTGAGCTCGCCGACGAATCCGGTGGCGCCGAAGACGATGATGTCGAATTCCCGGGTACCCGCAGTCATACCGTGATGTTAGCAGCGTTCGCACTGCGGTGTGTTCCACGCCACCGCTGGAAGCCGCGGGCCGCCGCGGGCGCCAGGAACAGCATCGCCATCACCCGGATCAGCTGCGCCGCCACGATGAACGTGATGTCCACGTTCGACGACGCGGCCACCGCCAGTACCGCGTAGATGCCGCCCGGCGTGGTCGCGAGATAGCCGTCGAGTAGAGGCACGCCCGTCATTGCCGACAGTGCGAAACCCAATGCGGCACAACCTGCCCCGATGGCGATGACGAGGATCGTGGCCCACGGCAACAGGCGGGCGAGACTGCGCAGTGCCTCGCGCGTGAAGCCGACGCCCGCCTGCCAGCCGATCACCAGATAGCCGGCCGCCACCAGGATCCACGGCACCGTGGCACCGGTGGCGATGCCGGTGAGCGATGCCGTCGCCGAGATCAACAGCGGGCCCAGCAGCCCGCCCGCGGGCAGGTGCGAGAGACGGCCCAACACGACACCCGCGACCACGCACGCCGCCGTGAAACCGAGGTCGAACCACCACGGCCGACCCGGGCCGGAGGTCAGAGCGGACGAGGCGCCCGCGACGTGCGGATACAACGCCGCCACCACCGGGAGCGACACCGTCACCAGGATCACCCGCAGGTACTGCACCACCGCGACCGTGGTCTCGTCGCCACCGAGCTCCCGGGCGATCGCCACCAGGCCCGACGCCCCGCCCGCCACCAGCGCAAGCGACCCCGTGATCGAATCCGTATCCCGGTGCAGGCCGAGCAATGCGCCCGCGGCGACCGAGAGCAGCAGCGTGGCCAGCCCGATGAGCAGAGCCGCCGGCCACCGTGTGCCCAGAGCGGCCACGGTGTGGGCCTGCATCAGCGTCCCGATGTACGCGCCGAGCACACCCTGCGCTGCGTACTGCGCCGGTCGCGGGATATCGCCGGGGGAGCGGCCCGCCAGGGCAATCGCGATCGCGCACACGAGCGCGGCGAACAGTGGTGCGCTCGGAACGCCCAGCCGGGCCAGGCATATCGCCAGCGCGCACGAACTCGCGCAGAGCAGGGCCCAGCGCCGGGCGGAGGTGGAAAGACGTGACACAACTACAAGCATGCTCTTAGCTAATCGCGCTGACAACTCGCAAAAAGAGCAAAAGTATGAAGTAAACTCTTGATATGTCTGATGTCAGCGACCTCCGCTACGCCGTTCACTCGCTCTCCCGCGAGCTACGCGCGCACCGTCGGGCAGACCCCGGCACCGGAGCCCCCATCCCCGAGACCCACCACCTGATCCTCGGTGGCCTCGAACGCCACGGGCCCGCCACGCCGGCCGACCTGGCTCAGACCCACGGCGTGCGCGCCCAGACCCTCACCCCCGCACTCAACGCCCTCGCCGACGCCGGGCTCGTGCACCGCCGCCGCGACGAGAAGGACCGTCGCAAGCAGTACGTCGAGCTCACGCCCACCGGCCGCGCCGCCGTCCTGGCCGACCGCGAGGTGCGCAACGCCTGGCTCGAGGACGCCATGAACACCAGGCTCACACCACTCGAACGCGATGTCGTCCTGCTCGCCGCTCCCATCCTCGCCAAGCTCGCCGACGGCTGACCCGCGCCACCGCCGGTCCCCGCGGTCGTAAGGTGGTCGCCATGCAGAACGCCGTACCCAACCCGTCCACGCTGCAGGCGCGGGTGATCGTGGACGAACTGGTCCGTGGGGGCGTCACCGACATCGTGCTCTGCCCGGGCTCGCGCAACGCGCCGCTCGCCTTCGCCGTGCACGCGGCCGACGTCCGCGGTGACCTGCGGCTGCACGTACGGATCGACGAGCGCACCGCGGGATTCCTCGCCGTCGGTATCGCGGCCGCCACCCGGCGCCCCGTCGCCGTGATCATGACCTCCGGCACCGCGGTCGCGAACCTGAGCCCCGCCGTCTACGAGGCCAACTACGCCCGTGTCCCGCTCCTGGTGATCAGTGCCAACCGGCCGTACGAGCTGCTCGGCTCCGGGGCTAACCAGACCGTCGAACAGTTCGGCATCTTCGGTACCCAGGTGCGCGCCTGCCTGTCCCTCGGTCTCGCCGAGCCCGGCCTGGACCGGAACTCCCAGTGGCGCAGTGCCGTCTGCCGCGCCCTCGCCGCCGCCCGCGGTGCCCGCACCGGCAACGCCGGCCCCGTCCAGTTCGACATCCCGCTGCGCGAACCCCTCGTCCCCGACGATCCCTCGCCCGCCCTCGCTCAGGGACGGCCCGACGGCGGCCCCTGGACGGTGGCCCCCGTCGCCACTCTCGACGTGCCGTTGCCCATCGACCTGAGCCCGGACACCGTGGTCATCTCCGGACACGGAGCCGGCGCGAATCCGGCCCTCGCGCACCTGCCGACCGTCGCGGAACCCACAGCGCCGCAGCCGAAGAACCCGCTGCACCCATGGGCGCTGCCGCTGCTGCGGCCCCGGCAGGCCATCATCTGCGGCCGGCCCACCCTGCACCGCGAGGTCAGCGCACTCCTCGCCGATCCCGGTGTCACCGTCTACGCCGTCACCACCGGGCCCCGCTGGCCCGACGTCTCCGGCAACGTCGCCGCCACCGGCACCCGCGTGGTCCCCGTCGGCGATCCCGACGAGGCCTGGCTCGCCCGCTGCGCCGAGGCCGATCGTCTGGCCCGCGCCGCCGTCACCGACGGCCTCGCCGCCGAACCCGTCACCGGCCTGCACGTGGCCCGCGCCGTCTGCGCGGCACTGCGCCCCGGCGACCAACTCGTGGTGGGTGCCTCCAACCCCGTGCGCGATGTGGCCCTCGCCGGCGACGTCCCGCCCGGCGTCACGGTCCTCTCCAACCGCGGCGTCGCCGGCATCGACGGCACCGTGAGCACCGCCGTCGGCGCGGCGCTCGCCGCGCCCGACACCCGCACCATCGCCCTGATGGGCGACCTCACCTTCGTGCACGACGCCTCCGGCCTGCTCATCGGGCCCGAGGAGCCGCGGCCGCGCGATCTCACCATCGTGGTGGCCAACGACAACGGCGGCGGCATCTTCAACCTGCTCGAACAGGGGGAGGAGCGGTACTCCGGCGCCGAGTACGACGGTGCCGCCGCCCGCGTCTTCGGCACCCCGCACGGCACCGACCTGGCCTCCCTCTGCGCCGCCTACGGCATCGACTACCGGCTCGCCGAGGTCGACGACCTCGCCGCCATCGCCGCCGAACCCGGGATGCGAGTGGTCGAGGTACGCACCCAGCGGTCCGGTCTGCGCGCCCTGCACGCCGGCATGCGAGCCCGGATCGCGGGGGACGGCCGGTGAGCCGCACCGCCCTGCGGCGGGTCCAACTGGTCCTGCTGTGGGCCGCCATCCTCATCACGGGATTGTGCGTGGTGCTCGTGCTCGCCGCCTGGCGTGACGACCGCAGCATCGAGAAGAACCTCGGCGCCACCACCGCCGAAGTGCTCTCCGCCGGGCCACGCCGCTCGACCATCAGCTTCTACACACCCGACGGTGTGAACCACAATCCGCCGCTCGGCGTGCTGTACCCGAGCGGGCTCACCGTCGGCGATCGCATCCAGGTCGAATACAACCGCGACGACCCCGAACTGGTGCGCGTCGCCGGCCGCGACGCCCACGTCGCGATCCTGCCCGCGGCATCCGTGGCCTGTGTCACCTGGCTCGTGGTCGGGTCGATCATGACGCTCATCGCCGTCACCTACCGGCGCACCGCCGACGAGGAACCGGATGCTTCGGTGACCGACAGTTCACCCGACGTTCCGACGACCGACAACCGATAGGCCACGTCACGGCACCCGCCCCCGACACACTGACCGACGTGCGTATCGCCATCGTCGCGGAATCCTTCCTGCCGAACGTCAACGGAGTGACCAACTCGGTGCTGCGGGTGCTCGAACACTGCCGGCGCACCGGCACCGAGGCCATCGTCATCGCGCCCGACACCGTCGCGGGCGAGGCTCCCGCCCCGCTCGAACACCTCGGATTCCCCGTCTACCGAGTGCCCGCCCGAATGCTGCCGCGCATCTCATCGCTGCCGATCGGCCAGCCGGGCATGCTCCTCGTCGACGTACTGCGCGAGTTCCGGCCCGACGTGGTGCACCTCGCCTCGCCCTACTTCCTCGGTGCGGGCGGCCTCGCCGCGGCCAAGCGCCTGGGCATTCCCACCGTCGCGATCTTCCAGACCGATGTCGCCGGATTCGCCGGCTCGTACGGCCTCGGACCGCTCGAACGCGCCGCCTGGTGGTGGACCCGGCAGATGCACAAGCAGTGCGACCTCACCCTGGCACCGTCGTCGGCCTCGGTTCGCGACCTGCGCGACCACCGCATACCGCGGGTGAAGACGTGGGCTCGCGGCGTCGACGCCGAGCGCTTCGCGCCGTCGCACCGCAGTGCCGAGGTGCGGGCGCAGTGGCTGGGCGAGCGCCCCGACCGATTAGTGGTCGGATTCGTCGGGCGGCTGGCGGCGGAGAAACACGTCGAGCGACTGGCAGGCCTGGCGCACCGCGACGACGTGCAACTGGTCATCGTGGGCGACGGCCCCGAGCGGGCCCGGCTCGACACACTGCTGCCGGGCGCGGTGTTCGCCGGCCAGCTCGGCGGCGCCGAGCTCGGCGCCGCCTACGCCTCCCTCGACGTCTTCGTGCACCCCGGCGAGCACGAGACCTTCTGCCAGGCCGTCCAGGAGGCCCTCGCCTCCGGCGTACCGTCGATCGCCCCCGACCAGGGCGGGCCGCGGGATCTCGTCAGCCACTGCCGCAACGGCTACCTGCTGCCCACCGCCGAATTCGCCGACCTGCTGCCCGGCGTGATCGACACCCTCGCCGACCCCGCCCTGCGTGCCCGGTTCGGCGAGGCCGCCCGCAAGTCCGTCCTCGCCCGCACCTGGCCCGCGCTGTGCAACCAATTGTTCGCGCACTACGACAGCGTGATCGCCGGACCAGCGGCGAGCGGCCCGCGCCGCGCCGTCGTGTAGCTTTCGGGGCATGGCGAGGGCATCCCTGAAGAAAGAGGCCGGTGAGGTCGCGTCGATGTTCGACGGGGTCGCCCGCCGATACGACCGCACCAACACTCTGATGACCGGTGGACTCGACCGCTACTGGCGGCGGCGTACCCGGCAGCTGCTGGAGCTCAAGCCGGGCGAGAAAGTCCTCGACCTCGCCGCCGGAACCGGCGTCTCCACCGTCGAGCTCGCCCGCTCCGGCGCCTGGGCCGCGGCCTGCGACTTCTCCACCGGCATGCTGCACGCCGGCGCCTTCCGGCCGGTGCCGATGGTCGCGGGCGATGCGATGGCACTGCCCTTCGCCGACGATTCCTTCGACGCCGCGACCATCTCCTTCGGTCTGCGCAACGTCCAGGACACCGCCGCCGGCCTGCGCGAGATGGCGCGGGTGGTCCGGCCCGGCGGCCGGCTCGTGGTGTGCGAGTTCTCCACCCCCACGAACGGAGCCTTCCGCGCGCTTTACGAAAACGTCGCATTGCAGGCCATCCAGGTGGTCGCCCGCGGCTCGTCGAATCCCGAGGCCTACACCTACCTGGCCGAATCCATCAAGAGCTGGCCCGATCAGGCCGCCCTCGCTCGGATCATCGAGGAGTCCGGCTGGGGCCGTGTCCGCTGGACCAACCTGACCGGCGGCATCGTCGCGCTGCACAGTGCCGTCCGCCCGCTAGGCTGAAGTCGTGGAGAAGACGGTGACCGGAGTCGACCTCGGGTCGGATGAGTTCGCGGCGGGTGTCCGCGCCGATCTGGCTCGCGTCGAGCAGGTGATCGCCGAGGGCATCGCCGAGGCCGACGGCTGCGTGATCGAGGAGGCCCTGCACCTGTTCGAGGCCGGCGGCAAGCGTTTCCGGCCCATGTTCACCATCCTCTCGGGCCGCATCGGTGGCGCGATGTCGGACCAGGTGATCACCGCTGCGGCCGCGATGGAGCTCACTCATCTCGCGACGCTGTACCACGACGACGTGATGGACGAGGCCGACGCGCGCCGAGGAGCGCCGTCGGCCAACGCCCGCTGGGGCAACTCGATCGCCATCCTGGCCGGCGATTACCTGTTCGCCCGCGCCTCCGCGTTCGGCGCCGACCTCGGCCCCCGCGCCGTGGGCGTGATCGCGAAATGCTTCGGCGAACTGGTCACCGGGCAGATGCTCGAACTGAAGGGCGCCGGCGAATCCGATCCCGTGCAGCACTACCTGGACACCATCTGGGGCAAGACCGGCAGCCTCATCGCCACCTGCGGGCTGCTCGGCGCCCTGCACGGCGGCGCCGAGGAAGATCTCGCGCAGCGCATGTACCGGATCGGCGATGCCATCGGTATGGCCTTCCAGATCAGCGACGACATCATCGACATCAGCTCCGTCGCGCAGCAGTCCGGCAAGACGCCCGGCACCGACCTGCGTGAGGGCGTGTGGACTCTGCCCGTGCTGCACGCACTACGCGACCAGGGCCCCGACGGTGACCGTCTTCGCGAGATCCTCGTCGGGCCGGTGACCGATGACGCGCTCGTCGCCGAGGCGATCGAGATCCTCGGCCGCTCGGAGGGCATGAAGCAGGCCCGCGTGACCCTCGACGGGTACGCGGACACCGCCCGCGCCGAGTTGGCGCAGCTGCCCGAATCGGAGGCGCGCACCGCGCTGGAATCGCTGGTCACCTTCACGGTCGCCCGCCTGGGCTGACCCGGCTCGTCCCGCAGTGCACGCCCACGCCAACCAGATCCGCACCGCCCTGCTGATGACGCTCGTCGCGGGGTTCGTCCTGGCGACCGGAGCGATCTTCGGGCAGGAGGGGTTCATCGTCGCGATCGTCGGCGCCGCGGGCCTGTGCACCTATCTCTACATGTCGGGCCCGACGCTGCCGCTGCGCGCCATGCACGCCCGCCGCGTGTCCGAGCTGGAACAACCGCTGCTCTACAAGGTGGTCCGTGAGCTGTCGATCGCCGCACGGCAGCCGATGCCCGCGATCTACCTCTCGCCGACTGCGGCCCCCAACTCCTTCGCCACCGGGCACGATCCCGCGCACGCCGCGGTGTGCTGCACCCAGGGACTCATCGATCAGCTCGACGAACGGGAACTGCGCGCCGTCCTCGGTCACGAGCTGGCACACATCCATTCCCGCGACACCCTCGTCTCGTCGGTGGCGGGAGCGATCGGCGCCGTCATCGTGGGCCTCGCCGGCTTCGGCTACCTCCTCGGTTTCGGTGACGGGGGAGCGCGGCGCAGCCGGGTGGTCGATGCCATGCTCTCGGTGCTCGCTCCGATCGCGGGCGGTCTGATCCGGCTGGGTGTGTCGCGGACCACCGAGTACCGCGCCGACCACGACGGTGCGCTGCTCACCGGCGATCCGTCCGGCCTGATCCGCGCGCTGCGCAAGACCGCCGCCGGGGTGGTCACCGCGCCGCTGCCGCCCGACCCCGAGATCGCCGTCCACGCCCACGCCATGGTGGTCAGCCCGTTCCGCGAAGGCGAGCGATACGCCCGCGCGTTCCGTATCCATCCGCCGCTGGAGGAACGCGTCCGTCGGCTCGAAAGCCTGATGGACTAGCGGCACCGTCGTCCCCACCGTCGGGCGACGTCTTCGTTTCGTCCCCCACCGGGGGACGTGCCTGCCGTGGGGGAGTAGATGCAGCGCTCGCGGATGGGCGTCGCGCAGAGGACGACAGTGCTGTGGATACTCGTCGTGGCCTGTGGATGAGTGGCGTCGTCGCGCGCGTTCTGTCCGGCGGCCGACGTTGAATACAGCCATGGGGAAGTTGTTGACGCGCTCGTATCTCCTGGCAACAGGGTGGACCAGCGCTGGAATCAGTCGCGCCGTCGCCGGGGCGGAGCTGATTCGCCTCGCCACGGGCGTCTATGCGAAGGCCGACGACTACCCGCCCTGGGAGCTGTACCGGATGCGGGTGTTGGCGACGGCGTTGTCGTGCGACGGCGTGCTCAGTCACGAGAGCGCCGCCGTGCTCCACGACATCCCGGTGCTGCAGCCGAGTCGCTCCGATGTGCACTTCACGGTGGATCGGTCGCATGGCGGCGGTCGCCGACCGGGTGTGCACGTGCATCCGCGACCGCTCGGTGACGCGGAGATCACCACCGTCGACGGTGCGCGGGTGACGTCACGTTGTCGCACAGCCCTCGACGTCGCGATGTCGGGCGACCTCATCCGTGCGGTCGCAGCGATCGACAGCGTCCGATTGGCCAGGCGGTACCCGGCTCCGACCGACCCCGTTCCGGTGACCCTCACGGCGCTCACCGAGACCCTCGACCGGCTCGGACGACGACGAGGCTCGGCGATCGCACGACGAGCCCTGGCGCTGTCCGTCGAGTGCAGCGAATCGGCGGGGGAGTCCTGGTCGCGAATGCTCATGCACGCCTGGGGTATGCCGAGGCCGCGCCTACAAACCGCCTACCACCTGGACGGACGCACCCACTTCGCCGACTTCGAGTGGGGCTCGTTGGTGGGTGAGTTCGACGGTCGGAGCAAATACGGTGAATCAGCGGATCGCCGCGCGGCGACCCTGGAGGCGGAGAAGGAGCGGCACGCCGCCTTCACCGCGCACGGAGTGGAGATCGTCCGGTGGGGGTGGCGCGATCTGATCGACGACGGGCTCCTGCAACGAAAGCTGGCGGCGGCGTTCGCACGGCACGGTCTGCCGACCGCGGCGTGAAGCCCGTCCCACCCGCGGCACCGTCGGGCGTCTGAGACGGTTCGTCCCCCACCCGACGATGTTCCTGCGATGGGGGACGAAACGAACCGCTCGCGGATCGGCGCAGCGCGGGGGACGAACTCTAGCGGTAGTTCACGAACTGGACGGCGATGTCGAGGTCGGCGTTCTTCAGCAGCGCCTGGACGGCCTGCAGATCGTCGCGGGACTTGCTGGAGACGCGCAGCTCGTCGCCCTGGATCTGCGGCTTGACGGATTTCGGTCCCTCGTCGCGGATCAGTTTGCTGATCTTCTTCGCGTTCTCGCTGGTGATCCCCTCGACCAGGGTGCCGGTGATCTTGTAGGTCTTCCCCGAGGCGACAGGATCGCCGGCGTCGAAGGCCTTGAGTGAGATACCGCGCTTGATCAGCTTCTCCTGGAACACTTCGAGGCCGGCCTTGGCCCGCTCCTCGGCGTCGGAGGTGATGACGATCTTGTCCTCGCCCGAGGCCTCGACAGTGGTGTTGGTGCCGCGGAAGTCGTACCGCTGGCTCAGTTCCTTCGATGCCTGATTGAGGGCGTTGGCGACCTCCTGGCGGTCGATCTTGCTCACCACGTCGAATGACGAATCGGCCATGGGGCTGAAGCTCCTTATCTGTTGGCTTAACTGCTGACCTGCGGGTTTGATCCACTACAACGTGGCGTTGTAGTGTATCGTCCGCTGCCCTTCGGGGAAGCGAACGGCACGTTGCCCGAGCGGCCAATGGGAGCGGACTGTAAATCCGTCGGCTTACGCCTACGTAGGTTCGAATCCTACACGTGCCACCCGCTCCGGCCCTCGACGATCCGTCGTCGGGGGCCGGAGTGATAACGGGAGTGACCAGCGGATTTGTTCAAACTCTTCCGCGGTGTGTAGTCTCGTTGAGGCTCTGGAGCGCTGCGAAAAGCGCCCCGGAACCCGCCCCCTTAGCTCAGTCGGCAGAGCGTTTCCATGGTAAGGAAAAGGTCGACGGTTCGATTCCGTCAGGGGGCTCGCTAGACCAGTGCGAAGTGCTGATAGCTCAGGGCGGTGTAGCTCAGCTGGTTAGAGCGCACGACTCATAATCGTGAGGTCGGGGGATCGAGCCCCCCCACCGCTACAACTGATATCGATCGTGAAAGAGGAACCGTCGTGGCTTCATCGACAGATGTTCGCCCCAAGATCACCTTGGCGTGCGAGGTGTGCAAGCACCGCAACTACATCACCAAGAAGAACCGTCGCAACGATCCCGATCGCCTCGAGCTGAAGAAGTTCTGCCCGAACTGCGGCTCGCACCAGGCGCACCGCGAATCGCGCTAGGACTTCTCCGAAGGGGAGGGCGCCCATGGGGCGTCCTCCCTTTTGGCATACTGCCTTCAGCCCCAGTACGTTAGGTAGGTTCTCCACGTGAGCCATGAGATCGATGTTCCGGGTGGCCCGGTCACCGAGCAGCTCAGCCCCGACGAGGTAGCGGCCCGCACCGCCGCGGCCGTCGGCTACAACTACGAGTACAAGGACAAGTACTTCGTCAGTCGTGAGAAGGTGCGGGAGTTCGCTCAGGCCAGCCAGGCGTACGACCCGATCCACCACGATGTGGAGGCGGCCCGCGCCGCCGGCTACGCCGATCTGGTCGCACCGCCCATCATGTTCTCGCTCATCGGGATCATCGCGCACCGTCCGCTGTTCGAAGAGGCGATCGTCGGCTACGGCCGCCGCCCCGTGGTGCAGTCCGAGCAGAAGGCGCACTTCCACGCACCGGTGGTCGCTGGAATGACCCTCACGACGCACGTCCACTTCGACGCCTTCCGTCAGGCGGCGGGTGTCGACCTGATCGTGACGCGCAACGTGATCTCCGACCAGGACGGCAATCTGTTGGTCACGTCGTGGACCACCCTGGCCGGACGCTCCGGCGAGGGCGAAGACCCCGCGTTCATGGACGCTATGGAAAAGGTGATGATGTATGGCGCTTCGTAATTTCGCGGACGTGACGGTGGGCGAGGAGCTCCCCGAGCGGACCTTCGAGCTCACCCGCGGCGATCTGGTCAACTACGCCGGCGTCACCGGCGACCCGAACCCGATCCACTGGTCGGATCACATCGTGAAGATCGCCGGTATGGACGACGTGGTCGCGCAGGGCATGCTCACCATGAGCCTCGGCTCGAACTACATCACCGAGTGGCTGGGCGACCCGGGTGCACTCAAGGAGTACAGCGTCCGCTTCACCGCGCCGGTGTACGTCCCGGCCGATCAGAAGGCCGAGCTGCAGTACGCGGGCAAGATCAAGTCGCTCGACCCCGAGACCAAGACCGGTGTGGTGCTGCTGACCGTCAAGCAGGGCGAGCGCAAGATCTTCGGCAAGCCGATCGCGACCGTGCAGTTCGCCTGACGGCCCGTTTTGAGGTGCGGCGCGTGTGTGCCGTACACTGAACTGTCCGCAACTTTGACGGGTGCTTGAGCGCGCCCCGAGACAGGTGCGGGTGCGGTACCTTCGGGTGCTGCAAAGGGGTGTAGCTCAATTGGCAGAGCAGCGGTCTCCAAAACCGCAGGTTGCAGGTTCAAGTCCTGTCACCCCTGCATAGACGGGCGCGAGTCCGTCTCTGACACCGGCGGACGGACCTCCGGCCCGCCGGAGGACCAGTGGAGGGATTTGCGTGAGCGACGAGCACGACGACGCGACCACCGGCACCGCCGGCGACAGCGCCGCCGAGGACGGCGTCAAGCAGGCCCGCCCCACCGGCAAACGTGGCGGACGGCGCGGTAACACCGCGCTCGCCGAGCAGGTCACCAAGGGCGTCACCGAGTACGCCTCGCGCAACGAGCCGGAGAAGCCTCCGCGGCGGAATCCGTTCGCCGCGATCTGGCTGTTCCTGCGTCAGGTGGTCGCCGAGCTGCGCAAGGTCATCTGGCCGACCCGCAGCCAGATGATCAACTACACGATCATCGTGTTGGTGTTCGTGGTGGTCCTCACCGCGTTCGTGAGCCTGCTGGACCTCGGCTTCGCCAAGCTGATGCTGTGGGCATTCGGCTGACACTGAACGCACGAGAAGACGAGACGGAAGGAACTTCGGCGCTGTGAGCACCCCGGAGCAGGACCAGGCAGAGCAGAACGTCCAGGAGGACGCTCTGGTCGATGACGCCACCGCGGCCACCGAGGTCGAACAGGGCAGCGACGATGAGGCCTTGATCGAGGTCGAGGAGAGCGTCTTCGGCGCCGACGAGCCCGGCGACGGTGCCGAGATCGTCGCCGAGGAGGAGCCCGAGGAGATCGACCCCGTCGAGGAGCTCAAGGCGCAGCTGCGCACCGCCCCCGGCGACTGGTACGTCATCCACACCTACGCGGGCTACGAGAACAAGGTCAAGGCCAACCTCGAGACCCGCGTCCAGAACCTCGACGTCGGCGATTACATCTTCCAGGTGGAGGTTCCCACCGAAGAGGTCACCGAGATCAAGAACGGCCAGCAGAAGCGGGTCAACCGCAAGGTGCTGCCGGGCTACATCCTGGTGCGCATGGACCTCAACGACGAGTCCTGGGGCGCGGTCCGCAACACCCCCGGTGTCACCGGCTTCGTCGGCCTGACCAGCAAGCCCTCGCCGCTCACGATGAACGAGGTCGTGAAGTTCCTGCTCCCCGAGAGCGCGCGGACCAAGCCCGCCAAGGACAAGGGCGCTGCGGCCGACGGTGCCGCCGCCGCGTCGGGTGGCGCGGTCTCGCAGGGTCCTGCGGTCGAGGTCGACTTCGAGGTCGGCGAGTCGGTCACCGTCATGGACGGTCCGTTCGCCACCCTCCCGGCGTCGATCAGCGAGATCAACGCCGAGCAGCGCAAGCTCAAGGTGCTCGTCTCGATCTTCGGCCGTGAGACGCCGGTCGAGCTCGCGTTCAACCAGGTCGAGAAGATCATCTAGCGCGAGACACACAGACTTCCCGCGCCGGTGCAACGGCGTGGGGTGATGAAAAAAGGAAACTGAGGATGCCCCCGAAGAAGAAGAAGGTCGCCGGGCTCATCAAGCTGCAGATCCAGGCCGGGCAGGCCAACCCTGCTCCGCCCGTGGGTCCCGCGCTTGGTCAGCACGGCGTCAACATCATGGAGTTCTGCAAGGCGTACAACGCCGCGACCGAGTCGCAGCGTGGCAACGTCATCCCGGTCGAGATCACGGTCTACGAGGACCGTTCTTTCGACTTCAAGCTGAAGACTCCTCCGGCCGCCAAGCTGCTGCTCAAGGCAGCCGGCGTGCAGAAGGGCTCGGGAGAGCCGCACAAGACCAAGGTCGCCAAGGTGACCTGGGATCAGGTGCGCGAGATCGCCGAGACCAAGAAGGAAGATCTCAACGCGAACGACGTCGATCAGGCCGCGAAGATCATCGCCGGCACTGCTCGCTCGATGGGTATCACCGTCGAGTAGTCGACCGGGAGGCGCATGCCTCCCGTGGGAGGGCCGGCTCGGCCCGCAGAACCACTCCCTGCCCACACGCTGGGCAAGATCAGAAAGAGCTAGATACATGAGCAAGAACAGCAAGGCCTACAAGGCCGCTGCCGAGAAGGTCGACAAGGACAAGCTGTACAGCCCGCTCGAGGCTGTCACGCTGGCCAAGGAGACCTCCTCCACCAAGCAGGACGCCACCGTCGAGGTCGCCATGCGCCTCGGTGTCGACCCCCGTAAGGCCGACCAGATGGTGCGCGGCACCGTCAACCTGCCGAACGGCACCGGTAAGACGGCCCGCGTGATCGTCTTCGCCGTCGGCGATAAGGCCGAGGAGGCCAAGGCCGCGGGCGCCGACGAGGTGGGCGCCGAGGACCTGATCGAGAAGATCCAGGGCGGCTGGCTCGAGTTCGACGCCGCGATCGCCACCCCGGACCAGATGGCCAAGGTCGGCCGCATCGCGCGCGTGCTCGGCCCCCGTGGTCTGATGCCGAACCCGAAGACCGGCACCGTGACGCCCGACGTCACCAAGGCCGTGGGCGACATCAAGGGCGGCAAGATCAACTTCCGCGTCGACAAGGCCGCGAACCTGCATTTCGTGATCGGCAAGGCGTCCTTCGACGCCAAGCAGCTGGTGGAGAACTACGGTGCCGCGCTGGATGAGATCCTGCGCGCGAAGCCGTCGGCGGCCAAGGGCCGGTACCTGAAGAAGGTCACCGTCTCGACGACCACCGGACCGGGCATCCAGGTGGACCCGCAGCGCGTGAGCAACCTCGCGGAGGATGAGGCGTAAGCCTCTCCCCTTCAGGGTCTGTAACGACGAGAAGCCCCCGACCGCGAGGTCGGGGGCTTCTTCGTGCGCGCGTCAGACCAGGCTCGTCGCACCCACCGTCGACAGGGCCAGGGCGAAGATCACCACGTAGAACACCAGCACCAGCACCAGGAATCCGGTGAAGACACCGCCGATGATCGCGCCCACCAGCGCCAGGGTGTTCTTGTAGCCGCGCTGTCGGGACTTGTTCAGCGCGATCCAGCTGACCACCAGTCCGACGGGGGAGCAGCCGGCGACCGACAGGATCAGGCCGACGATGCCCAGCGCATTGTCGGGATCCTGGTGCTCGCCCGGCGGGACCGGGTAGCCCGGATACGCCGGGTAACCCGGATGCTGCGGGTAGCCCGGCGATGGGTACCCCGGCGATCCGTACGGGGCGTAGGGCTGGCTCGGGTCGTACTCGGGCCGCGTCATACTCAGCCCAGCAGGTTCATCAGATACGACGAGTCGCTCGCGGCGGCGGCCAGACCGATGACGATGAGGATCAGATATCCCACGGTGATCACGGTGCCGATGCCTCCGATGATCACGCCGATCAGCGCGATGGTGTTCTTGTAGCCGCGCTGTTTCGACTTGCTCAGGGCGATCCACGAGACGATCAGGCCGGGGATGGAGCAGAAGAAGGACAGGATGAGGCCGACGATGCCCATCGTCTGGTCCGGGTCGTTGAGCTGCTCGCCGTTGGGACCGACGGGCGCCCCGTAGCCGCCGTATCCGGGCTGGCCCGGGTACTGCGGAGCGCCGGGGTACTGCGGAGCGCCCGGGTACTGGGGCTGGCTGTACGGGGCCTGGCCGTACTGACCCGCCGCATTCGGATCCTGGCCGTAGGGCTGCTGGCTGTACGGGTACTCGCCCTGCGGGTACTGATTCGGGTCCGGCTGCTGACCGTACGGATCATTGGGCGTTGACATAGTGAATGCTCCCCTTGCGACGACGAAGTCTGGTGTCGCTGGTCAGCGTAATCCACGGCGCCCTGCCGATCCCTTGCCCCCCGCTTGTCGTCGTCCGGGTCGGGAGGGAATCGTCAGTGTCTGTCGGTACCCTCGCCAGCATGGACGACGACAAGCTGCTCGCCCGGATCGGCGCGCTGCTGCGGCAGGCGGAGGGCACCGATAACGAGCACGAGGCCGAGACCTTCACGGAGGCGGCGCAGCGGCTCGCCACCGCTGCATCGATCGACCTCGCCGTCGCTCGCGCACATCAGCGCGGCCGGGAGCGAGCCCGTGCGACGCCCGAGCAGCGCACCGTCCGGATCGGGGAGGCCGGACGGCGCGGCCTGCGCACCTTCGTGGAGCTGTTCGTCGCGATCGCCCGCTCCAACGACGTCCGCTGCGATATCGCGTCGAACTCCACCTTCGTCTTCGCCTACGGATTCGCCGAGGACATCGACGCGTGCGAGGCCCTGTACGCCTCGCTGGTGATCCAGATGGTGCGCGCTTCCGATGCGTACATCCGCTCGGGCGCCTACAAGTCGGAGACCGTGCAGCAGCTCTACGAGGACCGCCGTACCCGGCGCCGCTGGGTCGAGACGAAACCGGTCGCCGGGGTCACGGCCAGGATCAATTTCCAATCCGCATTCGCCGCCCGGATCGGGGCCAGGCTCGCCGAGGCCCGTGCCGCGGAGACCCAGGAGCATGCCAAGCGTAACGAGCCGGGCACCGCGGTCGCGTTGCGCGACAAGGAGATCGAACTCGTCTCGTTCTACGAGGCGGAGTCCACCGCGCGGGGGAGCTGGCGCGGTGCCGCCGCGTCGGCCGGCTATTCCGATGGTGCGCGGCGGGCCGGTGACCGCGCCGGCCGGTCGGCCCGGCTCGGCGGTCATCAGGAACTTCCGGGGGCACGCGGCGCGCTGCGCCCGGGTGCCGGGCGATGACCGGGCAGTACCCGGGGCCGCCGCAGCAGCCGGGCTATCCGGGCCCGTACGGCCCGCCGTACGGCGCGCCCCCGCCGAAGCCGAACCGCACGATCTGGTGGGTGGCCGGCGGCGCCGCGGTGCTCGTGCTGACACTGCTGGTGGTGGCCGTCGTCGTCGTGACGCGCAGCCTGTCCGACGACGGTGCGCGCGACGCCGGGCCGTCGGGCTCGCCGACCGCGCCGGGCACGGCCCTGGACTGCGGTATGCCCGGCGAGAACGCGACCGCGCCGATCACCGACCGCGTGGTGGCCGGTCCGCTGTCCTTCCCGATCTCGGCCGCCCCCGGCTGGGTGCCGCAGGGGTACGTCACCTACGCGCAGAGCTCCCAGGCGCAGGGCCTCGTGCAGGCGATCCCCGGACAGTCCTGGCAGGCGCATGCCGAGATCGGCCTGACCACCTTCACGACGAAGCCGACCAGCGCCGAGGCCGCGCGCCGCATGCTTCCGTGCATCGCCGCGGGCGCGGGCTACGCGCGGAGCAACCCCCGCCTCGACGGTCTGACCGAGCCGGAGGCGGTGGTCGTCGACGGTGTCACGGCGGCACGGGTCACCGCGCGGATCCTGGTGCAGAAGGACGGACTCGACATCCGGGGCGACACGGTGACGGTGGTGGTCATCGACTCCGCACCGCAGGCATACTTCATGTCGGATACACCGATCGGCGACGAGGCGCGTGCGGCGGTGGCCCAGCAGATCTTCGACCAGCTGAAGGTGGCGAGAGACGTATGAGCAACCCGCAGGACCCGTACGGCCAGAATCCGTATCAGGACGGTTACCAGCAGTACCCGCAGCAGCCGTACGGCGGGCAGCCGGGCTACGGTCAGCAGCCCTACGGCCAGCAACCCGGGTACGGCGGCCAGCCCGGTTACGGTCAGCAGCCCTACGGGCAGGCCGCGTACGGCGGCGGTCAGCCCCCACAGAAGCCGAACCGCACCCCGCTCTACATCGCGATCGGCGTCGCGATCCTGCTGGTGATCGCGGTGATCGTCGCGGCGGTCGTGCTGATCACGCGGGACTCCGGCTCATCCGGCGGTCCGTCCGACACCACCGCTGCCACCTCGGCGGGCGACCCGAACGATTGCGGCATGCCGGGCACCGGCCTGGCGTCCGAGATCACCGACCGGGTGGCTTCGGGGCCGCTGTCCTTCCCGGTCTCCGCCGCCCCCGGCTGGACCAAGGAGAGCTACACCGTCTACGCGCAGAGCACCGCCGCCGCAGGGCTCGAGAAGTCGATCGCCGGCCAGCCCTGGCAGGCGGGCGCCGAAGTCGGGCAGACCAACTTCAGCACCAAACTCGACCCGAAGGACGCCGCGACTCGGATGATGCCGTGCATCGCGGCCGGCCAGGGCTACAACAAGACGAATCCGCGCATCACCGACCTCTCGCAACCCGAGGCGATCACCGTCGACGGGGTCGCGGCGGCGAAGGTCACGGCGAAGATCCTGGTCTCGGTCCAGGGCGTCACCACCCCGGGCGATGTGGTCACGGTGATCGTGGTGGCCTCCGCGCCGCAGACCTACGCGCTGCTCGTCGAGCCGATCGGGTTCCCCGACATCACGGCCGCCCTCAAGGCCGTCAGCGACCAGCTCAAGGTCGCGAAGGACGTGTGACCACCCGCGATGTGCAGCGGGCGGTGGTCTACCGGGCCGAGGAATTGGTGCGCGGCCTGTTCGACCACGCCAGCGGCGGGCGCACCGTCGACGTGCTCGGCGTCCCCCTGACGCTGCCGCCCGAAGCTCGGTTCGGGTCCACGGCGTCAGTACAGGAGTACGTCGACCGGGTGCTGCGACCGGGGCAGGTGCGGGTGCGGCCCCGGGCCGGCGCCGGCGGGGCGCACTACGAACGTGGTGCGGGACGGATGCCCACCGTCGCCGTACCCGACGGGCGCGACGGTGCCTGGGCACTGCGTGAACTGGTGATCCTGCACGAACTGGCCCATCACGTGGTCGCCGAGCGCGACGGGGACGCCGCGGCGCACGGGCCCGCGTTCACCGCCGCCTTCATCGAGCTCGCGGCGCGGGTGATGGGGCCGGAGGCGGGGCTGGCGCTGCGGATCGTCTACACCGAATCGGGCGCCGCCGTCGGGTAGGCCGACACCGATTTGGTGGCTGGCCACCTTCCGAGTACTCTGGACTCCTGGAATCCGGTGCCAACCGGATCGTTCCACCGAAGACCGTCGGTCATCGGGCGCGAGCCCGATCGAAGGTCCGGCCCCGAGTCGGCGACCCACGCAGGAGGACGAGGATTCACCCGCACGCTCGCGTGCGGAGAAACGAACCCCGTGCGCCCTGCGCCGGGGTTCTCGTCGTTTCGGCCCGAACCTTCTCCGGCGGAAGACACGTAGAGAGGAGGCGAAGTATGGCAAACCCCGAAAAGGTCGCAGCAGTCGCTGAGATCGCCGAGCAGTTCTCGAAGTCCACGGCCACCGTGGTCACCGAGTACCGCGGGCTGTCGGTCGGTTCCATCACCGAGCTGCGTCGTTCGCTCGGAGCGGGTACCACGTACTCCGTCGCCAAGAACACCCTGGTCAAGCGCGCCGCGGCTGACGCCGGCGTCGTGGGCCTGGACGAGCTGTTCGAGGGTCCGACCGCCATCGCCTTCATCGAGGGCGAGCCGGTCGATGCCGCTAAGGCGATCAAGAAGTTCGCCAAGGACAACAAGGCTCTGGTCATCAAGGGCGGCTACATGGACGGCAAGGCGCTGTCCGTGGCCGAGGTCGAGCGCATCGCCGATCTCGAGTCGCGCGAGGTGCTCCTGGCCAAGCTCGCCGGTGCCATGAAGGGCAACTTGGCGAAGGCCGCAGGCCTGTTCAACGCTCCCGCTTCGCAGGTCGCCCGTCTGGCCGCTGCGTTGCAGGAAAAGAAGGCCGCCGAAGAGGCTGCCCAGTAACACCGCTGATCCCAGCACATCAATCCCTTGCCTCGCGGATCAGCGAGCAAGACTTAGAGGAAGGACGCCGCCATGGCGAAGCTCACCACCGACGAGCTGCTTGACCAGTTCAAGGAGCTCACCCTGCTCGAGCTCTCCGAGTTCGTGAAGGCTTTCGAGGAGACCTTCGAGGTCACCGCTGCTGCTCCGGTCGCCGTCGCGGCTGCCGGTGCCGCCCCGGCCGCCGGCGGCGACGCCGGTGCCGCTGCTGACCAGGACGAGTTCGACGTCATCCTCGATGGCGCCGGCGACAAGAAGATCCAGGTCATCAAGGTTGTCCGCGAGCTGGTTTCGGGCCTCGGCCTGAAGGAGGCCAAGGACCTCGTCGAGGGCGCCCCGAAGCCGATCCTGGAGAAGGTCGACAAGGAGCAGGCCGACGCTGCGAAGGCCAAGCTCGAAGAGGCCGGCGCCACCGTCTCGGTCAAGTAAGACCGTACGCGTACGCCCGAACGGCCCCGTCGCCCTGTGCGACGGGGTCGTTCGTCGTTTCCGCAGGAAGAACACCGCGGACACACGGGAGAACGTGGGTAAACCTTTGCGGTAGTGAAACCCAGGTCAGATACCACGGGGCCATGCGGCTGAGGTACTGTCATCGGGAATGTTCCCGTGTGGCGCGAGCCACACTCGAAGACGCGGCGGCGCGAGCCGGGCGTCGGGCGCGTGAAAGAAAGGGCTCGACAGTGGGTGTCGAAGTTACTACCAGGAACCTGACCAAGTCGTTCGGCTCCCAGAACATCTGGACCGACGTCTCGCTCACCCTGCCCGCCGGCGAGGTCTCCGTTCTCCTCGGTCCTTCCGGTACCGGTAAGTCGGTGTTCCTGAAGTCCCTGATCGGTCTGCTCCGCCCCGAGGAGGGCGAGATCATCATCGACGGGACCGACATCCTCACCTGCTCCAGCTCCGAGCTGTACGAGATCCGCAAGATGTTCGGCGTGCTGTTCCAGGACGGTGCCCTGTTCGGCTCGATGAACCTCTACGACAACACCGCCTTCCCGCTTCGTGAGCACACGAAGAAGAAGGAGAGCGAGATCCGTCAGATCACGATGGAGAAGCTCGAAATGGTCGGTCTGATCGGCG
Source organism: Tsukamurella paurometabola DSM 20162 (assembly GCF_000092225.1). Classification (NCBI taxonomy): domain Bacteria; kingdom Bacillati; phylum Actinomycetota; class Actinomycetes; order Mycobacteriales; family Tsukamurellaceae; genus Tsukamurella; species Tsukamurella paurometabola. Next base: position 764,479 of record NC_014158.1, read on the forward strand.
CCGAGGACAAGCTGCCCGGCGAGATCTCCGGCGGTATGCGCAAGCGCGCCGGTCTGGCCCGCGCCCTGGTGCTCGACCCGAAGATCATGCTGGTCGACGAGCCGGACTCCGGTCTCGATCCCGTGCGTACCACCTACACCAGCCAGTTGCTCATGGACATCAACGCGCAGATCGACTGCACCACCCTGATCGTGACGCACAACATCAACATCGCCCGCACCGTGCCCGACAACATGGGCATGTTGTTCCTCAAGCGGCTCGTCATGTTCGGCCCCCGTGAGGTGCTGCTCACCTCCGAGGAGCCCGTGGTCAAGCAGTTCCTCACCGGCTCGATGATCGGCCCGATCGGTATGTCGGAGGAGAAGGACCAGGCGCAGATGGAGGCCGAGGCCGAGCGCGTCGCGGCCGGCCATTCGCACGGCGGTGTGGAACTGATCGAGGAGATCGCTCCGCAGATGCAGCCGACGCCGGGCATGCCCGAGCGCCAGGGTGTCGCGCGCCGCAAGGCCCGTGTGCGCGAGATGCTGCCGTCGCTGCCGCCGAAGGCGCAGGCCGCCATCCTCAAGGATCTCGGCGACGAGGACCTGCAGGACGCGCAGAACACCGTGCAGGCGCACATCGTCGCTGCGGGACAGGGCGCGGGGGATACCGCGACCGTTCCGATCCAGACGCAGCAGGCGCAGGTGGCCGGCTACCCGGAGGGTGCCGAGAGCACCGGCTACGAGGTTGTGGTCCCGCTCGATTCGGACGATAACCCCACCGATCACCTGCCGAAGGTGGACGGCACCAACAACTGATCCGCATCGCGAACGCCGGGTACACCTGATCGACGGGTGGGCCCGGCGTTCGTGTGTCCGGCTCCGTCGAACAGTGGTGGCCGCACCCGGGATTTTCGAAGAGAACGGCGGTTTCGCTTGACGTTCGCCAGAATCCGGGTCACAGTTATCGGCAGGACGTGCAGTACGACGTCGGTTCTCCGCGGCAGCCAGCCAGGAGAGGCGGCGCCGAGGGTGTTCGATCAAAACTCGCGCACGGTCCTTGCGTCAGGCCCCGGCGGGGCCTAGTGTGGACTGCCTCTTGCAGGTCCCGTCTCTCTCTGCTAATGTTGGACGTTGCGCTGGCTGCCTCCTGCCCATCTGAATATCTGTTCCTCGACGAGGACGTTTTCTCTGCGGGTTGCCGTCAGCACATGTTGGCAACGTAACTAGGCACAGCAGAGGACGCATCTTGGCAGTCTCCGTCTCCAGCCAGACTCAGAACGATCAGAACGCCGTGGTCCCCGGGGCCCCGAAGCGCGTCTCGTTCGCGAAGCTCTCCGAGCCGCTCCCGGTACCCGGTCTACTCGATGTGCAGACCGACTCCTTCGAGTGGCTCGTGGGCTCCCCGGAATGGCGTGAGAAGGCCGCGTCGCGTGGCGAGGCCAACCCGACCGGCGGCCTGGAGGACATCCTCGCGGAGCTTTCGCCGATCGAGGACTTCTCCGGTTCCATGTCGCTCTCCTTCTCCGACCCGCGCTTCGATGAGGTCAAGGCCTCCATCGAGGAGTGCAAGGACAAGGACATGACGTACGCGGCACCGCTGTTCGTCACCGCCGAGTTCATCAACAACAACACCGGCGAGATCAAGTCGCAGACCGTCTTCATGGGTGATTTCCCGATGATGACGGACAAGGGCACCTTCATCATCAACGGCACCGAGCGCGTGGTCGTCTCGCAGCTGGTCCGTTCGCCCGGTGTGTACTTCGACGAGACCATCGACAAGTCCACCGAGAAGCCGCTGCACAGCGTCAAGGTGATCCCGGCCCGCGGCGCGTGGCTCGAGTTCGACGTCGACAAGCGCGACACCGTGGGCGTGCGCATCGACCGCAAGCGTCGTCAGCCCGTCACCGTGCTGCTCAAGGCGCTCGGCTGGACCAGCGAGCAGATCCTCGAGCGCTTCGGCTTCTCCGAGATCATGCGTTCCACGCTCGAGAAGGACGCCACCGCCGGCACCGACGAGGCCCTCCTCGACATCTACCGCAAGCTCCGTCCGGGCGAGCCGCCCACGAAGGAGTCGGCGCAGACCCTGCTGGAGAACCTGTTCTTCAAGGAGAAGCGCTACGACCTGGCCCGCGTCGGCCGGTACAAGCTGAACAAGAAGCTGGGCCTGCCCGCGAACGCGGACGGCACCCAGTCCTACGTGCTCAACGAGGACGACATCGTCGCCATCGTCGAGTACCTGGTGCGCCTGCACGACGCCCCGTCGGAGCAGCTGACCTACATGACGGTGCCGGGTGGCGTCGAGGTGCCGGTCGAGGTCGACGACATCGACCACTTCGGCAACCGTCGCATCCGCACCGTGGGCGAGCTGATCCAGAACCAGCTCCGGGTGGGCCTGTCCCGCATGGAGCGCGTGGTCCGCGAGCGCATGACCACGCAGGACGTCGAGGCGATCACCCCGCAGACCCTGATCAACATCCGCCCGGTCTCGGCGGCGATCAAGGAGTTCTTCGGTACCTCGCAGCTCTCGCAGTTCATGGATCAGAACAACCCGCTGTCGGGTCTGACCCACAAGCGTCGCCTCAACGCGCTCGGCCCCGGTGGTCTCTCGCGTGAGCGCGCGGGCCTCGAGGTCCGTGACGTCCACCCGTCGCACTACGGCCGCATGTGCCCGATCGAGACCCCTGAGGGCCCGAACATCGGCCTGATCGGCTCGCTGTCGGTGTACGCGCGGGTCAACCCGTTCGGATTCATCGAGACGCCGTACCGCAAGGTGACCGACGGTGTCGCGACGGACGAGATCGTCTACATGACCGCCGATGAGGAGGATCGCTTCTACATCGCGCAGGCCAACGCCGCGACCGACGACAAGGGCCGTCTCACCGACGACCGCGTGCTGGTCCGTAAGCGCGGCTCCGAGGTGGAGTTCGTGTCCACCGCGCAGGTCGAGTACATGGACATCTCGCCGCGCCAGATGGTCTCGGTCGCCACCGCGATGATTCCGTTCCTCGAGCACGACGACGCCAACCGTGCCCTCATGGGTGCGAACATGCAGCGTCAGGCCGTGCCGCTGGTCCGTTCCGAATCGCCGCTGGTCGGCACCGGTATGGAGCTGCGCGCCGCGGTCGACGCGGGCGACGTCATCATCACCGAGAAGGCGGGCGCCGTCGAGGAGGTGTCGGCCGACTTCATCACCGTGATGGCGGACGACGGCACCCGCAAGACGCACCGGCTGCGGAAGTTCGCGCGCTCGAACCAGGGCACCTGCGCGAACCAGCGTCCGATCGTCTCCGCGGGTCAGCGGGTCGAGATCGGCCAGGTTCTGGCCGACGGCCCCTGCACCGACAACGGCGAGATGGCTCTCGGTAAGAACCTGCTCGTGGCGATCATGCCGTGGGAGGGTCACAACTACGAGGACGCGATCATCCTGTCGCAGCGCCTGGTGGAGGAGGACGTGCTCACGTCCATCCACATCGAGGAGCACGAGATCGATGCCCGCGACACCAAGTTGGGCGCCGAGGAGATCACCCGGGACATCCCGAACGTCTCCGACGAGGTCCTGGCGGACCTGGACGAGCGCGGCATCATCCGCATCGGTGCGGAGGTCCGCGACGGCGACATCCTGGTCGGCAAGGTCACCCCGAAGGGCGAGACCGAGCTGACCCCCGAGGAGCGCCTGCTCCGCGCGATCTTCGGTGAGAAGGCGCGCGAGGTGCGCGACACCTCGCTGAAGGTGCCCCACGGCGAGACCGGCAAGGTCATCGGCGTCCGCGTGTTCTCGCGCGAGGACGACGACGAGCTGGCCCCGGGCGTCAACGAGCTGGTCCGCGTGTACGTGGCCCAGAAGCGCAAGGTGCAGGACGGCGACAAGCTCGCCGGCCGCCACGGCAACAAGGGCGTCATCGGCAAGATCCTGCCCGCCGAGGACATGCCCTTCCTGCCCGACGGCACCCCGGTCGACATCATCCTCAACACGCACGGCGTGCCGCGGCGTATGAACATCGGCCAGATCCTGGAGACGCACCTCGGGTGGGTCGCCAAGACCGGCTGGGATGTGCGCGACGAGAAGGGGAACATCCCCGAGTGGGCATCGCAGCTGCCGGAGCAGATGTACGCCCAGCCGAGCGACACCAACACCGCCACCCCGGTGTTCGACGGTGCCCGCGACGAGGAGCTGGCCGGCCTGCTCGGCTCGACGCTGCCCAACCGTGACGGCGACGTCATGGTCGGCGCCGACGGCAAGGCGACCCTGTTCGACGGTCGCTCGGGCGAGCCCTTCCCGTACCCGGTCGCGATCGGCTACATGTACATCCTCAAGCTGCACCACCTGGTCGACGAGAAGATCCACGCTCGTTCCACCGGTCCGTACTCGATGATCACGCAGCAGCCGCTGGGTGGTAAGGCGCAGTTCGGTGGTCAGCGCTTCGGTGAGATGGAGTGCTGGGCGATGCAGGCGTACGGCGCCGCCTACACCCTGCAGGAGCTGCTCACCATCAAGTCGGACGATGTGGTCGGCCGCGTGAAGGTGTACGAGGCGATCGTCAAGGGCGAGAACATCCCCGAGCCGGGTATCCCGGAGTCGTTCAAGGTGCTTCTCAAGGAGCTGCAGTCGCTCTGCCTGAACGTCGAGGTGCTGTCGAGCGACGGTGCCGCGATCGAGATGGCCGACAGCGACGACGAGGATCTCGAGCGCGCTGCTGCCAACCTCGGCATCAACCTCTCGCGCAACGAGAACGCCTCGGCCGAAGACCTCGCGAACTAGCCCACGCCAACCGAACGAATAAGGAGAGAAGTGCTCGACGTTAACTTCTTCGACGAACTGAAGATCGGTCTGGCGACCGCCGATGACATCCGTAACTGGAGCTACGGCGAGGTCAAGAAGCCCGAGACCATCAACTACCGCACGCTCAAGCCCGAGAAGGACGGCCTGTTCTGCGAGAAGATCTTCGGACCTACTCGAGACTGGGAGTGCTACTGCGGCAAGTACAAGCGTGTCCGCTTCAAGGGCATCATCTGCGAGCGCTGCGGCGTCGAGGTCACTCGCGCCAAGGTGCGTCGTGAGCGGATGGGCCACATCGAGCTCGCGGCTCCGGTCACCCACATCTGGTACTTCAAGGGCGTTCCCTCGCGCTTGGGCTACCTGCTGGACCTGGCGCCCAAGGATCTCGAGAAGATCATCTACTTCGCCGCCTACGTGATCACGGAGGTCGACGAGGAGCAGCGGCACAACGAGCAGTCCACGCTCGAGGCCGAGATCGAGTCCGAGAAGAAGGTCCTCGCGGACCAGCGGGACGTCGATCTGGAGAACCGCGCCAAGAAGCTGGAGGACGATCTGGCCGTCCTCGAGGCCGAGGGTGCCAAGGCCGACCAGCGCCGCAAGGTCAAGGACGGCGGCGAGCGGGAGATGCGGCAGATCCGCGACCGCGCGCAGCGTGCCATCGACGAGCTCGACGAGATCTGGACGACCTTCGTCAAGCTCGCGCCGAAGGACATGATCGTCGACGAGAAGCTCTACCGTGAGCTGCAGGACCGCTACGGCGAGTACTTCAAGGGCGCCATGGGTGCCGAGGCGATCAAGAAGCTCATCGAGAACTTCGACATCGATGCCGAGGCCGAGATCCTGCGCGAGGTCATCCGCAGCGGCAAGGGCCAGAAGAAGCTGCGTGCGCTCAAGCGACTGAAGGTCGTGGCGGCGTTCCAGCAGTCGGGCAACTCGCCGCTGGGCATGGTCCTGGACGCGGTGCCGGTGATCCCGCCGGAGCTGCGCCCGATGGTCCAGCTCGACGGTGGCCGGTTCGCCACGTCCGACCTGAACGACCTGTACCGCCGTGTGATCAACCGCAACAACCGCCTCAAGCGACTGATCGATCTGGGTGCGCCCGAGATCATCGTCAACAACGAGAAGCGGATGCTGCAGGAGTCGGTCGACGCACTGTTCGACAACGGCCGTCGTGGCCGTCCGGTCACCGGACCGGGCAACCGCCCGCTGAAGTCGCTGTCCGATCTGCTCAAGGGCAAGCAGGGCCGGTTCCGTCAGAACCTGCTCGGTAAGCGCGTGGACTACTCGGGCCGTTCGGTGATCGTCGTGGGTCCGCAGCTCAAGCTGCACCAGTGCGGTCTGCCGAAGCTGATGGCGCTCGAGTTGTTCAAGCCGTTCGTGATGAAGCGCCTGGTGGATCTGAACCACGCGCAGAACATCAAGTCGGCCAAGCGCATGGTCGAGCGGCAGCGCCCGCAGGTGTGGGACGTCCTCGAAGAGGTCATCGCCGAGCACCCCGTGCTGCTCAACCGTGCTCCCACGCTGCACCGCCTGGGCATCCAGGCGTTCGAGCCGCAGCTCGTGGAGGGCAAGGCCATCCAGCTGCACCCGCTCGTTTGTGAGGCCTTCAACGCCGACTTCGACGGTGACCAGATGGCCGTGCACCTCCCGCTGTCCGCGGAGGCGCAGGCCGAGGCCCGCATCCTGATGCTGTCCTCGAACAACATCCTCTCGCCCGCGTCGGGTCGTCCGCTCGCCATGCCCCGTCTGGACATGGTGACCGGCCTGTACCACCTGACCACCGAGAAGGCCGATGCGCAGGGCGCCTACACGGCGGCCAAGAAGGATCAGCCGGAGACGGGTGTCTACTCGAGCCCGGCCGAGGCCATCATGGCGGTCGACCTGGGCGAGCTGTCGATCCAGGCGCCGATCAAGGTGCGGCTGACGAACCAGCGTCCGCCGGCCGAGATCGAGGCCGAGCAGTTCGACGGTGCGTGGGAGCGCGGTCAGGCCTGGACGGCCGAGACCACGCTGGGCCGGGTGCTGTTCAACGAGCTGCTGCCGATCGACTACCCGTTCGTCGACGAGCAGATGCCGAAGAAGCGTCAGGCCGTGATCATCAACGATCTGGCCGAGCGGTACCCGATGATCGTGGTGGCGCAGACCGTCGACAAGCTCAAGGACTCCGGTTTCTACTGGGCCACGCGGTCCGGTGTCACGGTCTCGATGTCCGACGTGCTCGTTCCGCCGAGCAAGAAGGAGATCCTCGATCGCTACGAGGAGCGGGCCGACGGTATCGAGCGCAAGTACGCCCGCGGTGCCCTCACCTCGGGTGAGCGTCGCGACGCCCTCGTCGAGATCTGGAAGCAGGCCACCGACGAGGTCGGTAAGGCGATCGACGATTACTACCCCGAAGACAACCCGATCACGATGATCCCGAAGTCGGGTGCCACGGGCAACATGACCCAGGTGCGGAACCTGGCCGGCATGAAGGGCCTGGTGACGAACCCGAAGGGTGAGTTCATCCCGCGCCCGATCAAGTCGTCCTTCCGCGAGGGCCTCACGGTGTTGGAGTACTTCATCAACACCCACGGTGCTCGTAAGGGTCTGGCCGATACCGCGCTCCGTACCGCCGACTCGGGTTACCTGACCCGTCGTCTGGTGGACGTCTCGCAGGACGTCATCGTCCGCGAGACCGACTGCAACACCACCCGTGGCATCATCGTGCCGCTGGCCGAGGTGCAGGCCGACGGTTCGCTGATCCGCGATGCGCACGTCGAGACCTCGGCGTACGCCCGCACCCTGGCCGAGGACGCCAAGGATGCCAAGGGCAACGTCATCGTCGAGCGCGGTCACGACCTGGGTGATCCCCAGATCGAGGCCCTGCTCGAGGCCGGCATCGCCGAGGTGAAGGTGCGCTCCGTGCTCACCTGCACCACCGGCACCGGCGTGTGCGCCACCTGCTACGGCCGCTCGATGGCCACCGGCAAGCTCGTCGACATCGGCGAGGCCGTCGGTATCGTCGCCGCGCAGTCGATCGGTGAGCCCGGTACCCAGCTGACCATGCGTACCTTCCACCAGGGTGGCGTCGGTGACGACATCACCGGTGGTCTGCCGCGAGTCACCGAGCTGTTCGAGGCCCGTGTCCCCAAGGGCAAGGCTCCGATCGCCGAGGTCTCCGGCCGCATCCGCCTGGAGGACGACGACCGGTTCTACACGATCACCATCACGCCGGACGACGGCAGCGAAGAGGTCGTGTACGACAAGATCAGCAAGCGTCAGCGCCTGCGTGTGTTCAAGCACGACGACGGCACCGAGCGTCTGCTGGCCGACGGTGACCACGTGCAGGTGGGTCAGCAGCTCCTCGAGGGCGCTGCCGATCCGCACGAGGTGCTGCGCGTCATGGGCCCGCGTCAGGTGCAGGTGCACCTGGTCAACGAGGTCCAGGAGGTGTACCGGTCGCAGGGTGTGTCGATCCACGACAAGCACATCGAGACCATCGTGCGGCAGATGCTGCGTCGCGTGACGATCATCGACTCGGGTTCCACGGAGTTCCTGCCCGGTTCGCTCACCGAGCGTGCCGAGTTCGAGGCCGAGAACCGTCGCGTCGTGGCCGAGGGCGGCGAGCCCGCGGCCGGCCGTCCGGTGCTCATGGGCATCACCAAGGCCTCGCTCGCGACCGATTCGTGGCTGTCGGCGGCCTCCTTCCAGGAGACCACCCGCGTGCTCACGGACGCCGCGATCAACACCCGCTCCGACAAGCTGGTGGGCCTCAAGGAGAACGTCATCATCGGTAAGCTCATCCCGGCCGGTACGGGTATCAACAAGTACCGGAACATCCAGGTGCAGCCCACCGAGGAGGCCCGCGCGGCCGCGTACTCGGTGCCGACCTTCGACGATCAGTACTACGGTCCGGAGGGTGCGTTCGGCGCCCCGTCCGGCGCCGCGGTGCCGCTCGACGACTACGGCTTCTCCGACGGCTACCGGTGACGTTAGCCAACTGAATTCGGCCCCCGACCTGCGTGCAGGTCGGGGGCCGTTTTCATGCCCGACGGTGGTGGGGCTGGGGCGGCCCTCGTCCGGCAGCGCGCTCCCGCTGCCGATGGCGTTATCCGCGGCCGACTATTGGCAGCGGATGGGGCTGGCGGAGGGGAGAGGCCGGCGATCGCTCCCGCACCCCTCTCGCGCTCCCGCCCCACGCGTGCGGGGTGCGGCGGCGCGAAACAGGGGCGGATGCGCGAAGGGGGTTGTTCACTCCTCAATTCATGTGTACGGTGTGAACATCTCAGCATGCTCGCACCGCGAACACCGAGTCCAGGAGTCGACGATGGCCACCGTGACGGAATCCAGTGCCACTGCGAAGCCGTGGGAGGGGCGGTCGAAGTCCTGGATCGCGGGAATGGTTCTCACCGTGTTGATCTGGGCGTTCCTCGTGTTCGACGTGGTCGGTAAGTTCACCAAGCCGCAGGCGGTGATCGACGGGACGCTGAAGCTGGGATTCCAGGAGAAGCACATCGTGGTGATCGGGCTGGTGCTGTTGGTGGGGGTGATCCTGTGGACCGTCCCGCGCACTGCGGTGATCGGCGCCATCTACCTCACCGGCTATCTCGGCGGTGCGGTCGCCATCAACCTCCGGGCGGAGCAGCCGATCGCCGGCTACGTGCTCTCCGGTGTCTATGTGGGCGTGCTCATCTGGATCGCGATGTTCCTGCGCCGGCCCGAACTCCGACGCGTCGTCCTCGGCGCCTAGACCACGCCGCCCCCGGGGCGGCATTCATGCTCTCCCGTTCGTCGCGCGTCCTCCCCCCCACCGCGGCGGAGGGGAGAGCCCTCGTGTCAGAGCCGGTACACCTGCTGCGCAGTCTCGCCGAGAACCGCCTCCCGCTCGGTCGGCGACGCACCGTCGAGCAGGCCGACGGTGAGCTCCAGCACCTGCGCGTACGAGGCCTCCAGCAGGCATACCGGCCAGTCGGAACCGAACATCACCCGCTCTGCTCCGAAGCTTTCCAGCACATGCCGCGCATAGGGTTCGATGAGTGGGCGGTTCCAGGGCCGGGGTGGGCACTCGGTGACCAGTCCCGATAGCTTGCACGCGACGTTCGATAGCGCCGCCATGGCGGTGATCCAGGTCGCCCACGGATCCCATTCGCCTGCACCGATATCCGGCTTTCCGCAGTGGTCGATCACGAAGTTCGCCGCGGGGAGGGATTGCGCCAGCTCCAGGCCGGCGGCACGCTGCGGTGCCCGCACCAGGATGTCGAAGGCGAGGCGGCGATCGGTGGCAGCGCTGATCCCGCGCGCAACGTCGGGACGGGCGAGCCAGCATGGATCGGGTTCGTCTTGCGCGAGATGTCGCAGCCCACAGAGCTTCTCGCCGCCCGGCGCGGATCGCAGCCGGTCCAGCTGATCGCCGCAGTCCGGGGATGTCAGATCGGCCCAGCCGACCACGGCGCGCGCCGGCCCGCCCGCAGTGAGCAGATACCTGGTCTCGGAGGTCGAGTTCAGCGCCTGCACCGCCACCGTGGCGTCGGCCGGCGATTCCGCGGCGAGGTCGGCCACCGTGAAGTCGCGCCGGATCGGCTCCAGGCCCGGCGAGGCGAGCCAGCCGTGGTCGTGCCGGGCGCGGTCCCAGAGGTGGTGGTGCGCGTCGACGATCATCGGTTCAGGGGCAGCGCCCACACCAGCGGGATGCCGCGGTCCTCGCCCGAGTAGTCGTCCTCCACCTCGAGCAGGTCCGCCATTCGTGTCTGCCACGGCACGTTCGCCGGGTGCTCCGCGAGGTGCCGTCGCATCGCCCGGTAGTCGTCGACCTCGACCACGTGGAACAACTCGCGGCCATCGCGCCAGATCCGCCACGACCGCACCCCGGCTTCGCGGAGCGCACCGTCGAGCTCGGTGGGGATCACGGCGTGTACCCGGTCGTACTCCGCCTCCGCGCCGACCCGAAGCCGGGTGTGCAGAGCGATCGTCTCCGTCATGGACGGACCTCCTGGCCAGGGCGGGGGAGCGGCTGTACGCGGGTCAATTGGGTCACGTGGCCGGGTTCGAGCTCGTCCAGCGAGTTCGCACCCAGCAGGCGCATCGTACGGCGCACTTCGTCGCCGAGGATGGTGATCGCGCGGTCCACGCCCGCCTCGCCGCCCGCCATGAGCCCGTACAGGTAGGCGCGACCGACCAGGGTGCTGCGCGCGCCCAGCGCCACGGCGGCCACGATATCGGCTCCCGACATGATCCCGGTGTCCAGAAGGATCTCGGTCGTCCCGCCCAGTTCGGCGGCGACCGTCGGCAGCAGGTGGAACGGCACCGGCGCCCGGTCGAGTTGACGTCCACCGTGATTGGACAGGACGATCCCGTCCACGCCGAGGTCGGCGCACCGTCGCGCGTCGTCGAGGGTCTGCACGCCCTTCACCACCACCTTCCCGGGCCACTGATCCCTGATCCAGGCGAGATCGGAGTAGTCGACGGTGGGGTCGAACATGGAGTCCAGGAGCTCGCCGACGGTGCCCGACCAGCGGTCGAGGGAGGCGAAGGAGAGCGGCTCGGTGGTGAGGAAGTCGATCCACCAGTGCGGCCGCGGCACCGCGTCCACGATGGTGCGTAGCGTGAGCGCGGGTGGGATCGTCATGCCGTTGCGCTTGTCCCGCAGCCGGGCACCGGCGACCGGTACGTCGACGGTCACGAGCAGCGTGTCGTAGCCGGCCTGTGCGGCGCGGTCCACCAATGCCATGGATCGCTCGCGGTCGCGCCACATGTAGAGCTGGAACCACTGCCGCCCGCCCCTGCCGGCGTCCGCCACCTCCTCGATCGACGCCGTGCCCATCGTCGACAGCGAGAACGGGATGCCGGCGCGGGTGGCGGCGCGCGCACCGGCGAGCTCGCCCTCGGTCTGCATCATGCGGGTGAAGCCCGTCGGGGCGATCGCGAACGGTAGGGCCGACGGTCCGCCGAGCACCGTGCGTGTGGTGTCAACGTGCGCGACATCGCGCAGAATCCGCGGATGGAATTCGATGTCGGAGAAGGCCTGCCGGGCCCGGGCCAGGGAGAGTTCGGCTTCGGCGGCGCCATCGGTGTAGTCGAACGCGGCGCGCGGGGTGCGGCGCTGTGCGATCCGGCGCAGGTCTGCGATGGTCTGCGCATCGTCGAGCCGCGCCGCACGGCGATCCAGCCGCGGCGCCTTGATCCGCATGAGGGGCGCGAGATCCCTCACCTTCGGTACCTGACGACGCATTATTCCTCCGATCACTGAGAGAGGTCTTCCCCGAACTCTACGACGGCGGACGCGATATGCGCAGACTGTTGACCAACAGACCTCCGATGTTTACAGTCCTCTTTTGTGACTCGCGGCACAGTCTCCTCGCCTTCCGACGCAAGGCCGGCGGCCGCCCGGAGTCCTGACCGAGGGTGAAAGGAAGTCGATGAGACTGCGACGAGTCGGCGAGGCGGGGGCGGAGCGCCCCATCGTCTCCACCGGAGACGGACGGTGGCTCGACGCCTCGGGCGTCGTACCCGAATACGGGCCCGCGACGATCGGTTCGGCGCGCGAGATCCTGGCTGCGGAGATCGCCGCCGGCGGGCTGCCTGAGGTCGATCCGACCGGGCTCCGAGTCGGTGCGCCGATTTCCCGCCCCGGCAAGATCGTGTGCATCGGCGTGAACTATCTCGCCCATGCGCAGGAGACTCAGCACGCCGAGCCCGCCGAGCCGGTGATGTTCCTCAAAACATCGGCCACGATCGTGGGCCCGTACGACGACGTGTTGATACCTCGCGGATCGGTCGCCACCGACTACGAGGTAGAGCTCGCTGCCGTGATCGGGTGCACCGCACGCTATCTCGACAGTGCGGAGCAGGGACTCGCCTGTGTGGCCGGGTACACCGTCTCCAACGACGTGTCCGAACGGGACTTCCAGATGAACCGCGGCGGCACCTGGGACAAGGGCAAGAACTGCGAGACCTTCAACCCGCTCGGCCCCGAATTGGTGACCGCCGACGAGATCCCCGATCCGCAGCTGCTCGATATCCGGCTCACCGTCAACGGCGAGGTGCGGCAGCGGGCCAATACGGCGCAGATGATCTTCGGGGTCGGCGAGATCGTGCGCTACCTCAGCCAGTTCATGGTTCTGGAGCCCGGCGACGTGGTCAACACCGGTACGCCGGCGGGCGTCGCCTTCGGTTACCCCGATCCGAAGCCGTACCTGCGCCGTGGCGATGTGATCGAGACCCACGTCGATGTGCTCGGCGGTCACCGGTCCGTCCTCGGGGAGGCCTGATGTCCGCGAAGTTCACCGGATTTCGGACGCTGGACGTGCGATTCCCCACCTCCAAGGAGCTCGACGGATCCGATGCGATGAACGTCGACCCCGACTACTCTGCGGCATACCTGGTGCTCGAGACCGACGCCGCTGATGGTCTGGAGGGGCACGGCTTCGTGTTCACCATAGGCCGCGGTAACGACGTGCAGCGCGCCGCGATCGAGGCCCTGTCGGGGTACGTCCTCGGCCGCGATGTGGACGCCGTCCTGGATGATCTCGGCGGAATGTGGCGCGAACTGGTCTACGACGCACAACTGCGCTGGCTCGGTCCCGAGAAGGGCGTCATGCACATGGCGATCGGTGCAGTCGTGAACGCCCTGTGGGATCTCCGGGCCAAGCGTGAAGGAATGCCGCTGTGGCAGTTGCTCGGTGGACTCAGCCCGGAGCAGATCGTCGATCTGGTCGATTTCCGGTACCTCACGGACGCGCTCACCCCGGACGAGGCGCTGGAGTTGCTCCGTGCCGCGGAACCTGGGCGTGCGCAGCGGTCGGCCGCGTTGCAGGAGCATGGCTATCCCGGATACACCACCTCGCCGGGCTGGCTCGGATACTCCGACGAGAAGCTGGAGCATCTCGCGAAAGAGGCGGTGGCACAGGGCTTCACCCAGATCAAGCTCAAGGTGGGCGCCGATATCGACGACGATATCCGCCGCTTCGCTCTGGCGCGGTCCGTGGTGGGCGACGGTATCCGGATCGCGGTCGATGCGAACCAGCGTTGGGACGTTCGCGAGGCGGTCGACGCGATCGAGCGGCTGGCCCCTTTCGATCCGTGGTGGGTGGAGGAACCCACGGCGCCGGATGATGTGCTCGCGCACTCCGCGATCCGGCGACGGGTCTCACCCGTGCGGATCGCCACCGGCGAGCATGCGCACAGCCGGGTGCTGGTCAAGCAGTTGCTGCAGGCTGAGGCGATCGATGTGCTTCAGCTCGATTCCACCCGTGTGGCCGGGGTCAACGAGAACATCGCGATCCTGCTGCTGGCCGCCAAATTCGGCATTCCGGTGTGCCCGCACGCGGGTGGCGTGGGGCTGTGCGAACTGGTGCAGCACCTCGCGATGTTCGACTACGTCGCGGTTTCCGGCACTCTCGCCGACCGGAACATCGAGTACGTCGACCATCTGCATGAGCACTTCCTGGACCCGGTGCGGATCGTCGACGGGGCGTACGCCGCGCCGTCGGCGCCGGGCTTCTCGGCCCAGATGCACGCGAAGTCCCTCACGCGGTACGGCTTCCCCGACGGAGAAGCCTGGAAGGAGGCACCATGAGCGGCGGAGACGAATTCACCGGATTCCGGGCGATCGTGACGGGCGGCGCCTCGGGCATCGGACGTCGGACGGCGGAGGAACTGATGGCACGCGGAGCGACCGTCGCGGTAATCGACGTGCAGCCGGGCGAAGCGCCAGCGGGATCGGTCGGCATCAGCTGTGACGTCGGCGACGACGAATCGGTCGCCGTCGCGGTGGCGACCGCGGCCGAAACCCTGGGCGGCGTAGACGGACTGGTCAACAATGCCGGTATCGGAGCGCAGGGGACCGTCGAGGCCGGAACGTTGGACGAGTGGCGGCGTGTGCTCGAGGTCAACGTTCTCGGTACCGTCCGGATGACCCGTGCTGCACTCGAACACCTGCGTCGATCCGCGACCCCCGCCGTGGTCAACACCTGTTCGATCGCCGCGACCGCAGGGCTTCCCGGCCGGGTGCTCTACAGCGCGTCCAAGGGTGCCATCGAGGCGATGACGCGCGCGATGGCGGCTGACCATGTGCGAGAGGGTATCCGGTTCAACTGCGTGAACCCCGGGACCGTCGACACGCCGTGGGTGCGCAGACTGTTGGAGTCGGCCGCCGATCCCGAGGCCGAGGCCGAGCAACTTCGCCAGCGCCAGCCCACGGGTCGGCTGGTCACGGATGCCGAAGTGGCGGGAGCGATCTGCTACCTGCTGGGTCCGGCGGCATCGGCCACCACTGGAACCTCGCTCGCCGTCGACGGCGGGATGAGTGGCCTCCGACTCCCGGCGAAGCGGTGACCGCGGCGCTCACCGCGGACCGGGCGTTCGGGCGCGGCGGCCTACGCGTGGCCCGGTTGTCCTTCGGTGCGGCGGCGATCGGCAATCTCTACGCCGAGGTCGACGATGCGGAGGCCACCGACGCCGTGCGTGCCGCGCTGGATGCCGGAATCAGCTACTTCGACACCGCGCCGCATTACGGTCTCGGACTGTCCGAGCGCAGGCTCGGGGCGGCGCTGGATGAGCATGCGAGCGTGGTGATCTCGACGAAGGTGGGACGGGTGTTGCGGCCCGCGAGCGGTCCCGCTGCACCGGACTCACAGGGATTCGCGGTCGCGGCCGATGTGGAGCGGGTGTGGGACTTCAGTCGCGATGGGGTGTTCCGCTCGATCGAGGACAGCCTGATGCGATTGGGCCGGGACCGTATCGATGTGGTGTACGTGCACGATCCCGACGAGCACTTTGTCGAGGCGATGAACGGTGCCTTCCCGGCACTCGACGAACTCCGCAGCCAGGGCGTGATCTCCTCGTACGGCGCCGGTATGAATCAATCGGAGATGCTCACCCGGTTCGTACGCGAGACCGATATGGACACCGTCCTGATCGCCGGGCGGTACACGGTGCTCGACCGCGGTGCGGCGCAGGATCTGCTCCCGGCCTGTGTGCAGCGCGATGTGTCGGTCGCGGTCGGTGGAGTGTTCAACTCCGGTATCAGCGCGTCGGCGGACCCGCAGCCCGGAGCGACCTACGACTACGCGCCGGCCACGCTGAGTGCACTCGACCGTGCGCGCCGCCTCGCCGCGGTCTGCCGTGATCATGGCACCACCCTGCCGCACGCCGCTGTGCACTTCCCGCTGCGGCACCCCGCCGTACGCACGGTGCTACTCGGGATGCGGTCAGAGGAGGAAGTTCGCACCGATCTCGACTTGCTGTGGACGCCGCCACCGGAAGCCCTGTGGTCCGACCTCGACGCCGCGTTGTGAGGTCGATCCGTCGGCAGCGCCGGTACCATTGACCGATGTCGACCAACGACGGCGCCGGGCGGATATCGCGTACCGATGACGCGATCCTCAAGCTCAAGGCCATGATCACCGACGGCGAGCTGCCTGCGGGCAGCCGGCTGCCGCGCGAGGCCGACCTCGCGGCCCGTCTCGGGCTCTCGCGCAATTCGCTGCGCGAAGCGATCCGCGCCCTCGCGATGCTGCGCATCCTGGACGTGCGGCAGGGCGACGGTACGTACGTCACGAGCCTCGAACCCACTCTGCTGCTCGACACCATGGGCTTCGTCGTCGACTTCCAGCAGGAGGATTCGGTACTGCACTTCTTCGAGGTGCGGCGCATCCTGGAGCCGGCGGCCACCGCCATGGCCACGCACCGGATCACGGATGAGAAACTGGCCGTCCTGGAGGAGACGCTCGCGTTGGGCGGGCCGGATGCATCGGTGGAAACCTTGGTGCAGCAAGACATCCTGTTCCACCAAACTATCGCGGACGCCTCCGGTAATCCGGTTCTGCGCGCCCTGATCTCGGGGCTGTCGGCGCCCACGTTGCGGGCTCGGATCTGGCGGGGTTACGACGACACCGATGCGCGCGCACGAACCGTCGCCGAGCACCGGCAGATCTTCGACGCTCTGGTGGCGGGGCAGGCCGACGTGGCGTGCGCGTGTGCGACGGTGCACATCGCCGGTGTCGAGGGCTTCGTGCGGCGCGCGATGGCCGCGGGCACGGCCGGGGCCTAGACCGGCACGATCTCCGATCCGAGCGGCATCAGTGAGAGCCGGATCATCTTGAAGTTCGCGATGGCCATCGGGATGCCGATGATGGTCAGGCACAGCGCAATGCCGGTGAGTATGTGACCGATGGCCAGCCAGATACCGGCGACCAGCAGCCAGATGATATTGCCGAGCAGCGATGCGGCGCCGGCATCCGGGCGGTCGACCACGGTACGACCGAAGGGCCACAGCGCGTAGTTGGCGATCCGGAAAGACGCGAGGCCGAACGGGATCGTCACGATCAACAGGCAGCAGATGATTCCGGCGATCGCGTAGCCCACAGCCATCCAGAATCCGCAGAACACCAGCCAGATGATGTTCAGGATCGTCTTCATGCTTCCAGTATGCCCAGTCCGGGAAAAATCCTTCGGCACCGTGGTCGTCGCTGCGTAGCCTGGGCGTATGAACCTCTTCCAGCGCACCGCCAAGGTCTTCAACGCGGCTTTCACTCCACTGCTGTCCCTGCCCGTGATCGGCCCGGCTCTGGGGAAGAGCATGGTCACCGTCAGCTATACCGGCCGGAAGTCGGGCAAGCAGTTCTCCCTCCCCATCGCCTACCAGCGCACGGGCGATGAGGTGGTGATCGGCGTCGCGATGCCCGACCAGAAGCAGTGGTGGCGCAACTTCCTCGGCGAGGGCGGCGACCTCACACTGCACTTCCCCGACGGTGACCGCACCGGCCACGCCGTAGCGGTCCGCTCCGATGATGGCTCCGTCGGCCTGAAGGTCGCGCTCCGCTGACCGGCGGCGTCACTGCAGCGCCCGCACCGCATCGGCTGCCTTGGTGCGTAGAGCGTCGATGATGCCGGGCGGACCGAGCACGGTGATGTTCGGCAGGGCGGACCAGAGAGTCCATATCGCCTGGCCGCGGTCCCGGAACGCGAGGGTGCCGACACCGTCGGGCCCGGGCGGCGTGACCATCGTCCCGAACGAGGACAGCTTCATCCACCCGTACTCGTCTGCCCGCAGGTCGATGCGAACCGCCTCGTGCCCGGTGCGGAACGACGCGCGCGACTCCTCGAACTCGGCGGCGAGATCCACGTCCGCGGCTCGCCGCGCCGGCTCGGCGAGCACCGTCACCGACGAGAACCGCGAGGTGCGATAGGTCCGGCGAGCCCCGTCGCGCAAGGCCATCAGGTACCAGGCCTGGCCCGCGTGAACGAGTCCGACGGGGTCCAGAGTCCGCTCCGTGGCGGCGCCTCCGCGGGGCCGGTAGACGGCGCGCACCCGCAGTCCGTCGATGACGGCGCGTTGCAATTCGCCCAGGTGCGGGTCGGGTTCGGGGGCGCGGGCGAAGCCGTCCGGACGCACGTGGATCCGCTGGGCGGCAGCCGCGGCCTCACGGCGGTGCGGCTCGGGGAGCGCCGCCGCCACCTTGCGCATCGCACTGGCGAAGGCGGGAGACAGCGGTGCCCCGGCGAGCAGCGCCTTCGCCTCGTCGAGGGTGAGTCCCGTGAGATCGGTGCGGTAGCCGGGGAGCAGGCTGATCCCCCCGCCGCGACCCCGGTCGGTATAGACGGGAATGCCGGCGGTCGACAGTGCCTCGACGTCCCGCAGCACGGTTCGGGTGGAAACCTCCAATTCCTCCGCGATCTGTGCGGCCGTCATGGTGCCACGGTGTCGTAACAGCATGAGCAGCGAGAGGAGGCGGTCGGCACGCACGGGAAAACTCTCTCAGATAAAGATGACAGTAGGTGTCATATTTGCCGGGTTGACTGCGTGCCATGACCGATACAGCCACTGATCCCCGCCCCGCGTACGCCGCCGCCACCGCCTGGGTGCACAGCCTCCTCGCGGCCGTCGCACCCGACCAGCTCGATCTACCCACCCCGTGCGAGGACTTCGATGTCCGGGCCCTTGCCGAGCATCTCATCGCGGTCGTGATCCGCGCCGAGGCGCTCGCCACCGTCGCCACCGTCGAGGGTCAGCCGTTCCGGGCCGATGACCACGACGCCGTCACGTACGCCGCGGTGCGCGATCGCGCTCTCGCCGCCTGGGAGAGCGCGCCGCTTGACCGTGAGGTCACGGTGCCCTAGGGCGTGGTGCCGGGCTTCGCCGCACTCGGCATGTACATCAACGAAACCCTGGTGCACGGCTGGGACCTCGCCGTGGCCACCGGGCAGTCCGTCGAGTTCCCGGACCCCGCGCTCCCCGAAGGTGTACTCGCGGTGATGAAAACCGCGCTCCCCGCGGACTATCGCGGTGGCGAGGTCCCCTTCGGCCCCGTCATCGAACCCTGCGAGGGCGCAGGTCCCACCGAGCGCCTCGCGAACTGGAGCGGGCACGGCCGGCTGATCGGCTGAACCGTTGACATGAAGCGAGGGTGAGGTTCTAGCGTCGAGGAATGAGCATCGAACTGAACCACACCATCGTCGCCGCCACCGACAACCTCGAGACCGCGCGCTTCCTGACCGAAGTGCTCGGTCTCGAGGATCCCGTCGACATCGGCGGCGGGCATTTCCACCAGGTCCGTCTCTCCAACGACGTGGCGCTCGACGTGATGACCAGGCCGGCGCCGATCCACCCGCAGCACTACGCCTTCCTCGTCTCCGAGCAGGAGTTCGACGAGATCTTCGCGCGGATCACGGAGCGAGGACTGGCCTTCCACGCCGAGCCCGACGGTGGCGGCGCGGGCGAGATCAACCACCGCTTCGGTGGCCGCGGCGTCTACTTCCCGTCGCCCGACGGCCACGTCCTGGAGGCCCTCACCGCCGCCTGATCCGGAAACCGGTTGCCCGCCACGACCGCCCGCGGGATGCTCGACCCATGACGACGAGCGCGACTGTTTCGATGACCCCGGTGACTGCGGCACTGCTGCAGACGTTGCTGCGCGATCGCGGCGAGTTCGAACGGATCACCGGGTCGGCGATCCCGGACGGATGGCCCGAGTTCCCCGAAGCGATCGAGCACACGCTGGCCGCCGCTCGCGAGCCCGGGTTCGCCGCCGACTGGTCGATGCACCTGTTCTTCTCCGCGGCGGGTGAACTCGTCGGTTCGGGTGGATACCACGGACCACCGTCCGACGGCACGGTCGAGATCGGCTACGAGATCGCCCCCGCGTTCCGCGGCCGCGGTTATGCGAAGGCCGCCGCCCGTGCACTGGTCGCCAAGGCCACTGCGGCGGGGGTGGCACGGATCAACGCCCACACGGTGGCCGCGGAGTCCCCGTCGACCGGGGTGCTCCGTGCGTTGGGCTTCCGGCAGATCGGCGCGGCCATCGACTCCGCCGACGGCCCGTTGTGGCAGTGGCGGTTGCCTGTCGGGCCGGATTGAGTCGCTGCGGAGGGGATTGGTGGCGGCGCCGAGATCAGTCCTCGAACAGTGCGCGGATATCGGAGGCCGCCAGCCTGGCGTCGAATCCACCCTCGCCGCCCACCACGGACTCGAAGAGCGCGGCTTTGCGCTCCTTGAGCTCCATCACCTTGTCCTCGATGGTGCCCGCGGAAACCAGGCGGTAAACCATCACGCTGCGGGTCTGTCCGATGCGGTGCGCGCGGTCGATCGCCTGTGCCTCGGCCGCGGGATTCCACCACGGATCCAGGAGGAAGCAGTAGTCGGCCTGCACCAGGTTCAGGCCGAAACCACCGGCCTTGAGCGAGATCAGGAACACCTGCACCTCGCCCGAGGTGAACTTCTCGATCGCCGCAGCCCGGTCGGTCGTGGACCCGTCCAGGTAGGCGTACTCCACGCCCTCTTCATCGAGCCGCTCTGCGGCCTTGCGTAGGAACCCGGTGAACTGGCTGAACACCAGCACCGCATGTTTCTCCTCCAGCAGCTCATCGAGCTTCTCCGCGAGGTAGTCGAGCTTGGCGACGTCTTCGACGGCCAGTTCCTCGTCGACCAGCGACGGGTCGAGCGCGAGGCGCCGCAGCATGGTCAGCGAGCGCAGGATCTCGAACCGGTTGCCGTCGAAGTCATCGAGTAGGCCCAGCAGCTTGGCGCGCTGGTCGGCCAGGATGCGGTCGTAGGTGTGCCGGTGTTCGTCGCTGAGCTGTACCTGTACCACGGATTCGGTCTTCTCCGGCAGGTCCTTGGCCACCAGATCCTTGGTGCGCCGCAACATGAACGGCCGCACCCGTCGGCGTAGCCGGGCCAGTCGGTCATCGTCGCCACCACGCTCGATGGGGCGGCGATACTCCTCCGCGAACCAGGTGCGGCCCGGGAACAGCCCGGGCACGGTGAGCGCGGTGAGCGCCCACAGTTCTTCCAGATGATTCTCCATCGGCGTACCGGTCACGGCCAGCGTAAACCGCCGATCCAGCAGCGACACCGCCGCGAAAGCCTTCGAGCGCGGGTTCTTCACGAACTGCGCCTCGTCCAGGATGACGCCCGCCCATCGCACCGCCGCGTACTCCTCGGCGTCGAGGCGGAGCAGAGTGTACGAGGTGAGCACCACGTCGGCGCCCGCCACCACGGAACTGATCGAGGCGCCCGACTTGCGGGAAGTCTCGGCGACCGCGGCCACCGTCAGGTGCGGCGCGAACCGGCGGCACTCCGCCGCCCAGTTGCCCACCACGGAAGTCGGAGCCACCACCAGGAACGGACCTGGTGAGCCCAGTACGTCCGGTTCGGCGTTCTCGTGCGCGCGGCAGATCAGCGCCAGCGTCTGCACGGTCTTTCCCAGGCCCATGTCGTCGGCAAGGATTCCGCCGAAATCGTTGTCCCACAGGAAGGAGAGCCAATCCAGGCCGTCGCGCTGGTACGGCCGCAGCTCGGCGCGCAGGGTGGACGGGGTCTCCTGTCGCGCCAGGTCGCCGGCGGTGAGCGCCCCTACCCGGCGGCTCCAATCGCCGTCGAAGTCGGTGGAGTCCGCGAGATCAGCGAGGTCGTCGACCAGTCCCGCCTGGAATCTGCTGATCCGCAATCCATCCCGCTCATCTGCGCCGGTGCCGCGGGCGCCGCGTCGGGCGCCGCGGGCCGGCAGCTCGCGGGCCTCTCCGATCAGCTCGCGTAGCCGGTCGAACCGCTCACCGTCGATCCGGGCGAGCACCCCGCCCGGGGTGACGATGGTATCGAGGCCGCCCGCCACCGCGGTGAAGACATCACGGAAGGGCACCTCCTCGCCGTCCACCTCCACGGCCACCTCAAGGTCGAACCAGTCCATCGACGGCGATTCGGAGTCCTCGCCGCGCACCCGGACCGACACGGTCGCAGCCGATTCCGACCAACGGAACCCGGGATCGTCGGTGACTTCCACGATCACCCCGGGCACGGTCCGCAGCACCGGTGCCGCTTCGGCCAGCCACACCGCGGCCTCGGTGCCGCGGTAGAAGCCCTGGGAGTGGTCGACGGTGACCTGCGCCTCACGCAGCGCACCTGCCATCGCGCGAGTGATCCGCTGCTGCCCCATGGAATCCGCGATACCGGCCGGTTCGGAGCCCACGGCGTAATCGCGGGCCTCGCCGCCCACGCTGTACCGCCATTTCCAGTCCACCTCGAGTTCGCCGGCCTCGGGGTAATACCGTGCGGTGCACACCAACTCGGGTCCGAGGACCTCGATCTCGCCGACCAGCCGCTCCGGATCGCGTACCGGCGCCACCGCGGTGAGATACGGCAGGTACTTCTCCCGGAGCTGGGGGACGGCTTCTGCGGGCACCCGGACCGGCGTGAACCGGCGCAGCGCCGTGGTGTGGGCCGGCGAGAGCGGGGGATCGAGTGGCGCGATACGCAACTCGTCACCGTCCTGTTGGAACACGCCGAGCGCACGATGTGCACCCAGCAGGCCGCCGGTGAACCGTCGCGGACCGTCGCCGAAGTCGATCTCGCGATCGAGTTCCACTCCGCCCGTCTCGGGGCGCGCCACCAGGCCCAGCCGGGTAGGGGGCGCCAGCATCACCGTGCCGCGCGGACGTTTGGTCAGCAGCGGGACCCCGGCATCGCGGACGGCGCGGAGTTGGTCCCACAGCAAGGGGGTGTCGATCATTCCGAGATCGGCCCAGGCATCCACGCCGTACAGGTTCCACAGCACCAACTGGGCCAGCGGGGTCAGTACCTCACGTTGCGCGGGCGCCACGCGCGGTGCGGACGAGATGGTGCGCCAGCGGACATCGCCGGCGACCCAGCTGCCGTCGCGCATCCCGGGCGTGGCCAGGCGCACCTGAAGCCGCTGCCCGGTGGTCACGCCGCGCTCATCGACGTCGAACTGCAATGCCACCGGTACCGTCGCCACGCTGCGTGGCTTGTCGGGTAGCAATGCCTCGAGCTGTCGCTCCCACGGATCGGGCTGCTCGACGGCGGACTCTTCGACGTCTTCCGCGGTCAGTTCGAGCAACAGTGCGGCGCCGTGCTTGCAGTTGAGTGCCACCGGACAGGTGCACAGGCTCCGGACGGGGCGCCAGCCGCCGCCGGAGGGTTCGATCCACACCCGGGCGTCGTACTCGCGCGTCCCGGCGACGACACCGGTCACCAGCCGCTTCTCGTCGTCCCACTCCAAGTCGCCGATGAGGCCGGTGCCCACGTACTCGCCGGCCCGCCGCACCGTCGGTGCGCCGAAGAATCCGGTCAGGTCCTCGGGCGTGAACGAGGGGCCGCCACTGGTAGTCGATGCGCTCATGGTCAAGCGGACAGTCTACCGCCAAACGCTGAGGGGCGGCAGCCGCGACGGTCTCCAGGGGAGACGATTTCAGTGCGCGCCGAGAAGTGCGTCGCGCATCGCGTCGGCTCGGGCGCGCAGAGCGTCCGCGACGGCGGCGACCTCGCGCCGCCGCGCGGCCTCGGGACGCACCACCATCCAGTACTCCAACTCCACGCGGACCTCGCCGGGCAGCACTCGTACGAGGTCGGCGTGGGTATCGGCGAGGAAGCAGGGGAGCAGCCCCAGGCCGGCGCCCGCGCGGGTGGCTTCGACGTGCACCAACACGTTGGTGGAGCTGAGCCGGTCCGACATCTCCGGTACCACCACGCGGGCCTGGTCGAGATCGTCGACGGTGAGCATCGACTCGATGAAGTAGACCAGCGGCCGGCCGCCGAGATCGGCGCGAGTGCGCGGCATTCCGGTGGCGGCGAGGAAGTCCTCGGAACCGTAGAGCCCCAACCGGTACGGGGCCAACAACGTCGGCCCCACGCGATAGGTGCTCGGCCGTCCGACCACCACCTCGATGTCCACCCCGGACCGGGTCGACGGTGCGCGCCGGGTCACCGTCAGCAGGTCGACCGACAGTCGCGGATGCATCCGGCCGAGCTCCGCGATCGCGGGCGCTACCACCCGCGCGCTGAAACCGTCCGTCGCCGCGATCCGCACCGTGCCGTGCAGATCGCCGTCGGTGTCGGCGTGGAGCCCGAGCAGGGTGGACTCGATCCGCTCGGCGGCCCCGACCGCGGTGCGACCCAGGTCCGTGAGTTCCCAGCCGCTCGGCCCACGGGCCAGGAGGGGGCCGCCGAGCGCGTGCTCCAAGGCGGCGACCCGCCGCGAGGCCGTGGTGTGGTTGATGCCCAGCAGATCGGCGGCCGCGGTGTAGCGACCGGTCCGCGCCACGGCGAGCAAGGTGAGCAGGCCGTCGGCGCTCGCCTCAGGCGTGTGCATCAATGCAGATTCGGTGGGCGGTGGTGGTCATTGTGTCTGCAATTCTATGCACCCATACTTCCCGAGTCATGATCTGCATCACATCCGATGGCTCATTGTGACCTGAGAAACGAGGAGCAGTGATGGCGCATACCGAACTGGAGCGACCGAGCAGTCTGCGGAAGATCGTCGCCGCGTCGATGGCCGGGACCGTCGTCGAGTGGTACGAGTTCTTCCTCTACGGCATCGCGGCCACGGTGGTCTTCAACAAGATCTTCTTCCCGCAGGGCGCCAGCGAGTACGACGCGATCATCGCCGCCTTCATCACCTACGCGGTCGGCTTCGCGGCCCGCCCGATCGGCGGCATCGTCTTCGGCCACCTGGGTGACAAGATCGGACGGAAGACACTGCTGCAGGTGTCGATCCTGCTGATCGGCGTGGCCACGTTCCTCATGGGCTGTCTCCCCACCTTCGATCAGATCGGCTACTGGGCGCCCGCCCTGCTGGTGCTGCTGCGCTTCCTCCAGGGCTTCGCCGTGGGTGGCGAGTGGGGCGGCGCCGTCCTGCTCGTCGCCGAGCAATGCCCCGACAAGTCCCGAGGCTATTGGGCCTCATGGCCGCAGGCGGGCGTGCCGGGCGGCAACCTGGCCGCCACCATCGTTCTGCTGGTGCTCACCAACACGCTCTCCGATGCCGACTTCCTCAGTTGGGGCTGGCGCATCGCGTTCTGGCTCTCGGCGGGCATCGTGTTGGTGGGCTATTACATCCGCACCCAGGTCGACGAGTCGCCGCTGTTCAAGCAGGCACAGCAGGAGATCGAGCGCGAGCGCGCGGTGTCCTACGGCGTGGTCGAGGTGCTGCGGCGCTACCCGCGTGGCGTGTTCTCCGCGATGGGCCTGCGATTCGGCGAGAACATCTTCTACTACCTGGTGGTCACGTTCTCGATCACCTATCTCAAGACCGTGGTGAAGATGGACACCAGCTCGATCCTCACCTGGCTGCTGATCGCGCACGTGGTGCACCTGATCGTGATGCCGCTGGCCGGTGCCCTCACCGATGTGGTCGGGCGGCGTCCGGTGTACTTCGCGGGTGCAGTACTCGCCGCCTCCTGGGGCTTCTTCGCCTTCCGGATGTTCGACACCGGTCATCCCGCGATGGTGGTCCTCGCCGTCACGCTCGGCCTGATGTTCCACGCGCTGATGTACGCGCCGCAGCCCGCCATCATGGCCGAATCCTTCCCCACCCGGATGCGGTACTCGGGGGTCTCCTTGGCCGCTCAGGTCACCTCGGTGGTGGCCGGCTCGCTCGCCCCGATCATCGCGACCAAGCTGCTCAAGAGCTTCGACTCGTCGGTGCCGATCGCGGTGTACCTCGCCATCGCGTGCGGTATCACCGCCCTGGCGGTGGTGTTCGTCCGCGAGACCCGCGGTATCAGCCTGGCCTCGGTCGACGAGCAGGACCGGCGCTCCCGCGACGATGAGCGGATCCCCGCATGACCCGAGCGTTCGTCACCGGCGGGGCGGCCGGGATCGGCGCGGCGATCGCGCGGCGCCTCGCCGCCGACGGTGCCACGGTCACCGTCGTCGATCGGGACGGTCCGGCCGCTGCCGGGCTGGCCCGGGAGATCGGCGGCGATCACCTCGAACTCGACCTCACCGACACGGATGCGCTCGCCGGGCTCACGCTCGATGTGGACATCCTGGTCAACAACGCCGGTGTGCAGCACGTCGCGCCGATCGAGGAGTTCGATCCCGGGTGGTTCCGTCGGATCACCACGCTGATGCTCGAGGCTCCGTTCCTGTTGACCCGGGCCGCCCTGCCCGCGATGTACGAGCGCGGCTTCGGCCGGATCGTGCACGTCTCCTCGGTGCACGGGCTGCGGGCCTCGAAATACAAAGCCGCCTACGTGGCCGCCAAGCACGGCGTCGAGGGCCTGTCGAAGGTGACCGCACTGGAGGGTGGGCCGCACGGTGTCACCAGCAACTGCGTGAACCCCGGCTACGTCCGCACCGCTCTCGTTGCCACGCAGATCGCCGAACAGGCCCTCGCGCATGGCATCACCGAGCAGCAGGTCACCGACGAGGTCTTCCTGGCCCGGCCCGCGATCAAGCGGCTCATCGAGCCCGACGAGGTCGCGGGCCTGGTGTCGTGGTTGTGCGGCCCCGCGGCGGCGATGGTGACCGGTGCGTCGTACGCGATGGACGGCGGCTGGACCGCGAACTGAGTACGTACCTGGCAATCGACTGCGAGGGTGCGTGCCGAGTTGGACCCTTGCAGACCCACCGGCTACGGTACGAAGGATCTGTGACCAGGTGTAACTGGCTGTATTAGGGATTCAACTCAGTGAGCGTGGACCGAACCATGAGCGATGGCGTCGAACCGGAGACGGAGGCAGCGACATCGCGCAGGCGACGTGGTTACGTCCCCAGTAGGTCCAAAGGCGGGCACCTCTACCAGCTCGACATCGTGCGCATCGTCACGTTCGCGGGCGTGATCTTCGATCACTGCGTCTCCGGCACCACCTTCCCGACCAACGTGGCCTCGAACGCGGTGCAGACGGTGTTCCACTACACCCGCAATGCGTTCTTCGCGCTCACCGGATTCGTACTGGTCTACCAGTACAAGGACCGCGAACTGAAGCCGCTGGAATTCTGGCGCAAGCGGTACAAGGCCGTTGGTCTGCCGTTCGTGGTGTGGACCGTCTTCTACTGGCTGTACCACATGTACATCATGTGGCCCCCGGCCTTCAGCAACATCTGGCGCACCTTCGAGACCTGGGACTCGACCAAGACCGCCTTCAAGGTGCTCGGCTACGACCTGCTCACCGGCGATGCCTGGTATCACCTCTACTTCGTGTTCGTGACGCTGCAGGTGTACCTGTTGTTCCCGTTCCTGCTGAAGTTCTTGCGTTGGAGCTGGGGCTACCACAAGTACCTCCTCGCAGCGAGCCTCGCGTTCCATCTGGTGCTGCTGCAGTACATGACGAACGTGCGCCCCGAGATCTTCAACTACGGGCTGTTGGCGAAGCTGTGGAACCATCTGCCCGCCACGTTCATCCCGTACCAGTTCTTCACTCTGCTCGGTTGTGTCGCCGCGATGCACCTGCCCGGCGTGAAGAAGTTCATGTCCCGGTTCCGCGGCTGGGTGATCGCCGCGGCCGGCGTCAGCATCGGCGTCTCGGTCATGTACTACCTGGGACTCGTCGATGACGGCATGTTCCCGGTCACCGCGGCCAACGTCTTCCGCCCGTTCTACGCCGCGATGTTCGTGCTGATCATCATGGCGCTGTACGCCGCCGGCACGATCTGGTCGGAGCGGCGCACTCCCGGCTCGTTCTGGGACCGGTTCCTCAAGACCGCCTCGGACCGCTCGTTCGGCATCTTCCTGGTGCACGGCTTCGCATTGCAGGAGCTGGCGCCCACCATTCAGCGGTTCCGGTTCGAGGTCTATGCGCCGATCGTCACGGTGATCACCTTCATCGTCACCTGCTTCCTCACGGTCGGAATCTCGGAGGTGCTGCGCCGCACCCCGGTCAGCCTGTTCACCACCGGCCGGAAGATGATCCCGATGGCGCAGCAGGGCCAGAAGAACTCGCTGTTGATCGGCGCGGCGATGGTGATCGCCGGCGCGATCGCTTTCTGGCCGCTCGACGTTCCCGCCGGCGCCTCGGCGATCTTCTTCGGTGCCGTGCTGCTGCTGTGGCAGCCGCTCGGCCGCACGGTGTTCGCCGGCCCCGCGGGGGCGCGGCCGGTCGCGAAGGCGGAGTGATCCGCTAGATCCGTTCGATGATGGTGGCGTTGGCCATGCCGTTGCCCTCGCACATCGTTTGCAGCCCGTACCGACCTCCGGTGGCCTCCAGGTGGTTCACCAGCGTGGTGAGCAGGCGGGTGCCCGAGGCGCCCAGCGGGTGGCCGAGCGCGATGGCGCCGCCGCGCGGGTTCAGCTTCGCCGGATCCACGTCGAACTCGGCCGACCACGCGAGCGGTACCGAGGCGAAGGCCTCGTTCACCTCGAAGGCGTCAATATCGGAGATGGACAGCCCCGCGCGGTCGAGCACCTTGTGCGTGGCGGGGATCGGGCCGCTCAGCATGATCTCGGGATCGGAGCCCACCACCGCGAAGCTGTGGAAGCGGGCACGCGGCGTGAGCCCCAGTGCCGCCGCCTTCTCCGCGCTCATGATGAGCGCGGCCGAGGCACCGTCGGTGAGCGGCGACGAGTTGCCCGGGGTGATCGACCATGCGGTGATCTCGGGATACTGCTGCGCCCACTGCGGGTCCTCGAAAGCGGGTCGGAGTCCGGAGAGGCCCTCGGCGGTGGTCGTGGCGCGCACCGTCTCGTCGACCGTGTGCACGGCACCGTCGGGCAGGGTGACGGGCACGATCTCGGTGTCGAAGCCGCCGGCCTCGCGGGTCGCGACGGCGCGGGCGTGCGAATCCGCCGCGTACCGGTCCAGCGTCTCCCGGTCGAGCTTCCATCGCGTGGCCATCAGCTCGGCGCCGATGCCCTGATGCGGCAGGTTCGGGAAGCGGGTGGCGAGGGTTGCCATCGGGGCGCCGCCCACCGAGGTGGACCCCATGGGGACGCGGCTCATCGATTCCACGCCGCCCGCGATCACGATGTCGTACGCCCCGGCGATCACGCCCTGCGCGGCGAAATGCGCTGCCTGCTGCGACGAGCCGCACTGCCGGTCGATGGTGGTGCCCGGTACCGATACCGGTAAACCCGCCGTGAGTGCGGCGATCCGAGCGATGTTGAGGGCCTGGTCGCCCACCTGGTGCACGCAGCCCGCGATCACGTCGTCGATGAGGGCGGGGTCGAGCTCGTTGGTCTCGACGAGCGTGCGGATCAGGCCGGCCAGCAGGTCGGACGGGTGCACGCCGTGCAGCGCCCCGCCGGGCTTGCCCTTGCCGGATGCCGTGCGGACGACGTCGACGATCACTGCTTCGGTCATGGACTTGATCCTCTCCAGTCGGAGGGCCCCGGCGTGATCGTTGACAACACCGGAAGCCCGACGCATCGCCGAAGGTGGCGGTGGTCTTCCCTGGAGTATAAGTTAATCACTATTCTGCATGGGCGGAATGTGTGAAGCGCCCGTCCCGCTGGGTACCGGGCCCCGGGCGAGTGGTCAGGCGGCCGGCGCCAAGCGGACCGTCGCCGAGCGCGCGGGCTCGGTCACCATGGTGCGGGTCGCCGCACCGCCGTTGGGGTACTTGGTCTCGAAGCCTGCGTCCACCTGCTGCTGGACGTCATCGGTGGTGTCGGGGATCAGGGCCACGTCGGCTTCCATGCCGCCGATGCGGACGCGGCCGATGCCCTTGATCTTGGCCCACTTGTACCAGCCGCCGTCGACGCCGAAGGCCGAGCGGATGTAGATGTCGTCGCCGACCCGGACGGTCCAGATCGGCACCCAGTGGCGCAGGGTGCCGTCCTTGCGGTAGCTGCTGATCTCGATCTCCTGGGTGGTGCCGAGGGCGTCGGTGAGGGTGGTGTCGAGGGGCATGGTGGATCTCCTAGTGGTGTTCGAGGACGGTCGCTGGTCGGTCGGCGACGAGGGAGGACAGCAGCCGCAGTGCATCGGCTGCGGGGGAGGCCGGTTCGGGTGGGAAGGCGTACAGGGTGAGGCCGCCGGAGCCGGCGATGTCGAGGGCCTCGAAGGCGAGTTCCAGGCCGCCGACCTCGTCGTGGCGGAACTGCTTGCGGCCGCGGCGATGGGCGACGATGCGGTGTGCCGCCCATTTGGTGCGGAATTCTGCGCTGGCGGTGGAGAGTTCGCCGACGAGGGCGGTCAGCGATTTCGCGTTCGGGTCGGCCGCGGCCGCGCCGCGCAGGAGCGCCACGGCATCGTCGGCGGCGGTGTTCCACGTCGGGAAGGCGTGGTCCGCCTTCGGATCCAGGAATAGGAACCGCGCCACGTTCCACTTCCCCACGGGCCCGCCCGTCGGCGCGTAGAGCGCCAGGCCCAGGGCATTGCCGGCGACCACGTCGAGGTTCGGCGCCAGTACGACCGCAGGCACCGTGACCATCGAATCGAGGATGGACTGCAGCGCCGGGCTGACCACGGCCCGCGGCCGCGCGGGCCGGCGGTTCGGCCTGCTGGACGCCGCGCGCGCGAGGGCGAGGAAGTGGTCGGTCTCCACATCGTCGAGGCGGAGCGCCCGGGCGATGGCGAGCAGCACCTCGTCGGATACGCCCGCCACGCGGCCGCGTTCGATCTGGATGTAGTACTCGGCGCTGACGCCGGCGAGCATCGCGACCTCCTCGCGGCGCAGCCCAGGCACGCGCCGCCTCCCGCTTACCGGAAGGCCGACGACATCAGGAGTGATGCGGGCCCGCCGGGTGGTGAGGAAGTCCTTGATCTCCTTCGCGATCTCCATATCTGCAGGTTACGCACGTCTGCGGCGCCCTGACAGGTGCTCGCAGTCCCCCCGATAACAGGCCTCTGTCGGGGGGCCGCGGGTCCGCGCATAGTGGAACTCACTAGCCGAGCACGACAGCTCGGACACCGATCGAAGGAGAGAACCCATGACCGCAGTCACGTTCCCCAACAACGGCATCACCATGGCCGGCGAGCTCTACCTGCCCGCCGGGTTCGACGCCGCGAAGTCCTACCCGGCCCTCGTGGTCGTGCACCCCGGTGGTGGCGTCAAGGAGCAGACCGCCGGCCTGTACGCGGGCAAGCTGGCCGAGGAGGGTTTCGTCGCCCTCGCCTACGACGCCTCGTTCCAGGGCGAGTCCGGCGGCGAGCCGCACTTCCTCGAGGACCCGGCAGCCCGGGTCGCGGACATCAGTGCCGCGGTCGATTACCTGCAGTCGCTCGACTACGTCGACGCCGAGCGGATCGGCTCCTGGGGCGTGTGCGCCGGTGGCGGTTACGCCGTGGCGGCCACCAAGGTGGATGCGCGGATCAAGGCCGTGGGCACCGTCTCGGCGGTGAACATCGGCTCCGCCTGGCGCAAGGGCTGGGATGGCGCGGGCAAGGACTCCGATGCGGTGCCCACCCGCGACGGTGCCTCGGGCCAGCGGACCGTCGAGGCCACCACCGGTGGTGACGCCGCGACCCTGCCGTACGTGCCCGCGGAGATCACCCCCGAGGTGCCCCGCGATATGGCCGAGGCTTCGGACTACTACCTGACGCCGCGGGCGCAGCACCCGAATGCGCAGAACAAGTACCTGTTCGCGCAGTCGATCCCGCGCATCCTGGGCTTCGATGCCTTCGCGCTGGTGGAGGACCTGCTGACCCAGCCCGTGCTGATCATCGCGGGGAGCGAGGCCGGTTCGCTGTGGCACTCGACCGAGCTGCACGCCCGCGCGCGCAGCGAGAAAAAGCTCATCATCGTCGACGGTGCCGCGCACATGGACTTCTATGACGGTCCCGAGTACGTCGCCCGCGCCGTCGCCGAGGCCGCCCCCTTCTTCCGGACGCACCTGGGCTGAGCCCACCCCTGTCGATCACCCCGGCCGCGCGGCCGGGGTGATCGCGCCATCTACAGGTGTTGCGCGGCGGCCTCGAACAGCCAGGACATCACCAGGGCACCGGGGTCCGGGACGCCCTTGACGGTGTCGCCGAGGTAGGAGGCCCGTCCGCGCGAGGCGACGCTGCCGGCCGTGGCCTCCACGCCCTGCGCCGCAGCCTCGGCGGCCTCGGTGAGTGAGCCGCCGGCGTCGAGCACATCGGCGGCGGGGGAGAGGGCGTCCACCACGGTTTTGTCGCCCACCTGTGCTCCGCCCAGCTCCTGCACCGCAGTCAGTCCCGCCCGGACGCCCGTCACGAACCCGGGGGTTCCGGGCGCCGCCTCCAAGGCGCGGCCCAGCTCGGTGAAGAAAGTGCCGAAGACGGCGCCTGAGGTGCCGCCCGCCCGCACCAGGTACGAGGTGGCGACGGCTTCCAGAACGTCACCATCGTTGCCGCGCAACGGAATCGGGTAGTGTCCGAGCGCGGCCTCCATGTTGGTGCCGAAGTCGCCGTCGCCGGCCTTGCGGTCCAGCTCGGTCAGCTCATCGACGGCGCCCTGCACCCGCTCGACGAAGGCGGAGACCCAGGCGTTGGGTTCGCCGTCGTCGGCGGAATCGTCGGGTCGCTCGGTGCTCAGCTCCGGCACGGTCGACGGTGCCGTGGCCGCGTGCGGCCAGCCGGGGGCCGAGGTCGGCGCGTCCCACAGCCGGATCAGCGCATCGTCGAGCGGGACCACTGTCAGCGAGGCGCCTGCCATGTCGAGCGCCGTCACGAACCGGCCGACCAACGAGCGGGCCACCTCGATGCCGCGCGCCGCGAGTTGCTCGGCGGCCTCGGAGAACAGCACGCCCAGTTCCAGGTCGCTGACGCCGCCGAGGTTGTTCACCACGACCAGTGCCCGGCCGCCGGACTGCACGCCGGTGCCGGGCAGGATGCGGTCGAGCAGGTGTGCCACCAGCTCCTTCGCGGGTACCGCATCGCGCTCGTCGCGGGCGCGCTCGCCGTGGATGCCGACGCCCACGGCCATCTGCCCGGGGTCCAGCTCGAACGACGGTTCCGTGGCGCCGGGCACAGTGCACGCGGAGAACGAGACGGCCATCGAGCGCGCGGTCTCGGCGACGCTGCGGCCGACCGCCGCGACCTCGCTCAGCGGCCGACCCTCATCGGCTGCGGCGCCGCAGATCTTCTCGACCACGATCGTCGCTCCGGTGCCGCGGCGTCCGGGCCCCTTGGTGTCCTCGGTGGCCACATCGTCGGCGACGAGCACCACATCGGTCTCGACGGCGGGCGCGCCGTCGTCCTCGGCACTCACCAGTCGCCGCGCCACCGCGAAGTTCATCACGTCGCCGGTGTAGTTCTTCACGATGTGCAGCACACCGGCTCCGGTGTCCACGGCCCGGGTGGCCGCAGCGATCTGCACCGCATTCGGGGACGTGAACACGAGGCCCGGGCAGGCGGCGTCGAGCATGCCGGCCCCCACGAAGCCGGCGTGCATCGGCTCGTGCCCCGAACCGCCGCCCGAGACCAGCGCCACGCCGCCGCTGCGTGGCGTGCGCCGCGCGACGAACCCCTGTGGATGCCAGACGGCATCGGGGTGGGCGGCGAGAAGGCCCCGCAGCCCATCGGTGAAGAGTGTCTGCGATGAATTCTCGAACTGCGCGCGTACGGTCACGCCCTCGACGTTAGCGAGGGATGTGCAGCTCTGCGTGGCCATCCTCGACAACCGCAAAGGCGGAGGTCGGGAATTTGGTCAGAGTGAAGGTGGGATCGAGCAACTGCGCCGCGTCCGCGACCCCCGGCTCATGGCCCACCACCAGCACTGTTTCGGCGTCTCCACGCTCGGCGTCGACGATCGCGAGGATCTCCTCGCCGGACGCCCCGTACAGGTCTTCGATGTACCGCACGGGCGCGGCGACCTCCGCCTGCGCGAGCGTGGCGCGGGCCCGTTCCGCGGTCGAGCAGAGCACCAGATCGACGGTGTGCCCGTAACGGCGGATCGCGGTGCCGGCGAGTTTGGCCTGCCGCAACCCGCGCGGCGCCAACGGCCGGTCGTGATCGCGCACCTTGTCCGGGTAGGCGGATTTGCCGTGCCGCAGCAGGATCAGTGAGGCCATAGCGGGCATCCTACGGGGTGAAGGCGCCGCGCAACCGGCCCGAACCGGGCGTCACGGGCCCGTCGTCGAGGTCGAGCAGCACCACCGTGCCGGGCTCGAACCCGGTCGGCTCCGCGGTGGGGTCGAGCAGGCTCACGGCTTCGGGCAGGCCGGGGAAGTGGCCCACCACGAGCAGGACTGCGATATCGCCGGGGACGCCGTTCACTTCGTCCAGCACATCCTGCCCGCGGCACTCGTACAGCGCCTCGGTGGCCGACATCGCGCACGCGAACCCGGTGGCGCGGAAGGTTTCGACGGTGCGCCGCGCCGCCGAGACCAGCGCCTGGTCGGGGACGAGTCCCTGGCCGCGCAACCAGTTCGCCGAATGCAGCGCCTGATCGTGGCCGGTGGGCGTGATCGGGCGAGCGCCGTCGGGCACCGACATCGCGGCCTCGCCGTGTCGCATCAGCGCCAGCACCGTCATGGCCCCATCCTGCCCGATATGTGCCGGTACATTGGTGGCATGGCTGGAAAAGAGCTGGACCCGGCGCGCAAGCAGGCTGCGCTGGAGGTCGTCAAGCAGCATCCGGGAATGGTCGCCGCGATGGCGGCCCCGGCGGCGATCATCGTGGTGGCCGGATGGGTGCTCGGCGGCGCGGGGCTGGGCCTGTTGCTGCTCGTCGCGTTCGGCGTACTCGGCGCGGTCGGCGTCTCGCGGCTGCTGCGTAAGCGCTAGGCGCGATGCGGGTCGACGCCTGGCTGTGGGCGGTGCGACTGACCAAGACCCGGTCGGCCGCGGCCACGGCGTGTCGAGGCGGCCACGTGCGAGTCAACGGAGCCACCGCGAAACCGGCGCAGCACATCGTCGTGGGCGACGAGGTGCGGCTGCGGCTCGGTGGCCGGGAACGGATCGTCGAGGTCGCCACCCTGATCCCCAAGCGGGTGGGCGCGCCGATCGCCGCTACGTGCTACCTCGACCACAGCCCGCCCCCGCCGCCGCGGGAGATCGTGCTGTCGATGCCGCAGCGCGATCGTGGCGCCGGGCGGCCGACGAAACGTGAGCGCCGCGAGACGGATCGGCTGCTGGGCCGCTAGGCCCGATTTCTCCGTCCGCGTCCGAATCTGGTAGAGCTGAGAAGACCTACGGGAGCGGGTGGTGGCGCAGATGACGGACGTTGTGAGCTGGACCGAGGCGGGCCCGCACGAGGTGGCCCCCGGGCTCTACCGACTGCCGCTTCCGCTGCCGATCACGGGCCTCGTCGCCGTGAACGCCTATCTTGCCGCCGGGCCGCAGGGCCTGGTTCTCGTCGACCCGGGGTGGGCCACCGAGGAGAACGAGCGGGCCGTGACCCGGGGCCTCGCTGAGCTCGGGTACGGCCTCGACGACATCGCGGTCACCGTGGCCACCCACCACCACGGCGACCACTACTCGCAGGGTTGCACGTGGAGCGGCACCCGCGGTACTCCGGTACTCATCGGTCGCGGCGAGGCGCCCAGCATCCTGGACTACTCGCGGGAGGCACCCGTCCGTTTCCCGGTCCAGGTGGCGCAACTGCGTGAGGAGGGCGCGCACGAGCTCGCCGACGGGATCGCCGGAAGCGGCGTGCCGAATGTGGAGGGATCCACCCGGATGGCCGCCCCCGACGGCTGGCTCGACCACGGCGACCGCATCGATCTCGCCGACGGCGCACTCGACGTGATCGCAACACCCGGCCACACCCGTGGCCACATCATCTTGCGGCACACCGCATCCGGCTCACTGATCACCGGCGATCATGTGCTGCCGCGAATCACGCCGTCGATCGGATTCGAGTGGTCGCCGGAGGATTCGCCGCTCAGCTCCTTCCTCGCCTCGCTCGACGCCACCCTCGGGCTCGCCGACGGTGCGTTACTGCCCGCCCACGGCGAGGTGCTGCCCGGAACGCATGAGCGGGTGCGCGAGTTGATCGCGCACCACGAGGAGCGGCTCGCCGAAGTACGCGAGTTGCTCGCCGACGGTCTCGACTCCGCCTTCGCGATCGCCGGATCGATGCGGTGGACCCGCAGGCGGCTCACGCTCGACGAGTTGCCGGTCGAACACCGGATGATCGCGGTCGGCGAGATCCGTGCTCACCTCGTGGTGCTGGTCGAGCGCGGCGACGCGACCCTCACCGCCGAGGCCGGCGTACGCCGTTACGTGCCCGCTGTGCCGGGTGTGGGCGCGCCCCGTCCGGACAGGACGCGCAGGTGATGTCTCCGGAGGTCCGGTCCGCGGTGCCCGCCGAGGCCGCCGCGGTCGCGTTGCTCGCCGCTCGCACCTTCCCGTTGGCCTGCCCGCCCGAACTCGACCGGGAGCACATCGACGCGTTCATCGCCGCCCAGCTCAGCGAGCAGCGGTTCGCCGAGCACCTCGCCGCCGCCGATCATCGGGTCCTCGTGGTCGACGGTGCCGATGGTCCCGTCGGTTACGCGTTGCTGCTGCACGGTATCCACGCGGAGGGGCCGGTGCAGTGGCGCGAGCGGCGCTCGTCCTATCTGTCGAAGCTGTACGTCGCCCCGGACGGTCACGGCGGCCCGATCGCCGGGGCACTCCTGGCCGCGGTCCGCGCCGACGCCGCGACGGCCGGCACCGCCGGGGTGTGGCTGAACGTGAACCGGGACAACCGGCGCGCCAAGCGGTTCTACGCCAAATCGGGATTCGTGCTCGCCGGGGAGAAGCCCTTCACCGTCGGATCGACCACGTTCATCGACGATGTGCTGGTGCTCGACCCGGGAGCGTAGAGCCTCGTCGGCACGTCCCGGCCACGCAGGGTGACGGCGTCGGTGAAAACCCAGTGCTGCGATTCGGATTCGCGGGCGGCGACGATCGCGGCCTCGGCGGCCACGGGGAGGGACGTGTCGCGTTTGGCCACCTCGGACAACCGGGCGGACTCGTTCACCGGATCGCCGATCACGGTGTATTCGTAGCGCTCGATCGCGCCGACGTTGCCCGCCACCACGGTGCCGTGCGAGACACCGATCCCGGCCGTCAGATCCGGAACCGCGGCCGGGAGCCGCGCGGCGATGCCCCGGGCGGCACGGAGGGCACCGCCCGCAGGGTCGGGGTGGGGGAGCGGGGCGCCGAACACGGCGAGCACTGCGTCGCCCTCGAACTTGTTGACCAGCCCGTCGTTCGCTTCCACCTCGGTCACGATCACCTCGAAGAACCGATTGAGCAGTTCCACTACTTCGGTGGCGGGTTTCTGCCGGGCGAGCGTGGTCGAACCGACGATATCGACGAAGACGACCGACACCAGTTGCTCGGAGCCGCCGAGTTGGACACCGAGCCCGAGCGCGGCATCGGCGACCTCCCGGCCCACGTGGCGGCCGAACAGGTCGCGCAGGCGTTCTCGCTCGGCGAGCCCGGCCGTCATCGCGTTGAACCCGGCCTGCAGTTCGCCCATATCGGAGCCGTCGAAGATGCGCACCGTCACATCGGTCTCGCCGTCGCGCACCTTGCGGATCGCGTTGCCCAGCACCCGCAGTGGTGCCACCAGTGTGTCGGTGTTGAGCAGCGTGAGCAGCGGGCCGGTGAGCAGTGCGATCGCGCCGAGAGCGGCGACGGCGACGAAGATGTCCAGCTTGGTGGTGTCGTCGCGAAAGGTGCCGAAGGCCGCCACCAGCACGATCCCCAGGATGGGGACCCCCGAGCCGATGGCCCAGGCGGTGGCGGCCCGCATCCGGAGCCGCCCCCGGCGCGGGGCGCGGAAGCCCGCTTCCAGGGCCTGTGCTGCCGCGGGACGCAGTGCGAATTCGGTGATCTGATACGAGATCGCGCACACTACGACGCCGCTGAGCCCGGTCACGAGGGCGATCTTCGGGATCAGTTCGGGGTCGATGGAGCCGTAGCCGACCGTCATGATCACGGTGCCACCGGCCCACAGCACCGCCTGCAGCGCGGTGAGTCGCCAGGGCGCGGTGAGTGCGGCTTTCGCCTGGGCCGCAGTCGGCTCTTCGCGCCGGATGGACCAGCGCAGCGACTGCACGATCCGGACCGTGCCGATGGTGGCGCCGAGGACGAACGCGATACCGATGTACAGCGGCACCACGAGGAAGTTCATCCACCACGCGTCCCACGGGATGGGGGGCTCCGGGATGCCGACCACGGCCAGCGCGATCGCGAGCCCCACCCCGATCAGGTTGGCCACGATCACGCCGACCGTGATCACGAGCTGCACGCGCAGCCGCGTCAGCCGGGAACTCTCGTCGGTGGAACCGAGGAGGATCGACCCGTAGTCGGCGCGCAGCCGCGGCAACTTCATAGACCAGAAACTACAGGTCTCCCGCCGCCAGCAGGGCGTCCAACTTGGCGTAGCCGTCGACGATGCCCACCTCCATACCGCTGGCGAGCATGCCGTCGCGGCTTTCGAAGCTGTCCAGCAGCGAGACGGCCCGCAGTCGCGTGCGCCCGTCGCCGAGGTCTTCGAAGGTCATCGTCTCCAACGAGACCGCATCGGGCATGTCGTCGTAGGTGAAGGTCTGCACGATCCGGTCATCGCGCACGTCGTGGAAGCTGCCGTGGAAGGCGTACCGCTCGTCGCCGCGCACGCTCACATAGGCCCAGCTGCCGCCCGTACGTGCATCCCAGTGCTGGATCTGGGTATCGATGTCCGACGGTCCCACCCACCGCGTGTAGATGTCGGGGTCGGTGTGGGCGCGCAACAACTGCTCCGGCGTCGCCTGGAAGTCGCGGGTGATGGTGATGGTGGGGAGGGTGGAGGAGGCCTCGATGCCGGCCTCGGCGTTGATGATGGTCATGATGCTGCTCCTTGATCGGTCGTGCTGGTGGGGTTGTCGTCTGCGTTCATGTCGGCCAGGACGGCGTCCAGGCGGCGGTAGCGCTCCTCGGCGCGGCGGCGGTACCGCTCGATCCACCCGTTCATCAGGTCGAAGACCTCCGCTTCCAGGTGGGCCGGGCGGGCCTGGGCGCGCCTGGTCCGGCTGATCAGGCGCGCGTTCTCCAGCACGGTGAGGTGCTTGGACACGGCCTGGATGCTCACGTCGTAGTGTTCGGCGATCTCCGTCAGGGTGGCGTCGCCGTCGGCGAGCCGGGCGACGATATCGCGTCGCGTGGGGTCCGCCAGAGCGGCGAACGCCTTGGACAGATCGTCGGTGTCGTCGTTCGTGATGTCTCACCTCCTCGTTGTTCAACCTCTGTGTTGAATACGACGGTACACCCGGTTCGGAGCAAGTTCAACCCCTTGGTTGAATAAGGTTCGTCGTTCCTCTGCGGCGCCGCGATGCTATGAACGACGCATGCGTGTCACGGCCTATACCGACGATGCACTCACCGGGCTCGATGCCCTCGGCGCCGCGGAGGCGGTGCGGGAGGGGCGGGTGGACCCGCGCGAGCTCACCGCTGCGGCGATCGCCCGAGCGCGGGCGGTGGACGAACTCGGCGCCGTGGCGCACGCCGCGTACGACGAGGCCGAGGAGACGGTGCCACGCGGTGGCCTGTTCGGTGGAGTCCCCGCGTTCGTCAAGGACAATGTCGACGTGGCGGGTATGCCCACCTGCTTCGGCTCGCAGGCCTTCACTCCGCGGCCGGTCAAGCGCTCGTCGCCGCCGGCGAAACAATTTCTGGCTCAGGGCTTCACGGTCCTCGGGAAGTCGCAGATGCCGGAGTTCGGGCTCACCGCGAGTACCGAGTTCGCCGGCGGTCGGGCGCCGGCGCGCAATCCGTGGGACATCAGCCGCTCGGTGGGCGGATCGTCCGGTGGGACCGCGGCGCTGGTCGCCTCGGGCGTGGTCCCCATCGGCCACGGCAATGACGGTGGTGGCAGTATCCGCATCCCCGCCGCCTGCGCCGGCCTGGTGGGGCTCAAGCCCACTCGGGGCCGGATGGAGGATCAGGCCGGGGTGCGACAGTTGCCCGTCAACCTGGTCACCGAGGGAGTCCTAACGCGCACGGTGCGCGATACCGCGCATTACCTCGCCGCCGCGGAGGCGTACGCACCTGCGGCGGGGCTGCCGCCGATCGGGCTGGTGCGCGGACCGTCGGAGCGTCGCCTGCGGATCGGGGTGATCACGCGGGATGTCCGCGGCCGGGAGGTGCATCCCGAGGTGTTGGACGTGGTGCTGTCGGCGGCCCGGGTGCTCGGCGATGCCGGGCACACCGTGGAGCCGCACACTCTGTCGATCGATGGCCGCTTCATCGACGACTTCACCCTGTACTGGGCGGCCATGGCGGGCGCGGAGGTGGGGATCTCCAAGGCCGCCAACGGCCGCGGCTTCCGCCCCGCCGATCTCGACCCGATGACCACGGGGCTGCTCTCGATGCTCAAGTCCTCGGCGCTCCGACTCGGGCCCGCGATCGGGCGGCTGCGCCGCACGGGTGATCTCTACGCCCGCCAGCTCGACACCTACGACCTGTTGCTCAGCCCTGTCCTTGCGGCACCGCCCCCACTACTCGGCGAGATGTCGCCGGATCAGCCCTTCGAGGAACTCATGGCGAAACTCGTGGACTACGTGGGCTTCACGCCGGTCAACAACATCGCGGGAGCCCCGGCCATCGCCGTACCGCACACCGTGATGCCGTGCGGTCTGCCGGGATCGGTACAGCTGTGGGGCTCCGGCCCGGGCGACGAGGCCACCCTGCTCGACGTGGCCTATCAACTGGAGGCGCTCGCCCCGTTCCCGACACTCGATCCGGCGGCCTGACGATGCGCTCGCTGCGGCGGCTGCTCGCCGCTCTGTTCGCCGTCCTCGTGGTGGCCGGTCCGTTGCCGGCCAACGCCGCACCCCCGCTACCGGACCCGGGCGTGCTGCGGGTGGGTACCGAGGGGGTCTACCAGGTGTACAGCTACCACGACTCCGCAGACCGGCTCACCGGCTACGACGTGGAGATGATCACCGCGATCGCCCAGAAGATCGGCTGGCGGGTGGAATTCGTGGAGACCCCGTGGGATTCGATGATGGCCGCACTCGAAGCGAACCGCTTCGACCTGGTGGCCAATCAGGTGACCTTCAGTGCCGAACGCGCCGCCAAGTACGAGCTCTCCGATCCGTATCTGCAGACCGGCGGTTCGGTCCTGGTACGTAAGGACGACAACAGCATCGACTCGCTCGACGATCTGCGGGGCCGAACAGCCGCGCAGAGCATCACCAGTAGCTGGTCGGGCGTCGCCGAGAAGGCGGGCGCGAAGGTCGAGGCGGTCAACAGCTTCACCGATGCCGTCAACGTGCTGGCGGCGGGCCGGGTCGACGCGGTGGTCAACGACACCGGCGTGGTACGCAATTACCTCGCCGTCAATCCGCGCGCACCGGTGAAGATCGCGGCCCAGACACCGGACAGGTCGCAGTCGGTGTTCGCGGCTCGCAAGGGCGCCGGGATCATGCCCGAGATCAACCGCGGTCTCGCCGAGATCCGTGCGGACGGTACGGCCGAACGCATCTCGCAGAAGTACTTCGGTGAACAGGCCGAGAAGGACAGCAAGGCTGCGGCAGGCGCCCAGAGCACCTGGGACATGGTGCGCCGCAATCTGGTCCCGATGGCGAAGGCCACCGTCACCACCACCATCCCGCTCACGGCGATCAGCTTCGTGATCGGGCTCGCGATCGCGCTCGGCGTGGCGCTCGCCCGGATGTCGAAGCGTAGGGCGGTACGGGGCCTGGCTCGCGCGTACATCTCGATCATCCGCGGTACACCCCTGCTCGTGCAGTTGGTGATCATCTTCTACGGCCTCCCGCTCGCGGGGGTGGTGATCGATCCGTTCCTCGCTGCGGCGGTCGCCTTCTCGCTCAACGTGGGCGGCTACGCGGCCGAGATCATCCGCGCGGCGATCGGCGCGGTGCCGCGCGGGCAGTGGGAGGCGGCCACCACCATCGGCATGGACTATCGGACCGCGCTGCGCCGGATCATCCTGCCGCAGGCCGCACGCACGGCCACCCCGCCGCTGGCGAACACGCTGGTCTCCCTGCTCAAGGACACCTCACTCGCCTCGGCGATCCTGGTGACCGAGCTGTTCCGGACGGCGCAGATCGCCGCCGCGCCCACCTACGACTTCTTCGTCATGTACGTGGTGGCCGCCTGCTACTACTGGGTGATCTGCCAGGTGCTCAGCCTCGTGCAGACCCGGCTCGAGACCCGATTCGAAAGGTACGTGGCGCGATGACCGATCTCGTTGCAGTGCAAGGACTCACCAAGTCCTTCGGCGATGTCGAGGTGCTCCGCGGTATCGACTTCACCGTGGCCGAGGGCACCGTCACCGTGATCATCGGGCCGTCCGGTTCCGGCAAGACCACGGTGCTGCGGTCGCTCAACGCGCTCGAGCTTCCCGACGCCGGCACGGTCACGGTCGGAACTCAGACGGTGGACTTCGGCGCGGGCGCGCCGGGGAAGGCCGCCCTCGCGGCCTATCGCGCCCAGAGTGCGATGGTGTTCCAGTCGCACAACCTGTTTCCGCACAAGACCGCGCTGCAGAACGTGACGGAGGGCCCCGTCGTCGTGCAGAAGAGACCGGCCGGCGAGGCCGAGCGGGAGGCGCGCGAGCTGCTCGCCCGGGTCGGCCTGGCCGACCACGCCGAGAAGTATCCGCACCAGCTCTCCGGCGGCCAGCAGCAGCGGGTGGGGATCGCCCGGGCGCTGGCCCTACGGCCCAAGGTAGTGCTGTTCGACGAGCCGACCTCCGCGCTCGACCCGGAGCTCGTCGGTGATGTGCTCACCGTGATGCGTGATCTCGCCACCGAGGGCCGCACCATGGTGGTGGTGACCCATGAGATGGCTTTCGCCCGCGATGTCGCCGATCAGGTGCTGTTCGTCGATCGCGGCGCCGTCCTGGAGGCAGGCCGGCCCGCCGACGTGATCGGTGCTCCCACCCAGGAGCGCACCCGCGAGTTCCTCGACCGCATTCTCAACCCGCTGTAATCGGCTTCCGCCGTGTGCGCCGCGCCGCCTATCGTGGACAGCATGGAGCACGTGCGCAGGCAGGTGAGCACCGAAGCGGAGTTGCGCGAGCTGATCGCGGAGCCGATCGACCGGGTGCGCGACAAGGTGCGTACCGAGCTCACGGACGTGCATCGCTGTTTCCTCGCCGCGGCGCGGCTGTACTTCGTGGCCACGTCCGACGCGCAGGGAAACCTCGACGTCTCGCCCAAGGGCGATCCGGAGGGCGGCGTACTGGTCCTCGACGACCGCACCGTCGCTCTGCCCGACCGGCCGGGCAACCGTCGCGTGGACGGTCTGAAGAACCTGCTGCAGGATCCGCACATCGCTGTCGAGTTCGTGATCCCCGGCCGGGGCGACACCCTGCGGATCAATGGCACCGCCACGGTGCTCGCCGACGCGGAGTACGCGCCGCTGATGGCCGTGCAGGGCAAGCCGCCGGTGATGATCATCGAGGTGGCGATCGACGAGGTCTTCTTCCACTGCAGCAAGGCCTTCCTCCGATCGCAGGCGTGGGACCCGCGGAGTTGGCCCACCGAGGACGACGACCACGGCGTGCCGCGTCGAGCCGTGATCGCGAAAAAGCTGGAGCGGCCCGACGATTCGCTGGCCGAGCTCGACCGCTACTACGGTGCCGGCTACGGGAAGGAGTTGTACTGACGTGCCCGAGTTCCGACAGGTCGACGTGTTCTCCACCGAGCCGTTGCTGGGCAATCCGGTGGCGGTGGTGCACGGCGCGGACGATCTCTCCGATGCGCAGATGGCGGCCTTCGCGCGCTGGACCAACCTCAGCGAGACCACGTTCCTGCTCCGTCCCAACGATCCCTCGGCGGACTACCGACTGCGGATCTTCACTCCGGGTGGCGAGCTGCCCTTCGCCGGCCACCCCACGCTCGGCAGCGCTCACGCCTGGCTGGAATCGGGTGGTAGGCCCGCTGCACCGGGGGTTCTCGTGCAGGAGTGCGCGGCGGGCCTGGTCCGGGTCCGTGCAGAGGGGTCGCTGGCGTTCGCCGCGCCGCCCCTGCGGCGCAGCGGCCCCGCCGACGCCGCCACGATCGCGCGGATCGCCGCCGGGCTGCGGATCGCACCATCGGACGTCCTCGCCGCACAGTGGGTGGACAACGGTCCCGGCTGGGTGGCCGCGCAGCTGCGTGACGCCGATGCCGTGCTCGCCCTGGAGCCCGACTTCGTCGCGATGGGGGATCTGAAGGTCGGTGCCGTCGGGCGGTACCCCGACGGCGAAGACTGCGCGATCGAGGTACGCGCCTTCTGCCCCGATCTGGCCGTTCCCGAGGATCCGGTGACGGGCTCGCTCAACGCCGGCGTTGCGCAGTGGCTGATCGGCACCGGCGAACTCCCGCAGCGGTATACCGCTTCCCAGGGCACCCGGCTCGCCCGCCGCGGACGGGTGCACGTGCAGCAGGCCGACGGCGAGATCTGGATCGGTGGTGCCACCCGCACCACGATCCGTGGCACCGTCAACCTCGCCTGATCCTGCTCGCTCGCGCTCCCAGCGCCCCCTAGCGGGAGAGCATCAGGAGACCGGGGTGCCGCCGCGGATCACGCGGCGCAGTGAGAGATCTCCGGAGAGTTCCAATAGATCGGCGCGCAGGCCCGGTGCCAACTCGCCGCGATCGGTGAGCCCCAGCAGCCGAGCCGGTGTCGTGGCTCCCGCCCGGGCCGCATCGGCAAGGGAGACAGCGGAATCGCGGACGGTCCGCGCGAAGACGTCGAACACCGACGCGGTGCCACCGGCGATCGCCCCGGGGGTGCCGCTGGGTGTGGTGAGCCGTGCGACTCCGCCGCCGACGGTGACGTCCAGCGGGCCGAGCGTGTACTGCCCGTCGGGCATACCCGCTGCCTGCATGGCATCGGAGATGAGCGCGATGTGGTCGGCGCCCACGGTCGCGAACACCATCGCCACGGTGCCGGCGGCGAGGTGCACGCCGTCGCCGATCACCTCGGCCACCGCCCGGCCCTCGGCCGCGACGGCGAGTGCCGCTCCGACGGCGCCGGGGTGCCGGTGGTGCATCGGGTGCATACCGTTGAACAGGTGGGTGATGCTCACCGGTCCCGGCGGCGCGGCCAGCGCCGCGGTCACCGTGTCGTAGTCGCCGGCGGTGTGCCCCACCGAGACCACGGCCCCGGCCTCGGACAGCAGCCGCGCCAGCTCGGCGAAGTGCGAAGTCT
Source organism: Tsukamurella paurometabola DSM 20162 (assembly GCF_000092225.1). Lineage (NCBI taxonomy): Bacteria > Bacillati > Actinomycetota > Actinomycetes > Mycobacteriales > Tsukamurellaceae > Tsukamurella > Tsukamurella paurometabola. The sequence continues at coordinate 809,437 of NC_014158.1, forward strand.
CCGCGGCCACGGTCATCGACGCGATCCGGCCGTCCGCGGCGTCGAGCAGACGGCGCAACAGGGCGGGATCGCCGTCGATGATGAAGCGCGGGTCCTGTGCACCGCACACCTCGGCGGCCAGGAACGGCCCCTCCAGGTGCAGCCCGGCCACGGTCCCGTCGTCGACCAAGGGGGAGAGTACGGCGATCCGCTCCAGCAGTTTCTCGGGCGCGGCCGAGACCAGGGAGGCCAACAGCGTGGTGGTGCCGCGGAGCAGATGATGCCGGGCGGCGGCCCGCGCGCCGTCGGCATCGGAGTCGGGGAAGCCGAACCCGCCGCCGCCGTGGCAGTGCACATCGATCATGCCGGGCACGTACACCAGATCCGACGGTGCCGGCAGCTGCGCTGCCGGGAACGCCGATGCCGGCCCGACCTCCGAGATGGTCGCGCCGGCGAGGGCGACGACACCGTCGTCGATGGTCCCGGACGGGGTCACGACGGTGCCGCGCAACATCTCGGTCAAGCGGTCACCTCGGCCTCTTCGTCGTCGTCCTCGCGGCCGGGGGTCTTCAGGTTCCGCCGCTTGATGATGAAACTGAACGAGAAGTAGTAGATCACGGCGTAGATCAGGCCCATCGGGATGATCCACAGTGGGTTGGTCGCCTTGCCGAAATTCAGTACGTAGTCGATGAATCCGGCGGAGAAGGTGAACCCGTGATGGATGTCGAGCCAGTTCGCGATCAGCAGGGAACTGCCGGTGAGGAGGGCGTGGATCAGCAGCAGTGGCCACGCGACGAAGATGAACGAGAACTCCAGCGGCTCGGTGATGCCGGTGAGGAAACTGGTCAGTGCCACCGAGAGCATGATGCCGCCGACGGTCTTGCGGTTCTCCGGCTTGGCGCAGCGGTAGATGGCGAGCGCGGCGGCGGGCAGGCCGAACATCATGATCGGGAAGAAGCCGGTCATGAACGTGCCGGCGGTGGGATCCCCCTGGAGGAACCGGGCGATGTCGCCGTGCACGATGTCACCGTTCGGCGCGCGGTAGTCGCCGAGGATGAACCACACCACGGAGTTGATGATGTGGTGCAGGCCCAACGGCAGCAGTAGTCGGTTGACCGCGCCGAACACGCCCCCGCCCACGACGGAGTTCTCGGCCACCCAGTTCCCCAGTCCGGTGAGCGCCCAGTTGAACGCGGGATAGATGAACGACATGATCACGCCGACCACGATCGCGGCGGACGCGGTGAGGATCGGCACCAGGCGGCGGCCGGAGAAGAAGCCGATGTAGTCGGGCAGTGTGGTCCGGTAGAAGCGCTGCCACAGCACGGCCGACATGATGCCGATGACGATGCCGCCCAGCACCCCGTACTCGACGAGCGCGGGCGCGCCGTCCTTGTCCGTCTTACCGGCGAGCACCACCGGTGACATCGCCTTCTCCACCGCCTGGAAGGACAGGTAGCCGACCAGTGCGGCGAGCGCGGTGGAACCGTCGGCCTTCTTCGCCCACCCGATCGCGATGCCCACGGCGAACAGGATCGGCAGGTTCGAGATGAGGGCGTTGCCGGCGCCGCCGATCACGGCCGCGACCGTCTTCATCGAGTCGAATCGGCCTAGCATGTCGTCTTGGCCCAGGCGTAGCAGCAGGCCCGCTGCGGGCAGCACCGCGATGGGGAGCATGAGGCTGCGACCGAGTTTCTGGAGACCGCTCAGATCGAACCGTCGTGCTGATATACCGGATTCGGGTGAGGAACTCATTTCTCGCTCCTGTCGCGGGCGGGCTCACTAGGCTGTCGACAGGTTGTAACCAGTTGGGGTCACGCGAGTGGGTTTCCCCGCATCATCTCGGAAGGGCACGGGCATGGCCAAGGCGCAGGAGATCGTGGACGGGCTCGGCGGTGCCGACAACATCGAAGAGGTCGAGGGGTGCATCACCCGCCTGCGCTGTGAGGTCAAGGACACCGGGAAGGTCGACCAGGCGGCGCTGAAGAAGCTGTCGCACGGTGTCATGGTTGCGGGCTCCGCGGTCCAGGTGGTGGTGGGGCCGACCGCCGATGCGCTCGCCGAGGACATCCAGGACCTGCTGTGACCGAGGTGCTGGCCCCGGTCGCCGGGCGGCTGTTGCCGCTGTCCGCGGTACCCGATCAGGTGTTCGCGGGGCAGATGGTGGGCTCCGGGGTGGCCGTCGACCCGGCCTCCGCGCCCGACGGTGCCGAGGTCGTGGTGCTCTCGCCGATCGCCGGCACGGTGCTCAAGCTGCACCCGCACGCGGCGATCGTGCTCGGCGACGGTGCCGGCGTGCTGGTGCACGTGGGCATCGACACTGTGAATCTGCAGGGCGAGGGGGTCACCGTGCTGGCGGCCGAGAAGGCGACCGTCGCTGCCGGTGATCCGCTGATCTCCTTCTCTCCCGCGCTGATCCGCGATCGCGGACTCAGTGCGATCTGCCCCGTGGTGCTCATGGATTCCAGTCCGGGGACCGTCGCCGATCCCGCCGAGCGCGATGTGGTCGCCGGAGATGTGATCTTCTCGTTCTGAAGCCCGAAAGCGATTGCAACACAGGCTGATTCTTTCGATCGCACACCACAGAGGGCAATAAGTGATCGATGGACGGCTCAAACCTCTCACTTCATTGAGTACAGTTGCGCCGGACGAGTGGTGGGTGGAACCCGGGAATGAGTCGTGGGACGAATTCTTCGTGGTGTGGCGACGGTACGGAGGATATGTGGCGAGCGTGGTGAAAGCGGTCGATGGACCGGCCGGGTGTCTGTGGTGAATTGGCACCTGATCGAGCAGTTGGTCACCATTCCACTGTTCACCGGCATCATCGGTTACATCACCAACTGGACCGGCATTCTCATGCTGTTCGAACCGAAACGTTTTTACGGCGTCAAGGTTCCCGGTGTGGCCACCCTGTATCCGTTCCTGCCCCGCCGGGTCCAGGTGATCCCGGCGATCCGTCCCGACGGTCGCATCGGTTGGCAGGGGATCGTTCCCTCGCGCGCCGAGAAGATGGCCAGCATCGCGGTGGACAAGTCGTTGTCCAAGGTAGGAAGCATTGCGCAGTTCTATGAGGTGATGGATCCGGAGTACATCTCCGAGCAGTTGACCCGCGCCGCGTTGCCCGAGATCCCGTCCGTGGTCGAGGGCATCATGCGGCGGGAGAATCCTCGGCTGTGGTACTCGCTGCCCGAAGACATCAAACTCCTGGTGTACCGGCGGGTGGCCGCCTCCTTGCCCACGGACGTCCGGAAGATCACGTCGACCATCGGCGAGAACATCGACGATTACATCGACGCGAAATTGATGGTGATCCGCTACCTCTCGGCGAATCCGAAGGTGCTCAAGGACATCTTCTACAACGTCGGCCGGAAAGAACTGTTGTTCATGCAGAACTTCGGATTCTATTTCGGATATCCCATGGGATTCGTGCTGGTTGGTCTCCTCCATTTCTTCCCGTACTGGTGGCTGCTTCCGCTGGGCGGGATCGTGATCGGGTACGTGGTGAACTACGTCGGCCTCACGATGATCTTCGAGCCGTTGCACTCCAGCAAGTGGGTGCCGTGGCGGCAGGGGCTGTTTCTCAAACGTCGTCAGGAGATCGCCGAGCAGTACGCCACCGTGATGGCCGACCAGGTGGTGACGGTCGAGAACATCTGCGACGAGCTGCTGCACGGTCCGCGCTCGGACCGCACGCGTGCCACCGTCGAATCGGTGCTCCGTGAATCGGTCGACAAGGCCTCGGGCTGGGCCCGCGGCGTGGTGAAGCTGTCGGTGGGCTACGACACCTACGAGCGGGTGCCCCAACTGGCCGGTGCCGAGGCGATCAAGGTAGCCGAGCAGACGGTCAGTGACCCCGAGTTCGCCGCCCAGCAGCAGACCAAGGTGCGCGACTTCGTGGTCGCCCGGATGAGTATCCTGCGCCCGGAGGACCTGAGCGAGCTGCTGCGGTCCGCCATCAAACAGGACGAGTGGTTGCTGTTCCTGCACGGCGCGGTGCTGGGCTCCGCGGCAGGCTTCCTCCACCTAGCGATCTTCGGAGTGTGACGACGTGAGCGACAAGCCCCGGTCGAACCGGACCCCCGCCGAGAGTGACGGGCGCGAGCTGGCCGCGCGCGATGCGGACATCGCGGAGGTCACCGAGCAGGAGCAGGCCGGCGGTCTGCTCGGTCTCGTCGGCCGCGCCTCGAACTCCGCGTTCAGCTTCGGCCGTGAGGTCGGAGGCTCGGCGCAACGCCTCACCCGGCACCTGGTCACCGAGGCCGAGCACCTCGTGGACGTCGCGCGCACCGTCGAGCAGGTGCCGCATGTGGTGGTGCACGGCGAGGTGGTCGACGAGGAAGACATCGACGACGAGCCCACCGGCCCCACCCGGGACGAGCTGCGCCGCGCCGGCGACCGGTTGCTGGCCCGCTCGGCCGCGGTGGCCTCCGCCGAGGGGCCGCACCCCGCGTACGCGCACATCCTCGAGCAGCTGGCGCCCGACGAGGCGCGGATCCTGCGGCTGCTGCGCCGCGAGGGCGCGCAGCCCAGCGTGGACGTGCGCACCAACCGCCCGTTCGGCGTGGGCTCGGAAACCGTCGCCGCAGGCCTGTCGATGATCGCCGAGGTGGCCGGCTGCCGCCGACAGGACCGGATCGCGGAGTACCTCGGGAACCTGCACCGGCTGGGCCTGATCTGGTTCTCCAAGGAGCAGGTCGAGGTGCAGCGCTACGAGCTGCTGCAGGTGCAGCCGATGGTGGTCGAGGCGCTGGGCAACGCGGGTCGTTACGCCAAGACCATCCGCCGACGGATCGAGATCACACCGCTGGGCACCGCGTTCTGCGACACCTGCTTCACCTTCGACTGACGGTCAGCCCACGGTCTTCGTGAGCCGGCCGGTGATGATCTCGCGGGCCTCGGCCATGATCGCGTCGACCACCGCCTGGCAACTCGCGACCTCGCGGATCAGTCCCTGTGCCTGGGAGGCCCACCACATACCGCCCTCGACATCGCCCTCGGCGTAGACCTGCTCGCGGGCCCGCTTGCCGCTCGCGAGCGCCGCGATGTCCTCGAATGTGGCGCCGGGCCGTGCCGAGATCTCGGCGATCTCGTCGGACACCGAATTGCGCACCACACGGGCGGTGTTGTGGAACTCGCGGAACACCAGCCGGGTGTCCAGCTCACTGTTCGCGACGATCTGATCCTTCACGTTGGGGTGGATCGGTGCCTCATCGGTGGCCATGAACCGGGTGCCCATGTTCACCGCATCTGCGCCCAGAGCGAGCGCGGCCACCAGTCCGGCGCCGGTCGCGATGCCGCCGCTGGCGATGAGCGGGATGTCGATCTCGTGCGCGGCGGCCGGGATCAGTACCAGGCCGGGGATGTCGTCGTCGCCCGGATGGCCCGCACACTCGAAGCCGTCGATGCTGACCGCATCCACGCCGAGCTGCTGCGCCTTCTTGGCGTGCCGCACACTGACCGCCTTGTGAATCACCTTCACGCCGGCGTCGTGGAATGCGGGCAGGTGCGGGGCGGGGTTGCTGCCCGCCGTCTCCACGATCTTCACGCCGCTGTCGATGATCGCGGCGCGGTATTCGTCGTAGGGGATCGGATCGATCGTCGGCAGGATCGTGAGGTTCACGCCGAACGGCTTGTCGGTGACCTCCCGGCAGCGCGCGATCTCGTCGGCGAGCGCCTGCGGTGAGGGCTGCGTGAGCGCGGTGATGAAGCCCAAAGCGCCGGCGTTGGCCACCGCACCGATCAGGTCGGCTGTACCCACGCCCGTCATACCGCCGCAGACGACGGGGTGTTCGATGCCGAAGGTCTCGGTGAATCTCGTAGTCAGCATGGCGTGCTCCTATCGCGGATCGGTCCCTTACTACGGATCGAACCATGCCGCGCGGCGACGGTGGCACGCGGTGCGGGTTCGTCAGCCGGGGTCGGTGACCGTCATCTGTACCTGATAGCGGTCGGATCGGTACCAGGAGTAGCAGTGCTCCACGCGGACCGTGCCGGAGAAGGCGACCCGGTCGAAGGCCAACAACGGCGCCCCGGCGGGAACCTCCAGCAGACTGGCCAGCTCACCGTCGGCCGCGGTCGCCCCGATCGATTGCTCGGCGTGATCGATGGCCCGCTCGTACTCGGCGCGGAGCAACTGGTAGATCGACTGCGTCAGTTCGTGTTCGGCGAGACCGGGCGCGACGTACTCGGGATACCAGGCGTCGTCGACCGAGATCGGCACGCCGTCGGCCAGGCGCAGGCGCTTGATGTGGAAGGCGCGATCGGCGGCGCGCAGCCCCAGCGCCGATATGGTCGACGGTGGCGGCACCCGCAGTTCGGTCAGCAGCACCGTCGTGGACGGCACGCGGCCCAGCCGGCGCATGTCCTCGTGGAACGACGCCAGATGCAGCCGGGACCGGGCGGGGTGATCGGCGACGAAGGTGCCCTTACCGCGGATTCGCACCAGTGTTCCGTCTGCGACCAGCTGCCGGAGCGCCTCCCGGACGGTGATCCGCGAGACCCCGTATTCGTCGCACAGATGCCGCTCACTGGGCAGGGCGGATCCGGGGGCGAGCTCTGCCGCACAGCGCTTCTCGAGGAGGGAGCGCAGCTGCTCGTGTTTGGGTACCGGACCGTCCGAGATCATCGCCGCGGGCGGTCCGCCCGGGCGTCGTTCGCGGGCATAACTACATCTTGGCACATCCGGTAATGACCAGTGCTCGAATGCGTCGGTTGCCCCTCAGCGCACTCCGGCGGCGCGGAACTGCACACTGATCCGCGGTCCGGCCGCCGGTACCTTCGGCACGGCGTGCTCCCAGGTGCGCTGCGCCGAACCGCCCATGGACAGCAGATCGCCGTGGCCGACGGTGAGCCGGGTGGACGCCCCGCCACCGCGTGGGCGCATCAGGAACGGGCGGGCCGCACCGAGCGAGACGATCGCGACCACGGTGTCGTGCGTGGCGCCCCGTCCGATGGTGTCGCCATGCCAGGCCACCGAGTCCGCGCCATCCCGGTACAGGCACAGCCCCACCGACGTGAAGGGTTCGTGCAGATCGTCCCAGTACATCTCCGTCAACTCCGCCATCGCGGCTGCCAGCGCCGGATGCGGCAGCGCCACTCCGCTGTCGTAGTAGCGCAGGAGCCGCGGTACCGGAAGCGTGCGGTCGTACATGCGACGGCGCTCCGCGACCCAGGGCACATCGCGAGCGAGCGCGGAGAACAACCCGTCCGGATCGGACTGCCACCCGGTGCGCACGTCGAGCCAGGCACCGTCGCCCAGGTCTCGGCGATGCCCGGCCACGTCGAACAGCGAATCCTGCATCGCCCGGCACGATACGGGGACCGACTGACAATTCCGGTGCGGCCTCCGTAGGGTTGAGACGTGCGATTCGGACTCTTCCTCCCGCAAGGCTGGCGCTTCGACCTCGTCGGCATCGACCCGGCGGACCACTGGTCCGTCATGAACGGCCTGGCCCAGCACGCCGATGCCGGCCCCTGGGACTCCGTGTGGGTGTACGACCATTTCCACACCACTCCGGTCCCCAGCCGCGAGGCCACGCACGAGGCGTGGTCGCTGATGTCGGCCTTCGCCGCCACCACGACCACCGTCAAGCTCGGGCAGATGTGCACGGCCATGAGCTATCGCAACCCCGCCTACCTCGCCAAGGTCGCCGCCACCGTCGACCTGATCTCCGGCGGCCGTGCCCAGATGGGTATCGGCGGCGGCTGGTACGAGCACGAATGGCGCGCCTACGGCTACGGTTTCCCGTCGGCCGGGGAACGACTCGGCCGGCTCGACGAGGGCGTGCAGATCATGCGGCAGGCCTGGACCGACGGTGTGGCCACGTTGGACGGGAAGTACTACCAGGTGGACGGCGCGATCTGCGAGCCGCGGCCGCTGCAGGCCGGTGGCCCCCCGCTGTGGATCGCCGGCGGCGGCGAGAAGAAGACGCTGCGGATCGCCGCGAAGTACGCGCAGTACACCAACTTCGACGGCACCTTCGAGGGCTTCACGCACAAATCGGAGATCCTGCGGCAGCACTGCGCCGAGGTGGGCACCGATTTCGATGCCATCACCCGTTCGGCGAACTACAACATCGCGATCGGTGAGGCCGCCCGCGACGTGCAGACCCGGCTCGACGAGACCCGCAACCGGTTGCTCGACCACGCCCCCGAGGCAGCGGTCGACGCCACGATGGGCAGCTTCCTCGGTATGCCGGGCGTGGGTACCCCGGCGGATATCGTGGCCAACCTCAAGCGACTCGAGGCCGAAGGCATGACGTATGCCATCTGCTACTTCCCCGAGATCGCCTATGACCGAACAGGTCTGGAGCTGTTCGAACGCGAGGTCATCCCCGCGTTCGCCTGATCACCGCGTCCGGCCGCCGAGTGCGGCCAGGCGGCGGGTTCCCTCGGCCAGCACATCGGCCTGTTTGCTGAATGCGAACCGCAGCAGGTGCCCCCAGCGGGCGTGGTCGTCGGCCAGTGCGCTCACGGGCACCGCGGCCACCCCGATCCGCCCGGGCATCTCGCGGCACAGCGCGCCCGCATCGTCGTAGCCGAGCCCCCGGGCGTCGGCGCACACGAAGTACGTGCCCTCCGCCGGATGCACCGTGAATCCGGTCTCGTGCAACGCCGAGGTGAGCAGGTCGCGCTTGGCCTGCAGATCGGGTGCGAGCTGGGCCAGCCACGCGCCCTCGGAGTCGAGAGCATGGGCCACCGCGTGCTGCAACGGCGCCGCTCCGGTGAAGGTGAGCCACTGCTTGGCCGCCCGGCAGGCGTCCGCGAGCTCGCGCGGCGCCGTGATCCAGCCGACCTTCCAGCCGGTCACGTTGAAGGACTTCGCGGCACCGGAGATCCGCACGGTGCGCTCGCGCATGCCCTCGAACGTCGCGAGCGGTGTGTGCACGCGGCCGTCGAAGAGCAGATGCTCGTAGACCTCGTCGGTGAAGCAGAGCAGATCGCGTTCGACGCACACAGCGGCGACGAGCTGCAGGTCTTCGTGCGAGAGCACCGTGCCGGTGGGATTGTGCGGGGAGTTGACGATGATCGCCGCCGTCTTCTCGGTGACGGCCGCCCGGAGCATCGCGGGGTCGAGGGCGTACCGTCCGGCGTCTTCGACGAGCGGCACGACCACGCGGTGTGCGCCGGCCATCGCCACGGTCGCGGCGTAGGAATCGTAGAAGGGCTCGATCAGGATCACCTCGCGGCCGGGTTCGACGAGGCCCAGCACGGCGGCCGCGATCCCCTCGGACGCGCCGACGGTGACCAATACCTCGCCGTTCGGGTCGTAGCCCAGGCCGTAGTCGCGCTGCACCTGGGCGGCGACGGCGCGGCGCAGCTCCGGAAGGCCGTCGCCGGACGGGTATTGGTTCATCCCGCCGTCGATGGCCGTCTTCGCCGCGGCGAGCATGCCGGCGGGGCCGTCGGTGTCGGGGAACCCCTGACCCAGGTTGACCGCATCGTGCTCCACCGCGAGCGTCGAGACCTCGGCGAAGATCGTGGACATGAAGGGCCGGAGGCGGTGGACGGTGCGCATGGCCCAACGGTATCGCCGCGCTGGCTACTGTGGAGCAATGACCTCCGCCGTCGTCGTCGGATCCGGCCCCAACGGGCTCACTGCGGCCGCCGTGTTGGCCCGCGAGGGCCTCGATGTGACTGTGATCGAGGCCGAGCCGACCATCGGAGGAGCGTGTCGGTCCGATGAGCTGCGTGGCACCGTGGTCGACCGATTCTCGACCGGGCACCCTCTCGCGTACGCCTCCCCGGCCCTGCGCGAGGTGGGCCTCGACGTGCAGTGGGGTACCGCCCCACTCGATATGGCACACCCGCTGTTCGACGGAGCCGGGCCGGGCACGCTGGGGACGCTCGCCGACGTCCCCGACTGCGGGCCCGATGTGATGGCCGCGTTCTTCGGTCCACTGCCCGCATTGCCGACGCATCCGGTGGCGGCGATGCGGTGGGGTCCGCGGTTCATGGCGCCCGCATCGGTGACCGCAGCGGCGCTCGGCCGGGTGGGCGGCGCCGTGTTCGCCGGGGTGGCGGCACACGGGATGGTGCCGCAGCACCTGCCGATGACATCGTCGCTCGGCTACCTGTTGGCCGGGGTACGGCCTTGGCCGGTGCCGATCGGCGGCTCGCAGGCGATCCCGGACGCGCTGGCACGGATCGTCGAGGGGCACGGAGGCACCATCCGCACCGGTGAGCGCGTCACCCGGCTTCCCGACGCCGACCTCGTCATGCTCGACACCGGCGTGCCGGGCGCCCTCGACCTGCTGGGTGAGCGAGCCCCGGGGTGGCTGCGGCGGCGTGTTCGACGGTGGCGGTTCGGCCCCGCGGCGTTCAAGGTAGATCTGGTGATCGACGGTGGGATCCCTTGGTTACAGGAGGAATTGCGGTCTGCCGCGTTCGTTCACCTGGGCGGCACCGCCCGCGAGATCGCTCACAAGGAGCAGATGGTCAATCGCGGGAGGATGCCCGAGCGCCCGGTGATGATCCTGTCCCAGCAGTACCTGGCCGATCCATCCCGGGCTGCGGGTTCATGGGTGCCGGTATCGATGTATGTGCACTGCCCCAACGGCTTTCCCGGCGATCTCACCGAATCGATCGTGACCGAGGTGGAGCGGTACGCACCCGGCGTGCGCGAGCGGATCGTCGAGGCCCGGTCGGTGGGCCCCGCCGAACTGGAGGCGTCGAATGCGAACCTGGTGGGCGGCGATATCGCCGCCGGCGCCGCGATTCCCGCGCAGCTGATCCGGCGGCCGACACTGTTCGACCCCTACCGTCTGACCGACGGGGTGTACCTGTGCTCGGCCGCTGCTGCGCCCGGGCCCGGTGTGCACGGCATGGTCGGCCTGCATGCCGCGCGGGCTGCCCTGCGGCGGTTATAGGTACCGCTAGCGCGGTTTCGTGGTGGTGGAGTGCGGGGCGCCGGTGCCGTGGGGGTCGTCGCCCGCACCGTGATTCGGATTCGTGCAGATGGTGCCCTCGTCCGGCCCACCGGTGCACGGCACGTCGTATTCGTTACCCGGTCCGGTGGGATTCCCGGGCTGCGCGGGCTGTCCGGGCTTCTCGGGAACGGTGGGCGCCGGGGGCGGCACCGTGACGGTCTTCGTTTGGACCGGCGCTTCGCGTTGCACGCTGCTCGGGGATATCGAGGAGGGCGTCTGTAGGGTGCTCGACGGTGCGGTGGGTTCCGTATCGTTCGAGCAACCCGCGGTCAGGGTGAGCAGGGCGGCGGCGCCGGTGGCTGCGGCGAGCACGGTGATGCGCATGTGTCTTCTCCGATCTGGGGAACTGCCCGGGCGGGTGGACGTGGGCCAGGGTAGTCACGGATCGGCACACCGTGGGGCGGTGGGAAAGTTGTTGCACTGCAAAGGCGGCGTTGATGCGGCTCAGAACGGGGGAGCAGCCGGCAGGAAGCTGTCGGGTTCGTGGCCCAGACTACTCGCGGCCTCGCGGAGCGCGGCTTCCTGTTCCTGCGTCTTCCGCGCGGCTCGCAGGTGCCGGAGGCGGCGGTGCATCGCGCGCAGACGCCTGCGCTGCGCGGCGCGACGGCGGGCGTGGCCGCCGAACCCACCGGATGTCGGGCGCTCGGCCCCACGGTCCTCGCGCTCCGTGTCGCGGGCAGAGGTGTCCCAGGCCAGCGTGCCGAGCCCGGGAAAGAGATCGCGCGCCGAACCGGGCGGCACCACCCACGTGGCGCCGGTGGGGTGGTGCCATTCGACACCGCCGTCGGGCAGGACATCAGAAAGCCAGCCCGTCTCCGTCTTGATCCGGTGGTGGAAACCGCAGAGCGGAACCAGGTTCCCGATCTCGGTGCGGCCGCCCGCCGCGGACTCGTGGTGGTCGTACTCGGTGACGTGGTCGATCTGGCACGCCGACGAGGGCACCGAGCAGCCGGGGAAGGTGCAGGTGGGATACGTCAGTCGGAGCACGAGTAGCTGGTACTGCGTGGGCCGGTACCCGGATGCGCCCCTGACGTGGATCTTCCCGGTGACCGGATCGCGGCGGCCGAGCACCCGCACCGAGGTGGCGCACGAGTCGATGAGTGCCCGCGCCTGCGCGGCGGTGACCGGGCCGGATATCCCCGGATCGTCCGTGAGGACCACGGCGCCACCCGGCTCGGCCGACTCCGGTGCCGGAGAACCCGACGCGACCGCATCCGACTCGTTCAGCACGATCACGGCGAGCGCCTTGAGCTGCTGCGCGACGGCACCATTGCGCGGGCGTGCCTCGCGGTTAGGACAATTCTCGGTGGGGCACTGGCAACCAAGGGTTTCGTAGCCCTCGGCCAGCGCGACCAGAGCGGCCACCTGGCGCTGCGCCGAGGTGCGGCCGTCATTGCGACACACCGTCTGCACCATCTCGGCGATCGACTTCGACAGTCGAATGCCCTCAGCCTTGCTCATCACCACCTCGAGATCGACCGCGCCGTCCGTGCGGGCGTGGAACTCGAGCCGGGCGGCGGGTGCGACCGACGGTTTCTCGGGCACCGCTTCGCGATCGAGCCTGGTCAGGATGGTGGTGGCGGCCTGCTCGACCGTGGGGCCGGTGAGAACCGTTCCCGGCTGGTCCAGCCGGGCCTCGAACCACCCGGCGATCCGCCCGTCGAGCGCGGCGGCCACCTCGTCGTCCAGGACAGCGATCGCCGTGCGGAGAACCGCCCGGACCTGCGGCATGCCGATCGCACCGCGGGCGAACAGTTCGAACACCCGCGGAAACCGTTCGCGCAGATCAATAGCGCGATGCACGGCAGCCGACGCCGCGCCACGCCCGACGCCCAGCGCTGCACCGCATTCGGCGATCAGCTCGTCCCAGTCGTCCACGAACCGGCGGTTGGATTCCGCGCGGACGGCGCGGCCATCATCACGCAGCAGGTACAGCTGTGAGAGCACGGCGTGCCGTTCCGCCTCCAATCGATTCGCCTCCGCGGCGATCGCCCGCAGCCGCGCGACGGCACCAGCCGGAGTGAGCCCCGACGCACTGGCGAACTCGGACGGCAGCGGCCGTGTGACCCGCCGTCCGAGATCGAATGCGTCATCGTAGCTCATATGTTCGATATTACTCTCGGTGATCCTGTCGTGCAATGCCATTCGTGGCATCGGTTCGCTGGTCGAGGCGTCGGGTGTGATTGTTAAGAGATCTCACCGAATGGCGGTAGAAATACTCGCTGGACCTATCGAATCCCGTCGCCGAAGATCGATGCACATCATCCGGCGGGTATGAAAGGGACGGGGTGTCATGGGATTCGAGCGCACGAGTGGGCTACTGCGGGCCGTCGCGAAGCGATTCGGTGAATACCGGCGCACCCACGTGGAGATGTACGAGCGGCACTTCATTCTCATGGAGCCCTGGACTCACGACGTGTTGCACTGGGGTGCCGACGGCACGCTGCACGGCAGCATCGTCGTCGACCGGGCCCGCACGCCCGTCACTCGCGGTGGCTGGTGCCCGTGCCGCCCGTTCGATGCGGAGGTGACGGTGCGGCGAGATCCGAGTGGGTCGCTCGATCCCTGCCCCGAGCAGTAGTCGCTCAGTCCGCGGTTTCGCCGACAGCGGGGCCGAGCAGATCGTCGGCATCGACGATCCGGTAGGCGTAGCCCTGCTCGGCGAGGAAGCGCTGCCGGTGTGCCGCGTACTCGGCGTCCAGGGTGTCGCGCGAGACCACCGAGTAGAAGTGCGCCGTGCCACCGTCGTGCTTGGGGCGCAGCAGCCGGCCCAGGCGCTGCGCCTCCTCCTGCCGCGACCCGAACGTGCCCGAGACCTGCACGGCCACCGAGGCTTCCGGTAGATCGATGGAGAAGTTCGCCACCTTGCTCACCACCAGCGTGGAGATCTCGCCGCGACGGAAGGCGTCGAAGAGCGCCTCGCGCTCCTTCGTCTTGGTGGAGCCCTGGATCACCGGGGCGTCGAGCGCGGCGCCCAGCTCCTCCAACTGATCGATGTACGCACCGATCACCAGCGTCTGCGCGCCCCGATGCCGCTCCAGGATCGCCTTCACCACAGCGGATTTCGCGGGTGCGGTCGAGGCCAGTTTGTACCGCTCGTCGGGCTCGGCGGTGGCGTACTGCATCCGCTGGTTCTCGGTGAGCGTCACCCGCACCTCGACGCAGTCCGCGGGCGCGATCCAGCCCTGCGCCTCGATGTCCTTCCACGGTGCGTCGTAGCGCTTGGGTCCGATCAGCGAGAAGACATCGCCCTCGCGGCCGTCCTCGCGTACCAACGTCGCCGTGAGGCCCAGGCGCCGGCGGGACTGCAGGTCGGCGGTCATCCGGAACACCGGCGCGGGCAGTAGATGCACCTCGTCGTAGATCATCAGGCCCCAGTCCCGCGAATCGAACAGGTCGAGGTTCTTGTACTCGCCCTTCGACTTCCGCGTGAGCACCTGATACGTGGCGATGGTGACCGGGCGGATCTCCTTCTTCTCGCCCGAGTACTCGCCGATCTCCTCCTCGGTGAGCGATGTGCGCGCCAGCAGCTCCCGCTTCCACTGCCGTCCCGCGACCGTGTTCGTCACCAAGATCAGCGTGGTGGCCTGCGCTCGCGCCATGGCAGCCGCGCCCACCATCGTCTTACCCGCGCCACAGGGCAGGACCACGACACCGGAACCGCCCAGCCAGAACGAGTCCGCCGCCGTCTTCTGGTAGTCGCGCAGCTCCCACGGATCGGTTTCCGTGTCCAACGCGATGGGGTGCGATTCGCCGTCCACGTAACCGGCGAGATCCTCGGCGGGCCAGCCCACCTTGAGCAGCAGTTGCTTGAGGTGGCCGCGCTCGGACGGGTGCACCACCACGGTGTCGTCGTCGATGCGGGCGCCCACCATCGGCGCGATCTTCTTGTGCCGCAGCACCTCCTCCAGCACCGCGCGATCCAGCGAGACCAGGGTGAGCCCGTGCACCGGGCTCTTCACCAGTTGCAGCCGGCCGTACCGGCTCATGGTGTCGACCACGTCTACCAGCAGCGGTTGCGGCACCGGGTAGCGGGAGAAGGTGACCAGAGCGTCCACCACCTGCTCCGCGTCGTGCCCTGCGGCCCGCGCGTTCCACAGCGCCAGCGGCGTCACCCGGTACGTGTGCACGTGCTCCGGTGCACGTTCCAGTTCGGCGAAAGGCGCGATCGCGGCACGGGCCGCATCGGCCTGGTCGTGGTCCACCTCCAGCAGGAGGGTCTTATCGGACTGGACGATGAGGGGTCCGTCGGTCATCTATCCATTGTGCCGCGCGAGACGGAATTCCTGCTCGTCGCCGTTATCGCGCACCACCACGCCACGCTCGCCGAGGCGCAGCCGCAGGTCGTGAGCTGTGGGGCCGCGCTTCTCCGCGCGGGCCACGGCGCGCTCGCGCAGCAGGTCGGCCACGTCGGGAGCCGCATCACCGCGGCCCTGCACGAAGCGCGTGTAGTCGCCCTCGTAGGGATCGGCGTTCCCGCGCCACGGGTAACCGGCGTCGCCGAGGGCCCTGGCGATCCTCCCTGTGGGCACCCCGTCGGTGCTCGCGGCGGCGAGCAGGCCGCCCCGTCGGTCCAGGATCGTCAGCTCGCCGC
The DNA here is from genome assembly GCF_000092225.1 of Tsukamurella paurometabola DSM 20162. Lineage (NCBI taxonomy): Bacteria > Bacillati > Actinomycetota > Actinomycetes > Mycobacteriales > Tsukamurellaceae > Tsukamurella > Tsukamurella paurometabola. The sequence continues at coordinate 824,938 of NC_014158.1, forward strand.
CCCGCCCGAGGAATACCTCCCCCACCTCGTCGGCGTCGATCCAGCGGCGGTGACCGCCCGCCTCGACCTCCAGGTGATCGCTCGCGACCGTGAGTCGCGCGACCTCGTTCTGCCACATCCCCAGCAGTACGAACCCGCCGATCAGGCCTGCGATCGCGAGCACGCCGACGGCGACACCGGTGGGGAGTTGGGCGGCGATCCGCAGTGGGCCCGGCGACCCGTCCACGGTGCGCTCCAACCAGGAGACGAGGCCCCGCACGATCAGTCCGAGGACGGCCCCGGCCGCGGTGGTGGCGATGACGACGGCCGCCTGCAGGGCGTGTGGCAGCCCGACCCGGGTCTGCTCGGTGGTGGTCATGACGCTCCCTCCGGTGCGAGATAGGCGAACGCGGCGCGCTGCACGTCCGGCCGGACGTCACCGCCGGCGAGGTGCGCGCCGTCGGTGATCGAGATCAGGAACATCGCGGCGTGGGCCGGGTCGAGCGCGGGGTCGACGGTGCCGTTGGCCTGCCCCCGGCCGATCAGCTCGGCGAGCGTGTCGCGCGCGATCCCGTCCGACGTGGCGACGATCTCGGCCAGCTCGGGATCGGCGCCGATGCGGCGGATCAGCTCGGCCATCAGGCCGGGTGCCACCGGATCGGTCGCGCTGTCGGTGAGGGCGTCGAGCATCAGTCGCACGCCGTCGGCCGGATCGGCCTCGGCGAACGCGCGGGCGCGCATGTGTTCGTAGCGCTCGATATCGCCGCCGAACAGGGCGCGGAACAGGCCGGCCTTATCGGTGAAGTAGTAGAAGACGGTGCCGGAGCTGACCCCGGCCCGGGCCGCGATATCGCTCGCGCGGGCGCGCTCGAAACCGGCGGCGGAGAACTCCGCGGCCGCTGCGGCCAGGATGGCGGCGCGGCGGCGTGCGGTGAGCGCGGGGTCGACGGTGCGGGCCATGCCCCGACCATATATATAACTGAGCAGTCAGTCAATTAATTGAGGGCGAGACGACTCGCGACCGTGGGCACGACGATCGCGGCCGCGACCACGTGCGTGACGATCAGGACCGCGGCCGACGCGACGTCGAAGCCGAAGGTCACATCGGGCACGACGGACAGCACGAGCAGCACCACGCAGGTGCGCACGAAGGTCGAGCGCGGGTGCCGCGCGCGCCGCGCCAGCACGGCGGCGATGCCCACGGCGATCAGCGAGAAGATCATCGTGAGCTGCGCAAACCCGAGCAGGGGGATGGCGGAACCGTCGGGCCCGGCGAAGGTGACGCCCGCGGCGGACGCGACCGCGGCGATCACGGTGGTAGCGACCGACGCGGCGACGGCGGCGGCGACCCCGTGCTTCCACACGGGCAGGCTGTCGGTGCGGGCGGGTGCGGTGGCGGTGATCATGGCGTGCTCCTCAGCGGTGGTGACGGTGCCCGGGCGGGCGCGTCCTACCCCTTCCACGAACGGGGCCGACGGATTTCGACATCGCCGCTGCGAGAACTTTCCCGGGGTGGTGTCGTATCGGTACGCCAGCGTTCGTAGTGAGGGTGAAGGGCGGCCACCGGACCGCCCGACGACCGAGAGGAACAAGATCATGACGCACTACCTGCTCTCCGTACACGGCCCCGTCGAGCGCGGCGACTTCGGCGACTACGGCACCAAGGAGGCGATGGAGGAGGCGTTCGCGCGCACCGACGCCTTCAACGAGCAGCTCAAGGCCGACGGTTACTGGGTATTCGCGGGAGGGCTCGCCGAGGCGACCACCGCCACCGTCGTCGACGGGCGCGGCGACAAGCCGATCATCACCGACGGCCCGTACCTCGAATCGAAAGAGCTGATCGGCGGCTTCTGGGTGATCGACGCCCCCGACCTCGACGTCGCGCTGCGGCTCGCCGCCGAGGGCTCCAAGGCCTGCGGCGGCACCGTCGAGGTCCGCGCCTTCGACGGGCTGGCGTGACCGACTCCAGCATCGCGCTCGAGCGGGTCTTCCGCGAGGAGTACGGCCGGGTCATCGCCTCGCTCGTGCGCCGCTTCGGCGACATCACCATCGCCGAGGAAGCGGCGGGCGAGGCGATCCTGGCCGCCTTGGACAAATGGCCCACCTCCGGTATCCCGCCGAACCCCGGCGCCTGGCTCACCACCACCGCGGGCAACCGCGCGATCGACCGGATCCGGCGCGAGAACCACCGCGATGCCAAACACAGGGCGGCTGCGATGATCCACGACGACTCCGACCCCGAACCGATCGGCGCGATCGAGGACGACCGTCTGCGCTTGGTCTTCACCTGCTGCCACCCGGCACTCGCTCCCGAGTCCCGGGTCGCTCTGACTCTGCGCCTGCTCGGCGGCCTGACGGTGCCAGAGATCGCGCGTGCCTTCCTGGTGCCCGAAACCACGATGGGGCAACGCATTACTCGGGCCAAGAAGAAGATCGCCGCCGCTCGCATCCCGTACCGCATCCCCGACGCCGCCGACCTCCCCGCCCGGCTCGACGGCGTGCTGACGGTGCTCTTCCTCGTGTTCAACGAGGGATATCTCGCTACCGGAGACGGTGAGCCCCTCCGGACCGACCTCACCGCGGAGGCGATCCGGCTGGCGCGCCTGCTCCGCGATCTCCTCCCCGACGACCCCGAGGTGACCGGTCTGCTCGCGCTGATGCTGCTCACCGACGCCCGCCGCGAAGCGCGCGTCCGCGGCGGCCAGTTGGTACCCCTCGACGAACAGGATCGCGCGGGCTGGGATCGCGCCGTCATCGCCGAGGGCCACCGCCTGGTCCGCGAGTGTCTCGACATCAACCGCCCCGGCCGGTATCAGATTCTGGCCGCGATCGGCGCCGTTCACACCGACGCCCCGAGCGCCGAGTCGGTCGACTATTCCCAGGTAGTAGCGCTCTACGATCAGCTGATCGCGATCGACCCGTCGCCGATCGTCGCACTCAACCGGGCCATCGCGGTAGGCGAGCTGGACGGGCCCGAGGTGGCCTTCGCCCTGGTCGATCCACTGCCGCTGGACGGTTATCACGCGTGGCACGCGACGCGGGCGCACCTGCTGCGCCGGCTCGGGCGCACCGCCGAGGCGAAGGTCGACTACGAGGCCGCGATCGCCGCGGCGGGAAATCCGGCCGAGCGCGCCTACCTCACCCGAAAACGCGGCGAGCTGGTGTGACTCAGTCGACGAACTCCGCAGTGGTCACACGATGCAGGGCGAACCTGCGGGGTGCAGATCCGTCGACCGCGGTGAGCTGGCCGTGCCGCACCGACTCGGGCACCACCACGTGCCGGGTGTACACGCCGTTCGCGTCCACATAGCCCAGCCGCACGCTGCGTCCGTCTCCCGCCGCGGATTGCAGCAGCGCCATCAACTCCGGTCCCGTCGTCCGCGGCTCGTCGACGGGAGAGTCCTGCCGTCGGATCTGCTCCGCCGCCTGCCGCAGTTGCTCGAGCGTGGCTTGTGCCGCCGGAGGACGCGGGCGCGGTATCGGGAACCGGATCGCGTTCGGCCGCAGGTCCACCACGACGCCCCGCGAATCCTCTGCCGCCGCAGCGAACCCCGCCGTTGCCAGCCCCGCCACCAGATCGGCGAGCGGGGACTGGCAGACCAGGACCGTGGGCGCCACCGACCGCAGTGCCAATGCTTGCGCCACCGGGGAGGCCAAGACCGCCGTGATCAACGCCGGATCGTCGGACCGGAGGAAGGACGCCGCCATCCCCGCGCGCAGCGCGCCGTGCCGCCGCGCCACATCATCGACCAGGTAGGTCAGGCCCTGCGGCACCGGCGTCACCGCATGCGCGGCGAAGAAGGCGTGTATCTCCGCGGCGGTCCGCCCCGCGTCCAGCGCCCGCCGCACCGACGCATCCGTCACTCGATACACCGCCGCGCCGCCCGCGGACTCCAGATCGGCAACCAGTGCAACGGATTCCGCGAAGCCGTGGGTCGTGGGACCGGGGATCGTGAGCGTGAGATCGGCCTGGAGAAGGAACTCCTCCACCGGTTTCGGCAGCGCCGCCGCCATCGCCGCGTCGAGATCCGATCCGGACAGCGCCGCCCGCCCGGCCGCCGTGAGCGCGCCCCCAGCCACCAGCCCCACCGCCTGCGCCTGGTCGAAGATCCCCGCGATCGCCTCCAGCGTGAGTCGCCGATACCAGGACGGATGGACGTACCGCGCCGCTGCGTGCACCGACGGTAGCGGGGGAGCGGTCCCGTCAGGTGCGCCGGCGAGCGCCTCCAACACCGCCCGGCGATCCTGCGGCGCAACCGAACTCCGGGCGGCCCGATGCAGGGGCCCGACGATTCCCTCCTCGCCCCGCGTACCGATCAGCGCCGGCTGCCGGCGCAACTCCAGCCAGGTGCGCGCCAGCACCGCCCACCGCGGGGCGGGCTCGGCCCGCAGCCACTCATCCGCCGACACCGTGGGCGCGAACACCGAATCGTCACTGTCCACGAGCTCGCCCTCGGCGATGAGTCCCGCAGCCGCCAGCAGCTCCAGCAGTAACGCCGCCCGCTCCTCGGGCAGATCCGCGGCTTTCGCCACCCGGCGCACCTCGCGAATACCGATGCCGCCGGCCTTCACCCGCGCCGCCGGTGCTTGCCCCAGCACCGCAATCACCTCGTCGGCATGCCGCAGCAACTCCAGCGCGGCGACCGCACCGGCGCCGTCGAGTCCCGCGACGGGCGCACCGTCGAGTGCGGGCGGCTTGAGCGATGCGCCCAGCGGGAGTTCGCCGCGCAGGAGGGCTCGCACCTCCCACGGCAGCTCCACCGTCTGATGGTCGACCCGGATGAGCAGGCCCGCGGCCAGCAGTCGCTGCACCGGGTGATCGGGAGAGGTGCCCGGCGCCGCGGCGGCGGTCCGGCCCAGCGGCGACCCCTCGGCCAGCCGGTCGAGCAACGCTCGCTCCTCGGTTCCGGGATCCGGCAGCTCGGCCGGTTCGGGGTAGTCGACGGTGAGCTGCGCCGTGCGCCACGGCATCGCCTCGCGGACGGCGGGCACCGTGCGCAGCTCCACCTCGCCCCAGATCAACGCCAGGCGCGTGAGCTTCGCCACCGAGTCGCTCACCTGCTTCTTCAGCGCCCGTCCGCGCAGGGATCGGGCGAGCGTGTCGACGGTGCCGCCGTCGGCCAGAACCAGCTCCAGAACGGCCAGATCGAGGAGGTCGAGCCGTTCGGCGACCCGGCCCAGCGACGCCGGGCTGAGCAAGCGGGTGGACAGCACCCCGAAGCCCGCGGGGACCGGAGTGGCCACATCGCGGCGGGCGTCGAGCAGTGCCGTGATGTGGGCATCGTCCCGCCCGCGGAGCCACTCCGCGAGGAGGGCCGCCGGGGCCGTCGAGGCGGTATTACTGCTCACCGATACAGCCTAGAGGGCGGGGCATGTCAGAATAGCGACGTGTCTGAGACCACGAACGACAAGAAGAAGGCCGGCTACGTCGACAACGGCTGGCCCGCGGCCGAAGGTGACCACGCGGTGTCCGAGTTCGCCGCCCCGCTGGTCGGCGCGCTGTCGCCGTTCGGCGATGTCGCCTTCCCGCAGGCGCACATCCCCTACGTGCACCCGAGCACGCGCATCAATCGCTGACGTGGACCTGACGCACGTCGACGAGGCCGGGGCGGCCCGGATGGTCGACGTGACCGGGAAAGACGCCACCGCGCGCACCGCGGTGGCCGCCGGGGTGTTCCGCACCACCGCCGAGGTGATCGAGAAGATCGCCGCGAACGCGGTGGCCAAGGGCGACGTCCTCGCCACCGCTCGCATCGCGGGCATCATGGGTGTCAAGCGCACTCCCGATCTGGTACCGCTGTGCCATCCACTACCGGTCACCGGTGTGCAGGTGGACCTCCAACCCGGCGGTGCCGAGATCGCGATCACCGCCACGGTGAAGTGCACCGGGCGCACCGGCGTCGAGATGGAGGCACTCACCGCCGTCGCCGTCGCCGGACTCACCCTGCATGACATGGTCAAGGCGATCGACCCCGCCGCCGTTCTCACGGATATCCGCGTCCTCACCAAGGAGGGCGGCAAGACCGGCAGCTGGTCGCGTGATGACTGACCGGACCGACACCGCGGCGGCCAGCCGCAGCGCGACGGTGATCGTCGCCTCCACACGCGCCGCCGCCGGGGAGCGCGAGGACCGCACCGGACCGCTCATCGTCGAGTGGCTCGTCGAGCGCGGCCTCGGCGTGACCGGCCCCGTCGTGGTGCCCGACGGCGACGAGGTCGGCGCCGCGATCCGTGCCGCCGTCGCCCGCGGTGACGCCCTGATCCTCACCACCGGCGGTACCGGTCTCACTCCGACCGACCGCACCCCCGAACAGACCCGGCCCGAACTCGACCGCGAGATCCCGGGGCTGGCCGATGCCATCCGCACCGCGGGCCTGCCCGCCGTCCCGACCGCCGTGCTCAGTCGCGGCCTCGCCGGTATCGCCGGGAGTGCCCTCGTGGTCAACCTGCCGGGCTCCACCGGCGGCGTCCGCGACGGCCTCGGCGTCCTCGACGGCGTACTCGGCCACGCACTCGATCAGATCCCTGGAGGAGACCATGACTGACGTGGTGCTTGCGGAGGTCACCGGCGACCCGATCGACCTGCCGTCCCACGAGGCGGCGGTCGCCCGCGCCGAGGCCGGCGCCGTGGTCGGTTTCATCGGCGCCGTCCGCGATCATGACGGAGGCCGCGGGGTGACCCGGCTGGAGTACTCCGCCCATCCGACCGCCGCCCGTGTCCTCGCCGAGGTGGTCGAGCGCGAAGCGGTCGCGGCCGAGGGAGTGCGCGCCGTCGCGGTCTCGCATCGGGTCGGGCCGCTCGCGATCGGTGACGCCGCCCTCGTGGTCGCCGTCTCCGCCGATCATCGGGCGGCGGCCTTCGCCACCTGCGCGCGGCTGGTCGACGCGGTGAAAGAGGCGCTGCCCGTGTGGAAACACCAGATGTTCGCCGACGGCACCGACGAATGGGTCGGCTGCGCCTGATCGGCCTGGGCGCGCCGGGTCCGACTCGCCTATGCTTAGCAATGTGAAGATTCTGGTCACGGGAATCGCCGGCTATTCCCATCTGGTTCCGTTCGTCCTCCCCGCGGCGTCCGCGCTGCGCGCCGCCGGGCACGACGTCACGGTCGCCGTGCCTGCGGACGGCCGCGATATCGTCGCCGGGTACGGGCTCGACGTGCTCGCGCTCGACGGCATCCCGACGATGGCGCAGATCGCCACGGATCCGGCGCTGGGTGAGGACGACTTCTCCGTCCGCGATTACGTCCCGCCGGCGGAGCCGTACCCGTTCACCGGGTTCACCGCCGCCGCGCCGCGGCGATCCGCCCGCGCGTTCATCGGCGTCATCGGCCATCGCGGCGCCGGTGCGCTGATCGAACGACTCAGCGGAGACGTTCCGGACCTCATCGTGCGCGACAACACCGAGTTCGGCGGCTACCTCGCCGCCGAGGTGCTGGGCTGTCCGCAACTGCCGCTCGAGGTGGCCCCGATGTTCGACGCCTCGCTTCCCGGCGTGCTGGACGTACTGAACGAGGTGCGCTCACTGCACGGACTGCCGCCCGCGGCCGCGGCCACCGAGGGCCCGCGGATCGCCCAGACTCCGCTCGACTTCTACCCGCCCGAGCAGCACGTGCCCGGGATCCACTGCTTCCGACCCGGGCCGCGGACGTTCGCACCGCTGGATCCGGCCATCGCGGACCTTCCCGCGGACCGGCCGCTCGTGCTCGTGAGCCTCGGTTCCGTCGCGCCCTCACTGGGTGCCGCGACGGACCTCGTCGACCGGATCGTCGAGGCGCTCGGATCACTCGACGTGTACGCCGTGGTCGCCACGGGCGGACACGAGGTGCGCACTCCGCCGCCGAACGTGGTGCTCACCGACTTCGTGGACCAGCAGACCGTTCTCAACACTTGCGATGCCTTCATCACGCACGGCGGCTTCAACGGCGTCCGCGAGGCCCTGCAGTCCGGTGTCCCGATGGTGTTGCTGCCCTTGTTCGGAGACCATCCGCTCAATTCGGTACAGGCCGACAGGCTGGGCACCGGGATCGTGCTCGATCCGTGGACCGTGACCGCCGGCGAGCTGGCCGCGGCCACCGAGAAGGTGCTCGCCGATCCGAGCTACGGCCGCAACGCCCGCCGGTTCGCTCGACGCAGTCAGGCGCTGCCCGAACTCGCGACCTTCCCGGAGCGGTTACCCGAGATCCTGGGCTGAGTCGCGGCGATTCTCCGCCCGTGGGCCGTGCCCACAACGACGAACGGGTCGACGGCCGGAGCCGTCGACCCGTTCGGTCGGTATGCGTGCCGGGGTCAGTAGCCCTTGGCGGCAGCCTGCTGCAGCATCGCCAGCACGGCCGGGTCGACCTGCTGGCCACCGTTCTGCGCCTGCGAGATGACCTGCTGGATGTAGGCCGCGTTGACCGACTGACCGGGCTTGACGGCCGGCTTCGGGGCGGCCGGCTTCTGGGCAGCGGGCTTCTGGGCGGCGGGCTTCTGGGCGGCGGGCTTCTGAATGGCCGGCTTCTGGACGGCCGGCTTCTGAACGGCCGGCTTGGCCGGAGAGGCGGCCGACTCGGTGGGAACGTCGCGCTGGGTCGCCGCGCCGAGGCCGGTTCCGCACGAGGGCCATGCGCCCTTACCTTGGCCCGCGAGGACCTTCTCCGCGATCGCGATCTGCTGGGCCTTGCTGGCCTGGTTCGCGGTGGGAGCGTACTTCTGGCCGCCGTAGGCGCTCCAGGTGGACGGGCTGAACTGCAGGCCGCCGTGGTAGCCGTTACCCGTGTTGATCGACCAGTTGCCGCCGGACTCGCACTTGGCGACCTGATCCCACTGGGAGTCGGGCGCGGCGTTCGCCGCGGGCGCCGAGAAGGCGAGGGTGGCACCGCCGAGGAGGGCGCCGGTGGCGGCGACCTTGGCTGCGGTGCGGCCGGTGGTGGACTGCTTACGGTGGCGACCGGACATGCTGAGGGGTTTTCCCATCTCTCGTGCCTGCAAGGATCTGTTCGGTACGAACGCGAGATGAAACTGGTTGCTCCATCCGGTCCGAGCTGCTGCTATGACCGTCCGCGACGCTAGCAGAATCCTGGGCGTTGCCCAACCGTTACCGCTTCGTGATTTACGACTGTGATGGAAGTCACGCGGTTCGTCAGCCGCCCGCGAAGGGCGGCAGCACATCGATCATCACGCCGTTCGCCTGCGCGTTCACATCGCGGACCGCGACCTCGTCGAGGAGGTAACTGCACCGTCTCAGGACGGTCACGAGATCGGGATGGCGTTCGCCGAGCAATCGGGCGATATCGGACACCGAGGCACCGGCGGGAACGTCGACGACCTCTTCATCGACGCCTGCCGCCGCCCGAGCGGCGGCGAAGTAGCGGATCCGCACCCCTCAGCCGCCGATCGCACTCATCGGGCGGGGCGGTTGCAGGAAGGCCGGGTCGTCGATGCCGTGACCGGCCTGCTTGCCCAGCATCGCCGTCCGCCAGGCATCGGCGATCTCGGCGTCCGAGCCGCCACCGCGCAGCAGTGGCCGCAGGTCGGTCTCCTCGGTCGCGAACAGGCAGGTACGGATCTGGCCGTCGGCCGTCAATCGGACCCGGTCGCAGTCGCCGCAGAACGGCCGCGTGACGGAGGCGATGACCCCCACGGTCGACGGTCCGCCGTCCACCAGATAGCGCTCGGCGGGTGCGCTGCCGCGGGGCGCGCCGTCGGGAGTGAGCTCGAACTCCCGGCCCAGCTCGGTCAGGACGTCGCCCGCGGTGATCATCGACGAGCGCTGCCAGGTGTGTCCCGCATCGAGCGGCATCTGTTCGATGATCCGCAATTCGTAACCGGCCTCGAGACACAACCGCAGCAGTGGCCGGGCGTCGGCGATCCGTCCGGGGCCGAGCACCGCGTTCACCTTCACCGGGGTGAGCCCGGCATCGGCGGCGGCGCGCAGGCCGGCGAGGGCGTCATCGAGTCGATCGCGCCGGGTGACCTGTGCGTACGTATCGCGATCGACGGTGTCGAGCGAGACGTTCACCCGGTCCAGACCCGCCGCCGCCAGTCGCTCCGCGTGCCGGGTGAGCGAGAGGCCGTTGGTGGTGATCGACAGTTCCGGCCGGGGCTCCAGCGCGGCGGCATGCGCCACGATGGCCGCGAGGTCGGCGCGCAGCAGCGGCTCGCCGCCGGTGAACCGGATCTCGGTGATCCCCAGATCGCGCACCGCGATGCCGATCAGCCGCTGCACTTCATCGGTGCCGAGCACATGCGACGAGGCCAGCCATTGCAGGCCCTCGGCGGGCATGCAGTAGGTGCAGCGCAGATTGCATCGGTCGGTGAGCGAGACCCGCAGGTCCCGCGCGATGCGGCCATAGCGGTCGACCAGATTCCCGGTGGAGGTGCTGCCGGTCGGGACGGAGGTGGGAGAAGCCATACCGGGGCCTCAGTCGTCCTTGTCCCCGGCGATGTTGCCGAGCACGACACCCACGACGCCGGCGATGAAACCGACCGGTGCCAGTGGTGTGAGTGCGTACACCCAGGTCGGGGCGGTCACGCCGTGGTCGAGCAGCGGAGTGAGGAACAACGCGGCCAGCGCGATCAGCCCGATCCCGAACAGGATCGCCGCCACCGTCACCACAACCGATTCCCACTTGCCCACACAGCTAGACTAGAACAGTTGCGCCTCGTCATCGCGGGGCGCGTTTGTTGTTCAGTACGCAGGAGCAGGTGACAAGGTGCCTACCGGCAAGGTCAAGTGGTACGACGCGGAAAAGGGCTTCGGCTTCCTATCGCAGGAGGGCGGCGAGGACGTATACGTCCGATCGTCCGCGCTGCCGAGCGGGACCGATGAGCTCAAGCAGGGCCAGCGCGTCGAGTTCAGCATGGCCGCGGGCCGGCGAGGCCCGCAGGCGCTGACCGTGACGGTGCTCGAGCCCGCCCCGAGCGTGGCGCGCGGCGGCGCGGCTCAACGCACCCGCCGGCCGGCCGCGAACCGGCGCCCGGCGGACGAATTGCACGGCATGATCGAGGACATGATCCAACTGTTGGACGGCAGCGTTCAGCAGGAGCTGCGCAAGGGGCGCTATCCCGACCGCAAGGCCTCGGAGCAGATCGCCAAGGTGCTCCGCGAGATCGCCCGCGAGCTCGACTCCTAGCTACTCGTCACGCCGCCGCACGTTCGCCCGGTCGGGCGACGGCGGTGGCGGGTCGTTGAATTGCCGGGCCGGATTGTTCGGGTCATCGAAGGACTGGAATCCGCCCCGCCACAGGCCCTTCTTCTGCCGGTATTTCACCACGATCACGGCGACGATCGGCACCAGGAACAATAGCGATGCCGCGGCGATGGTGACCCATTCGGCCTCGTCCATTGCTACTGCTTCTGGTTGGCGACCAGGCCGTCGGGCAGCGTGTCGATACCCCACACCGCCTGCGCGACCAGATTGCCGAACGCATCCTGCACCGGCGACGGTACGCGGATCTCGACGGCGCCCAGGATCAGTTGGTCCGTGGACTTGAGGACCAGCGTGGCCTCGGTCGGCTTGACGTGGGTGCGGGTCTCCAGCGAGGCCTTGCCCGTGGTGGTGTCGAACCGCTGGATGGTCACGTCCCAGGGGCGGTCGGTGATGTAGTCGGGCAGGGAGATCACGATGGCCTTGCCGGGCTCGACCGCGAGCCGCGTGGGCCGCGCCGGGGTGTCGCAGGACGGCGGATTCGCCTCGGCATCGCAGTACTGCAGGGGCGCGACCTTGAGCAATGTGCCTTCGGACGCTGCACTCAGCGCCGGCCGAGGCGCGGGCTCCTGGTTCTTGGTGACAGCGGCGTTGATGGTGAAAGCGAACAGCACCGCCACCGCGACGAGGAACACCGCGCCGCCGATCACCAGGTTCCGGCTGGGCTTGATCATCTAGTCCCCGTTCATCGTGGGTGGGATGTGTTCCGGCCGCTTCCCGCCGAGGCCCGGGATCAGGGACCCGCCTCGATAGGTGAGCACCGTTTGGACGGTGCCCGCCACCATGATGGCCGCTACAGTCGCAAAGCCTATCCACAGAGTAGGCGGTAGCAACACGCCGAGTGCCGCACCGCCGACCCATCCGAGCTGGAGCGCCGTCTCCGAACGGCCGAAGGCCGAGGCGCGCGACTCGTCGGGCAGGTCGTCCTGGATGGAAGCGTCGAGCGAGACCTTGCCGATCGCGGAGGCGCCCGAGGCGAGGAACGTGATGGCGGTGATGACCACGAGGTTCGACAGCGCCGCCGCGAAGATCGCGCCGACGGTCGCCGCGATGGTGGCCTGCACGACGATGCGCGCGGGCCGCGGCAACTGCATCCGGGCACCGATGCCGTTGCCGATGAAGTTGCCCACGCCGGCCGCGGCACCGACCGCGCCGACCATGGCCAGCGCGGTGAAGGCCTCGGTACCGGACGCCTGCTGCGCCTTGGAGTAGAACGCGATGTAGAGGGTGAGGAAGCCGGTGAGCACACGGATCGTGGTGTTGCCCCAGATACCGGTGACCACGTTGCGGCCGAGCGGCACCCGCAGATTCTTGAACGCGGCGCCCAGGCTCGCGCGGCCGCCGGTGTCCTCGCGATCGATCGCGCCCGTGTACGTCATCGTGGTGGGCACCTCGCCCGCGGTGCTCTCCACCCACTTCGGAATCCGCATGCACATCACCGCGCCCGCCACGGCGAACACCATGAGCACCAGGATCGCGCCGGGCATGTGCAGCGAGCGGCCCAGGCCGAACTCGGCGGCGGCGGCGATCGCGCCACCCACACCGGAACCCACGACCAACCCGAACAGGGTGAGCCGCGAGTTCACCCGGGCCAGATCGATCTGGGGTGGTAGCACGCGGGGGGTGACCGCGGATTTGAGTACCGAGAAGGATTTACTCATCACCATCATCCCGAGCGCGCACGGGTAGAGCACCCACGGATCGAAGTTCACCGTGTTCGCGATCGAGTCGTAGGTGCAGTTGGTGATGAGCAGCACGGCGAGCCCCACCCGGATGCCGAAGCTGGCCGCGAGCGCCACTCGGCGGCCGTGCTGGATCCGGTCCAGCAGCGGCCCCATGAAGGGGGCGATCACCGCGAAGGGGGCGATGTTCACCAGGAGGTACAGCGCCACCTTCGACTTGGACTCGGCCTGGGCCGCGGCGAAGAACAGGGTGTTCGCGAGCGCGACCATGAGCGCGGCGTCGACGGCGTTGTTGAGGATCACCGGATAGGTCAGCGCGGTGAGGCCGGACTTGTCGGCACCGTCGGCCTTGGTGACCCGGTGCCACTTCTTGATGCCGGCCTCGGTGATCTCGCGGCTGCGCATCGCGGCCACCCGAGTCACCGTGATCTTGCGCGGCACGCGCCGCTGCTCCTCCTCGGCGGCGCGGCGCTCGCTGGGCGTCGGGGTCTCGTCGAGGGGCGGTAGGTGATGGTTGGTGCGGTACTGCGGCCGGGCCGGGCCGGTCTCGGCGTTCTCGTGCGCCGCGTCGCCCGACGGTGCGCCCACCCGGGCACGGGGAACCGGCCCCGGACGCCTCCGGGGCTCGTCGGGGGGATAGTGCTGCTGCCCCGGATGACCGCTCACTCCACCCATTGTTCCGTATGCCGCCGACACGCGCCGGTGCCCCCGTCCGCCCCTGTTGCCGACCGGGGCTTCGGATACGGCACACTTTGGGCGTGACTTCCGCATTGCAGTCCGGCGCCGCGGTCGACCTCGCGCGCGCCGCGCTGGAGGCCGACGAGGGTGCAGCCGTGGGCGCGCACGTCGCGACCGTCGTCGAGGACGAGTTCGCCGTGGCCCACTATTTCGAGGCCGATCTCCCCGCCTACCGGGGCTGGCAGTGGTGCGCCGTGCTGGCCGCCACCCCCGGCGGCGAGCCGACCGTCTCCGAGACCGCCTTGCTGCCGGGACCGGACTCGCTCACCGCGCCCGAATGGGTGCCGTGGGATCAGCGCGTCCGCGCCGGTGATCTGCATCCGGGAGATGTGCTCCCGCCGCGGGAGGACGATCCGCGGATCGAGCCCGGCTATCTGCTCTCCGGAGATCCCGAGGCCGATGCGGTGGCCGGTGAGATCGGCGTGAACCTCGAGCGCGTGATGAGCCGCGTGGGCCGGGTCGACGCCGCGGAACGCTGGGCGCTGGGACCGTACGGCCCTGATTCCGAGATGGCCCGCTCCACGCGGTACCACTGCGGTGACTGTGCGTTCTACCTGCCGCTGGCCGGTGCGCTGCGGGCGTCCTTCGGAGTCTGTGGCAACGAGTTCTCCGCCGATGGCCACGTGGTGCACGCGCACTACGGATGCGGCGCGCACTCGAGCGTCCCGGCCCCGTCGGGCCAGGGCAGCCCCGCCTACGAGCCGTACGACGACGGTGCGGTCGAGAAGGTGCCCGCCGAGCGGGCCTAGCGTGCCCTCCGTTCGTCCCGCCGATCGCTTCGGCACCGCCGAACTGCGGGCCGCGACACTGGCCGCCTGGCGTGATTCGCCCACCCGTGCCGCCGAGGACCTCGCGACCGAACGCGATCTGGTGACCGTCGGGTATCGCGATCGGGTAGCAGTCGAGCTGGCGCAGAACGCCGCCGATGCGGCGACCGCGGCATCGGCGCCCGGGGAGTTGTCCGTGTGGGCTGCCGCCGACGGTGTGCACGTCGCCAATACCGGTGCCCCGCTGTCGGCTGCCGGCGTTCGGTCGCTGGCCGCGCTGCGGGTCTCGCCCAAGTCCGACGGTGCGGCGGTCGGTCGGTTCGGGGTGGGATTCGCGGCCGTGCTCACGGTGACCGATCACGTGCAGATCCGCTCTGCCGGCGGCGGTATCGAATTCTCCGCGGCCCGCTCCGCGGCCGATGCCGGCCGCGACGAGGTGGCGGCGTTGCGCCTGCCCTATCCGTGCGAGGAGCCCCCGGCGGATGGATTCGACACGGAGGTGGTGCTCTTCGGTGCGGGTGGCGAGCTGGTGGCGGAGTTCGCCGCCGAGGCATCGGATCTGCTGCTGGATCTGCCGGCGCTGACCACCATCACGGTGGCGGGGGAGCGCTTCACCGCCCCCGATCTGCCCACCGGCAGGGGCCCGCACGCCCGCTGGGTGCGGGGCGCCGACGAGACCCGGCTGCATTCGCCGACCCGCACCGACGAGCCGCTGACCCTGCCCGTGCGGGTGATCGCCGATCTGCCCACCACGGTGGACCGGCGCCGGCTGCACCCGGACGCCGATATCGCGCGGGCGGCGCAGGGGTATGCCGAATTCGTGGCGGCGCAGCCGGATCCGATGGGCCTGCTGCCCCCACGCCGTCCGCCCGCCGGGCCGGTCGATGCCGCCCTCCGCGCGGCCGTCGAGGCCGAGTTGCGGGTGCGCCCGTGGCTACCCGGCGGGGTGCGGCCCGACCGCGCTGCGGTGCTGCCCGGTCTCACCGACGAGCTGTTCGAGGTGCTGCGCGACGCTCTGCCCCTGGTGGGGCCGGAGCTGTCGTCGGCGCCCGATGCCGCGCGGCTCGCGTCGCTCGGGGTGCGGGAACTGACCGCCGCCGATGTCGCGGATGCGTTGCCCCGTGATCGCGACCCCGCCTGGTACGCACAGGTGTACACGGCGCTCGAGGATGCCCGGCTCCCGGTCGACGAGCTCGGCGCACTGCCGGTGCCGCTGGCCGACGGCCGCGTGGTGACCGGTGCTCGCGGCGCGGTGATCGCGGCCGATCGCCGCGACGCCGAGGCCCTCGCCGCCGTTACCTGGGCGAGGGTGGTGCACCCCGCTGCGGCACACCCCTTGCTCGACCGGATCGGCGCGCGGCGCGGCACCGCGGCCGAGTTGCTCGCCGATCCCGCGCTGCGCGCCGAGGTGGACCGGATCGACTGGGCGGTAGGGGCGACCGACGACGATCTCGCGCTCACCGAGGCGGTGCTCGCCTGCGCCGGCGAGGGGATCGCGGACGGTCCGGCATGGCTGGGCGTGCTCCCGGTGCCGGACACCGACGGCGAACTGGCCCCGGCCGACGAACTGCTCGCGGCCGATGCGCCGCTGCGTGCCGTGCTCGGCGACGACCATCCCTACGGCACGGTCGATCCCGGTTTCGCGGCGCGGTACTCGGCCACCGCGCTGCGTGCGATCGGTGTGGGATGGAGCTTCGGCGTGCTGCGCGAGGAATACCCGCAGGGCCCCGATCCCTCGCTGGACGGTGCCGAGCAGTGGTGGGACCAGTTGCCCGCCGAACCGAGGGAACTGATCGCCGTCCGCGATCTGGACCTGGTGGAGCACTGGGAGCCTGCACTGGCGTTGCTCGCGGAGCTGCCGGGGGTGCTCGATGATCCGGCCGGTTACACCGCCTGGTGGCTGCACGGCCACACCGCGCTGGGCCGGCTGCGCTCACCCGACGACGAGACGTTCGCCGGCCTGCTCGATCCGTGCACGCACCCGGACGCCGGACGCCTGCGCGCCGCGCTGTTCACCGGCGTCCGTTCCGATGCGGACGCCCAGACCCTCGCCGACGCCATGGCCGATCCGTCCCGCTCTCCCGTGCCGGGTGTGGTCGCGGCGGCGCACCGCGGCATCGCCGGATGGCACGTGGCCGCGCTCCCGGAACGAGTGCGCACGGTGGACGGCGCCCTGGTGCCGGCACGGGACGCGGCGGTGCTCGACCGGCCGCAGTTCCGGTTCCTGGGCGTTCCCATGGTTTTCGGTGGCATCGAGCAGGCGGCCGATCTCGCCGAGTCGCTCGACCTGCCGTTGGCGAGCGAGCGGTACCGGGCGGAGGTCGTCGGCCGCGGGGAACGGTTCGTCCGCGGTATGCACCCCGGTGCCACCCTCGCGCAGCTGCTCGGTGAGCTCCCGGAGGCGCCGGAAATCGAAGTGCACGAACAACTGACCGTCCGGACGGATTCCGCCGAGTACGCCGTTCCGTATTGGATCGACGCGGCCGGCGTGTTGCACATCGCCGCCATTCGGACGGGGGATCGATGACCGACCAGTGGCCGAACCCGGTCGACTCCGGCGTGCTCGATGCCGTCGTCGCGATCCGCACCGACGGCCTCACCGCCGCGGTGCGGGTGGTGACGACGTTCGGAAACACGGTGTCGCTGATCGCAATCGCAACCATCGGTGTGCTCGTGTTGCTGCGACTGCGTCGCTACGCCTGGGCGGCCTACTGTGGCGCGACTTCGCTCGCGGGTTGGGGAGTGATGTTCGTCACGAAACTGGCCTTCGGCAGGGAGCGGCCGGCCATCCCGCCGCGGCTCATCGAGATCGACTCGCTGAGCTTCCCGTCGGGGCATGCGCTGAACTCGATGGTGGTACTGGGGTGCCTCGCGGTGGCCGCCACCGCGCTCACCGGACGGCGGTGGCCGCTGCTCGTCGCCGGGGCGGGTTCGGTGGCCATCGGCCTGAGCCGGGTGTATCTCGCAGCGCACTGGTTCACCGACGTGCTCGCCGGCTGGTTCATCGGTGCCGCCCTGGTGGCGGCGGGTTTGCTGGTCGCGCAGCGGATGGCGCCGGAGATCAGGTCAGGCCGCGCTGTGCGCCGCGGTCCCCGCGCAGCGCCGCCCGCCGCTGGGCCGTGAGCACGGCCGCGCCGAGCAGGCCCACGCCCACTCCGCAGGCGCAGACGATCCACGCCGCGCCGAAGGTGTCGCGAGCGATCAGCGTGATCACCAGAGAAATGGCGAAGAGTACCGTTCCGGCGATCACAACGGGTTGCGGTTCGGTGAGGGATCGCGGAAGTTCGGGGGCGCTGACGGCTTCTTCCGCGGAACCGGACGTGCCGTCCATGACATTCTCCTCGGGGTTCATGCGCACAAAACATTCTGTCGGATGTACTCTAGCGCCGTGACTGATAATGACGACCGTCTCGCCGGTGATCTGTCTCTTGCCACCGTGCGATTCGCGCGCCATCTGCGTGGGCGGCGGCGTGACTCCCTGGTTTCGCTGACGCAACTCTCCGCATTGAACGCGCTCGCGAACGACGGGCCGCTGACTCCGGGGCAGCTCGCCGCCCGTGAACGGGTGCAGCCGCCGTCGATGACGCGGGTGATCGCTTCCCTGGCCGACCTCGGCCTCGTCCGGCGTGCGCCGCACCCGACGGACGGCCGCCAGGTGATCGTCAGCCTCTCGGAAGAGGGTGAACAGGTGATCACTGGCGAGGCGCGCGCCCGCGAGGCCTGGCTGCGGGGCAAACTCGACGAGCTCACCCCCGCCGAGCGGGAGACCTTGGACGGGGCTGTCAGCATTCTTAACCGCCTGATCGCAGGCGAGGAGTCCCAGGCCTGATTAACCCGCCGGGTCAATGAATGCGGCACAGTGTGAATTCGTGGGATGAAAACGTTCGCACGGTAAAGACAATCCTTGTGCAGTAATTGGTACGCACCAGTTATTGGTACGTACCAATAAGGCAACTGGCATTGATATCTCTTACGCGTCAGAAACTCGTACCGAGTTCCGGCTGCCGTTCAGTACGGAACACCGACAGTGCGCGGAAGTCGCCGTCGATCCGGCCCGCCGCGGCCATCGTGCTCGGCGCCGTGGCGCCCAGGTACAGCCCGGCCAGCGTGGCCCCTGAGAGCCGCGCCACGGGCTCGGCATCCGAGGGTGAGCACCGGGCGACCCCGTCCGCGATCCGCAGCCGGTACCCGGCGCCGTCCACGGCGAGCACCAGATCGCCGTCCCGGTCGTAGGTGCGTGCTTCGAGCGCGGCGGGTAGGTCGATGAACTTGAGCCACAGCTCGTCTTTGCGCGCGGTGGTCTTCACAGAGCGCGAGTCCACCAGCATCTCGCGGAGCGGATGATCCGCCGGGAGATCGGCGGTCACGTGGTCGAAGATGTCCAGGCCCAGCACCGTCTGCCACAGGTCGGCAGCCGCGGCGTCGGTGAGCGCCTTCACATCGCGCAGTTCCGCACGGTCCTTCTCGTCTACCCGGTACGTCACGAAGCCGTCCGGGTGCACCAGGTAACGCCGCGCGGAACCGCCCCATCGTGCCCACTCGGGATCGGCGTGGAACAGCTCCCAGAACTGTTCCGCCGATACGGATCCCGGGGTGGTGGCGTGCCAGCGCCGGTACAGGTCCTCGATCCGGGCCTTGGCCGCACCGGCTTCCAGGGCCCGCGTCCGGGTGGGCCCGGGCGCCGGCGCTCGCAGTCGCGCTGTGCGCCGGTCGATCGTCACCTCGTCGACGAAACTCGCGGTGCCGTAGCCGAATCGCTCGTAGATGGTGCCCTCGCTGGCGGTGAGGATCGCCACTGCGGCGCCCTCGGCCGCGTACCGCTCGTGCAGTTCGTCGAGCATCATCCGCAATACGCCGAGCCGGCGGTGGCTGGGCGCGACCGATACCCAGGTGACCCCCGGTGCCGCGAGCTGTGCGCCGCCGGGCACCGTCAGGGTCAGGGCGAACGAACCGGCGACACCGGCCAGCGCACCGTCCTCGGTGTCCCGCGCCACTACGAACCGGTCCAGGTCGAGTGTGCGGCGGAGGATGTCCGCGGCCTCGGCCTCGAAGGGCGAGCCGAACGAGCGGACATCATGGGCGAACATCTCGGGCCAGTCGGCCTCGGTCGCGGTACGGATCTCGATCACGTGGATCGATACTAGGCTGGAGACGTGGCGGTGCAACCGAATTATCCCATTGCAGATCCGAATGATGAGCGGCTCAACGACTTCCGAGATTTGTCGACCGCCGACAAGCGGCCCGATACCACCCGCGGAGTCGTGCTCGCCGAAGGAGTCCCGGTGGTCGAGCGCATGCTCGCCTCCCGGTTCGCGCCGCACGCGATCATGGGCACCGCACCCAAACTCGACCGGCTCGCGGGCCAGGCGCCGGCGGTGCCGCGTTACGCGGTGACCGCCGACCTCATGGCGGAGGTCGTCGGTTTCCACCTCAACCGCGGCGTCCTCGCCGCCGCCGAGCGCCCCGCGCCGCTCGATCCGGCACGCCTGTTGGACGAGGCGCGCATCGTGGTGGTGCTGGAGGGCGTCAACGATCACGAGAACCTGGGATCGATCTTCCGAAACTGCGCCGCGCTCGGCGCCGATGCGGTGCTGTTCGGTCCTCGATGCTCGGATCCGCTGTACCGCAGGGCCGTCCGGGTGTCCATGGGCCACGTCCTGCTGGTGCCCTTCGCGCATCTGCCCGCTGCCGGCTGGCCGGGTGACGGGCTGGCCCTGCTCGCCGAGCGCGGATTCCGCACCGTCGCACTCACCCCGTCGGGTGAGTCGACCGTGGCGCAGGCGCTGGCCGGGCGACCCGAGCGGGTGGCGCTCGTGGTGGGCGCCGAAGGACCCGGTCTGAGCGCCGAGATGCTGGCCGCCGCCGATGTCCGGGCCGCGATCCCGATGCACCGCGGTACCGACTCGCTCAACGTTGCGACTGCGACGGCCGTCGCCCTGTACGAATGCATGTCACAGTGAAGGTGTGCGCTTCACGGTCTGGTACACCGGCGCCGCGGTAGCGGTGCTCGTCGCCCTGCTGGGCGGTCCGGTGCTGTCCGCGCTTTTCCTGGCGGTGATGCTGGTCAACGTGTGGCTGGGCGTCGCGCTGCTCGCCCTCGGCACCGCGGGTGCCGCGCCCGTGCTGTATCTGTACCGCCGCACCCCCGTCGCGCGGTGGTTCTGCGCCGGGGGTCTGCTCGCCGTCCTGGTCGTGTGGATCGCGGCGGGTGCGGCGATCGCGAACGGCGTCGTCGGTTAGACCGGACCGGGACTCACAGGCCGCGCAGCGCGTAGAACTCGTCGCGTTTGAACGGGGCCGCGGCGGTGGCCACGGCACGCCCGACATCGTCGAACTCGGTGTCGAGCGGTGCGATCGTGACCCGGATATGGTCCGTCTCCGGCGTTCCCACCACGAACGGGGTTCCGGGAGCCACCCGGATGCCTTCCGCCGCCAGGTGGATCAGGGCGCGCCGTTCGTCGTCGACGGGGATCCACAGGTTCAGGCCCTCGGCCGTCGCCACGCCGGCGTCGATCCCCCCGAGTGCGGGGAGCAGCGCGTCCCGACGCCGGCGGTACTGTTCGCGGGCCCGGGCGACCGTGCGCTCCGCGGTGGCGTCGGAGAGCAGGTCGTACAGCAGGCGCTGCAGGATCCGCGGGGTCCAGCCGGGGCCGAGTGAGCGCCGCGTCACCACGCGGTTGATCACCTCGGCCGGACCGGACATGGCGGCGATTCGCAGATCCGGTCCGTGCGATTTGGAGAAGCTGCGAATGTGCAGCACCCGATCGGGGATCCAGCGCCCCAGGCTGAGGTCCGGCGCAGTGACCACCGAGCCGGAGTGGTCGTCCTCGATCACCATGCACTGGGAGTTGCCGCGGAGCAGGCGCACGAGTTCCTTCGCGCGGTCCGGCGACATCGATCGCCCGGTGGGATTGTGCGCACGGGGCTGAATGATCGCGGCGGACGGTCCCTGGGCGAGGGCGCGCGCGAACGCGTCGGGCCGGACGCCCTCGTCGTCGAGTTCGACGGGGAGGGCCTCGAGGCCGTTGATCTCCACGAGGTCGAGGAATTGCGGGAAGGTGGGGTTCTCCACGATCACCCGGTCGCCGTAGCGCGTGGTGGCATCGAGCGCGCGCACCACCGCATCGAGCGCACCGTCGACGATGGTGAGGGCTTCCGAGGTGGTCGGCCAGGTGGCGCTCAGGAGCGCCCCGAGTTCGGGCACCACCGGATGCTCGTGATAGTTCGTGGTTTCGCCCCGGCGAGCCACGGCGGCCAGCGAGTGTGCGATCTCCGGGAGCAACTGCGGATCGGGTGCACCGAGGGACAGATCCCATCGCACATCGCCGTGCCGGCCCGCCATGGCACCCGTCCTCGATGATGGGGCCGGACGCCGGGCGGCTCCGTCAGCGACGAAAGTGCCACTGCGGCCTCGTGATACGACGAGGCCCGACCGTGCCAGTGCCTGCCACCCGTGGCTGATCGTCGCCGGTGAGACGCCCAGCTCCCGGGCGAGGGTGCGCACCGTCGGGAGCCGGTCGCCCGGCAGTAGTTCGCCGGTGTTGATCATCCGCGCGATCGCGCCGGCGATCCCGGCGGGCGAGGGGTCGTCGATGTGGATGGCCGGCGTGGGACGCGGGGGGTCGGCCGGAGATTTATCCATCTCGCCTCCTTCGGCGCGGCGGTGCGGCACACTCCGTAACATACTCTCGCGCAACTGAAATATTCGGGAAATGTTTACCCAGGAGAGTATCAGAAGTAGTCGAGACGGATCGGAGAAGACGATGACGGTGATCAGGGCAGCCATCACGCAGGCCACGTGGACCGGCGACGAAGCGTCGATGGTGGACAAGCACGAAGCGCTGGCGCGGCAGGCTGCGGCGGACGGCGCGCAGATCGTGTGCTTCCAGGAGCTGTTCCACGGCCCCTACTTCGGCATCGTCGAGGACGCGAAGTACTACGAGTACGCCCAGCAGGTGCCGGGCCCGCTGACCGAGCGGTTCGGCGCCCTCGCCAAGGAGCTGGGTGTGGTGATCGTGCTCCCCGTGTACGAGGAGGAGATGCCCGGCCTGTACTACAACACCGCCGCGGTCCTCGATGCCGACGGCAGCTACCTGGGCAAGTACCGCAAGCACCACATTCCGAACCTCGACCGGTTCTGGGAGAAGTTCTACTTCCGCCCCGGCAACCTCGGCTACCCGGTGTTCGACACCGCGGTCGGCAAGGTCGGCGTGTACATCTGCTACGACCGGCACTTCCCGGAGGGCTGGCGCGAACTCGGCCTCGGCGGTGCGGAACTGGTGTTCAATCCGTCTGCGACCAAGCCCGGACTATCGAATCGGCTATGGGAGTTGGAGCAGCCGGCCGCCGCGGCGGCCAACCAGTACTTCGTGGCCGCCAATAACCGGATCGGCACGGAGAGTGACGAGTTCGGCGATCTCGCGGTCACCTTCTACGGCAGTTCCTACTTCGTCGACCCCCGCGGCAACCTGGTCGGCGATGCGGGTTCGACCGATACGGAGGAGATCGTGATCCGCGACCTCGATCTCGGCTTGGTCCGTCAGGTCCGCAACGATTGGCAGTTCTATCGGGACCGCCGCCCGGACTCCTACACCGCGATCCCGGCGCGCTAGGGCGGCCGCCATGACGACGACCTTCATCACCGGTGGCACCGTGGTCTCGGCCACCGGCCGTGGCGCGGCGGACATCCTGGTCGACGGGGAGCGTATCGTCGCGCTGCTCGAACCCGGCACCACGGTCCTGGGCAGCGACCTCGCGACCACGGTGGACACCGTGATCGACGCGACCGGCAAGTACGTCATACCCGGCGGGATCGACGCGCACACGCACATGTCGATGCCCTTCGGCGGCACCAACGCCTCCGACACCTTCGAGACCGGCACGCGCGCGGCCGCCTGGGGCGGCACCACCACGATCATCGACTTCGCTGTGCAGAAGTTCGGTGAGCGCCTGGAGGATTCGCTGGCCACCTGGCATGAGATGGCCGGCGGCGAATGCGCCGTCGACTACGGATTCCATCAGATCGTCGGCGATGTGAACGCGGCCTCGCTGTCGGCGATCCGCGGTCTGCAGGACGAGGGCATCACCAGCTTCAAGCTGTTCATGGCGTATCCGGGTGTCTTCTACAGCGACGACGCGCAGATCCTTCGGGCCATGCAGGTCTCCGCCGATACCGGCCTGCTCACCATGATGCATGCCGAGAACGGCCCGGCGATCGATGTGCTGGTCGAACAACTACTGGCGCAGGGCAAGACCGATCCCTACTACCACGGCATCGCCCGGGCGTGGCAGCTCGAGGAGGAGGCCACGCACCGCGCGATCATGCTCGCCCAACTCACCGGCGCGCCGTTGTACGTGGTCCACGTCTCGGCGAAGCAGGCGGTGGCGCAACTCGCCGCCGCCCGCGACCAGGGGCAGAACGTGTACGGCGAGACCTGCCCTCAATACCTGTACCTCTCGCTCGAGGATCAGCTCGGCGCACCGGGGTTCGAAGGCGCGAAGTGGGTGTGCTCCACGCCGTTGCGGTCCAAGCACGAGCACCATCAGGATGAGGTCTGGCAGGCCCTGCGCACCAACGACCTGCAGATGGTGTCCACCGATCACTGCCCGTTCTGCATGAAGGGGCAGAAGGACATGGGGATCGGAGACTTCTCCAAGATCCCCAACGGCATCGGTTCGGTCGAGCACCGGATGGACTTGATGTACCAGGGCGTGGTCTCGGGGAAGATCAGCCTGGAACGCTGGGTGGAGATCACCTCGACCACACCGGCGCGGATGTTCGGAATGTACGGCCGCAAGGGCGTTCTCGCTCCTGGGGCCGACGCCGACATCGTGATCTACGATCCGAACGGCCACACGTCGATCGGACTCGAGAAGACCCACCACATGAACCTCGACTACTCGGCCTGGGAGGGCTTCGAGATCGACGGCCACGTCGACACCGTGCTCTCCCGCGGCAAGGTGATCGTCGATGACCACCAGTACCTCGGGCGCAAAGGCGACGGCCGATTCGTCCGCCGCGCACTGAGCCAGTACCTCATTTAGGAGCTGACCATGGATTTCGGTGTCGTCCTCCAGTGCCATCCCCCCGCCGCCCGCACGATCGCGCTGACCAAACTGGCGGAATCGCACGGTTTCAATCACGTCTGGACGTTCGACTCGCACCTGCTCTGGCAGGAGCCCTACGTGCTGTACGCGCAGATGCTGGCCGAGACCCGGCGGGTGACGGTGGGCCCGATGGTCACCAATCCGGCGACTCGCGACTGGACGGTGACGGCGTCGCTGTACGCGACGCTCAACGAGATGTACGGCAACCGGACCGTCTGCGGTATCGGCCGTGGCGATTCCGCCGTGCGGGTGACGAATGGGAAACCGACCACTCTCGCTACCCTCCGCGAGTCCATCCACGTGATCCGCGAACTCGCCAACTCCCGGCCGGTGCAGTACCGCGGGTCCACGCTCCAATTCCCCTGGAGCACCGGCTCCGAACTGTAGATGTGGGTGGCGGCGTACGGCCCGAAGGCACTCGCGCTCACCGGCGAGGTAGCCGACGGCTTCATCCTGCAACTGGCGGACCTGGACATCGCCGCGTGGATGATCGACACCGTCAAATCGGCGGCCTCCGATGCCGGCCGCGATCCCGATGCGGTGAAGATCTGTGTGGCCGCGCCCATGTACGTCGGCGATGACCTGGCCCACCAGCGCGACCAATGCCGGTGGTTCGGCGGCATGGTCGGCAATCACGTCGCCGACATCGTGGCGCGGTACGGCACCACCGGTGCGGTGCCCGCAGCGCTCACCGACTACATAGCCCAGCGCAGTGGTTACGACTACAACCAGCATGGCCAGGCCGGGAACACGCACGCCGACTTCGTCTCCGACGAGGTGATCGACCGGTTCTGCCTCCTCGGATCCGTGGCCGACCACCTGACCAAGATCGAGGCGCTGGGCAAGCTGGGTGTGCACCAGTTCGCCGGCTATCTGCAGCACGACGACAAGGAGGAGACGATGCGTCAGTACGGCGAGAACATCATTCCGACCGTCAATCGCACGATCACCGCGAAGCGGGACGCCTGATATGGCCGCCGTGGACACCGCGGATCTCGATCGCCGCGCGTACCAACTCGATCGCGACTTCGTCTTCCACTCCTGGTCCGCGCAGGCGGCACTGACGCCGATGGTGATCGCGGGTGGGCAGGGGAGCCGGGTGTGGGATCACGCAGGCCGCAGCTATCTCGACTTCTCCAGCCAACTGGTCGACGTCAATCTCGGACATCAACATCCGAAGATGGTGCGCGCGATAGCCGATCAGGCGGCTCAGCTGTGTACGGTCGGACCGTCGACGGCGAATCTGGCGCGCGGCGAGGCGGCGCGCCGGATCGTCGATCTCGCTCCCGAGGGCCTGACGAAGGTGTTCTTCACCAACGGCGGCGCCGACGCGATCGAGAACGCGATCCGCATGGCGCGCTTGCATACCGGTCGCAGCAAAGTGCTCAGCGCCTATCGCTCGTATCACGGCAACACGGGCGCCGCAGTGGTCGCCACCGGGGACTGGCGGCGACTGCCGAACGAATACGCCACCGGCCACGCGCACTTCCACGGTCCCTACCTGTACCGCTCCGAGTTCTGGGCGCAGGCCCCGGAGCAGGAATGCGATCGGGCACTGGCACACCTGGAACGCACCGTCGCCGTCGAGGGCCCGGACAGCGTGGCCGCGATCCTGCTGGAGTCCGTCCCCGGCACCGCCGGTGTGCTCGTTCCGCCACCCGGCTACCTGGCCGGCGTTCGCGAGATCGCCGATCGGCACTCGATCGTGCTCATCCTCGACGAGGTCATGGCCGGCTTCGGCCGGACCGGTGCGTGGTTCGCGCACACCCGTCACGGCGTGCGGCCCGATCTGATCACCTTCGCCAAGGGCGTCAACTCCGGCTACGTGCCCGTGGGTGGCGTCGTCATCGGGGAAACGATCGCGAAGACTTTCGACGACCGCGTCTTCCCGGGCGGACTCACCTACAGCGGTCATCCCCTGGCCTGCGCGTCCATCGTGGCAGCACTCGACACCATGGCCGAGGAAGGCGTGGTCGACAACGCCGCACGAATCGGGCGCGATGTGCTCGGGCCCGCCCTGCGCGCGCTGGCCGCCGACTCCTCGCTGATCGGTGAGGTGCGCGGAGAAGGCGTCTTCTGGGCGCTGGAGTTGGTCGAAGATCGTGCTACCCGGGTACCGCTGTCCGCCGACCGGATGGCCCGGATCAAAGCCGACCTGATCGCAGCTGGGTTGCTTCCGATGGTGGCGGACAACCGGATCCACGTGGTGCCACCGTGCACCGTTACCGATGACGAGGTCGCCGAGGCGATCGCGATCTACCGCTCCGTCCTGACTCAGGGAGAACAACGATGACCGTCAGCACACTCGATCACCTCGTCGCCGGACGCCCGTGGGCCGGTACCTCCACCCGCACCTCGCCGGTCTACGACCCGGCACTGGGCACGGTCAGCACCGAGGTTCGCCTCGCCTCGGCCGCCGATGTCGATGCCGTGGTGGCGCAGGCGCAGGCGGCCCAGGCCGATTGGGGTGAGGCGTCGGTCGCCCGCCGGATGGACGTGCTGTTCCGGTTCCGCGAACTGCTCACCACCCGGCGCGACGAACTCGCTCAGATCCTCACCGCCGAGCACGGGAAGGTGCTCGCCGACGCCGCGGGCGAGATCGCCCGTGGCATCGAGGTGGTCGATTTCGCCCTCACCATGCCGCACCTGAACAAGGGCGAGTTCACGCAGAACGCCTCCACCGGCGTCGACGTGTACTCGGTGCGCGAACCCGTGGGCGTGGTCGGCATCATCAGCCCGTTCAACTTCCCGGCCATGGTTCCGTTGTGGTTCTTCCCGCTCGCCATCGCAGCCGGGAATGCGGTGGTGCTCAAGCCCAGTGAGAAGGATCCGTCGGCCTCGAACTGGCTGGCGGCACTCCTGGACGAGGCGGGCCTGCCCCCCGGTGTGATGAACGTGGTCCACGGAGACAAGGAGGCCGTCGACGCACTGCTCGTGCACCCCGGGATCGCGGCGATCTCCTTCGTCGGCTCCACGCCGATCGCGCAGTACGTCTACCAGCAGGCGACCGCCGCCGGTAAGCGCGTGCAGGCCCTCGGCGGCGCGAAGAACCACATGCTGGTGCTCCCGGACGCCGACCTCGACCTCGCCGCCGACGCCGCGGTGAACGCCGGATTCGGCAGCGCGGGCGAGCGTTGCATGGCGGTGTCCGCACTGCTGGTGGTCGATTCGGTGGCCGATGAACTGGTCGAACGTATCCGCACCCGGATGGCCGCTTTGCGCACCGGCGACGGCCGGCGCGGCTGCGATATGGGGCCACTGATCACGGCCGCGCACCGGGACCGGGTGTCGGGGTACATCGATATCGCGGCGGCGGACGGTGCTACCGTCGTCGTCGACGGACGCACCGGCGAATTCGACGGTGCCGCTGATGGATTCTGGCTCGGTCCCACCCTGCTCGATCGGGTCCCGCTCGATTCCGCAGCCTACCGGGACGAGATCTTCGGGCCCGTGCTGTCGGTGATCCGGGTGCCGGGATACGCCGAGGCGATCGACATCATCAACGCCTCGCCCTACGGTAACGGCACCGCGATCTTCACCAACGACGGAGGCGCCGCACGGCGCTTCCAGCGGCAAGTCCAGGTGGGCATGATCGGGATCAACGTGCCGATCCCGGTTCCCGTCGCCTACTACAGCTTCGGCGGTTGGAAGGCCTCCATGTTCGGCGATGCGAAGGCGTACGGCGCCGCCGGGTACGCCTTCTTCACTCGCGAGAAGGCCGTGACCTCGAGGTGGCTCGATCCCAGCCACGGCGGCATCAACCTCGGTTTCCCACAGAACGACTGAACGAGACGACAGGGGCCCCACATGTCCGAACCGGTAACCGCACAGACTGATTCGACGCTGATCAATGCCGACCTGGCCCCCACGACCAAGGAGAACGCCACCTGGAAATCGTGGGACCTGTTCTGCCTGTGGATGACATCGGCGCACAGCCTCGGCAGCTACGGCTTCGCCGTCGGCATGCTGGCACTGGGCCTGACCGGCTGGCAGACGGTGCTCGCCCTGTTCGTGGGTGTGCTGATGCTCTGGGGCGGATCGAACCTGATCGGGGTGGCCGGGCAGAAGGTGGGGGTGCCGTTCCCGGTATTCGCCCGGGCCACCTTCGGGATCTTCGGTGCCAACATTCCCGCGCTGCTGCGCGGACTGGTCGCCGTGTTCTGGTACGGCATCCAGACCTACCTGGCGGCGCTCGCGGTGATCGCGCTGATCGTCCGGATCTGGCCCTCCACCGAGGCGTGGACGCACGGCGGCTTCCTCGGACAGAGTCCCCTCGGATGGGCCGTCTTCATGAGCCTGTGGGTGGTGCAGCTGATGATCCTGTCCTACGGAATGGACATCGTCCGCCGGGTCTCGGACTTCGCCGGGCCGGTGGTCTGGATCGGGATGTTCGCGCTGGCCCTGTGGATGCTCGATAAGGCCGATTGGAGCATCGACTGGAACGCGCGGGCCGGCTCGCCGCTGTCCGGGCCGAGCACCGTGGCGGCCTTCGTCGCCGTCGCCTTCCTGATGGTGGCGTTCATGGCGGGGCCGCTGGTGAACTACGCCGACTTCGCCCGGTTGTCCCCGTCCACGCGGGCCATCAAGCGGGGCAACGCCCTCGGCATTCCGCTCAACGAGACCGCCTTCGTGTTGATCTCCCTGGTGATCTCGCTCTGCTCGCTGAAGGTCTTCGGTGACAGCTCGAAGGACCCGGTGTCGCTGGTGTCGGAGATCGACTCCGACGTGATCGTGGTGATCGCCGCGCTGCTCTTCGCGATCGCGACGGTCGGTATCAACGTGGTGCTCAACTTCGTCTCGCCCTCCTACGACATCAGCAACGTCGCGCCCAAGTACATCTCCTTCCGCATGGGAGGCATCATCACCGCGGTCCTCTCGATCGTGGTGCTGCCCTGGAAGGTCTGGGGGAGCGAGGCTGCAGTGGTGTACTTCCTCGGCGGGGTCGGTGCGCTGATGGGACCGGTCTTCGGCATCCTGGTCGTCGACTACTACCTCATCCGCAGGCAGGGCACCCGCATCGCGGACCTGTACTCGACCCGGCCCGACGGCACGTACTACTTCGTGCGCGGCGTCAATCCCGCGGCCGTCGCCGCTCTCGCGATCTCCGGCGTCGTGGCGGTGGTGATCGCCCTGGTACCCGACTCGCAGTACGTGACGGCCCTGAGCTGGCCGATCGGTGCGACCCTCGGCGCGGTGCTGGTGTTGGTACTCACCCCGGTTCTCGGCCGCGGTTCCCGGGCGCCGAGCCCCGAGGCGGTTGCGGCCGAGCGCTGACGCGGCCGGCGGAAACTTAGGACTACTATCTTCAAGTATGCCGAGTGTTTTCGTGTCCCTGCGGACGCGGAACTATCGGCTCTGGGCCGGCGGACAGTCGGTCAGCCTCGTCGGCACCTGGATGCAACGCGTCGCCGAGGACTGGCTGGTGCTCGATCTCGCGCACGGCCGCGCCTGGGTGCTCGGTGTGGTGATGGCCCTGCAGTTCGGCCCCACCCTGCTGCTATCGGCGTGGGCGGGATTGCTCGCGGACCGCTACGACAAGCGGCGGGTCCTGATGCTCACACAGTCGGCGGCCGCACTCTGCGCCGCGGCCCTCGCGGTGCTCACGCTCTCCGGCATCGTCGCGCTGTGGCACGTCTTCGTGATCGCCTTCGTCTTCGGATGTACCGCGGCGATCGCGGGTCCCTTCCGGCAGGCGTTCACCATCGAGATGGTGGGGCCGGAGTTGTTGCCCAATGCCATCGGGCTCAATTCGATGGTGTTCAACGCCGCCCGAATCGTGGGGCCGGCGATCGCGGGCCTGCTCATCGCCGGCGTGGGCACCGGCGCGGTGTTCGCGGTCAACGCCGTGTTCACCGGCGCGATCGTGGCTGCGCTGCTCGCGATGCGAGTGGCACAGCTGCACCCGTCGCCACCGGTGGAGCGCGCGAAGGGCCAGGTGCGCGAGGGCTTCCGGTATGTCCGACACAGGCCCGAACTGCTGCTGGTGATCGTCGCGGTGTTCTTCGTCTCGACCTTCGGCATCAACTTCCCACTGGCCCTGTCGATCCTGGCCAGGCAGGGCTTCGGTCTCGGCGCCGATGCCTACGGCCTCCTGTCCACCATGCTCGCGATCGGCACGCTCTCCGGAGCACTCGTCGCCGCGAAACGCACCGGACGAGCAGCGTTGCGCACGTGCCTGGTGGGCGGAACGGCGTTCGGTGTGGTCCAGGTGTGCACCGGCCTGGCTCCGTGGTTCTGGCTGGCCGCCGCGCTACTGATCGCGGTGGGATTCCTGCAGATGGCCTTCACCACCTCGGCGATGAGCATCATGCAACTCTCCGTGGATCCCGAGTTCCGCGGCCGGGTCATGGGCATCTACATGCTGGCCTTCCTCGGCGGCACACCGCTGGGTGCGCCGCTCCTCGGCGCCATCGCCGACGCGACGACGCCGACCGCGCCCCTCCTCGTCGGCGGGGTGGTCTCCGCTCTCACCTGCGCCCTGTGCGGGATGTATGCGCTGCGTGGGTCGCGGAACAGCGTCTGAGCAGGTGCGCGTGGACATGATGTCCGCGGCTCTGCGCTGAGCGACGGTGTCGCGATCGCGAATCAGAAGCCGAAGAAGGAACGCACGCGGCCGCGCTCGTCGTCCTGCGACTGCTCGTTCTCTGGCTGCGGGGTATGCGGCGCACCGTCGGGCCCCGGCGCGGGAGCGGCCTGCTGCACCGGTGCCTCCGCGACCGCCGAGGCGGGTACGAAATCGATCACCTGGATCCGGGCGGGATCGAGATCCGTCGGCTCCAGGGGGTGGGTGAACCGGAAGCCCAAGAGCTCCCGGTTGGCCTGCTCCGCGAACTCCATCGGATGGAAGGGCAGCGCCCGCGGATCGGGCTGCACTCCCGCAGCGTAGGTGAGCGGGTGCTCGCCCGCCCAGAACGAACCCTCGAACAGCTCCGGCAGGCCCTCGTCTTCGAGGATGTCGAGTGGATGCGCGGCGAACGACCGGCGCACATCGGCACCGGTGTGGATGCCGAAACCGCCGATCGCGCGGTCCGGATCGGCGATGAGCAGGAAGCTGCGGCCCGCCGGCACCAACTCCCACCACGACGCCGCCAGCTCGCTCGGTTTCGTCACCCGCAGGCCCTCGTGTGCCACCACCGTGAGGCCGCCGTACGCGCCCACGTACACATGCCCGGGCAGCGGATCCGCCGCGCGCGCCAGCGATTCCGGGCGTCCCGCCACGGGGCCGCCGAGGACGCGTTCGGCTATCGCCCGGGATGCGGCCTCATCGGGCCGGCCGGCGATGGCCAGAATGCCCTTCGGCTCGGCAACATCGATGAACCAGATCGTCGCGGCTCTCGCGCCCACGGATCGTCCCCTCCTGTCGAGAAGTGCAGTGCGGCGGTCGGCCGGTCAGCCGTTCTTGCCGCCGCGGACGCCGAGCAGAACGTCCTCCCACGACGGCATCTCCGGATGGCGGCGGTCGTGATCACGCGGCGCCTCGGGCGCCTGTCGGGGGGCCTCAGGTGCGCGGCGCGGGGCCTCCGGTGCCCGGCGGGGAGCGTCGCCACCGACGGCCCGCAGTGGCTCGTCGACATCGAGATCGTCCACGGGCGTGCTGCGCTCGATGCTGCGGAGAGCACGCCGGGCATCGGGATCGAGCAGTTCACGCGCCGTCTCGTCGATCGGCGTCGCGGTGCCGCCGTGAGCTCCGGGGGCGAACTTGTAGTGCGCCTCGTTACGGGACTTGCCCACGGTCCACGCGATCCGGACCACCCAGCGGTTCTCGGGGCCCTTCCAGGCGTCCCACTCGGTGGTATCGGTGTGGCCGCGCTCGACCAGCGCCCCGCGCACCACATCGGCCAGCGCCGTGTGCATCGGGCCATCGCCTCGCACCGGGTGCGCGAGTTGCGCCAGTTCGGCGGCGCGCGCCCGCTCCAGGAGAACGGGGTTGGCGAATCGCTTGATCCGGTGGACGGGCGCGCCCGCCAGCGCCGCGACCTCCTCCACGGAGGCACCTGCGCGGATACGTGCCTGGATGTCGCGCGGCGACAGATCTGCCCCCAGCTCGAGCTCGGTCTGCGCACCGCGGGTCAGTTCACCGGCCACGGCGGCGCGCAAGGTGTCGTCGATCGGCAGGTGGAAACGGCCCGCGGGGCCCTCGCAGACCAGCGACGTGCCATCGTCGTCCAGTGCCACAACCCGCAGTTCCTGCATGGTGCAAGGGTAGTTGTTCGATGGGCTACGCGTCGGCAGACACGCGCTCGACCACGAAATCGATGCACCTGGTGAGGGCGGTCACGTCCTCGGGATCGATCGCCGGGAACATGCCGATGCGCAGCTGGTTGCGGCCCAGCTTGCGGTACGGCTCGGTGTCGACGATGCCGTTCGCGCGGAGCGTCGTGGCCACGGCGGCCGCGTCGATCTTCTCATCGAAGTCGATGGTGCCGACCACCTGGCTGCGCAACGCGGGGTCCGTGACGAAAGGCGTCGCGAACTCGCTGGCCTGCGCCCACTGGTACAGGCGGTCGCTCGAATCCTTGGTGCGACCCACAGCCCAGTCGAGGCCGCCGTTCCCGTTGATGCACTCGATCTGGTTCGCGAACAGCAGCAGCGTGGCCAGCGCGGGGGTGTTGTACGTCTGATTCTTGCTGGAGTTGTCCACCGCGATGGGCAGCGAGAGGAACTCGGGGGTGTAGCGGCCCGAGGCCTTGATCTCCTCGACCCGCGCCAGGGCGGCCGGGCTCATCAGCGCGACCCACAGCCCGCCGTCGGCGGCGAAGCACTTCTGCGGCGCGAAGTAGTAGACATCGGTGTCGGCGATGTTCACCGGCAGGCCGCCGGCACCCGACGTGGCGTCGATCGCGATCAGCGCGTTCTCGCTGCCCTGCAGGCGGCTGATCGGCACCGCGACGCCGGTCGAGGTCTCGTTGTGCGCCCACCCGATGAGATCGACCGAACCATCGGCGACCAGCTCGGGCGCCGAGCCCGGATCGCTCGAGACCACGACCGGGTCACCGATGAACGGGTTGCCCTTGGCGACGCTCGCGAACTTGTTGCTGAACTCGCCGTAGGTGAAGTGCTGGCTGCGCTCGCGGATCAGGCCGAAGGCGGCGGCATCCCAGAAGGCGGTGGTGCCGCCGTTGCCGAGTACCACTTCGTAGCCCTCGGGGAGCGAGAAGAGGTCCTTGAGGCCCGCGCGCACGCGGCCCACGACGTTCTTCACCGGGGCCTGACGGTGGCTGGTGCCGAACACCGAGGCGCCGGTATCGACGAGCGATTGCAACTGCTCCGGGCGGACCTTGGACGGGCCGCAGCCGAAGCGACCGTCGGCGGGCTTGAGCGCGGCGGGGATCTCGATCGTCATGGCCTAAAGCCTAATGGTGTCCCACCCGGGCACCTCATCCGGCCGCCGGGCTCCCGGGCCGGTGTACTGGGCGGACGGCCGGATCAGCTTGTCGGACCGCTTCTGCTCCAGGATGTGGGCGCACCAGCCGGCGGTCCGCGCGCAGGTGAACATGGCCGGCATCATCCGGACCGGGACCTTCGCGTAGTCCAGGATCACCGCGGCCCAGAACTCCACATTGGTCGAGATGGCGCGGTCGGGGCGGCGCTCGGCGAACACCTGATTCGCCTCCCGCTCCAGCGCCGCGGCCGCCGCGTAGCGGGGCGCGTTCAGGTCGCGGGCCACCTCGCGCAGCACCGCGGCCCGCGGGTCCTCCGCACGGTAGATCCGGTGCCCGAAGCCCATGATCTTCTCGCCGCGGTCGAGCCGCGTGGTGACCACGGCGCGCGGATCGTCGGTCCGCTCCACCTCATCGAGCATCGGGAGCACGCGCGAGGGGGCGCCGCCGTGCAGCGGTCCCGACAGTGCGCCCACCGCACCGGAGAGCGCCGTCGAGACGTCGGCCCCCGTCGACGCGATCACCCGCGCCGTCAGCGTCGAGGTGTTGAGACCGTGCTCGGCCGCCGTGACGAAGTAGGCGTCGATCGCCCGCACGTGGTCGGGGTCCGGTTCGCCGTGCCACCGGGTCATGAACCGGTGCGTCACGGTGGGGGATTGGTCGATGATGTGCTGCGGCACCGCCGGTCGCTCCAGGCCGCGGGCCGACTGCGCGACGAAACTCAGCGTCATCACCGACGCGCGGGCCAGGTTCTCGCGGGCCGTCGCATCGTCGATGTCGAGCAGCGGTTCGAAGCCCCACAGCGGGCCCAGCATGGCGAGCCCCGCTTGCGCGTCCACGCGAACGTCGCCGCTGTGGATCGGGAGCGGGAACGGTTCGGCCGCGGGGAGTGGATTGCCCCATTCTCCGTCGACCAGCAGGCCCCACACCTCCGAATAGGTGACGTGATTGCGCACCAGGTCGGAGACGTCGACGCCGCGGTAGCGCAGCACGCCGCCCGCCCGGTCGGGTTCGGCGATCTCCGTGGAGAACGCCACCACGCCGTCGAGACCGCCGGGAATGTCAGTCGCCATGGGGTCGACTCTAGTGAGTAGGTTGGCCACGTGGACCTGAGTGCGATGCGTGAGAAGTACGACGGCGACGAATCCGATCTCCGCCCCGAGGACCTCGCGGGCGGCTGGGTGCCGGTGTTCCGCTCCTGGTTCGACGAGGCGGTGGCCGCCGGGGCGCCCGAGCCGAACGCGATGGTTCTGGCCACCGTCGACGAGACCGGGCTGCCCGCCACCCGCACCGTGCTGTGCAAGGGCCTCGACGAGCGGGGCGTGGTCTTCTACACCAACTACGGATCCGATAAGGCCATCGCCATCGCGGTGAACCCGGTTGCCTCGGTGACCTTCCCGTGGATCGCGATCCACCGGCAGGTGCACGTTCGCGGCCGGGTGACGCGGGTGACCGCGGAGGAGACGGCGCAGTACTGGGCCCAGCGCCCGCGCGGCTCGCAGCTCGGCGCCTGGAGCTCCGACCAGTCCCGCCCCGTCGCCGACCGGGCCGAGATGGCCAAGCGGTTCGCCGAGGTGGAGGCCCGCTTCGAGGGCCAGGATGTGCCGGTGCCGCCGGATTGGGGCGGTTACCGCATCACCGCGCAGGTCGTCGAGTTCTGGCAGGGCCGCGAGAATCGCGTGCACAACCGGGTGCGGCTGGTGGCTCCCGATCTCACCCCCGTCCGCCTGCAACCCTGACCCCGCACCGTCGCCCCCTCTCCGACTTAACAGCGTTAGCCCGTGCGGCTTCCTGCGGAAACGTCTGTAGCTAACGCTGTTAAGTCGGGGGAAAGGTTCGATGGTGAGGTTGTCGTAGGATCATCCGGTGCCGAGACTCCTGGCCGACACCCGGCCGCTCCAGAACCCCGACTACCGGCGGTTGTGGTGGACGGGCGTGATCACTGTCATCGGCGCGCAACTCACGGCGGTCGCGGTGCCCGCGCAGATCTATGCGATCACGGGATCGTCGGCGTACGTGGGCCTCACCGGTGTGTTCGGCCTGGTCCCGCTGGTGGTCTTCGGCCTCTGGGGTGGCGCGATCGCCGATGCGCTGGACCGGCGGCTGGTGATCATCGGCACCACCCTCGGCCTCGCCGGCACCGCCCTGATGCTGGCGCTGCTGCCCGACAACGTGTGGCTCATCCTGTGCGCCTTCGCGATGCAACAGGCCTTCTTCGGTGTCAATCAGCCCACCCGCTCCGCCATCTACGCGCGCCTCGTGCCGCCCGAGCAACTGCCCGCAGCGAATTCGCTCAACATGACCGTGATGCAGTTCGGTGCCATCGCCGGACCGATGCTGGGTGCACCGCTGATCCCGGTGATCGGCGTGCACTGGCTGTACACCCTCGACGCCGCCTCGCTCATGCTCACGCTGTGGGCGGTGTGGAAGCTGCCGTCGATCAAACCCGAGGACAAGGGCCAGACTCTCGGTCTCAGTTCGGTGATCGACGGGTTCCGGTACCTCGCCGGGCACAAGGTGCTGCTGATGAGCTTCGTGGTCGACATCATCGCCATGGTGTTCGGTATGCCCCGCGCGTTGTTCCCGCAGATCGCGCACGAGAACTTCGGCGATCCCATCGAGGGCGGCTTCGTGTTCGGTGCGTTGTTCGCGGCGATGTCGGTGGGCGCTGTGCTCGGTGGTGTGCTCTCCGGCTGGACCTCCCGGGTGCAACGGCAGGGTCTCGCCGTGGTGGTGATGGTGGTGTTGTGGGGCCTGGCCATCGCGGGATTCGGTGTGGCAGCGCACGTGAGCTGGCTGTGGGCGGCGCTGGTGCTGCTCGCCCTCGGCGGCGCCGCCGACATGTTCTCCGCGGCCTTCCGCACCACCATGCTGCAGGAAGCCGCGACCGACGATATGCGCGGCCGGTTGCAGGGTGTGTTCATCGTGGTGGTCGCGGGCGGTCCCCGCATCGGCGATGCGCTGCACGGTGCCGCCGCGGCGACCGCGGGCGCCGCCATGGCCGCGGCCGGCGGCGGTGTGCTGGTGATCGTGTTCACCGTGATCGCGGCCCTGGCCGTGCCCGCCTTCGTTCGCTACCGCGTCACCCGCTGACCGGATGCGCTCGCTCGGTGCGGGCCCTCGCCGGCTGGCTTCAGACCGGGAAGGTGATACCGGTCAGCTCCTCGGAGACCGCCCAGAGTTGATGCTGCGCGGCGAGGTCGTACGAGTACTCCGACGACACGGTGACCCGCGGATGGCCGCGCCGTTCACCCCGGCCGTCGGGACCGTAGAACTGACCCCCGAGCGCCGCCGGGTCGGTCGCCGCCCGCAGCTGCGGCAGCGCCCCGCTCGCCGCATCCTGGTACAGCGGTCTCGCGGCCTTGATGAGTCGCTGAAGCAGCGGGTGCATGTGCCGCCCGGCATCGGTGTCGGCGACGCCCGGATGCGCCGCCAGCGCCACGGTGCCGCCCGCGCGCGCCGCGAGCCGGCGCTGCAAGGCGTAGTGGAACAGCAGGTTCGCGAGTTTCGCCTGGGTATATGCGGCCACCTTCGGATACGAGCGTTCCCATTGCAGATCGTCGAAGTCCACCGCAGTGCGGTAGCGGTGCGAATCGCTGGAGACGGTGACCACCCGCGAGCCCGGCACGCCGAGTAGCAGGTCGAGAACCTGTGCGGTCCAGGCGAAGTGGCCCAGATGCATGGTGCCGAACTGCAATTCGAAACCGTCGGCGGTGCACTGCCGCGCGGGCGGGATCACACCCGCGTTGTTGATCAGGAGGTCGATCCGGGGCGTGGTCGCGCGCAGCTCCGCGGCCGCGGACCGCACGGATTCCAATGAGGCGAGATCGAGGCGCTGCACCCGGACGGAGGCCGCCGGTGCCACCGCGGCGATCCGGCGCGCGGCCTCGTCACCCTTGGCGGTGTCGCGGACGGCGAGTACCACCTCGGCGCCGTGCTGTGCCAGCACCCGGGCGGTCTCGAAGCCGAGGCCGGTGTTCGCCCCGGTCACCACTGCGACCCGCCCGCGTTGATCCGGTACATCCCGTTCGGTCCACTTCACCGCCATGCGTCCTCCTGTGCTTGCGCCGTGCGGCCGCAACACTAGGCGGTGGCTGCGGGGATCACACGGGGAACGCGATGCCTGTGAGCTGCTCCGAGACCGCCCACAGGCGGTGCTGGAGATCCAGGTCGTAGGACTGCTGCGACGACGTGACCACCCTCGGGGCGCCCCGGCGCTCGCCGAGGCCGTCGGGTCCGTAGTACTGGCCGCCGAGCGCGCCGGGATCGGTGGCGGCGCGGAGCTGGGGGAGTGCGCCGTGTGCGGCGTCGTGCGAGAACAGGGGGGCGGCGGCCTGCAGTCCCTGGAGCGCCCTGGGCAGATTGCGCACCAGTTCCGTGTCGGCGATTCCCGGGTGCGCCGCGATGGCGACGGTTCCGTGGTCGGCGCGCGGGCGGGCCTGAAGGCGCCGCTGCAACTCGTAGTGGAAGAGCAGGTTCGCGAGCTTGCTCTGCCCGTAGGCGGCGACGCGCTCGTACGAGCGCTCCCACTGCAGATCGTCGAAGTGGATCGCGGCGCGAATCCGGTGCGCGATGCTTGCCACCGTCACCACGCGTGAGTTGGGCACGTCCAGGAGCAGGTCGAGAACCTGTGCGGTCCAGGCGAAATGCCCCAGATGGTTGGTGCCGAACTGCAGCTCGAAACCGTCCGCAGTGCTCTGCTTCGGCGGGTACATCACGCCGGCGTTGTTGATCAGGAGGTCGACGCGAGGGGTGCTCTCGTGCAGTTCGGTGGCCGCGGCGGCGATCGACTCCAGTGATCCGAGGTCCAGGCGCAGCACCCGCACCGCCGACTCGGGCGCCGCAGCGGTGATCCGCTGCCGCGCCGCCTCGCCCTTGTCGGTGTCGCGGACCGCGAGCACGACCTCGGCTCCGGCCTGTGCGAGCACCCGGGCGGTCTCGAAGCCGAGACCGGTGTTCGAGCCGGTCACGACGGCTACCCGACCCTGCTGTGTCGGCACGTCCCGCTCGGTCCAGTTGTTCGCCACGATGTCTCCTTCGGTTCCCCGGCAGTTAATAGACCGTCGGTCTGTTGTGTCTTCGACAGTAGGAGGGTGACGCTCTGGTGTCAATAGACCGGCGGTCTGTAAAATTCCGGGCATGAGTTTCCAACGGGCTCGCAGCGAGGAGCAGCGCCTGCAGCGCCGTGAGTCGATCCTGGCCGCGGCCGATGCGATGCTCGCCGAGATGCCCGTTGCCGAGATCACCCTTACCGGGCTCAGTCGGCGGGTAGGGCTGGCGAAGTCGAATGTGTTGCGCTACTTCGAGTCCCGTGAGGACGTCCTGCTTGAACTGCTGGTCCGGTCGGCGCGCGACTGGGTGGCCGAGCTCGGCGCGGCGGCAGCAGCCGCGATCGATCCGGCGGCTCCCGTGGACGATCGGGTCGACCGCATCGCCGCACTCTTCGCCGGCAGTGCCGCCGACCATCCCGGCCTGCTCGACCTCCTATCCGCGCAGGCCGGTGTGCTCGAACAGAACGTCTCCGCCGAAGCCGTGCTGCGGTTCAAGCGGGCCGTTCTCACGGTGATGACGGACCTGGCGACCGTGTTGCGCACCGCGATTCCCGAACTCGGCGACGGTGCGCTTGCGCTCTGCGCGATGGCGGTGTCGATCGCCGGCGCCCTCTACGCCCAGGCACGGCAGTCCGAGGCCTGTGCCGCTGCCTACCGTGCCGATCCGGCGCTCGCCGTCTTCCGCACCGACCTGGTGCCTGCGCTCACCGGGGCCTTCGCCACCCTGATCTCCGGCGCCCTCGCCCGCGCCGGCCGCTGAGCCCGCGGTGGTAACCGCCGGGTTGCGCGCGGTTGCGACCACGGCGAAGCGACCCGATCACCCGTACTATGACGCACATGTCGGTGCAACCCGGGTTCACCATTGCCAGCGGCGGGTACACCGCTGATATCGCGCGGACGGGCGCCGCGCTGCGCGGTCTGCGCCGCGACGGCGTCGCGCTCACCGAGGAGTGGCCGCTGGGTACGACACCGCCGGTGTCGGCGGGTGTCGTGCTGGCGCCCTGGCCCGGACGCACCGAGGACGGCATCTACACCTTCGGCGGCGAGGTGCACCGGCTCACCGTCACCCACCAGGACACCGCGACCGCCAATCACGGCCTGGTCCGCGCCATCGATTGGGACGACGTCGAGATCGCCACCGACGCACTGACACTCGCCGTCGACGTGGGGCATCACCCGGGCTGGCCTTACGACCTGCACCTGCGCATCCGGTACGCCGTCGGCGACGACGGCCTCAGCTGCTCGTTCGAGGCGCACAACACCGGCACCGTCGACCTCCCCTTCGTAGTGGGGTTTCACACCTACCTGCGCGTCGGCGCGACCCCGATCGATGACTGCACGCTGGAACTGGGTGCGCGGCGCTGGCAGCCGCTGGACGAGCGCCTGCTGCCGACGGGGCCGACCCGGCCGACCGAGGGCACCGTCTACGACTTCACCGGCCCCGCGCCACTGGCCGGCGTGCAGCTCGATACACCGTTCACCGCCACCGACAACCGGTATGTGCTGCGCGCGCCGAACGGTGAGGTCACGCTGTGGACCGACGACCGGTTGCCCTGGGCGCAGGTCTTCACCGCCGGGGTCGAGGCGGCGCGGGGGTTCACCGGGCACCCGGCGCAGCGGGCGCTCGCCGTCGAACCGATGTCCGGGCCGGGTAATGCCCTGCACACCGGGACCGATGTGGCGACCATCTCCCCGGGCGGTGTCTGGGCCTGCTCGTGGGGTATCCGATAACGCCGCGCGGTGGGTCCGATTGGAACACTGAGACGACCCTGTTTATGCGCCTGCCCGCGCGACCGCTAGGTTTCTACCCGGGTAGCCTTTTTATCAGCCGACTACAGCGAGGGGATACGAACATTGTCCACCGATGACAACACCGCGCCGGCGCAAGCTACGGTCACCTACCCCGGTGGCCAGATCGACCTGCCGATCGTCAAGGCGACCGAGGGCAACGACGGAATCGCGCTCGGCAAGCTCCTCGCAGACACCGGTTACAGCACGTTCGACGGCGGTTTCGTGAACACCGCCTCGTGCAAGTCGGCCATCACCTACATCGACGGCAACGAGGGCATCCTGCGCTACCGCGGGTACCCCATCGAGCAGCTCGCCGAGAAGTCGACCTTCATCGAGGTGAGCTACCTGCTGATCCACGGTGAGCTGCCGAGCCCCGAGCAGTTGGCCGAGTTCACCGCGAAGATCCAGCGGCACACCCTGCTGCACGAGGATCTCAAGCTCTTCTTCAACGGCTTCCCGCGCAACGCGCACCCGATGCCCGTCGTCTCGTCGGCGGTCAACGCGCTGTCGGCCTACTACCCGGACTCGCTGGATCACAACGATCCCGCCCAGGTGGAACTGTCCACCATCCGCCTGCTGGCGAAGTTCCCCACCATCTGTGCCTACGCCTACAAGAAGTCGGTCGGCCAGCCCTTCCTGTACCCGGACAACTCGCTGTCGCTGGTGGAGAACTTCCTGCGCATGACGTTCGGTTTCCCGGCCGAGCCCTACGAGGTCGACCCGGAGATCGTCAAGGCCCTCGACATGCTGCTCATCCTGCACGCCGACCACGAGCAGAACTGCTCCACGTCGACGGTGCGCCTGGTGGGATCGTCGAACGCGAACCTGTTCACGTCGATCTCGGGCGGCATCAACGCCCTCTGGGGTCCGCTGCACGGCGGCGCCAACCAGGCCGTCCTCGAGATGCTCGACGACATCAAGGCCGCTGGTGGCGA
The DNA here is from genome assembly GCF_000092225.1 of Tsukamurella paurometabola DSM 20162. Lineage (NCBI taxonomy): Bacteria > Bacillati > Actinomycetota > Actinomycetes > Mycobacteriales > Tsukamurellaceae > Tsukamurella > Tsukamurella paurometabola. Next base: position 866,557 of record NC_014158.1, read on the forward strand.
CACCAAGGACTTCATGAACAAGGTCAAGAACAAGCAGGACGGCGTGAAGCTCATGGGCTTCGGTCACCGGGTCTACAAGAACTACGACCCGCGTGCGGCGATCGTGAAGCAGACCGCGGACCGCATCTTCGAGCTGCTCGGCGTGTCCGACGAGTTGCTCGACATCGCCAAGGGGCTCGAAGAGGTCGCCCTCAGTGACGATTACTTCATCGAGCGCAAGCTGTACCCGAACGTGGACTTCTACACCGGTCTGATCTACCGCGCGATGGGCTTCCCGACGCGCATGTTCACGGTGCTCTTCGCCCTCGGCCGCCTGCCCGGCTGGATCGCCCACTGGCGCGAGATGCACGAGGATCCGTCGACCAAGATCGGTCGGCCTCGGCAGATCTACACGGGCTACACCGCCCGTGACTACCCCGGTGCATGATGCCTCCGATTCGTCGGGACAACCTGCATCGCCTGATCAAGGGAGATGAATTGAGCAAGCCGGAGATCGAGTTCCCCGAGGGCCCCGCGCCCACCGAGCTCGTCATCAAGGACATCGTGGTCGGTGACGGCGCCGAGGCGCAGGCCGACAGCGTGGTCGACGTGCACTACCTGGGCGTCGAGTACGACTCGGGCGAGGAGTTCGATTCCTCGTGGAGCCGGGGCGAGTCGATCAACTTCCCGCTGCGCAGCCTCATCGCGGGGTGGCAGGAAGGCATCCCGGGCATGAAGGTCGGCGGACGCCGCCAGCTGATCTGCCCGCCCGCTCTCGCGTACGGCCCCGCCGGTGGCGGCCACCGCCTCTCGGGCAAGACGCTCGTCTTCGTGATCGATCTGCTGGGCGTGAAGTAACGCTCGTCAGCGACAGAGCCCCGCGCCGTTCGACGGTGCGGGGCTCTCGCATCTGTCAGGCCGGGGCCGCCGCGGCGCGCGCAAGGGCGACCGTGGCGCCGCGGAGCTCGGCGGGGTCGCTGATCGGCTCGATGTAGCCGACCCGGGTCACGGACCAGCCGCGCGGGGTGTCGACACGGATGTCGAGGCCGTACCGGTCGGCCCGTTCGCAGCGCGCCGCCGTGGCATCGGGGTAGCCGCCGAATCGGCGGGCCATGTTCAGCAGTGCGCCGGCGTGGTCGTCGTTGAGGTGCCGCACGGCGTCGGCCGCGTGCGGTAGCACCGGATCGGGTTCGGCGCCTGCGTAATCCGCGGCTGTGGCCGAGTCCATGCGGCCGTAACCGCCCACCCAGCGCACCCGTTCCACCTGCAGCAGCCACACGGTGAAATCGCTGTAGTCGATGTAGTACTGCGCCGCGGGTACCGCCCTCAGGTGCGCCTCCCGGGCCGCGGCGAGCTCGTCGCGCTCGGGGCGGCGGACGGTGCCGGCCAGCGTGATCCGGGCATTCGCAAGCGGGTCCGACGGGGCATCGGGTGCCACCACGGACAGGCTCGCGCGGGGGTCGCGGGCCAGGTTGCGTCCGTGCTCGGCCATATGCGAGACGCACAGCACCGGATGGCCGCCGAGCAGGCCGTAGGTCACCAGGGAGGCCCACGGGCCGCCGTCGGCGGAGAGGCTGCCGAGCGTGGCGGTATTCGTCGCCGCCGCCACCGTCCGTGCCTCCTCGGCGGCGGAGGGACGCCGCGGCTGGGCGACATCGGTCAGTGGAGGGGCGATGGAGGGGGCGTCGCCGGGATCTCCGTGGTCGCGAGTGGTCATGCCTGCAGCCTAGAGCCGGACCCGGCGGTGCCGCTGCGACGCAGAGTTTCGGTTGACCGAAACTCTGTATGTGGGTAGCCTTCAATCGTGCTGACGGACGTCGATGTGCAGAAGGTCTCGCGGGCGCGCAAGGCGATGCTGCTGGGGCCTGCGTTCGTCGCGGCGATCGCCTATGTGGACCCCGGCAACGTGGCGGCCAACATCACCGCCGGTGCCAAGTACGGCTACCTGCTGGTGTGGGTGCTCGTGGTGGCCAATCTCATGGCCGTGATGATCCAGTACCAATCGGCGAAACTCGGCGTGGTCACCGGCCGTTCGCTGCCCCAGATGCTGGGCGAGCGGTTGCCCCGCCGGGTCCGGCTCGCGTTCTGGGGGCAGGCCGAGATCGTCGCCGCCGCGACCGACGTGGCGGAGATCATCGGTGGCGCGCTGGCGCTGAACCTGTTGTTCGGTGTGCCCCTGGTGTGGGGTGGGCTCATCGTCGGCGTGATGTCGACGGCGCTGCTCGTGCTCGCAGACGGTCGCCGTCAATACCGCTTCGAACTGGTGATCATCGGACTGCTCGCGATCATCGTCATCGGATTCCTGGCCGGCCTCGTCGTCGCCCCACCCGACGCCGGTTCCGTGCTCGGGGGTCTGGTGCCGCGGTTGCAGGGCACGGAGACCGTGCTGTTGGCCGCCTCGATGCTCGGTGCCACCGTGATGCCGCACGCCATCTACCTGCACTCGGCGCTGGTGATCGACCGGCACGGTAAGCCCGCCGGCGCCCAGCGCGCCCGGCGCCTGCTGCGGGTGACGCGCGTCGATGTGGTGATCGCTCTGGTGGTCGCGGGTGCGGTGAACATCGCCCTGCTCGTGCTGGCCGCAAGCGCCCTGTACGGCCGCGAGGGAACCGACTCCATCGAGGGGGCGCACGCCGCCGTCCGTGATGCGCTCGGCCCTGTCGTCGCGGCGCTCTTCGCGGTCGGTCTGCTCGCCTCGGGACTCGCCTCCACATCCGTGGGTAGCTACGCGGGCGGGACCATCATGGCCGGACTGTTGCATCGGCGGATCCCGGTGCTGGTGCGACGCATGGTCACCATGGTCCCTGCGATCGGGGTGCTCGCCCTCGGGGTCTCGCCGACGCAGGCCCTGATCATCTCCCAGGTGGTGCTGAGCTTCGGTATCCCGTTCGCGCTGCTTCCGTTGCGTCGCTACACCGGCGATCGCGCGATCATGGGGGAATTCGCCGATGGTGCACCGCTGCGCTGGGCCTCCGCCGCAGCGGCCGCGCTCATCGTCGCCCTCAACGTGGCATTGATCTACCTCACACTGTCCGGCAACGGCTAGCGCTTGGGTGTACCCGGCTTTCCGTGATTCAATGATTGCAAATCAATGAATCGCAACAGCGGAGTTCGCCCGCGGAGGTGGCGTCACGATGGCCGGACGTGCAGTGGCGGTGACGCTGGTCGGCGTCGTCGGCGCGCTCGCGGTCACCTGGACCCTGCTCGCCCCCACCGAGGTCGACGAGGATCGGGTCGAATCCGGCACCCTCTCCGAGCTCGATGCCGCGCCGGGCGATCACCTCGACTGCGACGGCGGCCTCAAGGCCGAGGTCGGTTCCGCTCAGCACTGCACCCTCACCAGCGAGGGCGAGAAGTTCACCGTCAAGCTCCGGGTCACCGGCGTGGACGGCGACAACGTGCGCTGGGACTCCGTCGTCGACCGCGATCCGCAGGCCGGTCGCCGGGTCACGCCCGCCCAGCTGGAGCGGCACACCAAACACGTACTGGCGCAGCGCGGTCCCGTCGATACGGTGCAGTGCGCCGGTGGCCTCCCCGCCACCGTCGGCGCCGCTCAGGACTGTACGGCGACCGCCCGCGGCGCGACCCAACTGGTGCGCACCGTGGTCACCTCCGTCGATCCGGCGCGGGTGCAGTGGAGCGTCACCGTCGTCGGCTGACGAGCCACCCTCCGGTCACCGGCGCGTCCCCAGGAACCGGTACCGGTCGAGCCGGCGGCTGATCCGGATCGAGTCCGGGATCAGCGCGAGCTCGGCGAGCGATTCGCGGACCGCGACACCCACCCGGCGGGAGAACTCGGTGGGCTCGTCCGCGGCATCGGGGCGCTCCGGAATCACCCGGTCGATGACGCCGTCCGCGAGCAGATCGGCCGAACGGATCCGCTGCTTCTCCGCCAATTCGGGTGCGTGCTCGGTGTCGCGGAACATCACCGCGCTGGCGCCCTCCGGCGGCAGCGGCGCGAGCCACGCGTGCTGCGCGCACAGCACCCGGTCGGCAGGCAGCATCGCCAGTGCCCCGCCGCCGGTGCCCTGGCCGAGCAGCACCGACACCGTCGGGACGCGCAGGGTGACCAGATCGGACAGGCTGCGCGCCACCTCGCCGGCGAGGCCACCCTCTTCCGCCTCGGGGGAGAGGGCCGCGCCCCAGGTGTCGATCACCAGCACCAGCGGTAGGTCCAATTCGGCGGCCAGCCGCATCCCGCGCCGGGCCGCGCGCAACGCCGCCGGACCGAGCAGGGGAGGGGCGCCACCGTCCGCGTCCCGATTGGCGCGCTGCACCGCGTTGTCCTGCCCGACCACGATGCACGGGAAGCCCTGCACCCGCGCCAGCGACAGCAGCAGCGAGTGGTCGGTCTCGCCCTCGCCGGTGCCCGACAGCGGCACCCGGTCGGTGGCGGCGTGCCGGAGGAAGGCGCGCACGCCCGGCCGGCCGGCCTCGCGGCTGATCCGCACCGATTCCCACGCGGGGGTGTCGTCTCCTGCCGGCACCAGTTCGTGGCCGGTGCCCAGATCGGGTGCCAAGGGATCGGCGTCCGCGCTGCCCGACATCACCCGCAGCGCGCGGTGCGCCAGCAGCCGCACGAACCGTAGCGGCACCACCCCGTCGATCAGGCCGTGCGCGAACAGGTTCTCCGCCGTCTGCACGCCTTCCGGGAAGGGTTCGCCCCGCACCGCCTGGTACACCCGTGGGCCGAGGAAGCCGATGCGAGCACCCGGTTCGGCGATCGTGATGTGCCCCAACGATCCCCACGAGGCGAACACCCCTCCCATGGTGGGATTGCGCAGGTACACCAGGTAGGGCAGGCCGGACTGCTTGTGCAGGGTGACGGCCGCCGAGATCTTCACCATCTGCAGGAAGGCGACGGTGCCCTCCTGCATCCGGGTGCCGCCCGAGGTGGGGGTCGCCAGCAGCGGCAGCCGCAACGCCGTCGCGCGTTCGACCGCCGCGACGATCCGCTCGGCGGCGGCCACTCCGATGGAGCCGCCGAGGAAGGCGAAATCGCAGGCGATGAGCGCCACGCGCCGGCCCCGGATGCGGCCCTCACCGGTGACCACCGCCTCGTCGTGGCGGGACTTCGCGCGGGCCCGCTCCAGGTCGGCCGCGTACTGCGCGTCCGGGTGCACATCGACCAGGGGCCCGTCCCACGACGTGAAGGTGCCGCGGTCGAGGACCGCATCGATGAGGTCCTGTGCCGTGATCGCCATACCGACAGGTTAGCCACCGGTCCGCGGTGTCCGGCTCACGGAGAATCTTTTCCTCGGAGTCGGAACAATTCTCACGGCCCGTGTCGTTGGATCGGAGTATGACGGTTCCCGACATCACCCTCAATTCCGGTACGACCATCCCCCAGCTCGGTTTCGGCGTGTGGCAGGTGTCCGACGACGGCGCCGAAGCCGCCGTCGCGGAGGCCCTGCGCGTGGGCTACCGCAGCATCGACACCGCGAAGGTGTACGAGAACGAGGCGGGCACCGGCCGCGCCATCGCCGCGTCCGGCCTGGCCCGCGACGAGGTCTTCCTCACCACCAAGCTGTGGAACTCGGACCAGGGGTACGACGAGACGCTCCGCGCCTTCGACGCCTCGCTCGGCCGGCTCGGTACCGACTACGTGGACCTGTACCTGATCCACTGGCCCGTCCCCGAGTACGGCCGCGCCGTGGACACCTTCAAGGCGTTCACCACGATTCGCGAGCAGGGTCGCGCGAAGGCGATCGGCGTGAGCAACTTCCGCGTTGAGGACTTGCAGCGCGTGATCGACGAGACCGGGGTGACCCCGGCGGTGAACCAGATCGAGTTGCATCCCGGCCTGGCGCAGGACGAGTTGCGCGCCTTCCACGCCGAGCACGGCATCGCCACCGAGGCGTGGTCACCGCTGGGTCAGGGCGAGTCGCTGGCCGACCCGGTGATCGTGGAGATCGCCGCAGCGCACGATGCGACCCCGGCCCAGGCGATCCTGCGCTGGCACCTGCAGCTGGGCAACGTGGTGATCCCGAAGTCGGTGACGCCCAGCCGTATCGCGGAGAACTTCGACGTCTTCGGTTTCGAACTCACCGCCGACGAGGTGGCGAAGATCAGCGCTCTGCCGGGCCGCCGCATCGGGCCCGATCCGGCCGAGTTCAACCTCCGCTGAGCGTGAGCTTCGACCCGGACGAGGTCGCCGACCGGCTCGGCCTGCAACCGCACCCCGAGGGTGGACGGTTTCGGGAGTACTGGCGCTCCGGCGAGACCGTGACCCGGCCCGACGGGGCAGTCCGGTCGGTCGCCACCGCGATCCACTTCTTGCTCGGCGACGACGATGAATCCGCCTGGCACACCGTCCGGTCGGACGAGCTGTGGTTGTGGCAAGGCGGCGGGACGCTGGAAATCGGTCTCGCGGGCGATGGCGCCACGCCTTCGGAATCGCCGCAGACGGTGCTGCTCGGCCCGGCCGGGCACGGGAACCTGACCGTTCTCGTGCCCGCCGGGCACTGGCAGAACGCCCGCCCCGTTGACGGTGCCGTTCTCGTCAGTTGTGTCGTGGCGCCGGGCTTCGACTTCGCGGATTTCCGGTTGCTCGGCGACCCGAACCAGGTCCGCTGAATCAGCTCCGCCGGGTACGCCGGGATAGGCAGAAGGCGGCGGCCGCGACGGCGAGCAGGCCGGCCCCCGCGAGTGCGGTGGTGCGTGGCCGGTCGTCTCTCGGCGGTGCCGGGGGGAGGTCGATCATGCCGGTCCTGGTGGCCCCGTCGGGGAGGTCGGCGGAGAGCGCGGCGACCGGGTCGACGATGCCGGCTCCCAACGCCCCTGCGGGTATCGCGGCGGCGGCGCGGGCGGTCGTGAGGATCCGCGATCGCACCTGTGCGGCGGTGAGTTGGGGGTAGCGCGCACGCACGAGGGCGGCGACGCCGGCCACGTAGGGTGCGGCGAAGCTGGTTCCGGCGAGCGCGCTGGTGCCCTGGCGCGTGGTCTGCCCGTTCACCAGGCCCCCGCCGCGCGGCTCCAGGGTGGTGACATCGGTGCCGGGTGCGGCGAGTGCCACCCAGGGGCCGGCGAGCGAGAACGACGCGGCGCGACCGTCCGGCTCCGTCGCGGCCACGGTGAGCACGACGTCGGCGAATCGGGCGGGGGAGGCCACGGTGACCGGCTTGCCCGGAACCTCGTTCTGCGCGGAGCAGGCGCCGTCGGTGCCCACGTTGCCGGCGGCCGCGACCACGACCACGTTGCGGTCGTAGGCGAACTTCACTGCTCGCGCGAGAGCGTCGTCGCCGAGGTTGGCGCCGAAGGCCCCGCACGCGACCTCCGAGATGTTGATGACGGTGGCGCCCAAGTCGACCGCCCGGGTCACCGCGTAGGCCATGGTGGTCATGTTCCCGTGGCTGTTGACGCCCTTATCCCTCGGCTCGAACGCCTGGCTGGCCTGCCGGATGGCGATGATCGACGCGCCCGGTGCCACCCCGGCGAAGGAATCCCCGGCCGAGGGGCGGGCGGCGATGATCCCCGCCACCGCGGTGCCGTGGGCGTCGCAATCATCGCGCCCATCGCCCGACGAGACGTAGTCGCCGCCCGGGATCACCTCGCCGAGCCGCGGATGCGGCGTCACGCCGGTGTCGATCACCGCCACCCGCTGCCCCTCGCCCCGGGTGAACCGCCACGCCTGGTCGTAGCGCAGGGTGCGCAGCGCATGATCGGCCCGGGTGTAGTCGGTGCCCGGCATCGTGGTGAGCGTGTGGCACTGCGTCTTCTGCACCGTGGGGGCGAGCGGTGCGATCGGCCCGCGGGGCGCTCCGTCGGGCGGCGGCGGATCGACGGCGGGCGCCGCGGCGGTGGACGGTGCACCGACCGCGATGACCAGTGCCGCGATCGCCGCGCCGATCAGTGCCCGTCGCATCAGAGGTTCCGGACGGTGGCGTACACGTCCCACACCCAGCCCAGCAGCGGCCCCGCCGCGGCGATCGTGAGGTACTCACCGAGCTCAGCGCACCGACGCTGAATGGGGCTGAACGTGATTCGCGGCGCCGCCACCCCGCAGGCGACCGCGATCCCGGCGATCGCGGCGAGCGTCAGCAGGCCCAGCACCGGCCATACGCCGTAGCCCCACGCGAGACTGGTGGCGGTGCCGATCGCGACGGCCGCGCCGCCGAGGATCACGGCGCCGGCCTGGATCGGGTCGCCGTGGGTGCGCCCGCGCAAGCAGTAGGCCACGGCGATCACCGCGGCGAAAGCGATGTGGTGCAGCGGGACTTCCCGGGCGGCGGCGTCCACCAGCAGCGCTGCGACCGAACCGGCGACCGCGGCGCCCACGGTGATCCCGGAGCACACCTCCTGCGCGTATCCGGTGCGCGGCGGAGCCGCGGCCTCCTCGCTCAGGCCCACCGCGACGGCGCCGACTCCGGCGACCGTGGCGGGCGGCTCATCATCGATCGGGTCGATCCGCTCGCCCGCCGCGGGCACCCGCGGCAGCGGCATCTTGGCGACCGAGGCGCCGATCCGGGCCGCGAAGGTGATCACCACGTACGCGATCACCGCCACCGTCGCGGCCAGCGCGGCCCGCCGGCCGGGCAGCCACAGTGCGGCGAACAAGGCGGGCGCCGCGATCGCGGCCGCGGTCATCACGGCGATGTGCACCACCGCGCCGCGTCCGGTGATCCGCAGCGCCACCACCGCCGTCACCGCGGCGGCGACCACCGCGAGCAGGGCGTGTGGCGGCCCGTACCGACCGTCCATCCCGAGCGGCACCGCCAGCGCCCCGGCGGCAGCGGAGAGGACCGTCGCGCAGGCGGCCAGTGCCGTGGGCACCGGACCGCTCTCGCGCATCCGTCGCACCGCGGTACCCGCACCGACCAGCAGGAGTAACGCACCGCCGGCGGTCCACAGCTGGGCGAAGATCGCACCCACCGCGGGCCGGGCGCCGGATTCGCCGCGCGGTGCGAGGCCCAGGCGCAGCGCCACCGCCGCCGTGGCGAGGGTGGCACCGGCCAGCACCATCAGGCCGACGATCATCGCGGCCTTCTCATTCCACCGCAGACCCGTGTCGAGGTCGGTGGCGGCGGTATCGAAGACATCGTCGAACACCGCGGGCGGCGGCGGTGCCTCGGCGACGAACAACACCAGCAGATCGCCCTCGGTGATCCCGGCGTCCGAGGGCGTCTGCGGACCCGGCAGGGGATCTCCGCCGACCGGTGCCAGCCGCCACGGCCGCGCCCACGCCGATTCCGCCGTCCCCGAGATCCGGTCGCCGAACAGTCGCACCAGCTCCGGGATCAGCACCTCGGTCGGCGTCTGTAGCGGCAGTGAGACGTCGACCTGCGCGCCCCCGCACAGCACCGACACTCGACTCAGCCGTGCGACCTCGGTTTCCGTGCCCTCCACCAGATCGGTCATCGCGTCCCCCTCGCATGCCCTTGCTCGCACCCGTGACCGGGCCCGATATGCATTAGACGCACGAGCTCATCGATCGGTTCCACTTCGATCGAAGTTCGCCGAACCGCTCGACGAATCCGTCGCGGCGGGGCACAGTGAGGGCACGACGGCGCGTGGGGGCGTGCCGCACTGCTGGGGGAGGCCGTTCGTGGCTGACGTGGTGTTCGAGCCGCTCACCGAAGGATTCGCGCGCAAGCAGCGGCTCGCGCCGCCGCGCACTCCGGGCGGTGAGGTGGCGCTGCAGGCACCGCCCGAGGTGCCCCGCGCGGTGCCGGGCGGGCTCATCGGGAAGCTGCTGCCGGTGGTCATGGTGGTGGCGGTGGTCGGCATGATCGCGCTGATGTTCACTTCGGGCAGCACCATGATGCAGAGCCCGTTCATGATGATGTTCCCGCTCATGATGCTCATGTCGATGGCCGGTATGTACGGGATGAACGGCAGCCGCGGCGGCCCCAACGCCGCCGAGCTCAACGAGGATCGCAAGGACTACCTGCGCTACCTCGGCCAGGTCCGCAGCCAGGTCGAGCGGACTCGCGGTGAGCAACGTGCCGCCCTGGAATGGATCCACCCCGCTCCCGAGGCCCTACCCGGCTGTGTCGGCACCCGCCGCATGTGGGAGCGCCGCCCCGCGGATCCGGACTTCCTGCACGTGCGCGTGGGCATCGGCAGCCAGCGCCTCGCCACCCGGCTGGTGCCGCCGGAGACGGGCCCGCTCGAAGACCTCGAACCGGTGTCGACGGTGGCGCTGCGCCGCTTCGTGCGCCGCAATGCGGCCGTACCAGGATTGCCGGTCGCCGTTGCGCTGCGCGGCTTTCCGGCCATCGGGGTCGACGGTCCGCGGGCCCCCGCGTACGATGCGGTGCGCGCGATGCTGCTGAGCCTGGTGACCCTGCACGGCCCCGATCACGTGCGGATCGCGGTGGCCTCCGACGACGCGGAATCACCGGAGTGGGAGTGGCTCAAGTGGTTGCCGCACGCCGCGCACGCCACCGAATCCGATGCGCTCGGGCCGCTCCGGCTGATCTTCGCAACGGTGACGGAACTGGAGGAGGCGATCGCGCCCGATCTGGCCGATCGCGGCGCGTTCGCGCGCGCCACCCCGGTCGACGCGAGCCGCGTGCACCACGTGATCGTTCTCGACCGGGGGATCGCCGTGACGCCGGGCGGTCCGCTGGACGCGGCGGTCGGGATCGACGGCGTCACCCTGATCGACCTGAACCCCGAGCCCGGGGCGTTGGCCACCCGCAGCGGTCTGCAGCTGGTGATCGACGAGACGGAGCGGTTGGGCGCGCGCAGTGCCGCCGGGGTGGAGTTCTTCGCCCGCCCGGACTGCGTGACCGCCGGCGGTGCGCGGGTCACGGCCCGCCGTATCGGGCGGTACCGTCCCGCGTCGGTGGCCCAGCTGGTCGACTTCGATACCGATACGGGCCCGGGCGATCCCGGCTTGCCCGCGCTGATCGGGCTGTCGGACGCCGCTGCGATCACCCCGGAGAACGCGTGGCGTCCGCGCACCGCCCGGGAGCGGCTGCGGGTACCGATCGGCGTGGGCCCGCGCGGTGAACCGGTCGAACTCGACCTCAAGGAGGCGGCCGAGAACGGGATGGGACCGCACGGGTTGTGCATCGGCGCGACCGGCTCCGGCAAGAGCGAGTTCCTGCGCACCCTGGTGCTGTCGATGGTGGCGACCCATCCGCCGGAGGCGCTGAACCTGGTGCTGGTCGACTTCAAAGGCGGCGCAACCTTCTTGGGCCTGGAGAGCCTCAATCACGTGGCGGCGGTGATCACCAACCTGGAGGAAGAGATCTCCATGGTGGACCGCATGCGTGACGCCCTGGCCGGCGAGATGAACCGCCGCCAGGAGGTCCTGCGACGCGCGGGCAACTTCGCGAACGTCGGCGACTACGAGAAGGCCCGGCGGGCCGGCGCCCCGCTCGACCCGATGCCGGCGCTCGTGGTGATCGTCGACGAGTTCTCCGAACTACTCGCGCAGAAACCGGATTTCGCGGAGCTGTTCGTGGCCATCGGCCGCCTCGGCCGGTCGCTGCACATCCACCTCCTGCTGGCCTCGCAGCGACTGGAGGAGGGCAAGCTGCGCGGCCTGGACTCGCACCTGTCGTACCGGATCGGGTTGAAGACCTTCTCGGCCAGTGAATCCCGCGCAGTTCTCGGTGTCCCGGACGCCTACCACCTGCCGTCCACACCCGGCGCCGGGTACCTCAAATTCGACGCCGATCCGCCGCGGCGGTTCCACGCCAGTTACGTCTCCGGCGAATACGTACCGCCGCAGATCGCCGCGCCGGGGGCCGCCCGGTTCGGCGGCGTCGCGGCGGGCCCAGTGCGGCTGTTCGGGATCGAGACGGTGCCGATCGAGCAGCCGCGGCGCCCGGGGCTTCCCGACGGTCTCATGCGGATTCCGGCACACCCGGGCGACCCGATGCCCGCGCCCGCGCCGAGCAAGGGGACCGGGATATCGGTGCTGCAGACCATGGTCGGCAGGCTGTCCGGGCACGGCCTGCCCGCGCACGAGGTGTGGTTGCCTCCGCTCGACGAGTCGTCCGCGGTGGGCGCATTGGCAGAGCATCTGCGACGGGTCGACGAGACTCCGCTGCGGGTGGCCGTCGGCGTGGTCGATCGACCGTACGATCAGCGCCGTGATCTGTTGGTGGTGGACCTGTTCGGCGCGCAGGGCGATGTCGCGGTGGTCGGCGGGCCGCAGTCGGGCAAGTCGACGGCGCTGCGCACTCTGATCCTGTCGTCGGCCCTGACGCACACCCCCCGGCAGGTTCAGTTCTACGTGCTGGACTTCGGCGGCGGATCGCTCGCGGGATTGGCGGGGCTGCCGCACGTCGGTTCCGTGGCCGGACGACTCGATCCGGACCGCGTGCGCCGCACGGTCGCCGAGGTCACGTCGGTGATCCGCCGCCGCGAGGCCATCTTCCGTGAGCACGGCGTGGAGTCGATGGCGCAGTACCGCGATCATCCCGCGGCGACGTCCGATCCGTTCGGCGACGTGTTCCTGGTGATCGATGGCTGGCAGGTGCTGCGTACCGAGTTCGAGGCGCTGGAACCGCAGGTGAACGCGATCGCCGCCCAGGGCCTGTCGTACGGGGTGCATCTGGTGGTCGCCGCGTCCCGGTGGGGCGAGATCAGGCCCGCGGTCAAGGACCAGTTGGGCACCCGGATCGAGCTGCGTCTCGGCGATCCGATGGATTCGGAGATGGGTAGGCGGGTGGCCTCGCTGGTCCCCGTGGGCCGGCCGGGCCGCGGTCTGACCGCGGAACAACTGCACATGCTGGTCGCGCTGCCCTGCAGCGCATCGTCGGACGATCTCCCCGCGGCCCAGGCGGCGACCGTCGCCGAGGTGGCGGCGCGGTACGAGGACCGGGCGCCCGAGGTGCGGATGCTGCCCGATCAGGTGCAGCTCGACCGGATTCCACCGCGCCGCGGCGCGCCGTCCACCCATGCGGTGCTCGGCATCGGCGAGTCCGAACTCGCCGCGGCCACCCTGCAGTTCGAGAATCAACCCTTCTTCCTGCTGCTCGGCGACACCGAGTGCGGTAAGACCGAGGCCCTGCGCACGCTGATCACCTCGCTCACCGCTGCGGGCACCCCGAAGCAGACGAAGATCCTGCTGGTCGACTACCGGCGCACACTGCTCGGCACACTCGACGGGGAGCATCTGGCCGGGTACGCCTCGACAGCGGAGACGTTGACCGCGTTGGTTACTCAGCTGACCGAGGTGCTCAAGGGACGGTGCCCGGGCCCCGATGTGACGCCGCAGCAACTCAAGGAGCGGTCGTGGTGGACCGGTCCCGATGTGTACGTCATCATCGACGACTACGATCTGGTCGCCGGGCCCACCGGCAATCCCCTCAGCCCATTGATGGACCTGCTGCCGCAGGCCCGCGATGTCGGGCTGAAGGTGATCATCGCGCGACGCAGCGGCGGTCTGGCCCGCGGCATGTTCGAGCCCTTCCTCGCCCGGGTGCGCGACCTCGGGGCCGACGGCCTGGTCATGAGCGGCTCCCGCGATGAGGGCACCGTGCTCGGCGCCGTCCGGATGAGCCAGATGCCGCCCGGCCGCGGCACCTGGGTCTCCCGTGCCCGCGGGGTGGAATTGATCCAGGTCGCGATGGTCGACGCCGACGAGGCCTAGTTGCCCGGCGCCGGCCCGGTCCCGCCGGCCGGACCGTCGGGCTGGATGAGCCGGATGTGCGATGCGTCGCGGTCCATCGCGCGGCGCTCGTACGTGCTCTCGATCCGGTGACCGTCGAGCACCGTCGTCAGCCGCAGGCGGTCGCCGTCGAGCCGGACCGTGACCGGGAAGGGCTTGTCGTTCTTCTGCTTCCGCAACGTCAGTACCTCGCCGTCCTGCTCCACGAGCCAGGCCTTGGTGTAGCCGGTCACGTCCTGGGTCACCACGCTGTCGTACGCGGTGCTGTACGCCTTCATCACCGGGTTGTCGACGTTGCCGCGCATCGTGATCGCGAGATTCGTCCACGGCGTGCGGTCGGTGAGTGCGGCGGGCGCACCGTCGACCGATACCGCGGTGGCCCGCCAGACCCCGTCCAGCGGGGTGCGCGGCGTGTGGATGACGTAATAGCTGAGCACGCCCTGCCCGGCGGTGGAGACGAACAGGAAGGCCGCCGCGAGGTACTTCACCGACAGCCCGACGATCCGCAGCCAGGACCGCTGTGCCCCCGCGACGGGCAACGGTGCGACGGGTTCCGCGCCGGGCCGGTTCAACGCCACCCGCACCAACGGCTCCCGGTATCGGAGCGTGAGCAGCACCGCGATCGCGAACAGTTGCCAGGCGACGATCTTGACCGGCACGTCGTAGAACAGGTTGAGCAGCGATACCTGCCCCATGGCGATCACCGCGAGCAGCGACCCCAGAATCTCAATGACGTTGTCAACCCGGGCAGGACGATCCACTTGACCTCAAGCGGCCATGACGGCGCCCTCCGGCGCGGCCCCGGTGTAAGGGCGCTCGTCGCGTAGTACCGCCCACAGGACATCAACTTGACGGCGCGCGAGCGCCAGTGTCGCCTGCGTATGCGTGCGATTCTCCGATCGTTTTCGGTCGTAATACTGGCGCGACCTACTATCGGGGTCTTTCAGGCTGGTCATGGCCGCGAGGTAGAAGACACGACGCAATCTTCGATTGTAGCGGCGCGGCCGACGCATGTTCCCCGATATTCGGCCTGAATCGCGCGGGACCGGCACCAAACCAGCGTAAGAGGCGAGTTTGCCGGCGTTGGCAAAGTTCCGGATATCACCGTTGAGACAGACCAATAGCTCGGCGCCGAGTTGCGGTCCGAGTCCTGGAATCGACTCAATCAGGGCAGCATGGCGATGCTGTCGGAACAACTCAGCGATCTGCTTGTCGAGCAGCTTCCGTTCATCGAGAAGCAACAGCAGCCGGGAGGCCAATCGCATTGTAAGAGCTGCGATATCACTCTCTCCAGCTCCACGAACGGATTGATGCCTGGCCGACTCCATCGCGGCCGCGGCTAGGCGTGCAGCGGAGTTCCGGTAGACCCCGGCGGTCAGCAAAGCCTCGTGGACGCCCTTTTCGCCGGCCTCGATCACGGCGGTGGGCGTGCAGAACATCGAGACGAGGATCAGCGGGAATTTGGTCGACAGGTCAAGCTGCTGTTCCAGACCAGGAAAGATACTGGTCAGGATTGCGCGGAGCCTGTTGATGTTGGCGACCCACTCTGCGGCTAGGTCAGATCGATAGGAAGTCAGCGTTGTCAATGCCGCTGTCGCATCATCACGCAGAGACACTGTCCTCAGAGATCGTCGTAGGCGACCGAGCTCCGCGATAACCTTCGCGTCTCTGGCGTCGGTTTTACCCTCACCGACAAAGGATTTCGACATCGCCGATACGGCCGCGCCCGGTACATACCGCACCACATGGGCAACCTCACGTGCGGCGAGGATCGCCAGCAACAGCGCCGAGATCTCCGAGACAACGTCGATCACCCAAACCGCTGCACCTTCAGCTTGCCGTTCGACTTCGGCGGCGATCGCGTTCAAGTCGCTCTCGCTGTTGAGCACCTGCCTGCTCAGCAGAACGCTTCCCGTAGCGTCGATGACGCACGCGTGGTGAAACCGCTTTCCGATGTCGACGCCGACGTAAATCGGTTGCACTATTCGCTCTCCGCTCATTGGTCGAGGGCGGCCCGAGGTTCACCCAGCCGCAGCATTTCCCTAAGCAGCGGATCATCTTCGCAGCGGATCTCAATTAGCGGTCAAGGTGACCACAGGCGGGTGGGCGAACCGTTCTGGGCAAGCCGTAACTGTGGCAGAAGGAGGTAAGTCAATCCCACCCACCTGGGCCGTCCGGGAGTAGATCCCGGACAAGACCAACTTAGGGGAGGGAGGTGCGGCGCCACAGCAACAGCAGGCCCGCCGTCAGTTCCACCAGCCCGGTCGCGATGGAGTAGCCGTCCGAGGCACCCATGAAACCCCAGAGGGTGTTGAACAGGCCGGTGTCTCCCGTCAACCGCAGTTGATGCGCGGGCATCGACATGAAGCCCATCTGGGTGGGGATCGTCTTGATCAGCCCGTAGATGATCATCGACAACGCGAGGCCGGCGCGGGCCCATGCCTCCAGCAGTCCCGCGAGGGAGCGGTAGTTCGGGCGGTGGCGGTCGAGCGCGGTCCACACGGCCACGATCACCACACCGACCACGATGATGCCGAGGTTCATGCACCACTGCCACAATTGGTCACCCGAATTGTTGAGCACCACCTCGACGCCCCGGCCGCGGGCGAGGTAGCTGCCGATCTGCGCGAGCAGCCACCAGATGCCCGTGACGTTCCACAGCATCGCCAGTCCCGCGTTGCCCAGGACGGAGAACAGCAGGACGCCGCCGCCGATCACGAAAAGCAGCCGGAAGGCGAGCTTCTGCCCGTTCGACCACCGGGGCTCGGGCGCGAGCTGCTGCGCGGGCGGGGGTGCGAGGGGCGGCGGCGTCCGGGTATCGCTCATACCGGAATCGTATGGACCGGACACGAACTCTCCTAGGCCATCGCCGTCACGGGAACGTCTCGATCGGTCGCTGCGGGTCGGGCTCGGGGTGGGTGAACCGCATGCCCTCGGATTCGCGCAACATGGCGCGGCGCTCGAAGCTCGCGGCGATCCGTTTGCCGTCGACGCTGCCCACCAGGGTCAGGTGGTCGGCGTCGGGCTGTCGGTAGTCCAGCCGCACCGCGGGATCGTCCTTGCGTCGCTTGATCTCGATCGCCGCATCGTCGACCTCGATGAACCAGGGGGTCACGCGCGCCGCGGTGTCCTGGGTGACGAGCGTGTTGTAGCCGAAGGATTCGGTGATCCCGCGGCCGCGCAGAGTGATCGCCAGGTTGGCCCACGGCAGCCCGTCCTCGTCGGCGCCGACCGTCGCCTGCCGGCCGTCGATCTGGAAGGAGGTGGCGTGCCAGGTGCCGTCGAGGGTGCTGCGCGGCGTGTGAATCGCGCTGTACGAGAGCGTGCCCATCACGGTGGACAGGGTGAGCATCAGGACGACGATCGCGCCCGCAAGCGTCTTACCGGTGCGGCGCAGCCAGGTCCGGCCGGAACCCGCGGCCGGCCACAGTGTCGGTGCGGGGCCCGGGGCACGGCCGAGCACCGCGCGGATGATGTTGGGCCAGTACGGAGTGAGGATCGCGATGGCGATCAGCAGGAACTCGAAGGCGAGGAACTTCACCGGCACGTTGTAGAAGGTGTCCAGCAGCACCACCTGTCCCATCGACACGATGGAACCGAGCGCACCCACGGCCCAGGTGCGGCGCGAGAGCAGGAGCAGCCCCGAGATCAATTCGACGAGGCCGGTGATGATGGAGTAGCCGTCGGAGGCGCCCATGAAGCCCCAGAGCACGTTGAACCGGCTCACATCGCCCGCCGGGGTGAGTGCGAACGCGGGAATGCTCATCGCCCCCATCTGGGTGGGGATCACCTTGGCCATGCCGTAGAACATCATGCCGATGGCCAGCCCGAGGCGGCCCACTTGCCACAGCAGGCCGGCGAGCGAGCGGTAGTCGGGGCGGTGCCGGTCGAGCAATGACCAGATGATCGGGATCAGGGTTCCGGCGACGAGCCAGCCGAGGTGGTACTGCCAGATCGCCAGGGTGTCGCCTGTGCCGGAGATCTGCGGGCGGGCGTAGTCGGTGCCGCTGATCGCGGCCCAGAACCGGGCGAACACGGCCTGGACGGGTGCGATCACCGGGGCGAGGAACAGGCTGCCGAAGACGGCGAGTATCAGCAGGCCGCCGCCGATGCTGAAGAACAGCCGGAACGCCGCCTTCTGCGCGGAGGTCCAGGGGGCCGGGTCCGACGGTGCGGAGGGCTCGGTGGGCGGGTCGGCGGGGTCGGTCAGGAGGTCGGCGGGTGGCGTCACCGGCGCAGAGGGAGTGGACATGGGAGAAAGGTAGGACGAACCAGGTGTGGGTCACATCAGGGAAGATCCCGGTTCCGCCCCTGATCCGGGTTCGGGGTGGCGTCCGCCCCGCATCGGTGCGGGTCCGTTTTGACCTGAACCCGCAGGCCCGCGTACTCTGGTGCGCTGGTGTGTGGCGCCGCCCGCGTACCCGGACCCGGTCCGGAGTGCAGGTGGCAGTCGAGTCCCGGGTCTCCGTTGGTCGCCGGGGGTTCTCTGCCGAGCACCGGACCAGCACCGAACCGACTATGCAGAGGAATTCCTGTGCCTACTTACACCCCCAAGGCGGGTGACGTGACCCGGCAGTGGCACGTCATCGACGCTTCTGACGTGGTGCTCGGCCGCCTCGCCGTCGCAGCGGCCAACCTGCTGCGCGGCAAGCACAAGCCGACCTACGCCCCCAATGTGGACAGCGGCGACTACGTCATCATCATCAATGCCGAGAAGGTCGCCCTCTCGGGCGCCAAGCTCACCGATAAGCGGCACTACCGCCACTCGGGTTTCCCGGGCGGCCTCAGCTCGCGTTCCGTCGGTGAGGTGCTCGGCTCCAAGAACCCGGAGCGCGTGGTGCAGAAGGCCGTTCTGGGCATGATCCCCAAGAACAAGCTCGGCAGCGCCATCGGCGGCAAGCTGAAGGTCTACGCCGGCCCGAACCACCCCCACACCGCGCAGCAGCCGGTTCCCTACGAGATCAAGCAGGTGGCGCAGTGAGCGACACGATCGAGAACAACGAGACCGACGCCGAGGTCGTTCCGAACGAGTACACCTCGGAGACCCCCGAGGCCACGGCCGAGACCCGCGCCCCGCGTGGCCCCGTGGTCGTCGAGCGCCCCATCCAGACCGTCGGCCGCCGTAAGGAGGCCGTCGTTCGCGTGCGCCTCACCGCCGGCACCGGCAACTTCGTGCTGAACGGCCGCACCATCGAGGACTACTTCCCCAACAAGCTGCACCAGCAGCTGGTGAAGGACCCGCTGGTCACCGTCGAGCGCCTCGAGTCCTTCGACATCGCCGCCAACCTCACCGGCGGCGGCCCCTCGGGGCAGGCCGGCGCGCTGCGCCTGGCCATCGCCCGTGCGCTGATCGAGGTCTCGCCCGAGGATCGTCCCGCGCTCAAGCGTGCCGGCTTCCTCACGCGTGACCCGCGTGCCGTCGAGCGCAAGAAGTACGGCCTGAAGAAGGCCCGCAAGGCTTCGCAGTACAGCAAGCGCTGATTGCAGGCTTTTCGCACAGGGCAGGCATCCGCATTCGTGCGGCTGCCTGCCCTGCCGCGTTTCTCCACCATCTCCGACCAGTGAGGTTGACTTCATGGGGCGTCTGTTCGGCACCGACGGTGTTCGCGGCCTGGCCAACAAGGATCTGACCGCCGACTTGGCGCTGCGGCTCTCCGCTGCGGCGGCCGCAGTGCTCGGCGCCCACGATCTGAAGGGCCGTGACCGGCCCTTCGCGGTGGTGGGCTGGGACCCCCGGGCGTCGAGCGAGATGCTCTCCGCCGCCGTCTCGGCCGGTCTCACCAGTGCCGGTGTCGATGTGCTGCTCGTGGGTGTGATGCCCACGCCGGCCGTCGCGCACCTCACCGCGGAGTACGACGCGGCACTCGGTGTGATGATCTCCGCTTCGCACAATCCCATGCCGGACAACGGCATCAAGTTCTTCGCGCGCGGCGGGCACAAGCTGGAGGACGCGCAAGAGGATGCCATCGAGGCGGCTCTCGACGATCCGAATCCGCCGCGCCCCACCGGCGCCGGGATCGGGCGCGTCAAACGCGCCTTCGATGCCGTTGATCGCTATGTGGCGCACCTCGAATCGGCCATCCATCAGTCCCTTTCCGGTCTCACCGTCGTGGTCGACGCGGCGAACGGCGCAGCCTCCACGGTGGCTGCCAAGGCCTACCGGGACGCGGGCGCGACGGTGATCGCGATCCACGATGAGCCCGACGGCCTGAACATCAACCGCGACTGCGGTTCTACGCACCTGGAGAGCCTGCGAGCGGCGGTGCTGGCGCATGAGGCAGACATCGGGCTCGCTCACGACGGCGACGCCGACCGCTGCCTGGCGATCGACGGATCCGGCCGCACCATCGACGGCGATGCGATCATGGCGATCCTGGCGATCGCGATGGACGAGGCCGGCGAGCTCACCGATCACACCCTGGTGGCCACCGTGATGAGCAACCTGGGCCTGCACCTGGCGATGCGTGCTGCGGGAATCACGTTGCGCACCACCGCCGTCGGAGACCGGTACGTGCTGGAGGAGCTGCGCTCCGGTGGCTACGCGCTGGGCGGTGAGCAGTCGGGTCACCTCGTGCTGCCGGGCCTGGGAACCACCGGCGACGGTGTACTCACCGGACTCAAGCTGATGGAGCGGATGGCACAGACGGGCTCGTCGTTGGCCGAGCTGGCCTCGGTGCTCACCGTGCTGCCGCAGGTGCTCGTGAATGTTCGGGTGATCGACAAGGCCGCCGCGATGTCGGCGCCCGCTCTGACCGCCGCGCTGGCTGCGGAGGAGGCTGCGCTCGGCGAAGCCGGCCGGATCCTGCTGCGGCCCTCCGGCACCGAACCGTTGGTGCGTGTGATGGTCGAGGCGCCCACCGAGGAGGCCGCGCGCGGCGCAGCGGAACGGCTCGCCGGGCTGATCGGCTGACGTTCGCGATCGAAACGTTTTCACGCTCGGTAGCATGGGCCCATGGCTGACTACCGCGGCGTGCTCTTCGACTTCTCCGGGACCCTGTTCCGACTCGAACCGGACCCGGCGTGGTTCGCCGGACTGGTGGACGCGGACGGGCGCCCACTCGATGACGCCGCCCAGCAGGAGCTGCTGTACCGGATGACGGTGCCCGTCGGCGTCCCGGTGCCGATGGACGGGCAGGCGCTGCGCACCTGGCATGCCCGCGACCTGAGCTCCGCGCATCACCGCGACGCCTACCTGTACGTGCTCGAGCACTCCGGCGTCGCCGACGACGCGGAGCGCAGGCGCCTGTACGGAGAGTTCTCCGATCCCCTGAACTGGTCGATCTACCCCGACACGGCCGCGGTGCTGCGGTCCGTGCGCGAGGCGGGGCTGAAGGTGGGGGTGCTGTCGAACATCGGTTACGACATCCGCCCGGCGTTCGAGCGCGCGGGTATCGCGGATCTGGTCGACGCCTTCGTGCTCTCCTTCGAGGTCGGCCACATGAAGCCCGACGTCGAGATCTTCCGCATCGCCTCGGCCGCGCTGGGACTCGCGCCGGAGCAGGTGCTCATGGTGGGCGACAGCGCCGAGGCCGACGGTGCCTCTACCGCTATCGGCTGCGGATTCGCGCAGGTCGAACCGTTACCGGTCGCGCAGCGGCCCGACGGTCTCGTCACCGCGGTACGCAGTGCCGGCGCCCCGGCCTGAGATCCGACGGAACCGATCCGCTCGCCGGTGCGTCCAATGGGTGTAGGGGACTGATGGGCGATGGGGGATCGCATGGCCGGAACCGAGATAGCGACCGCGGCGGTCGGCAGCGCAGGAACGAAGTTCTCGACGCAGGCCACGACACTCGGCAACGGCGCGCAACGTATCCGTGGGCACGCGGCGACGGAAGGCGACTTCGGTCAGGGGTACGCCGACGATGGAGCCGCCTACGCGGGCTCAATGAGCACCCTCGCACGTGCGGTGGAGGCGTGGCGCGCAGGCAGCGCGACGATTGGCACCGGCCTGACGACGTCGGCCTCGGCACATCGGTCGACGGACGACAAGGGGGCTACTGACGTGACCGGGGCGGGTCGTGGCTGAGGAGACCGTCGACGCCAAGCTCGACTCCGGCGACGACACGCTGCAGTATTTCCGCACCATGCTGGACATCGCCGCGGTCGTCACGCCCGAGATTCGGTGGCCCGACTGGCAGGACTATTTCTGCCGCCACTACGACCGTGAACGAGGCACCGACCTCGCTGCCCTCCGCGGCGACGCGGCAATGCTGCGGGCCGAGGCGCAGACCGCTCGGCAGACGGTGATCGACCAGACGGCGATCAAGGGAGATGTCCAGCGTGGATGGACCGATTCAGCGGGGCAGGTAGCGGTCTCGACCATCGACGCCTATCTCCAGGCGGCAGGGCAGGTAGCGGGCGTCCTGGAGAAGACCGCGACCGCCGCCGAGGGGGTTGCGGACGCGGTTGCCGGGGCGGTGGATAAGAAGGTCCAGCGGATGACCGCTGAGTTCGATTCCGCGGCCGCAAAATACATCTGGACGTGGGTCAAGACGGCAGTCACCGCAGTGCTCGAACAGAAAGTCCGGAAGCGATTCATCGAGCAGCTCTCCAACGACATCCGCGCCTTCGACTCAATCATCAACGACGCGACCACGGCGATCGAGGCGGCGTACGCCAAGGTGCCGGATGCGGCGAACGGCCTGAACGTCATGCCCACATTCCCGACGCCGGCGTTCGGTGAGATCGGTGCGACGGACTCCCCCGGGAAGGCGCCCGGCACCACATCACCCGGTAGCGGGACCAATTCGCCGGGCAGTGGAGGCGGGTACACCGGAGGCTCCACCGGGGGCGGCGGAGGCTCCACCGGGGGCGGCGGAGGCGCCACCGGCGGGTCCACGGCGGGGAAGACCGGCGTCACCACGGGCACCACCGGCGCAACCCTGCCGACCTCCGCGATGCCGGCCGCGAGCACAGCCGGAACCTCGCCGGCGAGTACGACTCCCGCGTCGGCCACGCCGTCGACCGGCAACCCGCTCTCCGGCCTCACCGGATCGACCGGCGGCGCGGGCATGCCGTCCTGGCTGTCGCAGCTGGTACCCAAGATCGCCGAGCAACTCGGCCTGGGGAAGGACGACGACAAGACCGACGGCAAGGACTCGAAGGACGGCAAGGACGGCAGGGACGACGCGAAGGGCAAGGACGGAACCACGTCCGAGACCAAGGACGCCCAGGGACGCACCGTGACCGCCACGCTGAGTCCCGATGGGAGGACCGTCGAGGTCACCGTCACCAAGCCGGACGGCACCGAGGAGAAGGCCACCCTCACGGTCGGTGACGACGGCAAGCTCACCCTCGACGATCCTGCCGGCACGTCCGCCGACACCAAACCCGCCGGCGCCACGCCGAGCGGGAACACCCCGGGTGCCGGCTCGGCCGGAACGGGCGGTACTGGAACCACTCCCGGTGGATCGACCGGTGGCACGAGCCCGGCCGGAACGACGCCCGGCGGAACCGCACCCGGAGGCGGGGGCGCGCCCGGCGCATCGACCGCGAGCGCGACGCCGTCCGCACCGTCCGGAAACGAATCACCTGCTGCACCCGCCGCCGCTCCCGCGCCCGCACCAGCGCCGAAATCCGGTGCGCCGCAGCCTGCTCCGGCCGTGGAAGAGCCGTGCCCGCCGCAGCCGCAGGGGAGCGGCGCGGAACTCGCCGTCACCGTCCCCTAGGAGTGCCCGTGCTGCCCGACGAGACACCCGAGGAGGCGCACGCCCGCGCGATCCGCGCAGCGGAGCGCCAGGACATGGTCGACGAACTCATCCGCGCCTTCGGCATCGACCTGCCGGACGAGCCGATCACCCGGCCCATCCCGGTGATCCGCATCGACGACGAACCCGGATCCTGGCTCAGCGCAGGCTGACCCGTCAGACCAGGCTGCGCAGGCGTCCCAGTGCGCTCGGCTGCTCGGGCTCCGCGTTCGGATCCCACACGTAGGCCAGATCACCCAGGTCGGCGTCCCGCTCGGCGAACACCTTGTACTCTTCGTCACCGCCGACCGTCGCCAGCAGGAAGCCGGTGAGCAGGGCGCGCACCGACTTCTGCGTCTTCTTATCCGATCCGCCGGCACCGAGCGCGCCGCGCACCGAGATCCCCTCGGCAAGGCCGCCGGCCTGGGCGTCGGGCACGATCCGCAATTCCGTCGGGCCTGTGTACCGCATCGACAGCGCCGCCGCGTTCGAGGACATCGACTGCTCGTCACCCGGCGCGGCCACGATCAGTGCGGGCGCTGTAGTACCGGTCGCGGCCTGCTCCGCCTGCGGTGAGGTGGGCGACGGGAACAGTGCCCCCACCGACTCCACCCGGCGATCGGACGCCGCGGCGATCAAGGCCGCACCCACACCGAAGCCGTCGCCCACCACGGAGCGCTTGGCCTTGTTCACGGTGATGGCGCCATCGCCGAGTCGCACCTCGGTGATCACATCCAGCGCGGTGCCCAGATCGATCGCCAGCCGCCCATCCGAAGGCATCACGCCGCGCTCGGTATCGGGGGCCGCCACGACCAGGCCCCACGAGGCCAGGTGTTCGAGTGTCTTGCGATACCGCTTCACCGGCGTCAGCCAATCGTGCGCGAACGCCACCGCGGGCAGGTTCACACCCGCCTCGGGCGTGTAGATCAGCCCCGGAACGCCGGCCACGCCCAGGTCACCCTTGAGCACGCGGTGCGGGCCGCGACGCTTCAACTGCTTCACCAGCTTGTTCGCATCGGTCACGCCGATCACGTTAGTCGATCTGCCGTACCGTGGCGGTCGTGCGGCACTACCACCTGCCCGGCGCCGTCCGCGACGCGGAAGCGCCCCTGCTCGCAGCCCTGCCCGACGGTGCACTCATGCGACGCGCCGCGTACGGCCTCGCCCGCGTGTGCGCCGAGGAACTGGCCACTCGCACCGGCGGCGTCGCCGGCCGCCGGGTGACCCTGCTCGTCGGGTCCGGGGACAACGGTGGCGACGCCCTGTTCGCGGGTGCCTACCTGCGGCGACGCGGCGTCATGGTGGAAGCGGTTCTGTTCGCCCCGGATCGCACCCACGCCGCCGGGCTCGCTGCGCTGCGCCGCGCCGGGGGCCGCATCGTCGACCAGCCGCGGAGCCCCCACCTGGTGATCGACGGCATCGTCGGGATCAGCGGTCGTGGCGCGCTGCGCGCCGATGCGGCCGGCGTCGTCGAACGGGTCACCGCGCCGATCGTCGCCGCCGATACCCCGTCGGGTGTCGGCGTCGACACCGGCGTCGTGCACGGCCCCGCGGTCGCCGCCGCGGTCACCGTCGCCTTCGGGGCGCTCAAACCCGTGCACGCGCTTGCGCCCGCGCACTGCGGGCGGGTCGAATTCGTCGACCTCGGGCTCGCCACCGGCGAGGGTGACCTGCGCTCCTACGACGATGCCGACGTCGCCACCCGGTGGCCGGTCCCCGGTGTCCGCGATGACAAGTACACCCTCGGCGTGCTCGGCATCGTCGCCGGCAGCACGGCGTACCCGGGCGCCGCGGTGCTCGCCGCCGGATCCGCGATCCGTGCCACCTCGGGCATGGTCCGATACGCCGGCCCGGCTCGCGATGCCGTGCTCGGCGCCTGGCCCGAGGCCGTTGCGACCGACGATCCGGCGGACGCGGGCCGGGTCCAGGCCTGGGCGGCCGGCCCGGGAATGGGCACCGACGGTGCCGCCGCCGACCGGCTCGGGTACCTGCTCGCCCAGGACCTTCCGACGGTGCTCGACGCCGACGCCCTCACGCTGCTCGCCGAGAACCCGGGTCTGCTGGCCGGACGCAGTGCACCCACGGTGCTCACCCCGCACGCGGGGGAGTTCTCCCGGCTCGCCGGGCCGGTCGGCAACGATCGCGTGGCCGCCGCGCGTGAACTGGCCCGGTCGTACGGAGTGACGGTGCTGCTCAAGGGGCACCGCACGGTGATCTCCGATCCGTCGGGAGTCGCAGTCGTCGACACCGCCGGATCGAGCTGGGCCGCGACCCCCGGCTCCGGCGACGTGCTCACCGGCATCGTCGGCAAGCTCCTCGCCTCCGGGCTCGACCCGCTCGATGCCGCTGCCTGCGCGGCCCGGGTGCACAGCCTCGCTGCAGCACACGCGGCCGGTGGTGCGCCCACCCGCGCAGCTGCGATCGCCGCCGCCCTCCCGCACGTCCTCGCGGGCCTGCTGCGGGACTAGGCTGATGCTCGTCATGACCGAGATCCCCGGTCGGCTGGACCGACCCACCGCGCTGATCGATCTGGGTGCCGTGACCCACAACGTGCGGGTCGTGGCGCGCCACGCACCCACCGCCGACGTGATGGCCGTGCTCAAGGCCGACGGCTACGGCCACGGCGCGGTGCCGGTGGCCCGGGCGGCCCTCGCAGGTGGCGCCACCGAGCTCGGCGTCACCACGGTCGATGAGGCGCTCGTGCTGCGCGATGCCGGTATCACGGTCCCGATCCTGAGCTGGCTGAGCACCTCCGGCTACGAGCGCGCCATCGCCGCCGATGTGCGGATCGGCGTCAGCTCGCCGCGTCAGCTCGCCGAGGTCCTGGCCGCCGCCGGGCGTGCGGGAGCGCCCGCGGTACTGCACGTCAAAGTCGATACCGGTCTGAACCGCAACGGTGTTGCCCCGCACGAGTGGGCCACCACGCGCGATGCCCTGGTCGACGCCGAACGCGCGGGCCTGGCACGGCTGCAGGGCGTGTTCACCCACCTCGCACACGGCGACGAGCCGGACCACCCGTTCCTCGACGTCCAGCGTGATGCACTCGCTGCTGCCGCTGCCGATGCTCGCGCCCACGGGCTGTATCCCACCCAAGTGCACGCCGCCAACTCCGCGGCAGCGCTGACCCGCCCCGACCTCCACTTCGACCTGGTTCGCCCCGGTATCGCGATCTACGGTGGAGTCCCGGTGCCCGACAGGGACTTCGGGCTCCGGCCGGTGATGACCTTCGCAGCGCCCGTGATCCTGGTCAAGCCACTCGCCGCAGGTGACGGGGTGAGTTACGGGCACACCTGGATCGCCCCGCGCGATACCGTGGTGGGTCTCGTTCCGGCCGGCTATGCCGACGGTGTGTGGCGCCCGCTGAGCGGGCGGTTCGAGGTGACCGTCCAAGGGCGCCGTTTCCCTCAGGTGGGACGGGTCTGCATGGATCAGTTCGTGATCGACCTCGGCCCCGACGGTGGCGGGGTGTCCGAGGGAGATACCGCGGTCCTGTTCGGCGCCGCCCCGGGCGCGGCCCGCGCCTGCGACTGGGGTGAGAAACTCGGCACCATCGATTACGAGGTCCTCACCGCGGTCCGCGGCCGCGTCCACCGCGAGTACACGGGGCAGTCGTGAGTCGCCGCCGCCAGCGTCCCGGTCCCGCGGTGCTTGCCGGGGTCGGCACCTCCGTCGCCGTCGCCGCCCTCACGGGGCTCGCAGCAGCCCGCCGCGGACTCGGCCTGCGTGCCGGCGGCGACGATCCGCTCAGCGCCGATGATCTCGCCTTTCGCTGTGATCGCGAGACCATCGTCATGAGTTCGGACGGGGTGCCCCTGCACGTCCGCGAGGTCGGGCCCCGCGATGCTCCGGTGACGGTGATGTTCATCCACGGTTTCACCCTGCGATCAGCGAGCTGGGTACTGGTGCGCAATGCCCTGCAGCGCAGGTGGGGAGACGGGGTCCGCATGGTCTTCCCGGACTGTCGCGGCCACGGCGATTCCGGTTCCTGCACACCCGAGCAGAGCACCGTCGCTCTTCTCGGCGACGACATCGCGACCGTGATGGATGCCCTCGTCCCGACCGGGCCGGTGGTGCTGGTCGGACACTCCATGGGAGGTATGGCGATCTGTGCCCTCGCCACCGGACATTCCGAGCTGGTGGGAACGCGCGTGCGTGGAGCGGCCCTGCTCGGTACCGCGTCCCACGCCTTGACCGACTCCGGTTTGGCTGCGGCCCTGCGGAATCCGGTGCTCGATGTGTTCCGCACCGCGGTACGTTTCCTTCCCTCCGTGGTGGGGCGGGGCCGAGACGCGCTCAAACCACTCGCCGAGCCCTTCGTCACCGCGGGCGCCTACGGGCGTGGGGATCGCAGTGCCACGATGACCCACTTCTCGTCGGGGATGAGCCTGTCGGCACCGCTCGATACCACCGCCGGATTCATGGCGGCGCTCGAGAGCTACGACGAGCAGGATGCGCTCCCCGTGCTGCGGACGATCGAGACTTCGGTGGTGTGCGGTGACCACGACTGGATGACGCCGTTGCGCAAATCGAAGGCGATGGCAGCGGAACTCGACGGCGAACTCGTGGTGCTCGCGAACACCGGGCACATGTTGATCCTCGAGGCCGCGGACCGGGTCGCGCTGGTCGTAGCCGCGCTGGTGGACCGGGCGGTGCCACGATGACCGGCACATCCGGCGAACGCGTGCTGCCGGAGGTGGAAGACACCGAAGCACTCGGGCGGGAACTCGCGGCCGGGCTCGCTGCCGGCGACCTGGTGATCCTCGACGGTCCGCTCGGTGCCGGGAAGACCGCGCTCACCCGCGGGATCGCCGCGGGGCTCGGAGTACAGGGCCGGGTTTCCAGTCCCACCTTCATCATCGCCCGCGAGCATCGCTCGGGCGGGGGTGGACGCCCCGGCCTGGTCCATGTGGATGCCTACCGGCTCGGCGGTCTCGACGAGCTCGATGCGCTCGATCTCGACACCGACCTCGACGATTGCGTGGTCGTGGTCGAGTGGGGTGAGGGCGTCGCCGAGCGCCTCACCGACCGGCACCTGATGGTGCGGTTGCACCGTGCGGACGGCACCGACGTGCGTACCGCACGGTGGCGATGGATCGACGCCTGACGCGGTCCGGACGCCGCGGCTGAGTCGTCGCGGGTCGACGGCATGCGAACGCCGGGTGTCGTTTCAGCGTTGAATTGTCGCAATCCTGGTGCCGTCCGGCGATATGTCGCCCTTTGTTCGCGCAAAAGTCGGAAGTATGGGTAAAGTCCTACTTCAACTCTGTGTAGCAAAGGTTGCAGAAAATGACGAAGTCCCGGGCAGTCGTTGCAGGAGTCGCCGCAGTCGGACTGATCACCGCCAGTGCGTGTGGCACCTCCGGTGGTCAGGATCCGGCGAAGGGAACGCAGCGGGACACTGCGCCCAACGCGGCCGGGAACGGGCAGGCGCCGGCCGGATCCGCGCAGATCGCCGGGGGACCAGCGGATCCCGGCGGCTCGGACGTGAGAGCCCAGGACGGTTCGCCGCGCTCCGGCGGCGGGAACCGCGCGGATCAGCGCGGCGAGGACATCGAGGTCGCGCCGGGCTGCTACATCAAACGCCCTGTGCTCGCCGGGGTCAGCCCCATCCTCAATCCGCTGCAGATCGATTGCGGAAGTTCGGCCGACGACGACGGCGCGGTCGGACCTCGCACCATCGGGATCGGGGCGAACACCGCGGTGATCGACGGGCGCATCGTCGACCCGGTCGGCCCCCGGATCGCCGACTACACGCTGATCGCGCGGGCGAACGCCATCGCTGCACGCGTCGCGGCCAACAGCGCCGCTGATAGCGCCGCTCGTGCCAGGGCTGCGGCCGATGCAGCGAACCAGGCCTCCGATGCCGCCGCGAAGCGCGCGGCGGAGGCCGCGGACAGGTATCTGGCTGCGGATAAGTCGGCCAAGGAAGCGGCCGAGGCCGCCGATAAGGCCGTTGCGGAGCAGGCCGCCGCCGATAAGGTCGCGGCCGATAAGGACGCCGCCGCCAAGGCCGCCAATGAGGAAGCGGCGAAGGCGAAGGACGCCGCCGACAAGGCGGCCGCGGATGCGGGTAAAGCCGCTGACGACAAGGATGCGGCCGCGAAGGACGCCGCCGATAAGGAGGCCGCCGCCCAGGCCGCGGCCGACAGCCTGACCGAGGCGCAGGCGGCGACGGCGGATGCCATCGCGGCCGCTGATCGTGCCGCGCAGGATCGTGCCGCCGCCGATCAGAACGCAGCCGACGCAGCCGCTGCGAAGGACGCCGCCGATAAGCAGGCGGCCGCGGACAAGGCGACTGCGGACGCCTCCGCGGCAGCGAAGACCGACGCCGATAAAGCGGCCGCCGATGCCGCCGCCGACCGCAAGCGTGCCGATGATGCCGCCCAGGCGGCTGCGGATCGCGCGGATGCCGATCGCGCCCGAGCAGAGGAATCCGCCGCGGCACAGATCGCCGCCGAAGAGGCCGCGCAGGCCGCCGCGGACGATCCGAAGCAGAAGGAGGCGGTGAAGGCTGCGGAGGAAGCCGCGGCGAAGGCCGCGGCGGATAAGGCGGTGGCCGACCAGTCCGCGGCAGACAAGGCGGCTGCCGACGCGGCGGCCGCCGCTGCTGCGCAGGCGGCGGCGGATAAGGCCGCCGAACAGCGGCGAGCGGATGCACGGGCGGCGGCGGACAACGCCGCTGCCAACGTATCGGGGGCAGCCGCTGACGCGTCCCGGCGGATCGCCGACGAGGCTGCACGCAATGCCGTGAACAAGTCGGATGCGCAGCAGGCGGCGGACGCGAAGGCCGCCGCGTCGAAGGACGCGGCGGAGCGCGCCGCCGCGAACAAGGATGCGGCGACCCAGGCCCGCGAGGACGCGGTGAAGAAAGCCGCCGACGCCGTCTCGGCGAGTGCCGCCGCGACCGCTGCGATGGTTGCCGCACAAGCGGATGCGGCACGTTCGGCCGCCGACGCGGCGGCCGCGAAGAACGCCGCCGATACCGCGGCGGCCGCCAAGAACACCGCCGATGCGGCGGCGAAAACGGCGACGGATAAAGCGGATGCGGATCGGGCGGCGCTCGATCAGGCGCGGGCGGCCCAGGACAGCGCGGATGCCGCGAAGGCATCGGCCGACCGGGACGCCGCATCGAAGAAGGCGGCCGCGGAGACCGCCGCTGCAACGGCGGATGCCGCCGCAGCCCGGTCTGCCGACCTGGCACAGGCGGCCGACGACGCCTCGGCCCGCAGCGCCGAGGCGGCGCAGGCGGCGGCGGACTTCGAGTCGGCCGCCAAGGTCGCGCAGGAGAAGGCGGCGGCCGCGGCCGCCGCAGCGGACCGGGCCGCCGCCACACAAGCGGCATCGGAGAAGTCCGCCGCCGAGGCCTCACAGGCGCGCAAGGATGCCGATGCGGCAGCCCGCACCGCGACCGATAAGGCGGCTGCGGACAAGGCGACCGCGGACAACTCCGCGGCGGCGAAGGAATCGGCATCGCGTGCCGCAACGGAAGCGGCGCGCGTCGCCGACGAGAAGGCGAGGGAGGCCGCCGCCGCGGCGACTGCGGCCGATGCGGCGAAGACCGCCGCAGACACCTCGGAGGCGGACCGGAAGGCGGCGGATAAGGACGCCGCCGATGCGGCGAAGCGGAGCACCGACGCCGATGCCGCGGCGAAGTCCGCGACGGACAAGGCGGACCGGAAACAGGCTGATGCCGATCGCGCCGCCGCCGA
This sequence comes from Tsukamurella paurometabola DSM 20162, assembly GCF_000092225.1. Taxonomy (NCBI): domain Bacteria; kingdom Bacillati; phylum Actinomycetota; class Actinomycetes; order Mycobacteriales; family Tsukamurellaceae; genus Tsukamurella; species Tsukamurella paurometabola. Next base: position 897,501 of record NC_014158.1, read on the forward strand.
CAAGGCACAGGCCGACCAGACTGCGGCGGACGCTGCGCGTGCCAGCACGGAAGCGGACGCGGCGGCCGTGGCCGCTGCCGACACCGCCAAGGCGGCGAAGGACCGGGCGGACGAGTCCGATGAGGCCAAGGCCGCGGCCGACACCGCGAAGACGGCAGCCGACGCCGCTGCCGCGCAGAAGGCGGCGGCGAACACCGCTGCCGCGAATGCGGCGACCGAGGCGAAGGCCGCAGCCAAGCGGGCCGCGAGCGAGAAGACCGCGGCCCAGGAAGCGAAGACGGCCGCCGACACCTCGGCGAGCCAAGCGGCGACCGCGAGCACGGAAGCCGACGCTGCGGCGAAGGCCGCGGACAAGGCCGCCAAGAAGTCGGCGAAGGACGATGCCGCGCGGAAGTCGGCGGCGACGGCTGCGGCGACGAACAAGACCGCGGCGGATGCCGCCGCGGCGTCGGCGGCGACGGCTGCCACCACGAGCCAGACCACGGCGGATGAGTCCGCCCGTGCCGCGGCCGAGGCCCGGACGGCGGCGGACAATGCCGCGCGTGCCAAGCGCGAGGCGGACGAAGCGGCGACCGCCGCCACGAATCGGGCTAATACCGACAAGGCCGCCGCAGACCAGGCTGCCGCCGACAGTGCCGCGGCGCACGCCACGTCGATCGCGGCGAACAAAGCGCGCGACGACGCGGCCGCGGCGGTGCAGGCCGCCGCCGACAAGGCCGCGGCCGATCAAGCGGCGGCGGATGCCGCTGCGGCACAAGAGGAAGCGCAAGCGAGGGTCGCGGCGATCGAGAAGGCGAAGTCCGATGCCGCCAAGGCCGACGCCGACGCGGCCACCGCCGCCGCCGCGAGTACGAAGGCGGACCGGGACGCGAAGGCGGCTCAAGACCAGGTGGACCAGGCGCAGCGGGAACTCGACGAAGCGCAGAAGGGGCTGATCTACAACGCCCTGGACAAGATCCTGCTGCAGCGGATCAAGAAGGCGCAGGCGAACCTCGACTCCGCGAACGCGGCGAAGAAGAAGGCCGATGCCAGCGCCGCCGAGGCGAAGACGGCATCGCAGGAGGCCGCGCAGAAGAAGATCGATGCCGACCAGGCGCGGGACGAGGCGGTGGCGGGGGAGGCCGAGGCCCGCGAAGCCCTGGAGAAGGCCGACCGGGACAAGGCCGAGGCGGACCGCGCAGCGACCGAGGCGGCCGAAGCAGCGACCGCGGCCGACGCCGCCGCCGATGCGTCGGCGGCAGCGGTGGGCGATGTCGACTACGACGACACCGAGGTCAAGGCCGCGAAGGCAGCGGCGGCGGCGGCGAAGGAGAAGGCCGAACAATCCGCGGCCGATGCTGCGGCGCACCCGGACGACGAAGCGGCGGCGGCACAGGCCGCTGCCGACAAGGCGGCCGCCGATCAAGCCGCCGCCGATGCGACCAAGGCGGAGCGGGAGGCGATCGCGGATGCGGCCGCCGCGGCCGACCGGGCCGCAGCGGAGGCCGCAACCACCGCACAGGCAGCGGCGGACGCAGCGAAGCTGGCCAAGGAGACCGCCGACCAGGACGCCGCGAATGCGGCGACGGCCAAGGAAGCCGCCGATACCGCGGCGACAACCGCGGCGGCGCAGGCTCGACGGGACCAGGAGGCCGCGGACACGGCCGCGGCGGCCAAGAAGCAGGCGGATCAGGCGGCGGCGGACGCGGCCACGGCGAAAGACCTCGCGGATGCCGCCGCCCGGGCATCCGGGGAGAAGGCGGCGGCCGACCGTACTGCGGCCGATACCGCCCGGAAGGCCGCGAACGATGCAGCCAGCGCGCTGGACGAGGCGAACACGGCAGCGGAACTCGCTGCCGCGGATCTCGCCGCGAAGACGGACGCGGACCAGGAAGCCGTGGAGCGGGCGGCGCAGACCAAGAGGGCCGCGCAGGAGGCCGCCGCCGCGAAGGCGGCAGCGGATCGAGAGGCCGCCGAGGCAGCGGAAGCGGCGCAGAACGCCGCCAACCAGGCGACGGCGGATCGCCAGGCCGCGGATCGGGCCGCCGCGGACAAGACGGCCGCCGACCAGGCCGCCGCCGATGCGAAGAAGGCGAGCCAGGACGCGGCTGCGGCGGCCACGGCGGCTGCTGACAAGGCGGCGGCTGCACAGCGCGCTGCGGACAAGTCGGCTGCGGACAAGGCGGCTGCCGATAAGGCCGCCGCGGATGCGACCGCGGCGAGCGAGGAGGCCGCCGCGGCGGCGAAGACGGCCGCAGACAAGGCCTCCGCGGATAAGGCGGCGGCGGACAAGGCGGCTGCCGATAGGGCGGCTGCCGATAAGGCCGCTGCGGATGCGTCGGCAGCGGACCGTGATGCCGCGCGCAAGGCGGCCGACGACGCCGCTGCCGCCGAGCGGGCGGCTGCGGATAAGGCTGCGGCGGACAAGGCCGCCGCGGATAAGGCGGCCGACGAGGCTGCGGGCAAGGGTGAGGAAGCGGCGAAGGCGCGGGACGCCGCGGCGGCGGCGGAACGGGAGGCAGCGGAGAAGGCCGCCGCCGATCGAGCCGCCTCGGAGGCCGCGGCGAAGGCGAAGAAGGAGGCCGACGAAGCGGCCGCCGCCAAACGGACTGCCGACGAAGCGGCGGCGGATGCCGTTGCGGCGCAAGAACGAGCGGATGCAGCTGCGAAAGCGGCCGCGGACAGGACGGCCGCGGCGAAGACCGCCGCCGACAAATCCGCTGCCGATAAGGCGGCCGCGGATAAGGCTGCCGCGGATGCGGCGAACGCGAGTGCGGAAGCCGCAGCGGCGGCCAAGGCGGCTGCCGATAAGGCCGCGGCGGATAAGGCCGCGGCGGATAAGGCCGCGGCGGACAAAGCGGCCGCCGATGCTGCCAAGGAGGCTGCCGACCGGTCTGCCGAGGAGAAGGCCGCTGCCGATGCTTCGAGGGCTGCCGCCGAGAAGGCCGCCGCCGACCGGAGAGCCGCGGACCGTGCCGCAGTGGACCGGGCCGCCGCGGACAAGGTTGCGGCGGACACCTCACGGATCGCCGACGCGGCCGCAGGCAAGGCAGCTGCTGACCGCCAGGCCGCAGACCAGGCCGCGGCCGATGCCGCACGTATCGCCGAAGAACGCGCCGCAGCGGATAAGGCGGCCGCCGATGCCGCCGCGGCCGCGAAGGCCGCCGCGGACAAGGCAGCGGCCGATCAGGCTCGGGCGAACGAATCGGAGGAGGCCCGGAAGGCGGCGGAGAAGTCGGCTGCGGAGGGAGCCGCGGCGCAGGATGCGGCCCGAGAGGCCGCGGATGCCGCGGCGCAGAAGGCGGCGGCCGACAAGGCGGCCGCGGACCGTTCCGCCGCGGCGAAGGACGCCGCCGATAAGTCCGCCGCCGATGCGGCTGACGCACAGACCGCTGCCGACCGGGCGGCGGCCGACGCCACGGAGAAGGCGGCGGCGGACAAGGCCGCTGCCGATCGGTCCGCGGCATCGGCGGATGCGGCGGGCGCCGCCAAGGACCGCGCCGATAAAGCCGCGGCCGACAGCAAGACCGCCGCGGACAAAGCGGCCGACGCACGCGATGAGGCAGCGGCGAAGGAAGCGGCCGCGGCGAAGGAGGCGGAGGCGGCCAAGGCGGCGTCCGAGAAGGCGGCGGCCGACAAGTCCGCGGCGGATAAGGCGGCCGCCGATGCCGCTGCTGCCGCGAAGACTGCGGCGGACAGTGCCGCTGCGGCAGCGGATGCCGCGGCGAAGGCGAACGCGGAGAAGGCCGCCGCGGACAAGTCTGCGGCGGACGCGGCGGCTGCCGCGAAGGAGGCGGTCGACCGGGCCGATGCCGAGCGAGCCAATGCGGACAAGCAGGCCGCCGAACACCGCGCCGCAGAGGAGGAAGCGGCGGCCGCGGCGAGAAACGCGGCGAAGGCGGACGCCGAAGCGAGAGCCGCGGCGGCGGATGCCGCACGGGCGAAGGAAGCCGCCGACCGCGCCGCGGAGGAGGCGTCGAAGCCGCCGGTGGATCGGGGAGGGGCCGAGCGCAGCGCCGCCGATAAGGCGGCTGCGGAGAAGGCCGCCGCCGACGCCGCCGCCCGCGCGGCCGCTGCCGAGAAGGCCGCCGCCGATGCCGGGCGCGCGGGAGCGGCCGATCAGCGTCCCGCCGATACCGCCCCGACGCCACCCGACCGGGGCGCATCGGGCAGCGGCTCCGCGAGCGGTGGTTCGTCGGGTAGTGGTTCGGCTGGTAGCGGTTCGTCGGGTGGCACGTCCGGGGGCGACGGCTCGTCGCCCGGTGGCGACGTGGATAAGGCGCATGACGCCACCGACGACGATCCCAGCGTGCCCGACCGGCCGACCTCGCCGACCGGTGGTTCCGGCGGGGTCACGCCGGGCTCGAGCAGTCCCGGTACCGGCACGGCCGACTCGAGTATGTCCAGCAGCGGGTCACCGAAGGCGGTGCCCAGGGACGACACTCCGGACGCCGATCCGTTCGATCACAACGAGGAACCCGCAGGCCGTGACGACCTGCGGACCGGGGTGGTGGACGCGACCGAGTGACGCCCGCTCAGCTGCGTCCGGTGACGGTGCAGATGCAGGCGTGATTGCCCTGGGCATCGGCCAGCACCCAGAACGACGGGGCGTGAGCGTCCGTGACGAGGCGACCGCCTGCTGCGAGGGCGGCGGCGATCCGCTCCTGCGCCTCTCGCGGATCGATCCACACGTCGAGATGGAAACGCTGCCGGGGCGTCTCGTGCGGTTCGGTCTGCTGGAACCAGAGCGCGGCATCGGCGCCGTGGCCGCGGATCTCCGTGCCCTCCCACCCGTTCGTCGTGATGTCCATCCGCAGTACGGCGGCCCAGAACGGCGCGATCGCCGCCGCATCGACGGTGTCGAGGCCCAGTTCGACGATGGACAGCTCGCGCGGTTCCGCGGCGACCGACCGTTTCCGGGCGATCGTCGAGAAGGTGGCCGCCAGCGTGCGGTCCCGGTCCGTGACGCGGCCGGCGTCGTGGCTGTAGAGCAGCACGTCGACATGGCCGTAGGTGAGGGTGATGTCGGGGTGGTGGTTCGCCTCCTCCGCGGCCGCCGCGAAGGCGGTCACGAGATCGAGGCCGGTGGCGAAGTCGCGGGTACGGAAGCGGGTGCGCAGACCACGCACCAGCGGAGCCCAGTCGTCCAGGGCGGGGGATTCGGTGCTCATCGCTCCATCGTGCGCCCGGGCACCGACACTTTTCAGGCGGTCCGCGAGATGGCCGTGACGTCTGACGGATTCGGGCAGGGTGGTGCCGAGGCGGTAACCTGCAGGTATGTACGCGCTCGCCCTCGACACCGCCACACCGGCGCTCACGGTGGGCATCGTCGACCTCGAAACCGGCACAACGCTTGCGCAGCGCGGGCAGACCCACTCCCGCGGGCACGCCGAGGTGCTGGTGCCCTTCCTACTCGAATGCCTCGACGAGGCCGGGCTGCAGCGGTCCGATCTCGGCGCGGTGATCGTGGGCTGCGGGCCGGGCCCGTTCACCGGGCTCCGCGTGGGCATGGCCACCGGCGCGGCCTTCGGCGACGCGCTCGGTATCGAGGTGCACGGCGTGTGCAGCCTCGATGCCATCGCGCACGGTCATCCCGGCGAGATCGTGGTGCTCACCGATGCCCGCCGTAAGGAGGTCTATTGGGCCCGCTACCGCGATGGTGCCCGGATCGACGGCCCCGGTGTGATCAAACCCGCCGATCTGGATATCGCCGGTGCCACCGTGGTCGAGGGATCTCCGACCCCGGAAACGTTGGTCGCGGTGGGCAGGAACCTGATCGGCACCCCGCCGCAACCGCTGGTGCCGCTGTACCTGCGCCGGCCCGATGCCGTGGAGATGGCCGCGCGTGGCTGACCGATCCGAGATCCTGATCAACCCTTTGCGCTCGGATGATGTCGAGCGCTGCGCGGAACTGGAAACGATCCTGTTCCCCGGGGATAGCCCATGGCCCGCCTCGGCATTCGCATCGGAGGTGGACAACCGGAACGTGCGCTTCTACGCGGCGCGCGACGGCGGCCGGCTGATCGGCTACGCCGGGCTCGGCCTGCTCGGCAACACCTTCTTCCCGGAGTCCGAGGTGCACACCATCGGTGTCGCCCCCGAATATCAGGGCCGCCGCATCGGTTACGCGTTGCTGTGCCGCTTGCTCGACGATGCGGACGAGCACGGCGGCGCCGTGTATCTCGAGGTCCGCACCGACAACGGTCCGGCTCGCACTCTCTACGAGCGCAACGGCTTCGTGGTGGTCGGCACGCGGAAGAACTACTACCGGCCCTCCGGGGCCGATGCCTACACCATGCGCCGCGCGGCGGCGGGGGAGGAGACGCCGTGATCGTCATGGGGATCGAGAGCTCGTGCGACGAGACCGGTGTCGGCATCGTCGACTGGGACGCCGGAACCCGCACCGCCACATTGCTCGCCGACGAGGTGGCCTCGTCGCAGGACGAGCACGCCCGATTCGGCGGAGTGGTGCCCGAGGTCGCTTCCCGGGCTCATCTGGAGGCGATCGTCCCGACGATGCACCGCGCACTCGCCACCGCCGGTGTCGAGCGCCCCGATGCGCTGGCCGTGACCATCGGCCCCGGGCTCGCCGGCGCGCTGCTGGTAGGCGTCGCCGCGGCCAAGGCCTATGCCGCTGCCTGGGATGTGCCGTTCTACGGCCTCAACCATCTCGGCGGGCACGTCGCCGTCGATACTCTCGAGCACGGGCCGATGCCACCCTGCGTCGCACTGCTGGTCTCCGGCGGTCACACTCACCTGCTACACGTCACCGATCTGGGCGCGCCGATCACTGAGCTCGGCACCACCGTCGACGATGCCGCAGGGGAGGCTTTCGACAAAGTGGCACGCCTGCTCGGGCTCGGCTATCCCGGCGGGCCGGTGATCGACGAGCTCGCCCAGCTCGGCGATCCGACCGCTATCCGCTTCCCCCGCGCGATGACCCGGCCGCAGGACGCCCGGCACGACTTCTCCTTCAGCGGCCTCAAGACCGCCGTCGCCCGGCATGTCGAGGCGGAGAAGGCGGCGGGGCGCGCATTGAACGTCGAGGACATCGCCGCCTCGTTCCAGGAGGCGGTCGCGGATGTGCTGACGTTCAAGGCGATCCGTGCAGCGCAGGACACAGGGGTGCAGACGATCGTGCTCGGCGGCGGTGCCACCGCCAATTCCCGTATCCGGTCGTTGGCCCAGGAGCGTTGTGATGCGGCGGGATTCGATCTGCGGGTACCCAAGCCCCGGTTGTGCACCGACAACGGGGTGATGATCGCGACCCTCGGTGCGCACGTGATCGACGCCGATCCCAGTCCCACCGATCTGCGCGCCGCCACCGATCCCGGCCTCTCGGTGCGCCGCAGCAAACTCTAGTCGGTCAGCTTCGGCCGCTGCGGGATTCCAATGCGGCGTTGAGAGCGGCCAGGCTGGAGATCAGTGATTCGCGGTGTTCGGCGTCGAGATCGCTCAGGATGCTCGCGATCCCCTGGAGTTTGACCTCGCGGTCGCGCTGGAAGGCCTCTGCGCCCGCCTCAGTGGCGCGGATCAGGCGTGGACCGGATGCCGCCGCCACGGATTCGAGGAGGCCGCGGTCGATGGCGCGGTTCACCTGCCGGTTCACGGTGGACTGCTCCAACTCCATCGCGGTCGCGATCTCCTTGAGCGTCTGCGGTCCATTGCAGTCGAGGAGCAGCAGCACCAGGTAGGCCGATCGGTCCAGTCGCAACTCCATCGACTTGGGGCGGGCACGCAGGTGCTGCCCGAGAGTGTTGATCTCGCGCTCCAGTCGGCGTGCCGCGTCGTCCATATCTGCCCCGATTCTGCCGCGGTGTGGTTTGTCCGTGTTGCGTGAGGCCATCGCGGAGGCATACGGTTGCACCCAACAACAATATGTATGTTACACACACGTACTCGGAATCGTCCCAAGGACTAGCCTGTGACCAGCAACGTTTCCGCCGCGGATCCGTCCGCGACGCATGACATCGGTGCCTCGCGCCGCAACCACCCGCTCGTAACCGTCGTCATCCTGTGTTTCGGCGGCATGGTCGCCGCGCTCATGCAATCGCTGGTGATCCCCATCCAGCCCGAGCTACCCCAGCTGCTCAACACCTCGACCGCCAACGCCTCCTGGGTGATCACCGCGACCCTGCTCGCCGCCGCCGTCGCCATGCCGGTCGGCGGGCGCCTCGCCGATATGACCGGTAAACGCCCCGTCCTCATCCTCAGTGCCGCTCTCCTGGTGGCCGGATCGCTCGCCGCCGCGCTGTCCGATGGTCTGGTGATGATGCTCGTCGGTCGCGTGCTGCAGGGTCTCGCGATGGCGTTCATCCCGGTCGGTATCAGCATGATGCGTGAGGTGACCCCGCCGTCGATGACGGCCACCGCCGTCGCCGCGATGAGCGCCACCCTCGGCGTGGGCGGTGCCATCGGCCTACCGCTCTCGGCCTGGATCGCCCAGACCTACGACTGGCACATGTTGTTCTGGGTCTCCTCCGTGCTCGCGGCGCTGATCCTCGCGGCGGTGGTCTTCGTGCTGCCCAACGGCGCGCCCGGCGTCGGCGGCCGGATCGACGTGATCGGCACCGTCGGGTTGGCCGTCGGCCTGGTCGGCGCGCTCGTCGCGATCAGCAAGGGCAACGACTGGGGCTGGACCTCGGTGGGCACCCTCACGCTGGGCCTCGGCGGCGTGGTGGTCCTGGTGGCCTGGGGCGCCTACGAACTCCGGCACGACGATCCGCTGGTCGATCTGCGCACCTCCGCGCGGCCGCGGGTGCTCATCACCAACATCGCGACCATCACCATCGGCTTCGGGATGATGGCCATGATGCTGTGCGTCCCGCAGATCATGGAGTACCCCACCGCCACCGGCTTCGGCCTGGGCAAGTCGCTGCTCGAAGCGGGGCTGTGGATGATGCCGGGCGGCATCATGATGATGATCTTCGCCCCGGTCTCCAGCATCCTGATCCGCAAGATCGGCCCCACCTACACCCTGGCCATCGGCGCGCTGGTGGTCTCGCTGGGCTACGTGCTCGCCTACCTGATGATGGACGCGGCGTGGAAGCTGTCGTTGGCCAGCATCGTCGGCACGGTCGGTGTCGCCATCGCCTACGCCGCCATGCCCACCATCATCATGTCGGCGGTGCCGCAGAACGAGACCGGTGCCGCGATCGGCCTCAATGCGCTGATGCGCTCGCTCGGTACCACCATCTGCTCGGCTGTGGCCGCCGCGATCATCTCCGCGAAGTCGGTCACCATGGCGGGGCACGTTGTCCCCACCGCCGGCGCCTTCCAGACCATCTTCGTAGTCGCCGCCGTCGCCGCTCTGGCCGCCGCCGTGATCGCGGTCTTCATCCCGCGCGGCACCACCGGCGAGGCTGGCGTTCCGGCGCCGGAGATGGCGGGAAGTACCGCGCGCGACTGAGTAGTCGTACGCATCCGGCGGCGGGCCGGGCGCGGGATCGTTGAGGTATGACCGCAACCGAATCCCGGATCGCCCGGCTCGCCGCCGAGTTGGATGTGACCGTGCGCCGCCTCCAGTGGATGCAGGTGGAACTAGGACGGATCGCCACCGACGTGCGCTCCCCGCTTCCGCCGACATCGCAGCCGCCGCGTCCCGTCGCTTCACCGGCGCCCGGTCCGGCGCCGGTCGCAGCCGCCGCCTGGCCGCCGCCCCCGGGGTCTGCGCAGACCATGTTCCCGCAGCCGGTGCCTGCTCAGTCGATGCCTTCGCGGCTGACGCTCCCCGGGGCGCCGCAGCCGACGCCGTCCGGTGCCTCGCCATTCACCGTGGGCCGGGTGCTCGCCGGTGCCGGTGTGTTCGTCACCCTCGTCGGAGTGGCGCTGCTGCTCGTTCTCGCCGCACAGGCCGGTCTGCTCGGGCCGGCGGTGCGGGTGGGTCTCGGCGGCGCGCTGGCCGTCGGCTTGTTCGGTGGGGCCCTCTGGATGCACCAGCGGCCGGGCGGTTCGGTGGGCGCGAACGCGCTGGCCGCCACTGCCGTTGCAGCGGCCTACCTCGATATCGTCGCGATCACCGGGATCTACCACTGGGTGCACCCGGCGGCCGGGCTCGCGGTGTCAGGGCTGATCGCGCTCGGCGGTCTCGCGCTCGCCTCACGGTGGAACTCGCAATGGTTGGGCATCGCCGTCTTCGCTCCGATCTATCTGCTCGCCCCGCCGCTCGCCGAATCCGGCTATCTACTCGGCGGATTCGTCGTGATTCTCGCCATCGCCTCGATCGGCGTGCGCCGGCCCGCCGATTGGCAGTGGTTGCACCTGATCCGTTCCGTCGGCACCTCCGCCACACTCGTGGTCCTCGCCGCGCTGGCCGGGCCGACTGAGGCGCTCCCGGCGCTCGGTGCGGCCGTTCTGGCGGCGATGGTAGGGCTGCTGGCCGCCGCTGATCCCGCCGCTCGGTCGGCCCGGGCCTGGCCACTGGTGTGGGGTGGGGTGACGGCCGCCCTGCCCGTGCTCGCCGCGGTGCCCGCCGCGCCGGAATGGGCGGCCGGTGGTGCCGTCGCCGCGCTGACCGCGTCGGCGATCGCGATCGGGTTGCTCCCCGGCACTGTGCGCACGGTGCGCGCGGTGTGGTTCGCCGCCGGTGCGATCGCCGCGCTGGTGGGCGTGTGCGTGCTGGTGCCCTTCGTGTGGGTTCCCGCCGCCCTGCTCGCGCTCGGCACGACCGCCCTGCTCGCCTCGGGCCGCGATCCCGTGGCCGCCTGGTGCGGCTGCGCGCTGGGCGGTATCGGCGTTGTGCTCGCGGCCGGGGTCTTCGGGCCCACCGTCGCGGCCACTTCGTCGGAGACGGTGCGCGCGGCCGGTACCGCTGCGGTTCTGGCCGCGTCGGCGCTCGGCATCGCGTTCGGTACGGCCGTGGTGTCGCGGATCCCGGCGGTGACTCCCGCGGGTCGGCGTACCGCCGCGCTCATCACCGGGAGCATCGTCGTGCTGTGTTCGGTCACCGCGCTGCTGGTGAATGCCGGTTGGGCGCTCGGCGGTGCGGACGGGATGCGCTGGGGCCACGGCCTGGCCACCGTCACCTGGATGACGGTGGGCGCCGCCGCGGTGCTGCTCCGCCGCCCGGATGCCGGGCACGCCACCACCGTGGCGGGACTGGTGATGATCGGGGCGGCAGTGGCCAAGCTCTTCCTGTTCGACCTGGCCTCGCTCGACGGTGCCGTGCGCGTGATCGCCTTCCTGGCCGTCGGTGTCGCACTCCTGGCGGTGGGTGCGATCTACGCGGCGCGCGGCGAGCGCTCGGACGGCGATGCCGGTTGACCCGCGAACGGTCCGGGAATCAGGCCTCCGTCGCGCGTCGCCAGGCCCGCGGTGGTACGCCGAACCGGCGGGCGAAGGCGCGGCTGAACCCTGCTTCGGACCCGTAACCCACGGTGCGCCCCACGTCACCGACCGGCAACGCGGAATCGCGCAGCAACTCCGCGGCTCGGTCCAATCGGCGGTCCGCGACGTAGCCGGCAGGGGCCACGCCGAGCAGCCGGGTGAACCGGGCGGCGAAAGCCGACCGCGAGAGCAGTGCGATCCGCGCCAGCTCGGCCACCGTCCACTGTCGCTCGGGATGGGCGTGGATCGCGGTCAACGCCGGACCGATGTGCTGGTCCATCGCCGCTGTGAGCCACCCCGGCCTTGACGTGGAACCCGTTGCCGCCCAGTGTCGCAGTGCGTGAATGAACAGTAGGTCGAGGATTCGGGCGGACATCACGTCGCCGCCCGGCCGCGGCAGACGCGCTTCATCGAGCAGTAGATCCATACTCAGCGGCAGCCACTGCGATCCGGGGTCGTCTGCCGCGCACCGGATCACCGGTGGAAGCACCGCGAGAACGGGATCGGCCACCGGTGAGTCGACGTCGAATTCTCCACGCACCCATTCGGTTTCACCACGGCCGCGAACGCTGTGATCGTCGCCGCGGGCCAGGAGTAGGAGGTCGCCGGGATTCAACCCGACCTGCTGGTCGGCCACCGTCACCGTGAGACCGGCAGTCACGGCGAGGTACACCACGCGCCGACCCGAGGCGCGATGGGTGAAGCCGTGTGCGCGTGCGAAGCGCGCCGCGCGGACGCCACGCAGGCGTACCGATCGCAAAAGTTCCGACAGGGCATCCGGTGGTGCATCTGGACGATCTGCAAAGAACTGCATCGAATCAGGCATGTTGATTGACTGAACATCCTTCTACTCTGGGTTGGGCACAGCATAGTGTTCAACTGACCGAAGGGCATACGCAATGACTGACAAGCCGACCATCGTCCTCGTTCATGGGTTCTGGGGCGGCGCCGCTCACTGGGCCGGAGTGATCGTCGAACTCCGCAAGCGGGGCTACCCCGAGCTTCGGGCGGTGGAGAACCCGTTGACCTCCCTGCAGGACGACGCCGAGCGCACCCGGAAGATGGTGGCGCAGGTGGAGGGGCCGGTGATCTTGGTGGGGCACTCGTACGGCGGTGCCGTGATCACCGAAGCCGGCAACCAGCCGAACGTGGTGGGGCTGGTGTACGTCGCCGCGTTCGCCCCGGATGCGGGGGAGAGCCCCGGCGGGATCACTCAGGAGAACCCGCCGGCCGGTGCCGCGGCGCTTGCTCCCGATTCCGACGGCTACCTGTGGATCAAGCAGGATCTGTTCCACGAGAATTTCGCTCAGGATCTGTCGGCCGATGATGCGCTGGTCATGGCGGTCACCCAGAAGGCGCCGCTGGCATCCACGTTCGGCGATGCGGTCACCGATCCGGCCTGGCGGCACAAGCCGAGCTGGTACCAGGTGTCGACGGAGGATCGGATGATCCACCCCGACAACGAGCGGCGCATGGCCGAACGGATCAATCCGCGCGGTGTCATCGAATTGGACGCCAGTCATGCCTCGCTGGCTTCGCACCCGGCGGCGATCGCCGATCTGATCGACGCCGCCGTAGCGGGGACCGCGAGCTAGTCGCCGTAGCGGGGACCGCGAGCTAGTCGCCCGGATTCTCTTCGCCGCAGAGGTATTCACCCACCTGGCAGGTGGCGACCTCGGCGCGGAGCACGGCCCGCTGGGTGGGGCGGGCGTCGCAGTAGCGGCGCCCGCCCTCCTCGGTGATCGCGGTGAACACCGACCGCCGGTCGGATGAGCACATCGTCCGGATGGCGAGGCCGTCGCGTTCGAGCCGGGCGACCAGGCGTGAGAGAGCGGATTGGGACAGGTGGACCCGATCGGCGAGGTCGGCCATGCGCAGTCCGCTCGCGCCGGCGCGTGAGAGCTGTTCGAGGACCTCGAATTCGGATGAGGTCAGGTCGTGGGCGCTGAGTGCCCGGTCGAGTGCGCAGGACATCCGCGAGTAGTCGCGCATCAGCTGATGCCACTGCGCGGCCAGCGCCTCGTCCGCTGCGGAATCCGCCGAGGCCGGGGATGCGGGCCGGGGCGTGATGCCGCTTTTGACCGTCATGGCCACATGCTACACCGGACCCGCGCAAAATATTCCTGAGAAATAAATGTAGACACATTCAATGCATGCGCATAGAGTTCTCGCTCGTGACCACCACACACGAGAACCCGACCGCACCCACCGGGCCCGGCGCATCGTCGCTGCACGTGACGTCGCCGACCGGATGGACCTCACGCACCTGGCTCCTGTTGCTCGTCCTCTGCGGCGCGCTCTTCCTGGACGCCCTCGATATCTCGATGGTGGGTGTGGCACTGCCCTCCATCAAAGCGTCACTCGGCATGGAACCCGCTGCCCTGCAGTGGATCGTCTCGGGCTATGTGCTCGGGTACGGCGGACTGCTGCTGCTCGGCGGCCGCGCCGCCGATCTGCTCGGCCGGCGACCGGTGTTCCTCGGCGCCGTGCTGGTCTTCGGTATCGCGTCCGTCGCGACCGCGTTCATCGACGTACCGGCGGTGCTGATCGCACTGCGTTTCGTCAAGGGTGTGGCCGCAGCCTTCACCGTGCCCGCGGGCCTGTCGATCATCACCACCACGTTCGCCGAGGGGCCCGCCCGCAACAAGGCCTTCTCCATCTACACCGTGTGCGGTGCCTCCGGCTTCTCGCTCGGCCTCGTCTTCGGGGGTCTGCTCACCGAGGTGTCCTATCGCCTCACGCTGCTCTTCCCCGGACCCGTCGCCCTGGCGCTGGTCGTGCTCGGCTGGAAGGTGATCCCGAAGACCGCGCCGGCGGAGAAATTCACCATGCGGCGCTTCGATGTGGCCGGCGCTCTCACTTCGACCGGCGCGTTGCTGATCCTCGTCTACACCGTGGTGCAGGCGCCGGGCCTGGGATGGACTTCGGCCACCGTGCTCACTCTGTTCACCGTCTCGGCGCTGCTCGCCGTGGCCTTCGTGGTGATCGAGATCAAGCACCCGCACCCGCTGGTGCGCCTGTCGATCCTGAAGTCGGTGCGGCTGGTGCACGCGAACCTCGCCGGGTTCGTCATGTTCGGCGGCTACGCGGCCTTCCAGTTCCTGGTCACCCTCTATGTACAGGATTCGCTCGGCTGGAGCCCCGTCGCGATGTCGCTGGCCTTCCTGTCCGCGGGTCTGCTCGTGGTGGCGTCGGCAACCAAGATCGACGCCGTACTGGACCGAGTGAACAGCACCGTGTTGGTCGCGGTGGGCCTGCTCGCCTTCCTCGGCGCATACGCCTGGTTCCTGCGAGCCGAGCCGGGTGCCAGCTACTGGGTGTTCCTGTTCCCGACCATCTTGTTGCTGGGCGTGGGCTTCGCGCTCACCTTCCCCGCGGTGAACTCCCAGGCAACCGAGGGTGTGGACGACGACGAACAGGGCCTGGCATCGGGTCTGCTGAACACCTTCATCCAGGTGGGCGGTGCCGTGATGATGGCCGTGGTCACCGCGATCACCACCAGCGGCCATATCGCGGCGGAGCCGGGACAGCTGCTCCCGGGAATGACCACGGCGGTGGCCGTGATCGTCGGCCTCACGCTGATCGGGATCGCCGGTACCGCAGCGGTGCTCGGTCTCGCTCGGCCCCGGGCGCTCACCGAGCCCGACGCCGTCGCAGCGCCGACAGTGCCGCGTCCGTGATGCCCACGGCCGCATAGGCGCCGGTGATCGAGATCATCGACCGTGCGGCTCGTCGCGTCTCTGCATCGGAGGTCGCGGCGAGCCGCATCGCGCCGTTCAGGGTGTCGGTCACATCGATCAGCAGCCCCAGGCGGCGCCAGCGCCTGCGGGTCGCGGCGTCGGCACCCAGATAGCCCAGGCCGATCGCCAGCGCGCGCACCCCGAACACCCCGATGAGGTACTCAGTGTGCGGGGTCGCGAGCGAGGGCGCTCCCGCTGCCCGCAGATTCGCGCGCGGTGCGGCGACGGCGGCTGCGCCCCAGGCGATCCGGCCGGCCGCCATCGCGACGAACACAGGGGAAAGACGACCGGCGTCGTCTGTGTCGGTGATCATGATCGCCATGCTGCCGCGCGAACGGGCGCCTGTCGATTACCCGTAAGGTAATGCGCCTGACTACCTTCGCGGCCTATCGTCGGGACATGAACTGTGGCGACGAGATCCGGCAATGGCGGCAACGACGCCGGATGACGCAGCTCGATCTCGCCGTGGCGGTGGGTGTCTCGACCCGGCACCTCAGTTTCGTCGAGACCGGACGATCGCGCCCCAGTCGGCGGTTGATCCTGGAAATCGGTGAGGGTCTGGATATTCCGCTCGTCGCGCGCAACGAACTGCTGCTCGCCGCGGGCTTCGCTCCCCGGTTCACCGCGCACCGGCTCGATGATGAGCCGATGCGGCCCGTCCGCGCCGCTCTCGATACAGTGCTAGCCGCACACGATCCTAATCCCGCGCTGGTGCTCGGCGACGGATTCGACCTGGTCGCCGCCAATGCCGGCGCAGCCGTCCTGGTCGACGGGGTTGACGACGCGCTGCTGACGCCACCGATCAACGTGATGCGACTGTGCCTGCATCCCGGCGGCCTCGCGCCGCGTCTGATCAACCGCGTCGAGGTGGCCGAATCGATCCTGGCCCGGGTGCGGCGCTCATACGACCGCACCGCCGACCCGCGGCTCGGCGCGCTGTACGACGAATTGCGGGAGTACGCACCGGAACAGCCGGACGCCGAATCCGGCTCCGCCCCGGAGATCTTCGTGCCATTCCGGCTCACGTTGCGCGGTGGCGGACAGGTTCGCCTTGTCTCCACCCTCACCACCTTCGGCAGTCCGCGCGACGCCGTTCTGGAGAGTCTCGTCCTCGAGGCCTTCTATCCGGGAGATGAGGCGACGCGTACCGCTCTGGCCGCGGCGGCTGAGGATTCCGCCGACCGGGCCGTCCGGCTGGTGCGCAGGCTGCCGCACCTCGCGCGGTATCTGACCTGAGCGAGTTGGCAGACACGCGGCCCGCCGTTCACGGGGATTTCAGTTACCGTGACTACCTTTTGCAGGTATGAACCACGAGCTGAGTCGGCGTTCCCTCCTCCGCTTCGCCGCCGGAACGACCGCTGCGGTCGGTATGGCCGGATTCGCCGGCACGGCCGCGGCGGCGCCCACCGGGCTGCGGGTGCTCACGATCAACACCTGGATGAACGGCACCAAGGTGCCGGACGGGCTGAACCGGGTCGCAGCGGTGATCCGTCAGGTCGACGCCGATATCGTGCTGCTGTCCGAGGCCAAGACGGCGACCGCCGATCTGGTGCCGCTGCTCGCCGCGGCCGGCGCTACCTATCATCGCGCCACGTCGAGCGATCCCGGCGTCCTGTCCAAGTTCCCGATCGCTTCCGCCGGCACCCTGCCGGGGATGGCGAAGGCGGTGATTCCGCTGGGGGACAAGACCCTGGTCGCCTACGCGGCGCATCTCGAATACCGCTGGTACGCAACATATCTGCCGCGCGGATACGGTGCCGGCGTGCCCTCCGGAGAGTTCTCCGAGTTCGGCTGGAACAAGATTCCCGGCGGTCCGGTGACCGATGTCGCCGCCGTGCAGCGGTGCAACGACGCCTCGGGACGGCCGGGCGTGATCGACCGCTTCCTCGCCGATGCGGAAGCCGAACGCGCCCGCGGCCGTATGGTGCTGTTGGGCGGAGACTTCAACGAACCCTCGGCCCTCGACTGGACCACAGGAACGAAGGACCTCTACGACCACAACGGGACCGTCGTACCGTGGGGGTCCACCGCGAAGCTGGCCGCCGCCGGCTATGTCGATGCCTACCGCAGCACCTTCCCGGACCCCGCCACCCACCCCGGATTCACGTGGCCGGCGAGCAATGCCGACGCGCCGGTCAGTTCCCTGACCTGGGCGCCCGATGCCGATGAGCGCGACCGCATCGACTACCTGTTCAGCTCGCCGGGGTCCGGCCTGCGGGTCACCGGCGCAGGCATCGTCGGCCCGCGCGCGTCGATCGTGCGAAGCAAGCGGGTGGACGAGCCGGAGGCCGGGGAGTTCACCGCCAACCCCACCCCGTGGCCCACCGATCACAAGGCAGTGCTGGCCACCTACGCCGTGGGCTGATCGCGACACCGGACCCGGTATCCGAGTCCTCCTAACCGGCCCCGCGGGCCGGATTCTCAATGATCCTGTCAAGCGGCGGCCGCGGTGATTTGCGGGGCGGCTGGCTGCCAGGTTCGGTTGTCGCGGATGAGGGCGTAGAGCACGTTGACGCGGCGGCGTGCCAGGCAAATAGTCGCGGGGACGTGCTTCTTTCCCTGAGCGCGTTTTCGCTGGTAGTAGTCTTTGGCGGCGGGATCCCAGCGAGCAGCGCTCACCGCTGACAGATACATCACTCTGCGCAGTCCGCGGTGGTAGCGCTGGGGCGTGCATAAGCGTCCGGTCCGTTTGCCAGAGTCTTTCGTGACGGGTGCGAGGCCGGCCCACGACGCGAGATGATCTGCGGAGAGAATCCGTGAGGTATCGCCGACGGCGGCTAGAAATTCGGCGCCGAGGCGAAATCCCATGCCGGGCAGGCTCACAATCGCTTCGGCGAGCGGATGGCGGCGAAACCGTTCCTCGATGGCGGCGTCGGCCGCCTTGATCCGCTTATCGAGGTCGATCACCCCCTGTGCAAGCTCGGCTACCAGATCTGCGGCGATGGCCTCGCCGGGCAGGGTAATCGACTGCGCCTTAGCCGCGGTGACGGCGGCTTCGGCGATTGGACCTGCGTTCCGCACCCCTGCATCGGCTAGGACTCGGGTGATCCGTGTGATCCCCGATCGGCGGATTGCCTGGGGCCGCTGGTAGCGGGCCAAAAGCGCGATCCACCCGCGATCGGTGGAAGGCTGTGCAGCCCGCTCCAGCGCAGGACTGATGGCGACCAGCTGCTGCCGCAGCCGATTGATCGTGCGGGTGCGGTCGGCCACCAGATCCTCACGGTGAGCGGTGAGCATCGATAGCTCGGTGACCAGGTCATCGTTGGGGCGCAGCAGCGGAAGATCATCGCCCCGCATGCGCCCCTGGTCTGCGATAACCCTCGCATCTTTGGCGTCGCTCTTTGCCTCGCCGCCTCGGTAGATCGCCGAGGCCTGCCAGACGGCGCGACCAGTCAGATACCGCACGGAATGCCCGGCTGCGGCGAGCATCGTCAGCAGGAGGGTCGCGTAAGTGGTGGTCAGGTCCACCGTCCACGACACGGTGCCATCGCGAGATTCAACTTCGGTGATCGCCGCAGCGATCGAGACCTCATCGTTGGCAACCTTACGAGAGGAGATCACCTTTCCGGCGTCGTCGCAGACAGCCATCCAGTGGAACTCCTTGCCAACATCTACCCCTACCCACCAACGACTTTCGCTCTTCACCATCTGCGCTCCTGTTCGCTTGTTAGCCCTGTGAGGTGGACCCGATGGGCATCCTCGCCAGCAGGTCCTTAAACAAGCGATCGATTTCGCAGATCTCAATCAGCGGCCCGAGGACACCCAGACAGATCGGGTAGCCAATCCGGCCCAGCCGCACCGTAAGGCCGGCAACACCCTAACTAGCCTCGCCCGATCTGCCCGGGCTTGCAGCCGAACGTAATCCATCGCGCTCGCCTGCACCTATGAACTTAAGGACACCCTGCGTACTGTGTCGCCATGCAGTCCTGGGCAGCGATCACCGCCGACCTGCAACGGAACTGGCCGATCTACGCGTCGATGCCGATCATCGCCGCGCTCATCGGTTGGGGAACCAAGATCGTCGCCATTCGGATGATGTTCCGCCCGCAACAGTTCAAGGGCATCGGCCGGTTCGGCTGGCAGGGCATCATCCCCAAGCGCGCGCCGCAGATGGTCGAGGTGCTGTGCGACACCCTCACCGACCGGCTCGTCTCCGCCTCCGAGATCCTGGACAAGGTCGAGCCCGACGAGCTGGGCGACCGGATGGAGCGCGCGCTGCGCCGCGAGGTGGCCCGGATCGTGCCCGTGGTGGCCGCCGAGTACCAGCCCGCGCTGTGGAACCTGCTGCCCGGCACCGGCCGTGACCTCGTGGTGCAGCGCGCCCAGGTGATCGCCCGGTCGCTGGTGCCCCAGCTGGTGGCCGCGATCCGGGACAATCTCGACGAGGTCTTCGATCTCAAGGAGATGGTCACCCGCGAGGTGCTCGCCGATCCCGATCTGCTGGAGCGGATGTTCCTCGACGTGGGGCGCCGGGAGTTCGCCTTCATCCGGCGCAGCGGCCTGGTCTTCGGCTTCGCCATCGGCATCCTGCAGGCCGCGGCCTGGGCGGTCTTCCGCAATCCCTGGGTGATGCCGCTGTTCGGCCTGTTCACCGGCTGGTTCACCGATTGGGCCGCGCTGCGCCTGATCTTCAACCCGAAGGAGCCCAAGCGCTACCTCGGGTTCATTCGGTGGCAGGGGCTCTTCCTCAAGCATCGGGTCTCCGTCTCCGAGGAGTACGGCAGCCTGATCGCGGCCCGCGTGCTCACCTCCGATCGCCTGGTCCGGTCGTTGTTCACCGGTCCGCATCGCGACCAGCTGGTCACCGTGGTCTCCGAGGTACTCCGGGAAGCGATCGAGGACGAGTTGCCGAGTATCGAGAAGGCACTGCGGCGCAGTACCGGCCTCGACGGAGTGGGTGTCGGCCCGGTCGCGGTCGGCGCCCTGGTCGGCGTGGTCGCCGACGCTGTCGGTGCGGTGGGCGGGGTGGTCGGTGGCCCGGTCGGCAAGGTGGCGGGTGGACTCGACATGACACAGATCGGTCCCATGTCGCGGGCAGGAGCCGACGACTTCGTGGCGGCTCTGCCCGATATCCTGGGCGAAGCCACCGATTACCTCGACGCGAGGCTCGATATTCGCGCCACGATGATCGAGAAGATGGCGGCGATGACACCGGAGGAGTTCGAGGGCGTTCTACGCCCGGCGTTCCAGGCCGACGAGAAGACCCTGATCATGGTGGGTGCGATCCTCGGATTCCTCGTCGGCGAGCTCCAGGTATTGATGGTGGAGAACCTCACGCACTGACCTCTCGCAGCCCAGCCCTTGAAGCGCTAGCACTCCCATGGGTAGAGTGCTAAGTGGTTCGTGTGCCGGGGTGACTCGGTACACAAGGTGACGCCGGCACCCGCGACGACGGCTGTGACTTTCGGGCCAGACAACATGACACCGATATCCACACATGGAGGCGAACTGTGGCAAGCGTGAACATCAAGCCGCTTGACGACAAGATCCTGGTCAAGGCGACCGAGGCCGAGACCACCACTGCTTCGGGCCTGGTTATTCCGGACACCGCCAAGGAGAAGCCGCAGACCGGCACCGTCGTCGCTGTGGGCGAGGGCCGTGTGACGGAGGCGGGCAACCGCGTCCCGACCGGCATCAACGAGGGCGACACCGTGCTGTTCAGCAAGTACGGCGGCACCGAGTTCAACTACAACGGCGAGGAGTACCTGGTGCTCAGCTCGCGCGACGTGCTCGCCGTCATCGGCAAGTAAGTCCCAAGCCGTGCGACATCCGGACCGCCCCGCCCCGGCGGGGCGGTCCGGCCGTTTCTAGAAGCCTAGGAGCTTTCGAATATGGCTAAGCAGATCGCATTCGACGAGAACGCACGCCGCAGCCTGGAGGCCGGCGTCGACGCTCTCGCCGACGCGGTGAAGGTGACCCTCGGACCTCGCGGCCGGCACGTGGTGCTGGCCAAGGCGTTCGGTGGCCCCACCGTCACCAACGACGGCGTCACCATCGCCAAGGAGATCGAGCTCGACGATCCGGTCGAGAACCTCGGTGCCCAGCTGGTGAAGTCCGTCGCTACCAAGACCAACGACATCGCGGGTGACGGCACCACCACCGCGACCGTGCTCGCCCAGGCCCTCGTCAAGGAGGGCCTGCGCAACGTCGCGGCCGGCGCCAACCCGATCGAGTTCGGCAAGGGCATCGCCGCGGCCGCCGACGCCGCGTCCGAGATCCTCATCTCGCAGGCCACTGAAGTGGACGGCGAGAAGGCGATCGCGCAGGTCGCGACCGTCAGCTCGCGTGACGCCGAGCTCGGCGAGATGATCGGCTCCGCGATGACCAAGGTGGGCGCCGACGGCGTCGTCACCATCGAGGAGAGCTCCGGCGTCGAGACCGACGTCGTAGTCACCGAAGGCGTGCAGTTCGACAAGGGCTACATTTCGCCGAACTTCGTCACCGACCTCGAATCCCGCAAGGTCGTCTTCGACGACGCACTGGTGCTGCTCTACCGCGACAAGATCAGCTCGCTCCCGGACTTCCTCCCGCTGCTGGAGAAGATCCTGGAGACCGGTAAGCCGGTGCTCATCGTCGCCGAGGACGTCGAGGGCGAGCCGCTGTCGACGCTGGTCCTCAACACTCTGCGCAAGACGATCAAGGCCGTCGCCGTGAAGGCGCCGTTCTTCGGTGATCGCCGCAAGGCCTTCCTGGAGGACCTCGCCATCGTTACCGGCGGCACCGTCATCAACACCGACCTGGGCCTGAGTCTGGCCACGGCCGGCATCGACCTGCTGGGCACCGCCCGCCGGGTCGAGGTGACCAAGGACGCCACCACCATCGTCGATGGTGGCGGCTCCAAGGAGGCCGTGCAGCAGCGGTCCGCACAGATCAAGGCCGAGATCGAGAACAGCGACTCCGACTGGGACCGCGAGAAGCTCTCCGAGCGGCTCGCGAAGCTGGCCGGCGGCGTGGCCGTGATCCGCGTGGGCGCCAACACCGAGACCGAGCTCAAGGAGCGCAAGTACCGCGTCGAGGACGCGGTGTCCGCTGCGCGGGCCGCGGTCGAGGAGGGCATCGTCTCCGGCGGCGGTACCGCGTTGGTCAAGGTCAGCGCGCAGCTGGCGGATCTGGAGGACACGTCCGAGGGCGATTTCAAGCTGGGCGTGCGGGCCTTCCGCCGGGCGCTCACCGCTCCGCTGTTCTGGATCGCCAGCAACGCCGGCGAGGACGGCGCCGTCATCGTCAACCAGGTGACCGAGACCGGTAAGGGCTTCAATGCCGCCACGCTGGCCTTCGGCGACCTGATCGCCGACGGTGTCATCGATCCCGTCAAGGTGACCCGTAGCGCTGTGGTGAACGCCGCGTCGGTGGCGCGGATGATCCTTACGACCGAGGCCACCGTGGTGGACAAGCCGGTCGAGGAGGACGACGACGCGCACGCCGGTCACGGCCACGCGCACTAGTCCTACCGCGCACCCGAACGACGCCCCCGGCCGTAGCGGCCGGGGGCGTCGTCGTTCGCTGAGCGCCCTGCGGATGTCGGAGCGCGGGGCTACGGTCGGGACATGCGCTACGGAATCGTGGTGACCGACCGGGACCCGCGCCGGTTCGCGGAGTCGGCCCGCGCCGCGGAAGATGCGGGGTGGGACGCGATCTTCTCGTGGGAGTCCGTCTCGGGCCTCGACGCGTGGATCGCGTTGACCGCAGCGGCTACCGCTACCGAGCGGATCCGCTTGGGCACCATGTTGACTCCGCTTCCGCGGTGGCGGCCCTGGGACCTCGCGCGGGTCACCACGAGCCTCGATCTGCTTTCCGGCGGCCGGGTGATCCTGCCGGTGGGGCTCGGCGCCGTGATCGAGCAGTGGACGGCCTTCGAGGCCGACCAGGGGCGTCGCATGCGGGCCGAACTGATGGACGAGAACCTCGATGTGCTGTTCGGTCTGTGGTCGGGTGAGCGCTTCTCGTACACCGGTGAGCACCACACGGTGACCGCCCTCGACCCCGGTCCGTTCGCCGCGCCCGCCACCGTGCAGCGTCCCCGCATCCCGGTCTGGTGCGTCGGCCTTGCCGGAGCGCGCGCATCGATGGCGCGGGCCGCCCGCTGCGACGGATTGCTGCCGAACTTTCGGCCGCCGCCCGGGGTGGCCGCCGAGGCTTACGAGGGCACCGTCGGCGATTATGCGGCGATCGCACGGGAGGTGTTGGGGCTACGGGCCGAGGCCGGGCGCACCGGTCCCTACGACCTCGTGGGCGAAGCGGGGTATCCACTCGAGCAGTGGGATCGCGCCGCCGAGCGCGCTGCGGCGCTCGAGGCCGTCGGTTATACCTGGTTCATCGACTCCTACTGGGAGGATCTCGGTGGCCCGGGGGAGACGAAGCGGGCCCGTGCGCGCATCGCGCAAGGCCCGCCAGTCGGGTAGTGGTCGCGCTCAGCCGGCGATCGGACGCCGGGCATCGCGCTTCATCAGGGTGGCCCGCTCGGACTCCGAGAGCCCGCCCCAGATGCCGTAGGGCTCGGCGACCGCGAGCGCGTGGCTGCGGCACTGCACCAGAACGGGGCAGGAGTGGCACAGTTCCTTGGCACGCCGCTCCCGCTGCGCGCGGGCGCGGCCGCGCTCACCGTCGGGATGGAAGAACACCGAACTGTCCACGCCCCGACACACGCCCCGCATCTGCCAATCCCAGAAGTCGGCATTGGGCCCCGGTAGCTCATTAGGCTGAGGCATCGCATTCTCCAAACGCTCGGCGTCGTCTTCGCTGGCATGGAAACGTCGTTGTTCCGCCCGCTCACCGTATGCAGTTAGCGAGAGGAAGGTCAACCTCGTCGGTGCATTTTCGCCCGACCTCGAATCACGCCGAGATTTAACATTGCGTTCATTCAACGAGGGTCTCAACCGCAACTTTTGCGACAGCACGACGATCCGGGCAATTCGTTGTACTCACTGGTCAACGGTGTAATGTAATTCGCCTTATGTGTAAGAATTGAGCCCGAATTCGCGACAATGTCGCCGTGTCTGACTTTACAGTCAGGTAACATTCGCGTGAGATTCGGCGACCTCGCCTCCGGAGTGGGTGCGCAAAAATGGAGAGGTTAAATCTTTGGAAACGGGGTACCCGAGCCGGCGACTGGCGCGTACGCCCGCCGATGCGCTACAAGCCGCCTTCGGCGCCGATGCCGGTGATCCCGGCACCGTCGACTCGCCTGCTGCCCTGGCCTGGCTGCGTGCGGTCGACCTCGCCGGTCGCGGCCGCTTCGCCGCGGCCCGCTCGCGGTGCGCAGCCGTGGTGACCGGCCCGTTCGCCTCCGCCGCCCGATGTCTCGAGGCCTCGATGTTGCGGCAGTCCGGCGGGCACCGTCACGCCTCGGTGAGCGACGGTGCCGCGTACGCGCTCGCCGCGCCGCTGGCCCGCGACGAAGGTGCGGCGATCGCGTTCCGCGTCGATGCATTGGTGGGATTGGCGGCGGATGCCCTGGGCGTCGGACGATTCCGGCTCGCCGCCACCGTGTTGCACCGGGCCGACGCGGAGTTGTCCGCGGGTGCGCCCGCAGTCGCGTATCCGTGGTGGACCGTGCCGCGGGCCTCGTTGCGCCGGGATTGGGTCGCGGCGGAGCTCGCCGTGTACTCCGGAGACGCCGACGGGTCGGCCCGCGCCCTGCCGGCTCTGCTCGCCGCCGACCCCGGGGCCGCACGGCCTCGTCACCATGCGAAGACCCGCCTCATCGCGGCATCTGCAGCGGCCGCGACGGGGGACCCGGAACGCGCCTTCGACCTCGCCCGTCACGGCCACGCGATCGCGACCGAGGGCGGGTTCGATCCTCTACAGTGGGCCGGTGCGAAACTGATGTCCGTGTTGTCAGGGGAGGGTCCGGGGCAGCGTTTCGCGCAGGAGGCCGCCGCCGTTGAAGCGAGGTGGATTCGCGATGGTGCGGAAATGGGAAGGCTGTAACGGCAGGATGCAGGCTGGCGATGATTCTGACAGGTGAGGAGCTCGACCGGGCCGTGCGCGAAGCCGCGCGAGGGGACCGGTCGGCGCTCGCGGACGTCCTCGACTCCATCCGGCCTCTGGTCGTGCGGTACTGCCGTGCGCGGGTCGGTGGTGGCGAACGTCACTCGCTGTCAGCGGAGGACATCGCGCAGGAGGTGTGTATGGCGGTCATGATGGCACTGCCCCGGTACGAAGACCAGGGCCGCCCGTTCATGGCGTTCGTCTACGGCATCGCCGCGCACAAGGTCGCGGACGGCTTCCGTGCCGCAACGCGTAACAAATCCGACCCCGTGAGCGAGATGCCAGAGAGAGCGTCGCTCGACAGCGGCCCGGAG
This sequence comes from Tsukamurella paurometabola DSM 20162, assembly GCF_000092225.1. Taxonomy (NCBI): domain Bacteria; kingdom Bacillati; phylum Actinomycetota; class Actinomycetes; order Mycobacteriales; family Tsukamurellaceae; genus Tsukamurella; species Tsukamurella paurometabola. The sequence continues at coordinate 922,849 of NC_014158.1, forward strand.
GTCACCGCCCTCGAATCCGAGGCGAACCGCCGGATGAACCGACTGCTGGGCACGCTCCCGGAGAAACAACGCGAGATCCTGATCCTCCGCGTGGTCGTCGGCCTCTCGGCCGAGGAGACCGCGGAGGCAGTGGGCGGTACCGCCGGTGCCGTCCGTGTAGCCCAGCATCGAGCGTTGGCAAAGCTGAAGAACCAGATCGCGAAAGAAGGTGAGATGTAATGGCCGGCAACGATCCGCGGAATCCCCGCGAGCAGGGTGACCCCCGTGATTCCGAACGCACGGCCGCTCACCGTTTGGGGCCGCCGATCCGTCCCATGCGCCCCGGTGCCGTTCCCGACAGCCGGAACGCCGATACCGGTTTCATCGACCGGGTCACCGATGACGGTGCGCCCGTCGACGTGGCCGCGGTCCGGCGCGACGACGAACTGATCGAGGCGCTCGCCTCGGGCGGTGCCGTGAGCACGTCCGATCACAGCGAGTTCGCGCTTGCCTCGCTGCTGGCGGACTGGCGCGACGAGATCGTCACCACCCCCGTCGCCGCGGGGCCGTCGGTCGACGAGCTGATGGCCGAGGCCGAGCGCCGCAAGGCCGGTGGTTCGGACGATGGAGTGACCTCGCTCGCCGATGCCCGTGCCGCGCGGCGCAGCCGCAAGCTGGGCCTCGCGATGGGGTCGGCCGCCGCTGCGGTCGCGATCCTCGGTGGTGGCGGCGTGCTGGTGAACGCCGCCAGCCCGGGCGACGGTGCGCTGTGGAGCGTCAAGGAGGTCGTCTTCGCGGACGCCGCCTCGCAGACCCTGGCGACCTCGGAAGCGAAGGCGCAGATCGAGAGCGCCGATCGTGACGCCTCCTCCGGCAACCAGGCGGCCGCACAGACGGCGCTGGCCAGCGCCCGGGAGCAGGCCGCGAAGGTCAAGAACGACAAGCAACGCGCTGCGCTCGAAGAGCAGATCCGGCAGGCCGAGGCCCGCGCCGGGCTGCCCGTCGGGTCCACCGACCTGCGCACCACGGTGCCGTCGTCGACGTCCACCACGCCGGTCACGCCGCGCCCCCCTGATCCGACGTCGGTCACGTCGATCCCGCCGGTGATCATGATGACCACGGCTCCGACGACGACGCCGATTACGACGACGCCGCGCCCACCGACGAGCACCACATCGCCGTCGACGTCACCGTCGACCTCGTCGACGGAACCGAGCACGACCGAGCCGTCGAGCGCCACCTCGGCGCCGTCGACCACCACGACGCCGCGCCCGCCGGTGACCACCACGACGACCGCGGCGGCGCACCCCACCTTCACGGTGGAACGGCCCGGAACCCTTCCCGGCTGACCGGCCGCGCCGACGAGAAAGCCCCCACCGTCGGTGGGGGCTTTCCTCGTGGTGCGGGCGCTACTCCTCGCCGGCGAGGTTCATGGCGGCATCGGCGTAGCCGCGGCAGTAGTCCCAGGTGACGTAGGAGTCGGGCGCCGGATCATAGGCCGGCTCGTGGGGGCGCACTGTGCCGTCGACCAGCAACTGCAGCAGGTTCGCGCGCAACATGTCCCAGTCGTGGTAGTGATCCTCCTGGCAGTCATCGCAGCAGATCACCAGGCCGCGGATGCCGCGATGGCCGAGCAGCGCCTCGTAGACGGACAGGTCGGCGAGGTCTTCCTCGACCGCGAGCCGCTCCGCGGGATCCAGCGGCTGGCCGGGATCGAGGGAGTCGAGAGCGGCCGTGGGGTCACTCGGATCGTCGGCGAACGGGTCCGGGGGTAGCCCGGGGGGAAGATTGTTGCGCACACCCCCACGGTACGCAGCGGCCCGCCGTTCGGCCAGCCACACGCCCGGCGCGAGCGCAAACCTTTCCCCGCGTACCATGGATACATGACGCGTACCGGCACTTCCGCGCCCGATTCCACTGGCCCAGTCCGCATCGGGGGTGACGATCCGTTCAAGGTCGCCATGCTCGGCTTGACCTTCGACGACGTCCTGCTCGTCCCCGCCGCCTCCGACGTGATCCCGTCCGGCGTCGACATCTCCACCAAGCTCACCCGCGAGATCTCGCTGAAGGTGCCGCTGATCAGTTCCGCGATGGACACCGTGACCGAGGCCCGGATGGCGATCGCCATGGCTCGCAACGGCGGCATGGGCGTGCTGCATCGCAATCTGTCGATCGAGTCGCAGGCGCAGCAGGTCGAGACGGTCAAGCGCTCCGAGGCCGGCATGGTCACCGATCCCGTGACGTGCAGCCCGTCGAACACGCTCCGCGAGGTCGACGAGATGTGCGCCCGGTTCCGTATCTCCGGTCTGCCCGTCACGGACGACAAGGGCACGCTGGTCGGCATCATCACCAATCGCGATATGCGCTTCGAGGTCGACTTCGAGCGCCCGGTCGCCGAGGTGATGACGAAGGCGCCGTTGATCACCGCGCAGGAAGGGGTGACGGCCGAGGCCGCCCTGGGCCTGCTGCGTCGGCACAAGATCGAGAAGCTGCCCATCGTCGACGGCAGTGGCAAGCTGACCGGCCTGATCACGGTCAAGGACTTCGTCAAGACCGAGAAGCACCCGAACGCCACCAAGGACTCCGACGGTCGGCTGCTGGTGGGCGCCGCGGTCGGCGCAGGCGATGAGGCATGGGAGCGCGCGATGGCGCTGCGTGATGCCGGCGTCGACGTCCTGGTGGTCGATTCGGCGCACGGGCACTCGAGCGGCGTGCTCAACATGATCGAGAAGCTCAAGCACGAGATCGGCGACGACGTGCAGATCATCGGTGGCAACGTCGCCACCCGCGGCGGCGCTGCCGCGCTGGTCGCGGCCGGTGTCGACGGTGTCAAGGTGGGCGTGGGGCCCGGCTCCATCTGCACCACCCGCGTGGTCGCCGGCGTCGGCGCCCCGCAGATCACCGCGATCCTCGAGGCGAACGCCGCGTGCGCGCCCGCCGGTGTGCCGGTCATCGCGGACGGTGGCCTGCAATTCTCCGGCGATGTGGCCAAGGCCCTCGCGGCCGGTGCGTCGACGGCGATGCTGGGCTCGCTGCTGGCGGGCACGGCGGAGTCGCCGGGCGAATTGATCCTGGTGGGCGGCAAGCAGTTCAAGAGCTACCGCGGTATGGGAAGTCTCGGCGCCATGCAGGGCCGCGGCCAGGGCAAGTCGTACTCCAAGGACCGCTACTTCCAGGACGATGTGCTCTCCGAGGACAAACTGGTTCCCGAGGGCATCGAGGGCCGGGTGCCCTTCCGCGGCCCGCTCGGATCGGTGATCCATCAGCTGACCGGCGGCCTGCGTGCGGCGATGGGCTACACCGGCAGCCAGACCATCACCGACCTGCAGCAGGCGCAGTTCGTGCAGATCACCGCGGCCGGTCTGAAAGAATCGCATCCGCACGACATCACGATGACGGTCGAGGCGCCGAACTACGCGAGCCGCTAGGGCTCCCGCGGGGCTCGCCCGTCGAGGGTGAGCCCCTACCCCGTCCCGGAAGGACCGAGCGCGTTGCGCGACATGGTTGAGATCGGCATGGGCCGCACGGCCCGACGCACCTACGAGCTGCAGGACATCAATATCGTCCCGTCGCGGCGCACGCGCTCCTCGAAGGAGGTGTCCACCGCCTGGCAGCTCGACGCGTACCGCTTCGACACTCCGATCCTTGCGCATCCCACCGATGCGATCGGATCCCCGGATTTCGCGATCGAGCTGGGCAAGCTGGGCGGTCTCGGCGTGCTCAACGCCGAGGGTCTGTACTCGCGGCACCGTGATGCCGGTGCCAAGCTCGACGAGGTCGTCGCGTTGGCGGCGTCGGACATCACGGGCGTCGCCGCGATCCGCAAACTGCAGGAGCTGCACGCGGCGCCGGTGGACACCGAGCTGCTGGCCGCCGCCGTGGGCCGGATCCGCGACGCCGGGGTGACGGTGGCGGTCCGGGTCTCGCCGCAGCGGGCCCGCGAGCTCACGCCGACGTTGCTGCAGGCGGGTATCGACCTCCTCGTGATCCACGGCACGATCATCTCCGCCGAGCACGTCTCGGCCGAGGATTCGGCGGGGGAGCCGCTGAACCTCAAGACCTTCATCGGCGATCTGGATGTGCCCGTGGTCGCGGGCGGCGTGAGTGATCACCGCACCGCGCTGCACCTGATGCGCACCGGCGCCGCGGGCGTCATCGTGGGATACGGCTCGGCCGAGGGCGCCACCACCACCCGGGAGGTGCTGGGTATCGGTGTGCCGATGGCCACCGCGATCGCCGATGCGGCGGCGGCGCGCCGGGACTACTTGGATGAGACCGGCGGCCGGTACGTGCACGTGATCGCGGACGGCGACATCTACAGCTCGGGTGATGTCGCCCGTGCCATCGCCTGTGGTGCGGACGCCACCATGCTCGGTGCACCGCTCGCGGTGGCGGCCGAGGCGCCGGGCAAGGGCTGGTACTGGCCGTCGGTGGCGGCGCACCCGTCGATGCCGCGCGGCGCCGTCGCTCCGGCACAGCTGAGCGGGCTCGATGCCCGCGACGGCGCGGCCCCGACCTTGCAGGCCATCCTGACCGGACCGTCGGGCGAGCCGAACGGCCAGCTGAACCTGGTCGGCGGCCTGCGCCGGTCGATGGCCAAGTCCGGCTACAGCGAGCTCAAGGAGTTCCAGAAGGTCGGTCTGAACGTCGCGAACTGAGCGTCGCGACGGTCACCGGGTCCATCGTGGAATCGGCCGACTCGCTGTTATTGAGTGGTGTTTAGTAGTACCGTTACCCGGCAGTAGGGCCGTTTCAGCCGCGGCCCTGTGACACATGTCCGCGCAGGACGGGTGAAGGGGACTGCAATGGCCAAGCAGAAGACGGGCGACCACTTCGACGTACTCGTGATCGGTTCCGGATTCGGCGGCAGCGTCACGGCGCTGCGCCTGACCGAGAAGGGGTACCGCGTCGGCGTGCTCGAAGCGGGGCAGCGATTCGAGGACGAGGACTTCGCCGAGACCACCTGGAACCTCAAGAAGTTCCTCTGGGCGCCCAAGCTCGGCTGCTTCGGGATCCAGCGCATCCACCTGCTCAACGACGCGGTGGTGCTCGCCGGCGCCGGTGTGGGCGGCGGCTCGCTCAATTACGCGAACACGCTGTACAAGCCGCCGGCCCCGTTCTTCAACGACCCGCAGTGGAAGGACATCACGGACTGGGACGACGAGCTCAGCCCGTTCTACGACCAGGCCCGGCGGATGCTCGGCGTGGTGAAGAACCCGCACGAGACCCCGTCGGACCGGGTGATCAAGCAGATCGCCGACGAGATGGGCGTGGGCGATACCTACGTCGCCACGCCGGTCGGCGTGTACTTCAATCAGCCCGGCCGCACCGACGCCGACCCCTTCTTCGGCGGCGCCGGTCCCGCCCGTACGGGCTGCACCGAGTGCGGGCAGTGCATGTCGGGTTGCCGCGTGGGTGCCAAGAACACCCTGATGAAGAACTACATCCACCTCGCCGAGAAGGGTGGAGCCCGATTCATCCCGATGACCACCGTGACCGGCGTGCGGGAGGGTCGTAAGGGCGTGTGGGAGATCGACACCGAGCGCACCGGTGCGGTCGCCCGGAAGAACCGCACCGTCTACACCGCCGACAACGTGGTCTTCGCCGCCGGCACCTGGGGTACGCAGACCCTGCTGCATCACCTCAAGGACACCGGCGCACTGCCCGAGCTGTCCGACCGGCTCGGGGTGCTCACCCGCACCAACTCGGAGTCGATCCTCGGTTCGGCGCGCACCACGGTCGACCCCACCGAGGATCTGTCCCAGGGCGTCGCGATCACCAGCTCCTTCTACCCGCGGCCCGATACGCACATCGAGCCCGTCCGGTACGGCCCGGGACGCAACGCGATGGGCATGCTGCAATCGCTCCTGGTCGACGGCGGCGAAGGGCGTACTCGCCTCGCGGGCTTCCTCAAGGGACTGGTGCGTAAGCCCAGCGACTTGAAACTGCTGCTGACCCAAAAGGACTGGGGCCAGCGCGTGCTGATCCTGCTGGTGATGCAGAGCCTCGACAACTCGATCACCACGTACACCAAGAAGATTCCCGGTTCGAAGAAGCGGCGCATGGTCTCCAAGCAGGGCCACGGCGCGCCGAACCCCACCTGGATCCCGGCCGGGAACGAGGCCGCGCGGATCGGCGCGGAGAAGCTCAACGGTGTGGCCGGTGGCACCTGGGGCGATATCTTCAACGTCCCGATGACGGCCCACTTCCTCGGCGGCGCAGCGATTTCGGAGACTCCGGAACAGGGTGTCATCGATCCCTATCACCGGGTGCACAACTATCCGTCGCTCTTCGTGGTGGACGGCGCCGCCATCTCGGCGAACCTCGGTGTGAACCCGTCGCTGTCGATCGCGGCGCAGGCCGAGCGGGCCGCCTCGCTGTGGCCGAACAAGGGCGAGCAGGATCCCCGGCCCGCGCAGGGGACCGGTTACCAGCGGATCGCGCCGACGGCGCCGGTCTCGCCCGCTGTGCCCGAGGGGGCGCCCGGCCAGTTGCTTCTGCCGCTGCCGAAGGTGCGGCCGACCCAGCCGCAGGCCTGACGCCATTGCGTTATCGGGTGCTGCGGGGGTGTTCGGCAGATTCCCCTCGCCCGTCCGCGCGGAACCCGACTTCGTGAGAGCTACCCTCGGGGCATGACCGTCGACGAGGCGTTGGCCGAGCTGGCCGCACTGGAGGATCCGAAGGCGCGGACGGTCAATGAGCGGCACGGCGACCCCCACGGCGTGAACTTGACGAAGCTACGAGCGCTCGCGAAGACGATCGGCACCGATCAGGACCTCGCGCGCGACCTATGGGCTTCCGGTGATGTTGCAGCGCAGTTGCTCGCGCTGTTGATCAGCAAGCCCAAGCAGTACACCGCCGACGAGCTCGACACCATGCTGCGCACCACCCGCAGCGAGAAGGCGCACGATTGGCTGCTGAACTACGTGGTGAAGAAGTCGCCGCACGAAACCGCGTTGCGCAATCGCTGGTTCGACGACGCCGATCCCCGAGTTCGTGCCGCGGGCTGGGCGCTGACCACCCACGCGGTGACCAAGGCCGACCTCGACCGGGACGACCTCCTGGACCGAATCGAGTCCGAGATGAAGGACGCGGAGCCCAAGCTGCAGTGGTCGATGAACGAGACCCTCGCAACCATCGGCATCGAGGACGAGGCCCGTCGCGCTCGCGCGGTGCAGATCGGCGAAGACCTGCAGGTGCTCGCCGACTACCCGGTCTCGAAGGGCTGCACATCGCCCTTCGCGCCGATCTGGATCGCAGAGATGGTGCGCCGTCGCGAGGGCTAACCGGCGCCGACTAGACTGTCCCGGGTGACGGACTCCCCAAACCCGGTTCTTGTCGTCGACTTCGGCGCGCAGTACGCGCAGCTCATCGCCCGCCGCGTCCGCGAGGCGCGGATCTACTCCGAAGTGGTGCCGCACACCATCACCGCCGATGAGGTGCGCGCCAAGAACCCCGCCGCGATCGTGCTCTCCGGCGGCCCCGCATCGGTGTACGCGGAGGACGCCCCCAATCTCGATCCCGCGGTCTTCGATCTCGGTGTCCCGGTGTTCGGCATCTGCTACGGCTTCCAGATGATGGCCAGAGCACTGGGCGGTACGGTCGCCAACACCGGGGGTCGCGAATTCGGCCGCACCACCTTCACGCCCGCCGAGGGCGTGCTGCACACCGGCCTCCCGACGGAGCAGCCGGTGTGGATGAGCCACAACGACGCGGTGCAGGTGGCGCCCGAGGGTTTCACCACCGTCGGCTCGACGCCGGGCGCCCCGGTCGCGGCGTTCGAGAATGTCGACAAGCGGATGGCCGGCGTCCAGTACCACCCTGAGGTGCTGCACAGCCCGCATGGTCAGGAGGTGCTGACCCGCTTCCTGTACGAGATCGCCGGGCTGAAGCCCACCTGGACCGCGGCGAACATCGCCGAGCAGCTCATCGACGACGTTCGCGTCCAGGTCGGTGCGGACGGCCTCGCGATCTGCGGCCTGTCGGGCGGCGTCGACTCGGCGGTCGCGGCCGCGCTGGTGCAGCGCGCCATCGGCGATCGTCTCACCTGTGTCTTCGTCGATCACGGGCTGTTGCGCCAGGGCGAGCGCGAGCAAGTGCAGAAGGACTTCGTCGCCGCGACTGGCGCCCGCCTCGTGACGGTGGACGCCGAGGAGACGTTCCTGTCCCGCCTGGCCGGTGTCTCCGACCCGGAGACGAAGCGCAAGACCATCGGTGAGCTGTTCATCCGCTCCTTCGAGGGCGCGGTCTCCGAGGTCGTCGGCACGGCGGACGCCAAGGTGGAGTTCCTGGTCCAGGGGACGCTGTACCCCGACGTGGTGGAGTCCGGGGGCGGCGCCGGCACCGCGAACATCAAGAGCCACCACAACGTGGGCGGCCTGCCCGAGGACCTCGAGTTCACCCTGGTCGAGCCGCTGCGGCTGCTGTTCAAGGACGAGGTCCGCGCGGTCGGCCGCGAGCTGGGCCTGCCGGAGGAGATCGTCGGCCGCCAGCCCTTCCCCGGGCCGGGCCTGGCGATCCGCATCGTCGGCGAGGTCACCAAGGACCGCCTCGACCTGCTCCGTAAGGCCGATGCGATCGCCCGTGAAGAGCTCACCGCCGCGGGCCTCGACGGCACCATCTGGCAGTGCCCGGTGGTGCTGCTCGCCGATGTCCGCAGCGTGGGCGTGCAGGGCGACGGCCGCACCTACGGTCACCCGATCGTGCTGCGTCCCGTCAGTTCCGAGGACGCGATGACCGCGGACTGGACGCGTGTGCCGTACGAGACGCTGGAGATCATCTCCACCCGGATCACCAATGAGGTGGAAGAGGTCAACCGCGTGGTGCTCGACGTGACGAGCAAGCCGCCGGGGACCATCGAGTGGGAGTAACGGTCACGTTCTGACCGCTGCCGTGGGTACCGTCGATGTCATGACGATTCTGGTGACGGGTGCAACGGGAAACATCGGACGGAAGGTCGTGGACGAGCTGCTGCTCAGGGGTGTCTCGGACATCCGGGCGCTCACCACGAACCCAGCGAAGGCGAATCTGCCGAGCGGAGTGGAGGCCTTCGCGGGCTTCATCGGCAAGCCGGAGACGCTCGATGGCGCGTTCGACGGCGTGACCGCGATGTACCTCGCGCCGTACGAGCCCACCGCGGCGGAGGTGCTGCGGCGGGCGAAGGACGCGGGCGTTCAGTATGTGGTGGCGACCTCGGGCAGTGCGCACTGGCAGGCGCTCACCGACATCATCCTCGGGAGCGGGCTCGACGTGACCGTGCTGGGCCCGGGCGAATTCTTGGAGAACTTCGCGGGCTGGGCTCCCGGGATCGCCGCGGATTCCACTGTGCGCGAGCCCTACCCGGATGCCGGCAACGCCCCGATCGGGATGATCGACATCGCGGCAGTGGCCGCGGCGCTACTCACCGCCGAAGACCGGACGCCGCACCTGGGGCGCACCTACGACATCACGGGTCCCGAGTTCCTCACCCGCCCGGAGGCGGCGCGGCAGATCGGTATCGGGATCGGCCGGGAGGTGCGCTTCGAGCAGATCACCCGTGAGCAGGCGGAGGAGCTGCTGCGACCGTCCATGGGTGACATGGCTTCCTGGTATCTCGACCTGCAGCAGGCCTCGATCGAGTGGAAGCAGGAGCCCAACGATCTGGTGGAGCGGCTCTCCGGCCGCCCGGCGACGTCGTTGGCGCAATGGGCGGCCGCGAACCGGGAGTTGTTCTCCGCCTGATCTTCTCCGGACATGGGAGAGCCCGGGGCGCATGGGTGAGGGGTGCGCCCCGGGCGTCTCGCGCCGCCGCTAGGGGGTGTTCGGCGGCTGGTCGGTGGGAGAGTTCTTGCCGGGCTTGATGATCAACATCAAACCGGCGATGGCGACGGCGCCGATCACGACCACCGCGAGGAGTGTGCCGGCGCTGATCAGGCTGGGCCCGCCGGCCGCGCCCCACACGGCGATGGTCAGGGCGATCAGGCCGGCGACGAGCAGTGCCGGGGAGAAGCGGCGCGGCGCGCCCTTCTCCGTTGCGGTGCCGGGGTTCTCATCAGCGGACACGGTTCACCTCCACGCTCCCGACGTTGCCGCTGGCGTCGATCTTCAGCGTCGGTGCGTCGGGCTTGGCACCGGCGCCGAGGATCAGTCCTTCGGGGCACTGGGTGTCGCCGACATTCACCGAGCAGGTGACCTCGACGTTCATCGAATCCGGCACGGTGATGCGGGTTTCGCCCGCGGCGACCCGGGTCTTGAGCTTGCGGTCCTGGTCCAGGGTCATCCCGCGCAGGTCGAGGGTCAGGGTGCCGGCCTGCAGCTTGAACTCCTCGGGCATGGTCGCCGCGTCGGTGAGCACGTACGACCGGTCGCCGCGGGGCGCGTCGACGTAACCGCTCATCACGTTCTGCGCTGTCGCGGCCACCACGACGAACCCGGCGAGCGGGATCGCGGCGACCAGCAGCCCGTAGCCGGTCTTGTGAAAGGCACCGAACAGCAGTCCCGCGGCGATCACGCCGAGCACCAGTGAACCGGCGAGAACGGGGGAGACCGACGCCAGCCCGGTCACGTTCACTGCGGCGATACCGGCGGCGGTGAGGAGTGCGAGCCCGAGCGTGACCGGCGTGGCCCGGGACCGCGGACGCGGGAGCGGGGTGGGCGGCGTGGGCTGTGCGGGTTCGGGAAGGTCCCAGGCGAAGGGCGCGGCGCCCAGCGGATCCCACCGGGGCGGGTGGATCTCCTCGGTCACCTGGTCGCGGCGCGGCTGCTGGGGTGCGGTCGTCGGGGTGGCCTGCGGTGGCGCCACCGGGGGAGCGGCGTCGGTCGCCGGCGTCGCGGTATCCGCGGCGGCGGCGGATTCGGTGGTGTCGTCGGCCTGCGCGGGATGTGCCGCGCCGGCCTGCTGTGCCGGTTGCTCGGCCGGCGCGGCGAAGGTGCCCGGGTCGGTCCCCGCCGGCGGCTGCCACATCGGTTGCCATCGGAACGGCGCCGCGGGTGGCTGCCACGCGCCCACCGGGGCCGGGCCGACATCGACGAACCGCGACGAGATCGCGGTTCCGGGCGGTGCCTGCGGGGTGCGCTGGTGCAGCGCGTACCAGACCACCAGTAGCAACGCCGCGCTGATCATGCCGGAGCCCGGCCACGACGAGCTGAGTCCGCTGCCGAAGGACACGGCGAGCACCGCCGCGATCACCAGCACGAAGGGCGGCGGTCCGCTCTGCTCCGGCGCGTACTCGCGGTACGGCTCCTTCGGCAGCACGAAGATGCCGACGATGTACGCGATCAGTCCGGCTCCGCCGAGCAGAGCCGCGCCGAGGAACGCGGCGCGCACCAGCGCGACGTCCACCTGGTAGCGGCGAGCGAAGCCGGTGCACACGCCCGCGATGGGCGCGCGCCGGGCCCGCAGGGGCCGGGTGTCCCACATCTGCCGGACCTGGCTGGAGAGGGTTGCTGTGTCCATGTCATCGATACTGCTGGCGCGGACGGCGCGGAACCATCGGGATCTACCCTGAATTCGCGGACGCTCCGGCTCGGGGTTTCCGAGGCATCCGGGGGCGGCTCCGGGAGTTCCCCGATGCGCGGCACCGCGATGGCGTGCCACCATCGAGGAACGATGGCACGACTTTCACGACGCGCTCGGCGCGCACGCAACTCCTGGGCGCAGTACCAGGCCTGGGCCCCCGTGTACCCCCGGTACCCGGGCGCTGCGGCGCACCCCGGCCAGGGCGCACCGTCGACGGTGCCGCAGGCGCCCGCCCCGGTGCCCGGGTTCCCGCTGCCCGGCCCCGACGCCGGGCTCGGCTATCCCCGCATGTATCGCCGTAACGGTGGTGCCGTGATCGGTGGTGTGTGCGGCGGCATCGCCGACCACCTGGAACTCGACGTGACCCGGGTGCGGATCGCGTTCACCCTGCTGGCGCTGCTCGGCGCGGGCGTCATCATGTACGCGCTGCTGTGGTTCTTCTGCCGGCCGGGCACCGACACCGAGAAGCCCGATCCGGCGGAGCGTCGCCGTGGTCTCGCGCTCGCCGTGCTCGGCGTGGTCGGTGCCGCCACGCTCACCGCGGTCGCCAGCAACGCGAACACCGGATTCATCGTGCCGGTGATCGTGATCGGCGTGGGGGCCGCCCTGGTCTGGCGCGAGGCGGATTTCGCCGCGCGCGCTCCTGCGGCGGTGGGCGGTCCCCGGCTGATCACCTGGCTGCGCATGCTGGGCGGGGTCACCCTGGTGGTCGTCGGTCTCGCCGTGGTCTTCCTGGGCCGCGTCGATGTCTCCGCGCTGCCGACGGCATTGGCCGCGGTCGTGCTCACACTGGTGGGCGTCGCGCTGCTCACGGTCCCGGTGTGGATGCGCATGTGGCGAGACCTCGGCGAGGAGCGCGCGGCCCGGGTGCGCACCATCGAGCGCGAGGAGATCGCCTCACACCTGCATGATTCCGTGTTGCAGACCCTGGCCCTGATACAGAAGCAATCGGCCGACGGTGCCGCCGTCAAGCGCCTGGCGCGCAGCCAGGAACGTGAACTGCGGGAGTGGCTGTTCGGTGCCGCCGAGGCACCGGCGAGTTCGCTCGCCGCCGCGCTCAAGGCCGCCGCCGCCGATGTCGAGGACAGCCACGGTGTGGCGGTCAACGTGATCACCGTGGGCGATGTGGAGGGCGCGGAGCTGGGTGTCGACGACCGATTCACCGCCCTGCTGGGGGCTGTGAAGGAGGCGATGGTCAACGCCGCCAAGCACTCCGGCTGCGAGACGATGGACACCTACGCCGAGGTCGACGCCGATCTGGTCGCCGTCTTCGTGCGCGACCGCGGCATCGGATTCGACCCGGACGCGGTACCGTCGGACCGGCAGGGGTTGGCGAAGTCGATCCGGGCCCGCGTGGAACGTCGCGGCGGCACCGCCGAGGTGCGCTCGACGCCCGGGCGCGGCACCGAGATCCGGCTCTCGGTTCCCCGGCCCGGTTCGGACGCACCCGCGTCGGAACCGGCGGAATCGATCGCGGAGGAGAACGCGTGACCAACCGGGTGTTCCTGGTCGACGATCACGGGGTGTTCCGCTCGGGCGTGCGCGCCGAGCTGGCTCGGGAGGCCACCATCGAGGTGGTCGGCGAGGCCGGCACCGTCGCCGAGGCGGTGTCCGGGATCCTTGAGAGCGCACCGGATGTCGTGCTGCTGGATGTGCACATGCCCGACGGTGGTGGTGTGGCCGTGCTCCGCGGGGTCACCGACGGTGCGCCGCGCGCCCGCCTGGAGAAGACACCGGTCTTCTTGGCGCTCAGTGTGTCCGACGCTGCCGAGGACGTGATCGCCACCATCCGCGCCGGAGCGCGTGGCTACGTCACCAAGACCATCTCGGGTCCCGAATTGGCCGATGCCGTGCGGCGGGTGGCCGACGGTGACGCCGTGTTCTCGCCTCGGCTGGCCGGTTTCGTGCTCGATTCGTTCACCGGGCGCTCGCCGGTGCCCGAGCCCGCGCTCGATCCGGAGCTGGATTCGCTCACCCCACGTGAGCTGGAGGTGCTGCGTCTGCTGGCCCGCGGCTACACCTACCGGGAGATCGCCGAGGATCTGTTCATCTCGGTGAAAACGGTCGAGACGCATGCCTCGAACGTGCTGCGGAAGACGCAGCAGAGCAACAGGAACGCGCTGACCCGCTGGGCGCACACCCGGCACCTCGCCGACTGAGGCGTCAGCCGAGTGCGATGATGACGCCGGCCACCACGGCGGCGAGCACGATGAAGCCCAGGATGATCCATGCCGCGAGGACGGTGTTCGACATACCGGAGGGCGGGGCCACCGGAGGTGGTGTGTAGTTCGTCGCCGGACGCGGCGCGGGCGGACGGTTCCCGGTGGCTGACTGTGCCGTCCGGTCCCGCGGCTCCCGGGGTACGCGCTCTCCGGCCGAGCGACGCAGCCACACCGCGGCACCGTCCTGACCCGGCTGCAACGGCGATGCGAGCACAGCGGCGGGATTGCCGCCGGCCGCGGCCACCTCGGCGAGGCGGTCGCGGGCGGTCTCCAGGGAGGGACGCTTGGTGGGGCTCGGCTGCAGCATGTCCAGGATCACCGCGGTGAGTGGTCCGGTGTGCTTGGGACGGTCGATCTGGCCGCGAGCAACCTTGTGCAGCAGCGACATCGAGTCCTCGTCCACACCGAAGGGCGGCACTCCCTCCAGTGCGGTGTAGAGGGTGGCGCCCAGGGAGTACAGGTCGGAGGCCTCGGACGGTTCGCCGCCACGGGCCACCTCGGGCGCGAAGTACGCGGGTGTGCCGGTGATGATGCCGGACGGTCCGGCTTCGTCGCCCTTCGCCCGGGCGATACCGAAATCGGAGAGCTTCACGGTGCCCGAGGCGCGGCCGCGGTTGGCGATGAGGATGTTGCCGGGTTTGATGTCGCGGTGGATGATTCCGGCCTCATGCGCCTCGATGAGGGCGTCGGCGACCTGCGCGCCGATCTGCGCGACCTGTCGGTCGGGCATGGTGCCGGTCATGTGCAGTACCTGCGCTAGTGAGCGGGACGGCAGGTACTCCATCACCAGCCAGGGCTCGCCGCGGTCGATCGCGACGTCGTACATCGAGATCGCATTGCGGTGCTGCAGTCGGGCGGCGATCCGTCCCTCGTGCAGGGCACGGCGGCGCAACTCGTCGGCTTGTTCTTCGGAGAGTCCCTCGGTGGAGATGACCTGCTTGGCGGCCACGTCGCGGTCCAGGCGCTCGTCGCGGGCGAGCCACACCGCGCCCATGCCGCCGCCGCCGATCTTCGACGTCAGCCGGTAGCGTCCGGCCACCAGGTAGTCGGGCCCGGGGACGCCGCGCGTCGCCCCACCGGTTCCCGTCGATTCCGTCACGCGTCGATACTAGAGCTCACGCGCGTCGCGCGCGGTAGGCGGCCACGTTCAGCCGGTTGTTGCATCCGTCGTCGCAGTACCGGCGCGAGGAGTTGCGAGTGAAGTCGACGAGCACGCCGGCGCAGTCCGGTGCCGAGCACACCCGCAGCCGGTCCAGGGCGTCCGCGCGCACCATATCGACCAGTCCCATCGCCGGTTCGGCGAGGAAGCGTTCCGCGATCGGCGTCTCGTCCGACCATCCGTGCAGGTGATAGGGCCAGTCATCGTGCCGGGCCAGCTGCGGCAGCACGTGCGCCTCGCGCAGCATCCGGTTGATCAGCGAGACCGCGCGGGCCTCGTCCGCCGCGGAGTCCCACAGCTCGCGCAGCAGAGCACGCACCGCGTACACCCGGTCGAGCTCGTCGGGGCGGATCGGGATGGGCCCGGTCCAGCCCCACCGGGCCACGAAGTCGCGGAGTGCCGCCTCGTCGGGCAACCGCTCCAGGCGCCCGGTGGTCGCATCGGGCGCGGTGTTCACCAGCTCGGCGGCACTCGCGAGCGCGGATTTCGTGTCGTACGAGAACATGTTGGACGAATGGTAGTCGCCCGTAACAAACGCTCGCTACTCTCATCGGGTGTCCAGCCCGCTCGGAATCACCCCTGACCCTGCGCTTCGCAAGGGACTGCAAACCCGCCACATCAGCATGATCGCGCTGGGCGGTGCCATCGGCACCGGCCTGTTCGTGGCCTCCGGCAAGACCATCAGTGACGCAGGCCCGGGCGGTGCGCTCGCGGCGTACGCGCTCATGGGCGTGATGGTCTTCTTCCTGATGCAGAGCCTTGGCGAGATGTCGGCGTACATGCCGTGCAGCAACCCGTTCGAGGAGTACGGCACCCGGTTCGTCAGCCGGTCCTTCGGCTTCGCCGCCGGATGGAACTACTGGTTCAACTGGTCGATCACGCTCGCCGCCGAAGTGGTGGCAGCCGGCTTGATCATGAAGTTCTGGCTGCCCGATGTGCCCTCGTGGATCTGGTCGCTGATCTTCATGGTCGGCCTCCTCGCGTTGAACTTGTTCGCGGTCAAGGCCTTCGGCGAGGCCGAATTCTGGTTCGCCTCGATCAAGGTGATCGCGGTGGTGGTCTTCCTGATCGTGGGCGTGCTGATGGTGCTCGGCGTGATCGGCGGGACGTCGCCCGGATTCTCCAACTGGACCATCGGTGATGCGCCGTTCGTGGACTGGCCGCTGGGCATGCTGTCGGTGTTCCTGATCGCCGGGTTCGCCTTCCAGGGGACCGAGATGATCGCCGTGGCCGCGGGTGAGGCGATGGAGCCGCGCAGCGCCATCCCGAAGGCCGTGCGCACGGTGTTCTTCCGGATCCTGCTGTTCTACATCGGCACGCTCACGATCATCGGCTTCCTCATCCCGTACACGAATCCCGAGCTCCTCAACGGTTCCGAGGACAACGTGGCGGTGGCGCCGTTCACCCTCGTCTTCAAGCTGGCCGGTATCGATGCCGCAGCCTCGATCATGAACGCGGTCATCCTGATCGCGATCCTCTCAGCGGGCAACGCCAGCTTGTACGCGGCGACCCGAGCGTTGTACGGGCTGGGCGTGGAGGGCAATGCGCCGAAGATCTTCGGCAAGGTCAGCAAGTCGGGCGTGCCTGCGGCGGCCGTCGCGGCCACGGTCGCGATCGGCGCCCTGTGTTTCATAGCGAGCAAGGTGGGCGACGGCACGGCGTACACGGTGTTGGTCACGGCCTCCTCGGTGGCCGGGTTCATCACCTGGATCGGTATCGCCTGGGCGCACTACCGGTTCCGCCGCGCGTGGAACGTGCAGGGTCGCTCGCTCGATGAGCTGCCGTACCGGGCCTGGTTGTACCCGGCTGGTCCGGTCGTGGCGCTGCTCATGTGCGTGGGCGTGATCGCCGGGCAGTACTACGTCTCGCTCCGCGCCGGAGAGGAGGGTGGCTGGGAATTGCTGCTCACCTCGTACGCGGCGCTCATCCTGTTCGTCGGTCTCTGGGTGGGGCACAAGCTGGTCACCAAGGCCCCGACGGTGGACCTGCGTACCGCCGATCTCTCGCCCTCGGCGGCGGCCTCTGCGCACCGCGACCCCGACCCCGCTTCGGCCTGATTCACAGGGCCTGATCTGGCCTTCCGTCCCGGCCCCGCGGCATCGCGCCGCGGGGCCGTCGGCATTCTCGGGCCGGTGCCCGTCCGGTTACGTTCGCGTTTCAGCTCTCGATTCCATTCGGTTCCGCGGCCGAAGGGCGCTAAGATCGCGTTAAGAGTTGTAAGAGGTAAACGATGGGAACGACTATGTCTGATGTCACCGTCTTCCCCCGCGTGCAGGTCGAGCAGGCCCGCAGCAGCGCGTGGGCCACGACGATCGAGCGCGCCCGCGAGATGGTTCCGGTCAACCCGGAGGACGCCAGCCTCGCCCTCGCCGTGGATGCCCTGCGCCGTCGCGGCATGACCGTCACCGATGCGACGTCACCGCAGGTCACCGTGGACACGCTGCGTTCCGCCGATGTCTACGTGATCCCCCATCTCGCCCGCGCCGGTGTCGAGCGGGTCACCGGCGATCTTCCGCCCGTGTACTCGGACGCCGAGCTCGACGCGATCGAGCAGTACGTGCGCGGCGGCGGCGGCCTCGTGGTGCTCGCCGAGTGCGACACCGCCACTTCCGGAAGCAACCTCGGCGAGTTGCTCGCTCGCTTCGGTGTCACGGTGGAATCACTTGTGGTGCAGGAGGCTGCGGGCGATCGCCGGTTCGGCGGCAACGCCACCTGGATCCGCTCCGAGATCGCCCCCGAGTTGCGTGGGCAGGGGCTCGTCGCCGGCGTCGACGAGGCCTGTTTCTACCGCTCCGGCGTGCTCGACGTGGGCCCGCCCGCTGCCGGTGTCAGCGTTCTGGCCCGGACCAGCGAGAGCGCCTCGCCCGCCGGCCGCCCCCTCGCCGCCGCTCTGCAGGTCGGCCTCGGTCGCGTCGTGGTCTTCGCGGACTCCGACCTGTTCGGCGACGATTCGATCGATGATTTCGACCAGCGCACCCTGTGGACCAACGTGGTCACCTGGGCCTCCGGCGCCCACGGCGACCGCGGTGCCCGGCACGTGTCCGCGGCCGCGCAGAGCGCCGACTGGGGCGCTCTGAAGGCCGCCGTCACCGAGTTGCGGGCCCTGCAGGCCGCCGACGGGTCCGTGGTCGATGCCGCCGACCACGCCCGCGCGGGCGAGCTGGTCGAGACGATCGTGGCCCGGATCGCCGCGCTGGCACCGCTGTTCGCGCACGATGCCGACTATCTGGCCGCATTGCCCCGCGACTTCCGCCGCTGGGTCGAGGGGGGCTTCGGCAAGCCGCTGTTCGATGAGTCGCTCGCCGCGTTCCGTCCCGATCTGGAGCGGGTCGACGGTGCGGAGCACCTGGTGGTGTTCCCCATGTACACGCAGAACGGCAACGCCGGCAAGGTCTTCGAGGCGGTCCTGCTCTCCGTGGTGTGGCCCACGTGGCTCGCCGATGTGGAGCAGCGTTTCGATAACGGCAAGTTCCTCGCGGTGGCCTTCGAAGACTTCACCGCGGGCTACGACACCGACTCCGCGGTGCTCTTCCCCGAGACCGTCACGGTGGAGAAGACCCCCGAGTTCCACTGGGGCGCCATCTTCTGCGATCGCGAGGCGGCCCGCTTCCGGCGCGTGACCGGTGCTGCGGCCGAGGTGCTTTCGCTACAGCTCCCGCCCGATGGTGAGCGGCTGGTCGCCTCGCAGGCCCTGGCGCAGTCCACCTTCGCCATGTGGGACCTGATTCACGACCGCACCCATAGTCGTGGCGATCTGCCTTTCGATCCCTTCATGATCAAGCAGCGGATGCCCTACTGGCTGTACGCGCTCGAGGAGCTGCGCTGCGACCTCACCACCTTCCGCGAGGCCTACGGCTTGCAGCAGGAGGGGCATCCGTACGGACTGCCGGTGCAGTTGGCGATCTTGTGTGACCGGCTCTTCCGGTTCACCATCACGGGCACCCGGGTGCGCAACTACGACGGCCTCGGCGGACAGTTGCTGTTCGCCTACCTGCACCGGCACGGCGCCTTGCGTTGGCGTGACAACCGTCTGTCCATCGATTGGAAGGAACTGCCGCTCCAGGTGATCCGCCTCGCCGAGGAGATCGAGGAACTGTACCGCACCGGCATCGACCGGTCCAAGGTCGGGCAGTGGCTGGCGAGCTACCAGTTCGTCTCGTCGTACGTGGTGCCCGCCCCGGGGGCGACCTGGGCCAAGGGGCCCGAGGCGTTGCCGCTCGACGGTGAGCCGCGTGCGCTGGTCGATCTGGTACTGCCGGACGAATTCCCGCTCAACGTCTTCTTCGAAGCCCTGCGCCGCAAGGTGGGCGGCGTAGTGGATTCCACCCGCGGTATCACCGCGGACGCCGACCCCGTCGGGGCCGGGGCGTGACCGGGGTCGCCGGCCGCACCGTCGTGGTGACGGGCGCGAACGGCGCCCTCGGACAGGCGGTCACAGCGCTGCTCGTCGAGCATGGCGCCCGGGTGGCCGTGATCTCGCGGGGTGCGGCGGATGCGGCGCTCACCGAGCTCGACGGCGTGCGCGCCTACCGGGCCGACCTCACCGACGATGCCGCGACCGCGGAGGCGGCGCGAAAGGTGGTCACCGACCACGGCGGGGTCGACGGTGTGCTGCATCTGGTGGGCGGCTGGCGCGGTGGCGTGCCGATCGACGAATCCGATCCGGCCGATTGGGACTTCCTCGACCAGGGGCTGATCCGCAGCCTGCAGTGTGTGACCCGAGCCTTCTATGCGCCGATGGTCGCGAGTTCCGGTGCCCGGCTGGCGATCATCTCGTCGACCGCGGTCGCGAAACCGACTGCGAAGAACGCGATGTACGTCTCGGCGAAGGCCGCGTCGGAGGCATGGACGCTGGCCCTGGCGGACGCCTTCTCCGGTACTGACGCCGCGGCGACCGCACTGCGCGTGATGGCGCTGCTCACCCCACAGATGCGCGAAGCCTCACCCGAGCGGAAGTTCCCGCGGTACACCCCGATCGAGACGGTCGCCGAGCGGCTCGTCGGGCTGTGGGATGCTCCCGCGGCTGAACTGAACGGCACCGTGCACACCCTGATTCCCGGTGAGGAGAACACCACCGCATGACACAGCTGCACGATCCCGCCAAGCGGGGTTTCGCGAGCGACAACTACTCCGGTGTGCTGCCCGAGGTGCTGGCCGCGATCGGTGAGGCCAACCTGGGGCACCAGGTGGCCTACGGAGGCGACCAGTACACCGCGGCGCTGGCCGAGCGGGTGCGCGAGCTGTTCGGCGAACGCGCTCAGGCGTTTCCGGTGTTCAACGGCACCGGTGCCAATGTGGTCGCCCTCCAGGCCGTGAGCGACCACTGGTCGGCCGTGGTGTGCGCGGATTCCGGGCACATCCACGTCGATGAGGGGGGTGCGCCCGAGAAGGTGGCCGGCCTCAAGCTGTTCGTGGTGCCGGAGGTGGGTGGCAAGCTCACTCCCGAGGCGATCTCAGCGGCCGTGCCCGATCGTGCCGGCGACGAGCACTGGGCGCAGCCGCGGGTGCTGTCGGTAGCGCAGTCCACCGAGCTGGGCACCGTGTACGGCGTCGAAGAGCTTGCGGCCCTGGCGGATTACGCGCACGAGCGCGGCTGGTTGCTGCACATCGATGGTTCGCGGTTGGGCAATGCCGCCGCGAGCCTCGGCGTGGAGCCGCGGGCGATCACCACCGATATCGGCGCCGATATCGTGAGCGTGGGTGGCACGAAGAGTGGCCTGCTGGGCGGTGAGCTGGTGCTGGTGCTCAATCCCGAAGCCACCAGGGGAATCGCGTACGTGCGCAAGCTGTCGATGCAGCTGGCCTCGAAGCAGCGGTTCATCGCCGCGCAGTTCCTCGCGCTCTTCTCCGACGGTCTGCACCTGCGGGTCGCGGCGCACGCGAACGCGATGGCGCGACTGCTGGCCGATCTGGTCGGCGAGATCCCCGGCGTCGAGCTGACCCAGCCGGTGCAGTCCAACGCCGTCTTCGCCACGCTGCCGAACGCCGTCTCCGAGTCCCTGATGCAGCGGGTTCCGTTCTACTTCTGGGACGAGGCCCGCGGCGAGGTGCGCTGGATGTGCTCGTGGGACACCACGGAGCAGGACGTTCGTGACTTCGCCGCCCTGGTCCGGAGCGAGCTGGCCTCGTAGGCGCGGTCCGCGGGGCGGTCGGGAACTGTGGTCGCTCCGAGCCCTGCGACAGGGCGCTGTCGTGCAGTGACCACTCCTTCTCACTTCGGCGCTTGACGGCTCTCGCGTGCCGGATCTACGCTAGAAATCAATCGAAAAGAGTTTCGAGTCGCGTCTTCCCCGCGGCTCCGCCGAGGGTGGTGAACCTCCGGCGGAAGAGAACCTAGGGGAGGGGTGCGACAGGTGGCCAAGGGGCTTTCCGCGGTGCCGGCGGGCAGTCGCGAGGAGAAGCTGGCGGAGCTGCGCAAGCGGCTCGCGGCGCTGCCGGAGCGGCATCAGCCGGCCGGTTCCCGGCGGCTCGCCGCAGCCTCGCCGGAGCCGGTCGAGAACGTTTCGTCCCAGTTCACGCAGGGCATTCTTCCGGTGCATCCGGAACTGGCCCGGCTGCTTCCCGGCGGCGGCCTGCCGCGGGGCACGGTGATTACGGTGACCGGTGCGGCCTCGCTCGCCGTCTCGCTGGTGGCCACCGTCACCGCGGCGGGCGCCCGCGTCGCGCTGTGCGGGGTGGCCGGCTTCGGTATGGCCGCGGCACTCGAACAAGGAGCCGATATCGAGCGCATCGCGCTCATCGAGGGGCCGCTGGCCGATCCGGTGTCCGTGGCCTCCGTGCTGCTCGACGGTGCCGATGTGGTGCTGTGCGGATTGGGCGGCATCGCGGTGCCGCCCAGCCGGGGCCGGGCGATCGCCGCCCGCGCCCGCACGAAGGGCGCGATTCTGCTCGTGACCGGTGGCCGCTGGGAGGGCGCCGCCCTGCATCTGGGCGCCCGGGTACAGGGCTACGCGGGCCCCGGCGGGCAGCCGGGCCGAGGCCGTATCCGCGGCATCGACCTGGCCTTCTCGGCCCGGGGCCGCGGCTGCCTCAACCCGTACCGGGGCCTGTCGGAACCGCGTGCGGCGGTGGCGCGATGAGCGGACGGGAACAGCGGATCCTGGCGCTGTGGTGCCCGGATTGGCCGGCGGCGGCCGCCGCGGCCGATGTCGATCTGCCGCCCGACCATCCCGTGGCCGTCCTCCACGGCAACCGGGTGATCGCGTGCAATGCCGCTGCCCGTGCCGACGGCGTGCGCCGCGGCATGAAACGCCGCGAATCCCAGGCCCGCTGCCCGAACCTGCACGTGACAGCGGCGGATCCGGGGCGCGACGCCCGGCTCTTCGAACCGGTCGCGGGTGCGGTAGCCGCGCTGATCCCGCTCATCGAGGTGCTGCGGCCCGGCCTGATCGTGATCCCCGCACGCGGCGCCGCCCGCTTCTTCGGCGGCGAGGAGCAGGCCGCCGAGAAGCTGGTCGACGCCGCCTCCTCGGTGGGCGCCGAATCCCTCGCCGGGATCGCCGACGAGGTCTTCACCGCCGCGCTGGCCGCCCGCACCGGGGTGATCGTGGCGCCCGGCGGATCGGCCGAGTTCCTGTCCCCGCTGCCCATCGCGCAGCTCGGCGCCGAGCCCGCCCTCGCTACCGACGACCGCGCCGAGCTGATCGACCTACTGCGTCGCCTGGGCGTGCGCACCCTCGGCGCCTTCGCCGCGCTCTCCACCTCGAATGTGGCCACCCGGTTCGGCGTCGACGCGATCGCCGCGCACCGTCAGGCGCGCGCGGTGGCAGACCGTCCGCCGTCCACTGCGGCGCTCCCGCCCGGCCTGGAGGCGGAGCTCCGACCCGATCCGCCGATCAACCGGGTCGACGCAGCGGCTTTCGCCGGCCGCACCCTGGCCGCGGAGCTGCACCGGAAGTTGTCCGCGGCCGGAGTGGCGTGCCTGCGTCTGGAGGTTTCGGCGGTCGCGGAGAACGGAGAGCGGCACACCCGCATCTGGCGTTGCGCGCAGCCGCTCACGCCCGACGGCACGGCCGACCGGGTGCGCTGGCAGATCGACGGCTGGCTCACCGGCGGCCGCGGCCGCTCGGGAGGACCGGGTGCCCCGATCACGCTGCTGCGGTTGGAACCGGTCGAGGTGGTGGACGCCGGCGCGCTCCAGGCCGGCATGTGGGGCGACGAGGGCGACGGTGCCGCCCGCTTCCGCCGGGCACTGGTGCGGGTTCAGGGGCTCCTCGGCGGCGAGGCGGTGCGGCTGGGCACGCGCAGCGGCGGTCGCGGGCCCGCCGAGCAGGTCACCTGGACTCCGCTGGGCGACGAGGCGGTGCCGGCCCAGGATCCCGCAGCACCGTGGCCCGGTCGGATGCCGGAACCGGCACCTGCGGTGCTGCTCTCCGGAGCTTCGGTCGCGGTGACCGATGCGTCGGGCACGCCGGTACGGGTCACCGAGCGGGGCGGGTTCACCGCCGAGCCGACGCGTCTGTCCTGGGGGTCGCGTGACTGGGCGCTGAGCTGGTGGGCGGGGCCGTGGCTGGTGGACGAGCGGTGGTGGGAATCCGGCGCCGGCGAACTCCGAGCCCGCGCCCAGGTGCTGCTGGAGCCCGCACCGGGCCGGGACGACGGCCGCGCGCTGCTGCTGCAGTACGCCGGGGGATGGGAGGTGGAGGGCGTGTACGAGTAGATCGGTGTCAGCTCGAGCTGCCCGAGATCGACACCGAAAGCCACGGATTGGTGTCGGTGGAGCGGTCGACCGCGAACCGTCGACGGCCGGACGTGCTGCGCTTCCCCGGCTGGTCCGTGGTGTCGGTCGGCTCTTCGCTCGACGACGGCGCCTGATCGATCGTGAGGATGTCGCCCGATGTGGTCGCCGCCGCGAGCGCGGGGAGTGGCAGGCCGCGGGGCATGGTGTCCGGCGTCGAGGGCGCGGTCGTGTCCGGGACGGCCTCGGTGCGCTGCGGTGACTCCGCTGCACCGGCGTCGCCGCGCTCCGCGGCATCGTCGGAGAGCTCCTCGGATCCGGCGGCGCGGCGGCTCAGGCGGTGCGCGAGCGCGAGCGCGAGCAGGTAGGCCAGCACCCCGGCGCTGCCGCCGACGATGAACGCCCAGGCCAGCGGTCGTGCAATGCCGGGATCCGGGGCCGGGGCCGGCGTGTCCGTGACCGACCGCAGCCGAGTCTGCGTGAGTGCGAGCTGCCCGTCGATCGCGCCCAGCGCCGTCTTGAGCTGGCCGACGCCAGTGGTGAGATTCGCGACCGAGGCGTTGACATCGGTTCGGGCGCTGGCCAGCTTGGTCAGGCCGTCGCGCAGCTGTCGGGCGGCGCTGCGGGCCGAGGCCATGGAGGCATCGGCGTTGGCGGATGCGCTGGTCAGGCTCGAGGTCATGGACGAGAGTGTGCCGCGCAGGCCGGCCACATCGTCGAGGGCGCCGACGCCCCGGGAACTGCTCAACGCGCGATCGAGCTGCGCCACCGCGCCGGCGGAACCCGGCGACGGGTTCTCCACCAGCCGCTGCCGCAGCACGACGAGTGCGCCCCGGGTGCCCGCGGCCACCTGCTGCAGGCCCTGCGTGCGATCGAGAGCGCCGCCGAGCGCCACCGACGCGCGGCTCACCTGACTCAGGGCCGCGGACAGCGACGAGGCCTCGTCGAGGCCGGTGACCAACTGCTCGGCGCCCTGCTTGGCGGTGTCGATGCTGTCGAAGATCTGCGGGACCGAGCTCGCCGAGGTGTTGAGTCCCGCGCTCGCCGAGGTGAGGCCGTTGGACACGAGTCCGAACAGGGCGCGCGATTCGTCGGCCGCCTTGAGTGCGACCCGCGTGTTCTCGGCGTTGACCCGTTCCTGCTCCGGCGCGGGTGGCGTGGTCCCAGCCGCGACGAGGAAGGCGGTGCCGCCCGCGACGAGCGCCACCATCACGGCGAGGAGCGCGGTGCCGGTGAGCGCCCAGGCCGAACGGGCCGCCGCGCGGAGCGAGCGGGTCAGGGTCGAGGTCATGGCTCAACCTTAACCTGAAGTGGAGGGTTTAGTGAAAGATCAACCTGGTTAGCCTTTTTGGGAAGCGGACCCTGCGGAGACCGAAGGACTCAGCCGGCCGGTCGGTTCACCGTGCCCATGAGCAGGGGGAGGCCGGTCGCGGTGTCGACCACCGAGTAGGCGAAGGCGCGATCCACGGTGACGGGCTCGGGGCCGGGCGGCGGCTCGGGAGCCGGGGTGGTCGCGGAGTCCGATGCCGTGCCCTTCTCGCCCACGGTGAGCACCGCCGAGGCCCGCGCATCGGCCAGGGTGGGTTCGCCGTCGGCGATCCCACTCAAGCCCGCGCCGCCCGGGAAGACGCCCGTCACACCCAGCTCACGTAGCGGGTCGACGAGGCCGGTCCACCCGGCGCTGCGCCATTTCGGCAGCGAGACCTCGTGTGCCGCCGTGGGTGCCCCCGCCAGCGCGAGGCGCGCAGCGGTGAACCGGCCCTCGGTCACGCCATCGGCCAGCGGAACGCCGGGATTCGGCAGGATCACCTGCAATGCCAGGGTTCCCACGCCGAAATCCAGTTGCAGTGCCGTGAACCCGTCGCCCCCGGCGACCCGGGCGGGGACGGTGGCGCGCATCGTCGGCGGTTCGACCACGGCACCGTCGGCCGTTGTGAAGGGGCGCGGGCGGGTCTGAGCCGCGTCGAACGGGAACCGCCAGGCCACTGCGAGATAGGCGGTCGTCGCGGCCGCCAGCCGGGTATCGCGATCAGTGCGTAGGGGCGCCGAGGTCAGGGTGCTCCCCGTGTTCACCGCAACCCATTCGCCGAGCGGCTGGTCGATACCGCGCGCGAAATCGACCGGGTACACACCGGTTCCGTAGTACTTCGCGAGCCGGTCGAGGTATTCGCCTCGAGGTTCGAGTTGCTGCGCGGTGAGCAGCGCGACCTGCGACTGGAACAACGGTGCGGCCGGCGGTGTGCCCGCGGGAACCTTCCCCGGATCGCCCGCCCACTGTCCGGTCTGCCCGGTCAGCGCAGCCATGGCCCGTGGCACGTCCCGTGCCCCGCTCAAACCGAGAGCGTCGAGCTGAGCCGCGGCAGTACCGTCGGCCCCGGCCCGCAGCATCCCGAGCAGCGATAGCACCGACCACGGCGAGACCGCGGTGGCCGACGCACGGCCGTCGGGTGCGATGAGCCGCGTGCCGATCCGGGTGGCGGTGTTCACCAGGGCGGCGACGTCGGTGCGGGTGTCGTCGATGCCCACCTGATCGAAGGCCGTGGTGGGCCGGTCCAGGGCGAGCGGTCCCGGCGCCGGCGGCGAACCGCCGCACGCGGTGAGGGTGGCCGCCGCGAGCAGCGTGATCGCGGCTCGTCGGATCTGCATGGCTCCATCGTATCGGCGATACCGCTCGCCTCCCGCTCGCAACGGGACGGCGCTCACTCGCCGTGGCCCAGCAGCCTCCGGCCGTTGTGCCAGAGCACCTTGCGCATCCACTCGTCGCCCAGGTCCAGGCGCGCGAGACCGAACAACTGGTGCGCGTACTGGTAGGGGATGTTCGGGAAGTCGCTTCCCAGCACCACACGATCGGCGAGACGCGCGAGCCGGTCGGGGTAACCGGCCGGCATCGGAGCCCGCTTCTCGGTGAAGTCCGTCGCCGCCATCGTGGTATCGAGGTGCACATTGGGGAAACGCTCGGCCAGGTCGGCGAACTGGTCGTACTCGGGCATGCCGAGGTGGGCGATCACCAGAGTGAGCTCCGGGTGCTTGCGGAGCGTCCGAGCGACCCGTTCCGGGCCGGTGTACGGTCCCCCGACCGGTCCCGACCCGGCGTGGATCACCACCGGAACCCCCGCGTCGGCGAGCGCCTCCCAGGCCGGATCGAGTTGCGGATCGTCGGGGGCGAACACGCCCACCTGGACGTGCATTTTGAACAGTCGGGCACCGTCGGCGATCGCGGCGGCCACGTACTCGCCCACGCCCGGCTCGGGATACAGTGTTGCGCAATGAATCCCGTCCGGTACACGGCGGGCGAAGTCGGCGCACCACGCGTTGAGCCACTGCGCCATCCCGGGCTTGTGCGGGTAGCACAGAGCGGGGATCTCGCGCACGCCCATCGCGCGGATCAGGGCCAGTCTGGTGTCTTCGTCGAAGCGGTAGGTGATCGGCCATTCCTGGCCGTACTCGACATCCGCACGGTCGAAGAAGTCCCACACCTTCGCCAGCATCGGCTCGGGGAGGAAGTGCACGTGGATGTCGGCGAGTCCCGGGAGGTCGAGTGCGGCGAGGTACGCCGGGATCTCGTCATCGGTCCGGGGGCCGGGGGTGGTCTGCAAGCGGCTCACCGCTGTCAACTTACCGACCGGCCAGAACGGCTGTCCGATGAATCCGCCCACGGGGATTCCGCTGGATCCGCTGGCGGGGTTCGCCGAATTCGGTGCCCGGGAACGTGCCCGATCCTGCGTATACAGTGGGATGCAGCGTCGCTCGAGACCCGTGGTGGCGCCGGTATTCATGGGGGTGAATAGTGGGCTCGACCGATGAGGCGCGGTGGCTGTCCGAGGCCGAGATGGCGGCCTGGCTGCCACTGATCAACATAGCCATGCAGTTGCCGGCCAAGCTGGACACGCAACTGCGTTCCGATTCCGGCCTCACGCATTACGAATTCATGGTGCTTTCGCAGCTCTCGCAGGCCGAGGGACGGAAGATGGGACTGTCCGCGCTGGCCGACGCCGCGAACTCATCACCGTCTCGGCTCTCGCACGTGCTGCGCAAACTGGGGGAGTCCGGATGGCTGGTTCGCCACGCGACCGGTCGGTCCGCCTACGCGGAACTCACCGCCGACGGTCTTGCCGTGCTGGACGCCGCGGCGCGCGGGCACGTCGAGGAGGTGCGCCGCCGGGTCTTCGACAGCCTCGACCCCGGCGATGTGAAGGCGCTCGCCACCGTGTTGCCGAAGATCAGCGCCAGTCTCGGCGATCCGGGATCACACTCAGGCCACCGCGGCCAGGCCACGCAACAGGAGATTCCGCGGCGCGCGTAACCGGCTGGTGAGCGCGGCGTACCGCATCGCCCGGGAGAGCAGCATCGTGCGCTGACCGGCAAGGCGCCGCGCCCGCTCGTACCCGGCCAACGCCGCCGCCGGGTCCCGGGCATCGTCCGCCGGGCCGAGGGCATCGGCGAGCGCGGCCGCGTCCAGCAGCGTCTCGCACGCCCCGCGCCCGAGGTTCGGCGCCATCGCGTGCGCGGCATCGCCGATCAGCGCCGTGTTCCCCCGGACGATCCGGTGCAGGCGCGGAAGATCACGGGACCGGTAGTGCAGCGCAGACTCCACGTCGATGCCCTCGATCGTCTCCAGGACCCGTGGGGCCCAACCGTGATACATCGAGCGCAGGAAGCCGCGGGGATCGGAATCCGGGTCGGGCACGCCTTCGGGAACTGCGTGCGGATCGAACTCCGAGTACCAGTTGATGAAGCCGCCGTCGCGCGGGGTCACGCCGAACAGTCTTCCGGGCCCCCAGTATTCGGTGAAGGTGTCGGTGCTGCCGGGGCATCGCCCGATCACCACCTCCACGCCCAGCGGGCGCGGCTCGATCACGCGGCCGATCACGGCGGTGCGGGTGATGCTGTTGATGCCGTCGGCGCCCACGATGACGTCGTGATCGAGTCCCTCGAGATCGGTGCGGTGATCGCCGAACCGGATCGGGGAGCCGCTGCTGCGAGCGCCTCCAACAGGCGCGGGCGGGAGATCAACACCGTTGCGCCCCGGGCCTCGATCCGTGGTCCGAGGCGGTGGCCTTCGCAGCTACGGATCTCCCCGAATCGCTGGTCGATGCCGATCTCGCGAACCTTCGCTCCGGCTCCCGTGCGGTCCAGGACCGCGAGAGCCTCGGGCCACATCCCGAGCGCGGTACCGGTTGTGGGCAGCGATGCCGCTCTCTCGAATACCTCCACCTCCCAGCCCTGCCCGGTCAGGAGTGCCGCGGTGGCCAACCCGCCGATGCCGCCGCCGATGATCGCCGCTGTCCGCATACGTCGACCCTACTACAAATGTAGTACGCGGTACTGTCTGACCGCATGGGACGGAGAGAAGAGGTGCTCGACGCGGCGATCGAGGTGGTCGGCACGCGCGGGCTACGCGGCCTCACGCACCGCGCCGTCGACGGTGCCGCCGGCGTCCCGTCGGGCACCACGTCCAACCACTTCCGGTCGAGGGCTGCGCTGGTGCGCGGCATCCTCGACCGCATGGTGGAGCAGGACCTCTCGTTCTGGGAGGGGTTCGACGGTGCCGGTGCACCGTCCGTCGACGAGGTGACCGAACGCCTCGTCGGTTATGTGTTGTGGTCGGTCGGTGCGGGCCGGGTGCGCAGTACGGCGCGGTTGAATCTGTTCGCCGCCGCAGCGACCTCGCCAGACTTGCAAGAACCGCTGCGCCGTGCGCGGGCGGCCGTCGAGGCGGCGGGTGCGGCGATCGGAGCGAACCTGGGGCTCGACGGTCCCGCGTCGGCGCTGGTGATGGATGCGACCGATGCGGTGGTCCTGCGGCAGTTGGCGCTAGCGTCGGAAGATTTCGATCCGCGGCCGACGCTCGGCCGGCTCATCGCCGCGTTGCGCGGATAGGCGGCTCGGCGCGATTGCTGGGTACCTCGTAGACCAACTCCAGGCCGTCCACCTCGTCGATCTGGGTTCCGATCTCGACGAACCCGTACTGGGCGATCAGCGATGACGACGCGGTGTTGTCCGGGCTGACGGTGGCGCGCACCGTGCGGACCGACGGGTCGCTCCCGGCTCGAGCGAGCAGGAATTCGAGTGCGGCACGGGCGTATCCGCGTCGTCGGTACTCGGGGTCGACGGCATAACCGATCTCCACCGTGCCGTTCCCATCCGGCGGCCCGTGGTAGCCCGCGCGGCCTACGACGAGATCGCGATCGGTGTCCAGGATGGCGCCGGTGATCCACTCGGCGCTGGCCGGGTCGGCGGCGATCTGCCGGTCGCGCATTCGCCACAGCCGCAGTGACTCCGGGGTCGCGAAGGAAGGCGGGAGCACGATCTCGCTGTATCGGTTCGCCTGTCGTAGGTCGCCCACCGCCAGCGCTGTCACCGCGCGCGGATCGAGCTGCGCGATGCGGACCGCGGGTGCCGGATCACCGTGGGGCATACATGATCACCCCTACTCCGGCGAGCGCGATGAGGGCGCCGATCACGTCCCAGCGGTCGGGCCGGAAGCCATCGACCGCCATCGCCCACAGCAGTGAGCCGGCGATGAAGACGCCACCGTAGGCCGCCAGGATGCGCCCGAAGTTCGCATCCGGCTGCTGCGCCGCCACGACCCCGTACAGTCCCAGTGCGATCACGCCCGCGCCGATCCACAGCCATCCGCGGTGCTCTCGGATGCCCTGCCATACCAGCCATGCCCCGCCGATCTCGAACAGCGCGGCTACTCCGAACAGCAGGATCGACTTGGTGACGGTCACGAGGCTCACTCTAGGCGGGCGCACGGCGGTGGCGCAGTGGGCCGGCTGCACCGTACGACACTCCTATCATTCATCGAACATATGAGCGTATGCTGGTTCGTGTGGGTTGGAGTAACGGGCCCAGCTGGGCGGAGATGGAGCGGGTGCTCTCGGGGCGTGCCCCGGCGCGACGTGAGGAGCCTCCGGGTGACGGCGGCGATTCACCGGCGTGGTCGCGTAAGCGTGAGCCCTACGTACCGGGGGAGGGCGGTCCGGGTGCCTCCCGTGTTCCCTACGCTGAGTTGCACGCGCACACCGCGTTCAGCTTCCTCGATGGCGCGGCGCAGCCCGAGGAGATGGTCGAACAAGCGCACGCGCTCGGTCTCACGGCGCTCGCCGTCACCGACCACAACGGCTTCTACGGGGTGGTGCGATTCGCGGAGGCCGCGCTCGGGCTGGGTGTTCCCACGGTGTTCGGTGCCGAACTCTCGCTGCTGCGCGATGCGGAACGTACCGGCACCGCCGACCCCGACGGCGAGCACCTGCTCGTGCTCGCCCGGGGCCAGGAGGGCTATCGCCGTCTGTCCCGCGCCATGGCCGAGGCGCATATGGAAGCGGGCGAGAAGGGGAAACTGCGCTTCCATCCGGACCGTCTGGCCGAATGGTCGGAAGGGCACTGGCACATCCTCACCGGCTGCCGCAAGGGTGCCGTCCGGCGCGGGCTCGACGCCGCCGGACCCGACGGTGCCGCCGGTGCGCTCGCGCACCTGTTGGACCGGTTCGGTCCCGACCGGGTCAGCATGGAACTCACGGTGCACGGCGTCCCCGAAGACGACGAGCGCAACCATCTCCTCGCCGGGGTCGCCGCCCGGATGGGAGTGGGCACCGTCGCCACCACGGGAGCCCACTTCGCGCGACCCGATCAGCGGCGCCTCGCCGCCACCCTCGCCGCGATCCGGGCCCGTCGCAGCCTCGATGAACTCGACGGCTGGCTGCCCGCGGCCGGCGGAGCGCACCTGCGCTCCGGCGACGAGATGGCGCTGCTGCTCCCGGAGCATCCCGGAGCCATCGCGGGAGCGGTGGAACTCGCCGCCGAATGCGCCTTCAGCCTCAGGCTGATCGCGCCGAACCTGCCGCCCTTCGATGTGCCGGCGGGGCATACCGAGGCCACCTGGCTGCGCGAGCTCACGCGGCGCGGCGCCCTCGACAGATACGGTCCGCCGGAGTCGAATCCGAAGGCGTACCGCCAGATCGAGCACGAACTGAACGTCATCGAGACCCTCACCTTCCCCGGCTACTTCCTCATCGTGCACAGCATCGTGAGCTTCTGCCGGGAGAGCGACATTCTCTGTCAGGGGCGCGGCAGCGCCGCGAACTCCGCCGTGTGCTTCGCGCTCGGCATCACCGCGGTCGATCCCGTCCGCAACGGCCTGCTGTTCGAACGCTTCCTCGCACCGGAACGCGACGGCCCGCCCGATATCGACGTCGACATCGAGTCCGATCGTCGCGAGGAGGCGATCCAATTCGTCTACCGCACGTACGGGCGCGCATACGCGGCGCAGGTAGCCAACGTGATCACCTACCGTGGCCGGTCCGCGGTGCGCGATACCGCTCGTGCGCTCGGCTACTCCCAGGGGCAGCAGGACGCCTGGAGTAAGCAGATCTCCAGCTACGGCTGGCGCAATGATCCGGTGCCCGACGGGGTGCCGGAGCGGGTGATCGATCTGGCGACACAGATCGCGGATCTGCCTCGGCACCTGGGCATCCACTCCGGTGGCATGGTGATCTGCGACCGACCCATCGCCGATGTGTGCCCCACTGAGTGGGCTCGGATGCAGGACCGTAGCGTGCTGCAGTGGGACAAGGACGACTGCGCCGCCGCAGGCCTGGTGAAGTTCGACCTGCTCGGTCTCGGCATGCTCAGTGCCCTGCACTATGCGCAGGATCTGCTCAAGGAGCACAAGGGGATCGAGGTCGATTTCGCCCAGCTCGACCTCACCGACGATACGGTCTACGCGATGCTCCGGCGCGCTGATTCCGTGGGGGTCTTCCAGGTCGAGTCGCGGGCTCAGATGGCCACCCTGCCGCGGCTCAAACCGCGAACCTTCTACGATCTGGTGGTCGAGGTCGCCCTCATCCGGCCCGGACCCATCCAGGGCGGTTCGGTGCACCCGTACATCCGCCGCCGTAACGGGCAGGAGGAACCGCGGGTCGAGCATCCATCGATGTGGAAGACCCTCGAACGCACGCTGGGTGTTCCCCTGTTCCAGGAGCAGCTCATGCAACTCGCCGTCGACGTCGCCGATTTCACTCCGGCCGAGGCGGATCAGTTGCGCCGCGCCATGGGCTCCAAACGCTCCACCGAAAAGATGGAACAGCTCCGCGAGCGGTTCTACCGGGGTGCCAAACAGTTGCACGGTATCGAGGGTGAACTGGCCGATCGCATCTTTGAGAAGCTGGCGGCGTTCGCGAACTTCGGTTTCCCCGAAAGTCATTCGCAGTCATTCGCATCGCTGGTGTTCTACTCGTCGTGGTTCAAGTGCTATCACCCCGCGGCCTTCTGTGCCGCTCTGCTGCGGGCGCAGCCGATGGGCTTCTACTCGCCGCAGTCCCTGGTGGCCGATGCCCGGCGGCACGGCGTCACGGTGCACGGCCCTGACCTGAACATCAGCCTGCCGTGGGCGAACCTGGAGAACGCAGGGATGGAGGTACGGCTGGGGCTCGCGGCGATCCGCACCATCGGCGATGAACTGGCCGAGCGCATCGTTGCCGAACGGGAGGCGGGAGGCATCTACGCGGGTCTTACGGACCTCACCTCCCGGGTGGAACTCACTGTGGCACAGGCTGAGGCGCTCGCCACCTCCGGCGCACTCGACTGCTTCGGGCGTGACCGGCGGCAGGCGCTGTGGGAGGCCGGTGCCGCAGCCCGCGAGCGCCCGGATCGCCTGCCCGGCACCGCCACCGCAGGCGCACCGCCCACCTTGCCGGGGATGAGCGAGACCGAGCTGGCGGCTGCGGACGTCTGGGCCACCTCGGTCACCGTCGGCAAGTATCCCACCGAGTTCCTGCGCCCGAAGCTCGACGAGCTCGGGGTCATCCCCGCCGATCAGCTGCTGTCCCTGCCCGACGGTGACCGGGTCCTCGTCGGTGGGGCCGTGACGCACCGGCAGCGCCCCGCCACCGCTGGTGGCGTCACCTTCATCAATCTCGAAGACGAGACCGGCATGGTGAACGTCGTGTGTAGTCAGGGGCTGTGGGCCCGGTACCGGCGGCTCGCGCAGTCCGCCCCGGCGTTATTGATCCGGGGGAAACTGCAGAACGCCGAGGGTGCGGTCACCGTGGTCGCGGATCGTTTGCAACGCATGGACCTGTCGGTGCCATCGCGCTCTCGGGACTGGCAGTAGCACCGACAACGATCATCTGTGCATTTCTCAGGACCGCAAGTACATAGGTATGGCGAACCTGAGTACGGTGGGAGGTACCCCGACGATTGGAGTGAGAATGTCAGACGTCACCGTCCCCGAGCCGGTCGCAACGTTCATCGCCGCCGTCAATGCCGGCGACGAGGAGGGCTTCCTCAATGCCTTCACCGACGGCGGATTCGTCGACGACTGGGGCCGTGTCTTCCCGGACCGCGCAGCGATCAAGAAGTGGAGCGACGCCGAGTTCCTCGGCGCCAAGGGAGTTCTCACTCCTGAGAAGGTCACCGTGGACGGATCCACGGTGGTCGTGATCGGCGACTGGCGAAGCACCCACGCGAACGGCCTGAGCCAGTTCACCTTCGCCGTGGACGGCGACAAGATCGCATCCATGACGATCCGCGAGGGGTGAGCGCGCCCGAACCGCAGGACATCGAACGCGAACCGGACCGGAGCACGGCCCGCGAACTGCGCGAAGTCCTCGAGGACCTGCGCCGCCGCGAGCCGATCTTCCACCGCCGGGAGTGGGGAGTCACGCACGAGGACTTCCTCGCCCTCACCGCCCCCGACTTCTGGGAGGTGGGTGCGTCCGGTCGGCGATACAGTCGCGACTACGTGTGGTCGGCGCTGGAACGCCGCTACGCGCAGGATGCCGACGATCCCTGGGAGACCAGCGATTTCCAGGTTCGCGCCACCGGGTCGTCGACCTATCTCCTGACCTACACCCTGACCCAGGGCGACCGCGTCACCCGACGACTGTCGGTGTGGAAGCGTCGCGAGAACCGGTGGTCCGTGCTGTTCCACCAGGGCACCCCGGTCGCCGCGGAGTAGGTCGGCTGCGTGAGCGACGCGGAGTACCGCGGCAGGCGCGTCACGCGGAGTCGGCCTCGGTGCGGTCGTCGTCGGGACCACATTTCGCGTCCGCGGGCGACAGCGCCTCGAGTGCGACGGTGCGGCCCATCTCCACAGCCCGGGAGATCGCCGCACCGTCGCGGGAGAGGCGGCCCACCTCCGGGCCGTCCTCCGGTGACCAGATCTGCACTACCGCAGCCCCCTTCTGATCGACGGGTTGCTCGAAACCGGTGGGTGGAGTGCGGAACCGGCGGCGCGCGGCGAAGTAGGCATCCAGGATCAGGGCCTCACCACGCGATGACCGTGGCGTCGCCGATTCGGGAACCGTGCGCAGCACGACCAGGTGCGTCACGCCCTGTGCGAGCGGCGTCGCGAGCGGGACCTTCTCGGCCAGACCGCCGTCGAACCATTCCCGGCCGCCGAGACGCACCGGACGGCCGGCGAGCAGCGGGAGCGCGGTGGTCGCCCGCAGCGCGGCGCGCAGCGAGTCCTGGTCGGTGATGAGAGGCGCCAGGTCGGCGACCTGCCGTGTGTCACCGTCGACCGCGAGGGGATGCAGCGAGATCGGGTTGGCGAGAATCGCACCGAAGTTCATCGGTGTCACCGCCGAGTACACCCGTTCCACGAGGTGACGGGTATCGACGACCACGCCGCCGCGGAATACGCGGGGCGGGTACACCACTCGCTCGGCGAGCACCTCATCCCACCCCCAGGACGGGAGCCACCGGCTGCCCTCGCCGGAGAGCAGCCAGGCGGCGTTGAGCCCGCCGCCCGAGGTGCCGTACACCGCGTCGAACGCGGGGAGGAGGCCGAGTTCCTCCACGGCCATCGCCATACCCGCCGAATACGCCGAGCGCGATCCGCCGCCCTCGATCGACAGTGCGATCCGCCACCCGTCGGTACGTTCTCCCGGACGACTTCCCGCAGCGATGCGCTCCCGGAGCGCGGCCAGCACATCATTCATCGGACCGGGATCCCGTATCCGACGATGCCCGCGTGGTCGGCGTGCTCGAAGGTGAGGGTGCTGATGCCGCCCGGCTGATTGCCGCCGACCGTGGTCACGATGCCGTCCGCGACGCCGACCACGAAGTTCGTATGCTGTCCGAATCGGTGCTCGGGTGCGTAAAGCACCAGGTCGCCGACGGCAGGTAGGTACTCCGGAGGACGGAACCGGCCGTCCCGCTGGAAGTATTCGGTGAGCGTGTACACACTGGGGATTCTCCACGACCCCGAGTTCGGATTCCGCACCGCGAGCCCCGAATCGCGGAGTACCGCCGAGGCGAAGTCGG
The DNA here is from genome assembly GCF_000092225.1 of Tsukamurella paurometabola DSM 20162. Taxonomy (NCBI): domain Bacteria; kingdom Bacillati; phylum Actinomycetota; class Actinomycetes; order Mycobacteriales; family Tsukamurellaceae; genus Tsukamurella; species Tsukamurella paurometabola. Next base: position 958,656 of record NC_014158.1, read on the forward strand.
CACACCACGGTTCCACCACGCCTTCGGCGTAGTAGGTCCCGGGCCGATTCGCGGCGAACTCGCGGCGTAGGCTCTCGACGATCGCGATGCGCTCCGGGCTCAGCCCGTCGGTCTGGACAGAGGGGAAGACCCGCGGCTTCAGTTCGGCGGGAAGGTACCGGGAGAGGGGAGTCTCCCGCGCGGCCGACAGCCACAGCACGCCCCCGGCCAGCAGCACCAGCACGGTGGCGAGGGCCGCCGCGCCGACTCCGATTCTCCTCGACCCCATGCGACCACGCTACCGGCCGTACCAGCCGAATCAAGCGCTCCGCGGTCGATGACCGAGGGGTCAGCCTTCGATCACGGCGACCAGGTCACCGCCGTCGACCTGGGTGGGTCCGGCGAGCGCGACTCTGGTGATGGTGCCTGCGGTGGGTGCGGTGATCGCGGCTTCCATCTTCATGGCTTCGATGGTGGCGATCTGATCGCCTACGGTGACGGTGGATCCCGCGTGCACCGTGGGGGTGACCACCCCGGCGAAGGGGGCCGCCACGTGGCCGGGGTTGGTCTTGTCGGCGCGTTCGGCGGCGGGCACGTCGGCCTGTACTGCGCGATCGCGGACGGCGACGGTGCGCAACTGGCCGTTGAGTGTGCACACCAGTGTCCGGTTGCCGTGTTCGTCGGGCTCGCCGACGCCGTCGAGTGTGATCAGCAGTTCTTTGCCGGTGGCGAGTCGGACGCGGTGCTCTTCGCCTTGGCGTAGGCCGTAGAGGAACTGGTTCGTCGAGAGTTTGGAGACGTCGCCGAATTCCGTCTGGTGTTCGGTGAATTCGCGCATCGGCCCGGGGAACAGCAGGCGGCTCAGGGCTGCGCGGCGCTGCTGCGATGTTCCGGTCAGCTCGGCGGCCTCGTCGGCGGGGACGTCGCTGACAGGTGCGGCGTCGGCGCGGCCCTGCAGGGCGCGGGTGCGCAGCGGCTCGGGCCAGCCTCCGGGTGGGGTGCCCAGCTCGCCGCGCAGGAACCCGATCACCGAATCGGGGATGTCGTAGCGGGCGGGGTCGGCGGCGAACTCCTCCGCGGAGACTCCGGTGCCCACCAACGCGAGCGCCAGATCACCCACGACCTTCGATGACGGTGTCACTTTCACCAGCCGGCCGAGCATGCGATCGGCTGCGGCGTAGGCGTTCTCGATGTCCTCGAACCGTTCCGCCAGGCCGAGCGCACCGGCTTGCTGCCGTAGGTTCGACAGTTGCCCGCCGGGGATTTCGTGGTGGTAGACCCGTCCGGTGGGGGCCCGGAGACCGGATTCGAACGGGGCGTACGCGCCGCGTACCGCCTCCCAGTAGGGCTCCAGCGCGCACACCGCGTCGAGGTCGATCCCGGTGTCGCGCTCGGTGTTCGCGGTCGCGGCGACGATCGACGACAGCGAGGGCTGGCTGGTGGTACCTGACAGCGGCGCGGCGGCACCGTCGACGGCATCGGCGCCGGCCGTCCACGCCGCCAGGTAGGTGGCGAGCTGCCCGCCCGGGGTGTCGTGAGTGTGCACGTGCACGGGGAGGTCGAACTCCTTGCGCAGCGCCGTCACGAGCGTGGTTGCGGCGGCGGGGCGCAGCAGCCCGGCCATATCCTTGATCGCCAGGATGTGCGCGCCCGCGGTGACGATCCGCTCGGCGACGGCGAGGTAGTAGTCGAGCGTGTACAGAGTCTCGCCGGGGTTCGACAGGTCGCCGGTGTACGAGAGGGCACCCTCCGCGACCGCCGTGCCGGTGGCCAGGACCGCTTCGATCGCGGGCCGCATCTGCTCGACGTCGTTGAGTGCATCGAAGATCCGGAAGATGTCCACCCCGGTCGCGGCTGCCTCCGCCACGAAGGCGTCGGTCACCTGCTGCGGGTACGGGGTGTACCCCACGGTGTTCCGCCCGCGCAGCAGCATCTGTAGGCAGATGTTCGGCATCTCCTCGCGGAGCGTGGCGAGCCGCTCCCAGGGGTCCTCGTGCAGGAATCGCAGCGCCACATCGTAGGTGGCGCCGCCCCATGCCTCCACCGAGAGCAGCTGCGGGGTCAGCCTTGCCTCGTACGGGGCGATGGCGGCCAGCGCGGAGGTGCGCACCCGGGTGGCGAGGAGCGACTGGTGCGCGTCGCGGAAGGTGGTGTCGGTAACCGCGAGTGCCGTTTGTGCTCGCAGATCGGCCGCGAACCCCGCCGGACCGAGCGCGGAGAGCCGCTGCTTGGAACCGTCCGGTGCGGGCGCCGCGAGGTCGACGGCCGGAAGTTTGTCGACGGCGTAGACCTTGGTCGGGCGATCACCGTGCGGCTTGTTCACCGTGACATCGGCGAGGTAGCGCAGGATCTTGCTGGCCGAGTCCGAAGATCCACGCGCGGTCAGCAGCTCGGGCCGCTGCTCGATGAACGATGTGGTCACCACACCGGCGACGAAATCCGGATCGGCCAGCACCGCTTGGAGATAGGGGATGTTGGTCGCTACACCGCGGATCCGGAACTCGGCGAGGGCGCGGCGTGCGCGCACGATCGCCGTCTCCCGATCGCGACCGCGAGTGGTGAGCTTGACCAGCATCGAATCGAAGTGCGGGCTGATCTCCGCGCCCACCGACGTACCGCCGTCCAGGCGGATACCGGCGCCGCCCGGAGTGCGGTAGGCGCTGACGCGGCCCGTGTCCGGACGGAACCCGTCGGTCGGGTCTTCGGTCGTGATGCGGCATTGCAGCGCCGCGCCGTTGAGCCGGATCGCATCCTGCGACAGGCCCAGCTCCGCCAGTGTCGCGCCAGCCGCGATGCGCAGCTGCGCGGCCACCAGATCCACATCGGTCACCTCCTCGGTCACCGTGTGCTCCACCTGGATCCGCGGATTCATCTCGATGAACACGTGCCGGCCCTGCGGATCGACCAGGAACTCGACCGTGCCCGCGCAGCTGTAACCGATCGACCGGGCGAAGTTCACCGCATCGGCGCACAGGCGCTCGCGCAACGCCTCCGAGATGTTCGGCGCCGGCGCCATCTCGATCATCTTCTGATGCCGCCGCTGCAACGAACAATCCCGCTCGAACAGGTGGATCACGTTACCCGCGGTATCGGCCAGGATCTGCACCTCGATATGCCGCGGATCGATCACCGCCTCCTCGAGGAACACCGTCGGATCACCGAACGCCGATTCCGCCTCCCGCGAGGCGATCTCGACCGCATCGCGCAGATCCTCGATCGTGTTCACCCGGCGCATACCGCGCCCGCCACCACCGGCGACCGCCTTGACGAACACCGGGAACTGCATGCCCTGCGCGGCGGCGATCAGCGTGTCCGGATCGGCCGACGGCGCCGATGAGTCCAACACCGGCAGCCCCGCCGTTCGCGCCGCGGCTATAGCGCTCGCCTTGTTACCGGTCAGCTCCAGCACCTCCGTCGGGGGCCCGACGAACGTGATCCCCTCGACGGCACAGGCAGCAGCCAGCTCAGGGTTCTCCGAGAGGAACCCATAACCGGGATACACGGCATCGGCGCCCGAGCGCTTGGCGGTCCGGACGATCTCCTCGACGCTGAGATACGCGCGCACCGGATGCCCCTCCACCCCGATCTGATACGCCTCATCCGCCTTCTGCCGATGCGGCGAGTTGCGGTCCTCATAGGGGTAGACGGCCACCGTCTTCGCGCCGCACTCCACCGCGGCACGAAAACCGCGAATCGCGATCTCACCCCGGTTGGCCACCAGGACCTTCTCGAACATCGTTACCGTCGGTCGGTCGTGGGCGAAGTCCGTCACCGTGTGCTCCCGTCATCGCGTGTGGTCCGGGCGGACGGTGCGCGGGATTCACGCACCGTTGAGGTGCTCTCGGTGATCTAGTGAGAGACCCGATCAATTCTAGCGGCGACGGCAGATATTGCCGGTTGAATGTGCAGTCGCCCCTCGTTACGAGAGTTATAAGAAGATAAAACATCCGATGAATACGGACGGTTCCGTTGCGGTGGGTGCGTGCGAGAACAGCGCCGAACGCCGTGACCAGGCGAACTCCGGATCGTTGTCGGCGGGCTGTCCCGTCGCGCCGCAGTACCAGCGATCCGGACAGCGGATGAATGTCTCCGGACGAACCGCCGGACAGCCGGATCGTTCGCTCTCCTTTGCAGGCGCAGCACAACCGTTCGGGGCATGGTTAGCTAACCCGGATACGTGACAGTGAACTGGGAGGTCGCATGAGCAAGGTCGACGAGTCGCCCGACGAGCCGGGCGGTACCGGCTCGGAGGTGCAGGCGGCAGCCGACGCCCCGAACGTGGTCGACGCGCCGAAGGCCGGCAAGCACGAACTCGCCGAACCCGACGACGCCGCGCCCGAAGCCGCCGCGGCTGCGGGGGAGAAGGCGCCGTCTACTGCTGCACAGGCGGAGGCCGAGAGCGTGCTCGACCGGTTCGGCTCGTGGTGGTCCGGTCGCTACACGTTCACCGGCACCGCTATCGGCCTGGTGTTCGTCTGGCTCTCACTGACGCCGTCGCTGCTGCCCCGTGGCCCGCTGTTCCAGAGCCTGGTGAGCGGCGGATCCGGCGCGATCGGCTACGGCATCGGCGTCTTCGCCGTGTGGCTGGTGCGGTTCATGCAGTCGAAGGACAGCAGTCCCAGGGCGCCGGCACGGTACTGGCTGGTACTGATCGGCATCGGCGTGCTCGGCACCATCGGCATGGTGGTCTGGTTCGACCGTTGGCAGGACGAGCTGCGCGACATGATGCAGACCGAACACCTGGTGCCGATCGACTACGTCGAGATCGCGGTGCTGTCGGTGGTGCTGCTCTACGTGCTGGTCGAGATCGCCAAGGGCATCCGCTGGGTGATCCGGTGGCTGATCGGACAGCTGAACAAGGTCTCGCCGCCGCGGGTCTCGGCCGTGGTGGCCGTGGCTCTGGTCCTGGTGCTCTCGGTGGGCATCATCAACGGCGTGGTCGTGCGCGGCGCGATGGACGCGATGAACACCACCTTCTCCAAGGTCAACCGTGAGGGCGGCAACGACCGCCCCGCCCCGACCAGCCCGCTGCGCTCCGGTGGCCCCGGATCGCTCGTCAGCTGGCCGTCGCTGGGCAAGCAGGGACGGATCTTCGTCTCCAATGCGCAGACGGTCGAGCACCTGAGCGCCTTCAACGGTGCCCCGGCGATGGAGCCGATCCGTACCTACGCTGGTCTCGGGTCGATCGATGCGTCGGATCCGAACCGGTACAAGGTGATCGCCGAACAGGCCGCGAACGAGCTGGAGCGCACCGGCGGACTGCAGCGCAAGATCGTCGCCGTGGCGACGACCACCGGCACCGGCTGGGTGAACGAGGCCGAAGCCGGCGCACTGGAGTACATGTACAACGGTGATTCCGCGATCGTGAGCATGCAGTACTCGTTCCTGCCGAGCTGGCTCTCGTTCCTGGTCGATAAGCAGAACGCGCTTCAGGCCGGACAGGCACTGTTCGAGGCCGTGGACAAGAAGGTCAAGTCGCTGCCCGAGGGGCAGCGGCCGAAGCTGGTGATCTTCGGAGAGAGTCTCGGCTCGTTCGGTGGAGAGGCTCCGTTCCTCTCGCCCAACAACATCCTGGCGCGGACCGACGGTGCGCTGTTCTCCGGCCCGACGTTCAACAACGAGATGTGGGTGCAGATGACCCGCCAGCGCGACGGCGGCTCGCCCGAGTGGCTGCCGGTGTACCAGCAGGGCGCCAACATCCGCTTCGCCGCAAGCGCAGAGGACCTCACCAAGCCCGAGCAGCCGTGGGCCTACCCGCGCGTGGTGTACCTGCAGCACGCATCCGATCCGATCGGTCGCTGGAAGCCAGAACTGGCCTTCAGCAAGCCGGATTGGATGCGTGAGAAGCGCGGTCCGGACGTTCTGTCCTCGGTCTCGTGGATCCCGATCGTGAGCTTCCTGCAGGTCTCGGCCGATATGGCGGTCGCTGTGAACGTGCCCGATGGGCACGGCCACAGCTACGTCAAGGCCGCAGCGGATGCGTGGGCGGCGATCCTGGAGCCCCCGGGCTGGAATCCGGAGAAGACGGCCCGGCTACGCCCGATCCTCAACAGCCAGACCGGTTACAACGAGCCGACCGGATAGTCAGACGCCGCCGTCGAAACCCTGCTGGCGCCATGCCTCGTAGGCGACCACGGCGGCGGCGTTCGACAGGTTCAGCGAGCGGCGCGACGCGAGCATGGGGATCCGCACGGACTCGGTGACGTGCGGATCGCCCAGCGCCTCGGGCGGCAGTCCCGTCGGCTCAGGGCCGAACATCAGGACATCGCCGGCGGAATAGGCGATCTCGTGGTGGTAGCGCCGCGCGTGCGCCGTGAAGGCGAACACCCGCTCGGGACGCAGGGCAGACCAGGCGGCCTCGAGGTCGGCGTGCACGCGCACGTGGGCTAGATCGTGGTAGTCGAGGCCGGCCCGGCGCAGCTTCGGTTCCGAGAGGTCGAAACCGAGCGGCTCCACCAGGTGCAGTTCGCACCCGGTGACCGCCGCAAGCCGGATCGCGTTCCCGGTGTTGGGAGCGATTCGCGGCTCGAAAAACAGAATGCGGAACACGGGTGACGATCCTGTCACCCGGGTTCCGCATTCATCGTCGGTGGGGGTCGATCAGCTCACGAAGTCGGACACGCGCTGCTCGAACTTGTTCGCCGCGCTGCGCAGCTGGAACGCCGAGATCACCTCGACGATGCCGATCGCGATGGCCCAGATACCGGAGATCAGCACCAGGATCTGCACCTCGTACGGATAGGAGACCAGCACGAAACCGCCCACGGCGGTGAGGATGCCGAGGATCACGACCCACACGCGGTTCGGCAGCGACTTGTTGGCGAATCCGATCGTGATCGACGTGATGCCGAAGAAGATCCAGCTGATACCGATCCAGATCCCGAGTACGGCGATCGAGTTGTAGATGTCATCGCGGAAGCAGAAGGCGCCCAGGATCAGCGACAGTGCGCCGCTGATCACCGCGAGCACCCGGTGCTGGGCTTCCCCGATGAGGCCGGCGATCACCTGGAAGATGCCGGTGAGGATCAAGAAGATGCCGAACAGGACGCCGACGACCAACGTGGTCGGACCCGGCCATACCGCGATGATCGCGCCCATGATGATCGACACGATGCCCAGGAACAGCGTGGTCTGCCAGGTGCTCTTGATGCCCTGCTGCAGGGGGTTGTTGGTAGTCATGGTTGTAGTATCGAACGAATTCCTCCTGGTTGCGACTCGAATCGGCTGAATACGTTGTGCACGTCCCCCATGGATAGACTGCTGGTCGTGACTGCGCGTGTTCTGGATGGCAAGGCGACCCGTGACGAGCTCTTCGAGCAGTTCCGGGCGCGGGTGGACGCCCTGCGGGCCCGGGGCGTGGCGCCCGGCCTCGGTACCGTCCTGGTGGGCGACGACCCGGGGTCGCACTCCTACGTCAAGGGTAAGCACGCGGACTGCGCCAAGGTCGGTATCGAGTCGATCCGGCGCGACCTTCCGGCCGACGTCTCTCAGGCGGAATTGGAGGCGGTGATCGACGGCCTCAACGCCGATCCCGCGTGCACCGGGTACATCGTGCAGCTGCCCCTGCCCAAGCATCTGGACGAGAACGCGATCCTGGAGCGGATCGATCCCGCCAAGGATGCCGACGGCCTGCACCCGACCAATCTCGGCAAACTGGTTCTCGGCGCCGAGGGACCGCTGCCGTGCACACCGCACGGGATCGTCTACCTGCTGCGGCGCTACGGCGTGGAGATCAACGGTGCCCACGTGGTGGTGATCGGTCGCGGAGTCACCGTGGGCCGGCCCATCGGGCTGCTGCTCACCCGGCGCAGCGAGAATGCCACGGTGACCTTGTGCCACACCGGCACTCGTGATCTCGCGGCCGAGGTGCGGCGTGCCGATATCGTTATTGCGGCCGCCGGCGTGCCCGGTCTGATCACCGCCGACATGGTCAAGCCCGGTGCGGCCGTGCTCGACGTGGGCGTCAGCCGCACCGACGAGGGCCTGCGCGGCGATGTCGCTCCCGGGGTCGCGGAGGTCGCCGGGTACCTCTCCCCGAACCCCGGAGGGGTGGGGCCGCTCACCCGCGCCTTCCTCCTGGGCAATGTGATCGACGCCGCCGAGCGCGATCTGGCCCGCGCGGACGGGGCGTAGTGACCGAGCCCGCCGTCGATCGGTACCGCCGCGCCCGCCTGGTGCGGGCGGTGGCGACCAACGCCGGGTACGCCGCGGTGATCGCCGTGCTCACCGTCGGCATGGTTCTGGTGGGGCTGGAGTACTGGCGCCGAGGTCTCGCGGTGTTCGGTGCCGGCACCGGACTCGCTGCAGTGCTCCGGGCGACGTTGCCGGACCGTCGGCAGGGCCTGCTGCGGGTGCGCAGCCGGTGGTTCGATACCACGGTACTGGCCGTCGCGGCGGTCGCGATCCTGGTCGTGACCTGGACGATCAGCACGCTCGGCACCAAGTAGGGCGACGACTGACAACCGGTGCTGTAACCACCGCATTCTAGATTTCACTATCGCGTATGTAACGATTCCGTATCGGGTACGATGTCTTGAGATAACGGACAGTTCGCCGCGTGATCGGAGGTGCCATGACCACCACGTCGTTCGGCGCGTCCATCGGTCGCGGCCCCGTGCACTGCGTCATGCTCGAACTCGACGATGGGCGCATCGTCGGCCAGCAGGCGCGCACCATCGATCCCGGCCCGTACCGACTCGGCCGCCGCAGCGACCTGTTGGCGTCTGGCTTCGATCTTCTCGTGGGGCACACCGAGGCGGCGGTCGATGCCTCCGCGGTCGCCGTGCGTACTCGCCGGGATCTGTTCGCGGCGAAACTCGGTACCCGTGGCGAGCTGCGCTCCGCGGAAGTGGTGCGCGAGGTCGACGCGGTACTCCGCGCACTCGACGACAGCGGCGTCATCGCGCGCTACGCGGTCGCTCTGGTCGCGGACATCGGCGCCGGGGGAATGCGCGTGCACACCATTGCCGACGGTGCCGTCGAGGACACCGCACGCACCACCGGGGTAGCTGTTTCGGGGGTCGAGCCGGGTCTTGGAACACCGGCTGCTGCAGCTGATTTCGTTCGCCGCGTGATCAAGGTTGCGGCAGTCCGGCCCGAAGCGATCGTGTTGATCGGCGGCGGCGCACAGCACGCCACCGTGCGCGAGGCCATCGGCGACGTGGCCGAGAGTAACGGACTCGAGGTGGTCGGCGTGGACGAGCCCGAGGCGCTCGCCGCGATCGGCGCCGCCCTGCTCGCCGCCGACCGGTTGACCGGCGCCGTGCCCGCGGCGCCCTCCCGATTGGGCTCCGGCCTCGGCGTACTCGGCGGCCACAGCGTGCGGCTCACCGCGGCGGTGCTCCCCGCCCTCGTGGTGGCCGCCCTGGCCTTCGCGGTTCTGGTCGCCACGTACGCCACCGGAATCATCGGTCCCACGGGCGATAGCACCGATCGCTCGCCGTCGCCCGCCTTCACCTCGTCGGACACGCTGCAGGGGGAGACGACGACCGAGGAGGTCCTCCCCACCACCACGTCGACCCTCGCCGGTGTCGACGTGCGGGTCAGTACCACCGCCCCCCAGGAGGTGCCGCGCGAAGAGGTCACGGTCCCGCCCGTGATGACGACCTTCGCCCCGCCTCCCACCGCGACGCAGCCCACCCGTGTTCCCGATCGCACCACGACCCGCCCGGTGCCCACCACGCCCGGGACGCCGTGGCCGACGGTGCTGCTGCCGACGCCGCCCACGGGGACCGGTACCCCGTCGTCGAGCACCGATCCGAGCGTTCCCGTCGCACCCACCACAGGCGGGGCAACGGGCACGCCCACAGTGCCATCCGGAACGCCGGAGGCGCCGCGAGGCCCCGCGGTGGGCGGTGGCGCAGCGCCGCGTGAGGGCATGCTGATGGCCCCGGAACAGAGCTCCTCGGTACCTCGGCAGCCCGCTCGCATCGAGGTGGTACCCGAGGCGGCGCCGACGGTGACGGCGCCGGCCGCCTAGCGCAGTCTGCGTGCCAGTTCCATGGTGGCGGTGAGCAGTTCGGCCACCGCATCCATCTCGGTGAGAAATCCGTCATGCCCGTCGCGCGAGTGCACCACTCGCAGCCCGTCGCAGCCCGGCATGAGGTCGGCGATCTCCTGCTGGAGCCGGAGCGGGTACAGCCGGTCGGAATCGATGCCGGCGACCACCACGGGGACCGGGCAGCCACGGAGGGCAGCCTCGACGCCACCCCGCCCACGACCCACGTCGTGGTGGTTGAGCACGGCCGAGAGCGTGACGTAGCTGCCGGCGTCGAACCGCCGCACCAGCTTCGCGGCCTGGTGCTCCAGATACGAGGTGACGGCGTACCGTCCGCCCGCCAGCGGATCCTCGTCGCCCTGCGGGGCATTGGCGAACCGCGTGTCGAGTTCGATCTCGGAGCGGTAGGTCAGGTGCGCGATCCGGCGCGCGATCCCCAGGCCGGCATCGGGTTCGGCGTCAGAATCGTGATAGTCGCCGCCTTGCCAGTTCGGATCCGAGGTGATGGCCTGGATCTGCGTGGTCTGAGTGCCGATCTGATCAGCGGTAGCGCGGGCGCCGACCGCGAGGATCAATGCAGTCCGTACTGAATCAGGATGACTGACAACCCATTCCAGGGCGCGGGCGCCGCCCATCGATCCGCCCGCGACAGCGGCGATCTGGCGAACGCCGAGAATACGCAGCAGTTCCAACTCGGATTCGACCTGATCGCGCACGGTGATCTCGGGGAATCGTGATCCATAGGCGCGACCGTCGGCGGCGATCGACGCCGGCCCCGTCGAACCGGAGCACCCGCCGAGCACGTTCACCGACAGCACGCACCACTCGTCCGTGTCCACGGCTGCGCCCGGGCCGATCAGCCCGTTCCACCAACCGGCTTGCGCATGGTCATCATCGGCGGGGCCGGCCACGTGGGAGTCGCCGGTGAGCGCATGCAATGTGAGCACGACGTTGTCGGCGGCCTCGTTGAGGGTGCCCCACCGCTGGAACGTGAGAGTCACATCGTCGAGCACCTCGCCCGACTCCAGGCGGAGCGAACCGATCCGCACCGACTGCATCGCGCCGTCGGGCACCCGGGCCCAGTCGCCAGAGGCGCTGTGAGCGGATCGATCTGCGGGGATGCTGATAGTCACCGAACCTCTTCTCGCGTTTGCCGCCCGACGGGGCTGACCGCCGAGAAACCTGGTCATCACCCGGGGCACCCCACCGCGGCGGAGGGTTGCCGGTCAGCAAGCCGGGGCTCCACGCTGACGCTCATGACCTCGTGTGCATCATAACGGAACGGTCCGCGGCCGCCCGGGGCCAGGGACGACGACGCTGTGAAGCGGTTCACACGTGCGATCGGGAACCAAAGCGCCCGCCGCGGCGTTACACCGCCGTGTGAACTCATCCACCCGCACTAGTCTTGCCGTCGGCGCGATGGCCCTCGGTGGCTTCGGCATCGGCACTACCGAGTTCGCGGCGATGGGTCTGCTGCCCGATATCGCGAGCGACCTCGGCGTCTCGGAGCCCGTCGCCGGCCATGTGATCGCCGCGTACGCGCTCGGCGTGGTGGTAGGTGCCCCGCTCATCGCCGCGGCGTTCGCGCGAGTCCAGCGCCGGACCCTGCTCATCGCACTCATGGTGGCCTTCACCCTGGGCAACACGCTCTCGGTGATCGCGCCGAGCTACCAGACCCTCGTGGCCGCGCGATTCATCGCAGGCCTGCCGCACGGCGCCTTCTTCGGCGTGGCCGCGCTCGTCGCCGCGCACCTCGCGGGACCAGCGGGCCGCGGGCGCGCGGTCGGCCAGGTACTCATGGGCCTGTCCGTGGCGAACGTGATCGGCGTCCCCCTCACCACCTGGCTCGGCGACGCGTTCGGCTGGCGCTCTGCACTCTCGGTGGTCGTGGTGATCGGCGCCGCCACGGTGATAGCGCTCCTGGTCTGGCTGCCCGCAGTGGACATCCCCGTCACCAACCCACTTACCGAGCTCGGTGCCCTGCGCCGCCCGCAGGTGTGGTTCGCGCTGCTCACCGGTGTCGTCGGTTTCGGTGGCATGTTCGCCGTCTACACCTACATCAGCACCACTCTGACCAGTGTCTCCGGCCTGGAGAAGTCCGCGGTGCCGTTCGTGCTCGCCGTGTACGGCGTGGGCATGGTGATCGGCAACGTGGTGGGCGGTCGCGCCGCCGACCACTCCGTGACCCGCTCGATCATCGCAACGCTCGCGCTGCTCGTCGTCCTGCAGGCGGTGTTCTCCGCGTTCGCTCCGGAGCCGGTCGCCGCGGTCTCCCTGTTCTTCCTGATCGGTCTCACCGCCTCGGCGTTGGTGCCTGCGTTGCAGACTCGACTGATGGACGTCGCCGGTGAGGCACAGACCCTCGCGGCCACGCTGAACCACTCCGCGCTCAACATCGCCAACGCGCTCGGCGCCTTCCTCGGCGGCGCGGTGATCACTGCGGGTTACGGCTACACGGCGCCCGCGCTGGTGGGAAGCGGCCTCGCCGTCGCGGGCCTGGCGGTGTTCGGCATCGGACTGCTCGCGGCGCGGCGCGCTCCGGAACCTGTCGGGGCCCGCCGGTAGGGTCGGGCCCATGCGAAGGATTCTCGCGCTGTGCGCGATCACCCTGCTCGCGGTGCTCGGCCTCACGGCCTGCGGCGCGTCGAGCCAGCCCTCAGCGGCGCCGGCGGGCTCCGCCTCGGCGTCCGCATCGCCGTCGCGATCGGCCACGGTCAAGCCGGGCGTCCCCACTCGCTCCGCGACGAACACCGCGGTACCGCAACGCGTCTCCGACACGCTCGCCAAGATCGACGCCGGTGACTGGCCGCCGCAGGACGGCTCCGGCACGCAAGGCGGCCGCACCTTCGGCAACTTCGAGAAGCGGCTCCCTGCCACCGGTGCAGACGGCACGAAGGTGCGCTATACCGAGTGGGACGTCAACATCAAGAAGCCGAACCGCGGGCGCGACGCCGAACGCATCGTCACTGGCTCCGACGGCAGCGCCTGGTACACCCTCGACCACTACGAGACCTTCACGAGGATCCGATGACCACACTCCCGCAGTTCTTGGCCTCCGGTTCCGGGGTGGCGCTCACCGGCGTCGACCTCGACAGCCTCAAGCAGCGCGAGCGGCCCCGCGTGCTCGTCGCCCGGGGCAGCCGCATGCGCACCAAGGCGGCCCTGCTGGACGAGGTGTCCGCCGTCCTGCAATTCCCGCTCGACTTCGGCGCCAACTGGGACGCCCTCGCCGACTGCCTGGGAGACCTGGGCTGGTTCGGTGGCCCCGCGCTGGTCGTGGTCGCGATCGCCGAGGCCGAGCAGGTCCTCGCCGACGAAGCCGGATCCTTCGACGTCTTCGTGTCGGTGCTCGCCGACCGCGGTGTGCAGGTGCTGCTGAGCACGGGCGACGATGCGGACGACGAGGCCGTCCGCTCCGCCTGGTCCGACGCCGGACTCACGGTGGCAGCGATCGCATGATCATCACCTCGATCAACGTCAACGGTATCCGCGCCGCCGTCAAGCAGCGGTCGGAGGAGAACCTGGGCATGCTGCCCTGGCTTCGCGAGACCAAGGCCGATGTGGTGGCGCTGCAGGAAGTACGCGCGACCCACAAGCAGTCGCTCGCCGCGCTGGCCCCGGCCCTGGACGAAGGGTGGCATCTCTCCGCGGCGGAATCGTCGACCGCCGGCCGCAACGGCGTGGCCGTCCTCTCCCGCCGCGAACCCGACGCCGTGCGTATCGGTTTCGGCAGCGCCGAATTCGACGAGACCGGCCGCTACCTGGAGGCCGACTTCGGCGACCTCACGGTGGGTTCGCTGTACCTGCCCTCGGGTGATGTGGGTACCGAGCGCCAAGACGAGAAGGACCGGTTCCGTGCGGAGTTCGGTGAGTACCTCGGCACGTTGGGGCGGCGCCGCCGCAAGGCGGTGGTGTGCGGCGACTGGAACATCGGCCACACCGAGCTGGATATCAAGAACTGGAAGGGCAACGTCAAGAACTCGGGCTTCCTGCCCGAGGAGCGTGCGTGGATGAGCACCTACATCGGTGCCGGTCGTCCGTTCACGGACGTGGTCCGTGAGCTGCACCCCGGCACCCCCGGCCCGTACGCCTGGTGGTCCTGGCGCGGTAAGGCCTTCGACAACGACTCGGGCTGGCGGATCGACCTCCAGATCGCTAACAACGCTCTCGCTCAGCACGCCACTGCGGCGCGGGTAGAGCGGGCCGAGGCCTATTCGTTGCGCTGGTCCGACCATGCGCCGGTGACGGTCGAATACTCCTGCGACATGCCGTAGCGGCCTCGTTAGACTGATCCACCGTGACTGAAACCGCCCCCACTCCAGCGAAGCGGCAGCGCGCGCTGTCCGGAATCCAGCCGACGTCGGACTCGTTCCACCTCGGCAACTACCTGGGCGCGGTGAAGCAGTGGGTGGATCTGCAGGACGAGTTCGAGACCTTCTACTTCATCCCGAACATGCACGGCATCACCACGCCGCACGATCCGAAGGTGCTGCGCGAGCGCACCGTCTTCGCCGTCGCGCAGCTGCTGGCGCTCGGCGTCGACCCGGAGCGGTCGACGATCTTCGTCCAATCGCAGATCCCCGAGCATGCCGAACTCAGCTGGGTGCTCAGCTGCATCACGGGCTTCGGCGAGGCCAGCCGGATGACGCAGTTCAAGGACAAGTCGGCGAAGAACGGTACCGACAGCTCGTCGGTGGGTCTGTTCACCTACCCGATCCTCATGGCCGCCGACATCCTGCTCTACCGTCCGCAGGTCGTCCCGGTCGGCGAGGACCAGCGCCAGCATCTGGAACTCACGCGGAACCTGGCACAGCGTTTCAACACCCGGTTCAAGAAGACCTTCGTGGTGCCCGAGCCCTACATCGTCTCGGGTACCGCCAAGATCTACGACCTGCAGAACCCCACCGCCAAGATGAGCAAGTCCGCGGAATCGGATGCGGGGCTGATCAGCATCCTCGATGAGCCCGCGGTGATCGCCAAGCGGGTGAAGTCGGCGGTCACGGACACCGAGCGCGAGATCCGATTCGACCGAGCGAACAAGCCCGGTGTCTCGAATCTGCTCACCATCGAGTCGGCGTTCACCGGCGCATCGATGGAGCAGCTCGAGGCCAAGTACGAAGGCAAGGGCTACGGCGATCTGAAGGCCGATGTGGCGGATGCCCTGGTCGACTTCGCCACGCCGTTGCGCGGCCGAGTACAGGAGTACCTCGACGACCGCACCGAACTCGGCCGGATCCTCGGCCAGGGCCGCGAGCGTGCCCGCGATATCGCCTCCCGGACCCTCGCCGATGTCTACGACAGGGTAGGGTTCCTGGCGCCCTAAGCGGTTGCAAACGCAGGAGGTCACCCGGGGATGCTCGACAAGTACCGCCAGCGCTGGCCATGGTTCGATCACCTCATGGCCGCGGCCGAGCGCTACCAGGACAAGAAGGGCGACTACTTCGGCGCCGGGATCACCTACTTCAGCGTTTTCGCACTGTTCCCGCTGGCCATGGTCGCTTTCTCGGTCGGTGGCTACGTGCTCATCAACGACGCCGAGCTGCTCGCCGAGCTGAAGATGGAGATCAACTCGGCGATCAGCGAGGAGAGCCTGCGCAAGTCGGTGAACGACCTGATCGACCAGGCCATCGGCTCGCGCGGCACCGTCGGCATCGTGGGTCTCGCGGGTGGGCTGTGGGCCGGGTTGGGCTGGATGTCCAACGTGCGTGCGGCGCTGACCGCGATGTGGGACAGCGACGTGCCGAAGCAGAACTTCGTCAAGACCAAACTGCAGGACCTCGGCGCCCTGGTGGGCCTGTTCGTGGTGATCGTCGCGTGCATCGCGCTGATGGCGGTGGGGAGCAGCCCGCTCACCGGCAAGATCCTCGCATCCATGGGCCTCGGCGATGTCCCCGGCCTGCAGGGTCTGGTCACCACCGCCACGGTGATCGTGACGCTCCTCGCCGGTTGGGCACTGTGGACCTTCGTGATCGCCAAGTTACCCCGGGTACAGTTCCCGTGGCGCAACGCGCTGCGCGCGGGCCTGCTGACCTCGGTGGCGTTCTACATCTTCATGCAGGTGGCGGCGCTGCTCATCGGCAACACCATGAAGGGGCCCGCCGGCGCGACCTTCGGGCCCATCCTCGGCATCATGCTGTTCATCTACTTCACCGCCCGGATCGTGCTGTTCGCCACCGCCTGGGCCGCGACGGATCCGCGCAACCAGCAGTACGTGATCCCGGCCGCTCCCGACCCGGTGGTGATCTCGCCGGTGATCCGGCAGGAGTCCGATCCGAGCCGTACCGTCGCCGCCGGGGCCGCGGGCCTGGTGGCCGGTCTCGGGCTCGGCGCGCTGGTCCGCCGCCGCCGCTGACGCCGCTCGCGCGGGCCGGTCAGTCCCGGGCGGCGTCTCGGGGCAACGTCCGCCCTCGGAAGAACGCGGGACGGTGTACGGCGCACGCGAGCATCAGGGGCACGCCGAGCACCAGCATGCCCACACCGAGCACGAAGACTCCGCCGATCCCGCCGATCGTGGTGGAGCCGTAGTCGGGCGCGATCATATCGACCGCGCTCTGCCCGAACGCCCACACCATCGTGAGACCGCCGAGCAGCGGGAAGATCAACCGCAGCACCACGTTCCGTACCGACCGGAACAGCGTCCGACGGAAGTACCAGACACACGCGAACGCAGTGATCGCGTAGTAGAAGGCCACCGCCAGCCCCAACGACGTGATCGAGTCCTCGAGCGCATTGCGGCTCACCAGCGACAGCGTGAGGTAGAACAGCAGTGCCGACGCGCCCATCACCACGGTGCCGAAGGACGGTGTCAGGTACTTCGGGTCGACTCGGGCGAACCGGTCGGGAACCGCCTTGTAGACGGCCATCGCGAGGGTCCCCCGGGCGGTGGGCAGCACCGTGGACTGTGTGGACGAGAGCGCCGAGATCGCGACGGTGAGCAGCAGCAACCCGGCGAGGACCGCCCCACCTACCGGCGCGCCCAGCACGGTGAGGACATCATCGCGATTCTCGGTGTTGTTCAAGCCGATCCCGGTGCTTCCGAAACCCGCGTAGGCCTGCACCGCCACGGCGACCAGGACGTAGGTGCCCAGCAGTACCACCGTGGAGAGCACGGCGGCGCGTCCCGGTGTGCTGGCCGAGCCCTTCGTTTCTTCTCCCACCGCGAGGCAGGCGTCCCAGCCCCAGTACAGGAAGATGCACAGGATGACCGCCGCGGCGATCTGCGAGGCGCTCAGCCCGGCCGGGCTGAGCCACGACCAGCTGGGCCGCACGGCTTGGGCGCCGGCGCGGCCGGAGTACACCAGCACCAGCGCGGCGGCCGCCGCGAACACCAGCACCGCGAACTGCACCGCCATCAGGACGTTCTGCAGCCGTTCGGAGACGACGATGCCGCGGTAGCTGACCCAGGTCATGGCCACGATCAGCACACAGCCCAGACCGGTCACCAGCCAGCGTGAATCGGCGAGTTCGGGCACCCCGAGGAAGCGCATGAGGTAGACCCCGGAGATCTCGGCCACGTTCGCCAGCACGATGATCGCGGAGACCGCCAGACCCCAACCGCCCATCCACCCGACCCACGGCCCGAAGGCCTTGCTGCCCCAGGTGAACGTGGTGCCGCAATCGGGTACGGCGTCGGCTAGTTCGCGGTACGCCACGGCCACCATGAGCATCGGAACGAAGGCCAGCGCGAACATCGCGGGTGATCGGTCGTGCACCGTGGCCACCACGTACCCGAGGGTGGCGGCCAGACTGTAGGCCGGTGCCGTCGACGATAGGCCGATGGCCATGTTGCCCAGCAGGCCCAGTGAATCCGAGCGCAGCCCCTTCGGGGGGACCATCGAGGTCACCGGCGAGCCCACCTACCGCCCCCTGCTGGTGCGCATCGCGGCCGCGACCAGGACGCCGATCACGACGAGTCCGCCGAGGCCGATCGCGACGCGGGTGCCGGTACCCATACCGGGGGACGCCTCGACGACGGGGTCGTCGGGACTCGCCGCGGGCGCCACGGCCCCGCCTCCTTCCGGTGCGACCAGGCTGCCGACGGACTTACCGCTCAGTGCCGCGCCGTAATCCAGTAGCCGGCGGAACTGGTCCCAGTAGGTGTTGCCGGTGTACGCCAGACCGAACAGCTGCACTACCACGTACCGCTTACCGTCGCGATCCACCGCGCCCACGTAGGTTTTCTTCGCATCGTCGGTGTAGCCGTTCTTCCCGGCCACGGCACCGGGAACATCGGTGAGCATGCGGTTCTCGTTGATGATCGGATACGGCGCCACGGAGGTCGGTGCGGGCGGCGGCGTACCGCCCGGTGGCAGGGGAGTGGCCGGCCCCGTGGTCGGCACCGGGGGATGGCCCGGGAAGGTGATCTGCCGGGTCGACGCGATGTCGGTGAACCGCTTGTCGCGCAGGGCGTTCTGCAATATCAGGGCCAAGTCGTAGGGGCTGGTGGTCTGGCCGGGGCCGTCCAAGCCCGACGGGGTTATCGCACGGGTGTCCTTGGCCCCCAGTGACTTCGCGAGATCGTTCATCTTCGCTACGGCGGTGTCCACCCCGCCCAGTTGACGGGCGAGCGCGTGCGCGGTGTCGTTGCCGCTGATCAGCAGTAGCCCTTCGAGGAGTTGCCGCACGGTGTATCGGCCGCCGGGTGCGACCCCCGCAGCGTCGCCTTCCTGGGCCGCATCCTCGGCGGTGCCGGAGACGACGGTATCGAGGTTCAGCTCGCGCAGTGCCACCTGAGCGAGGAGCAGTTTGATGGTGCTGGCGGGCCGGTACCGGCCGTGCGGGTCCTTTGCAGCCACCACGGTGCCGCTCGTGAGGTCGGCCACCAGCCAGCCCGCGGAGTCGATGCCCTGCGGGACCGGCGGCGCACCGTCGGGCACGACGAGCCCGCAGCCCGCGAGCCGGGCGCCGCCCACGGGCGGGGTCGGCACCGGCAGCGGCGCGGGAGCCTTCTGGCCGGGTTTGGGCACTTCGGAGGCGTCCACCGCAGGCGGCGCCACCTGCCTGTGCGGGCAGGTATCGGTGACCACGGTGCTCACGGCCGGGGTGGTGACACCGGGCGTCGGCGGCGGCGGTGGGGCGGCGGCGGCGAGGCCGGGCGCCGTGAGGCCCCCGACCAGGCAGGCGGCGAGCGCGCCCCGGAGAAGTCGAGCAGTCATCGGCTCGAATCGTATCCGCCCGCGCGGTTCAATCCTGCAAACGACGAAGCATGTCGCCGAGGCGCCGCAGATCCGCCGGGCTGAAGGCGCGCAGGGCCTCGGGCGCCGGATCCGGGGTGTCGGCGACCAGCGCGACCGCTGCGCGCCCGGTATCGGTGAGGGTCACCAGCTTCGACCGGCGATCGCAGGGGTCGGTCTCGCGGATCACCAGTCCGCGTGCCTCGAGGTCGTTGACGGTGACCGTGGCGGCGGGAGCATCCATCGTGGCGGCGTGTGCGAGCTGTTTGAGCGTCATCGGGCCCAACTTTGCGAGCCGGTTCAGCGCCCGGATCCTGCTGAACGGCAGGCCGGTCCGCTCGACGACGGTACGCCGCCAGGCATCGCGGCCGTCGAAGGCGATGCGGACCAGTTCGCCCCAGATCTCGTCGGGATCGGGTCCGGGAGTGCGCGGTTCAGCGGACATCGGCGGCCCGCCGGTCGTCGAGCAGCGGGGTGATGCGCTCCACGGAGCGCGCGGCGGCGGGGCCGGTGGAGATCACACCGAGTGCGAGGACGCAGGTGGTGGCACCGGCGATGATCCACCACAGCTGCGCGCCCGCGGAGATCCCGGCCAGGGCGACGCCGATGCTCACACCGACCTGGCGGCTGGTGGAGGCGAGCGCAGCCGCGGCGCCGGCGCGATCGAGCGGCATGCCGTTCACCGCTGAATTCGTGATCGGTGCGTTGACCAGGCCGAATCCGCCGCCGAAGACCGCGAATGCGAACGCGATCAGGGGCAGCGGGGTGCCGGGATGCACAGCGGTCAGGGAGGCGGCACCGGTCGTCATCAGCACTCCGGCGCCCACCAGCGACGGTCGCGCGCCGAAAGTCGCCACCATCCGGCCGGAGACCGGCGAGCAGACGAGCACCGCGAGCGCCATCGGGAGGAACATCACGCCGGCCTGGACGGCGGAGAGGTGCCGCGTGTCCTGCAGGTAGATGGACATGGTGAACAGGAAAGCGCCGAATCCGGCGAACGCGCAGACCGCGGTGAGGGTGGCCGCCGAGAACGGGATGCTGCGGAAGAACCGGAGGTCGAGGAAGGGCGAGGGGTGACGGCGCTCGTGCAGCACGAAAGCGGCCAGTACCGCGGCGGTGCCCAGGAATACCAGCGGCTGCTCCTCGATCAGCCCGAACACCAGGCTGAATACCACCGCGACCGCCAGGACCAGTCCCATCGGATCGATACTCCGGATCCGTGCGGCCCGCGATTCCGGGACCACCAGGAAGGTCAGTCCGAGCGCGAGCGTGCAGATCGGGAGGTTGATCCAGAACACCGAACGCCAGCCGAGCGTCTCGATCAGCACACCGCCGACGAGCGGGCCCAGGGCGGTGGAGATGCCGACCACGGCGCCCCACACGCCGATCGCCCGGGCGCGCTCCACCCGGCCCGTGAAGGTGGCGGTGATGATCGACATGGCCACCGGGTTGAGCATGGAACCGCCGACGGCCTGGGTGAATCGGGCGGCGATGAGCACCTCGACGGTGGGGGCGAGGCTGCACAGCAGAGAGCCGACGGCGAAGGCCGCCAGGCCGATCCGGAACACCCGGCGGCGGCCGAAGCGGTCGGCTCCGGCGCCGGCCAGGACCAGCAGCCCGGCGAGGGTCAGGGTGTAGACGTCGACCACCCACTGGAGTTGTTGGACGGTGGCGGACATGTCGGTGCGGATCGACGGGAGTGCGACGTTGACGATGGTCGCGTCCATGGAGACGATCAAGAGGCTGAGGCTGCAGGTGAGCAGCACCAGCTGCTTGCGCCGCGAACTCAGCCCCGAGATCGTTGTAGACATACAATGATTGTAACCATACAATTAATTCATGCACCAGACTCCGCACTGCTCGGATTTCGTGGACGAGCCCCTGCCGGGCACTGCCACCCAGGAACTGGGATGGCTGTGCATCGAGAACGATGCAGGCTGGGGTCGTGATCCGTTCTCCGGGGAGAACTTCGCGTCCGAGGTGGGCGCGGCGATCGAGCGTTTCGCCGAGGAGCGGGACCTGCGCGTATTGCTCATCCGGCGTCCCGGGCGCGCGGCGGGCGCGCGCGCCGCGCACCGGGTCTACGTGGCCCGCAGTGCTGCGGGAGAAACGGCGCTGCGCAGGTACGAGGTGGATGAGTACGCGCAGATCCCCTCGCTGCCCGTGGATGATCCGGCCGCGGGCGAACCCGCCGAGCCGATCGCGCTGGTGTGCACCAACGGCAAACGCGATGTGTGCTGCGCCGTCCGCGGCCGCCCGCTGGCCGCAGCCCTTGCGGCGGGCTACGCCGAACCGGTGGTGTGGGAGTGCTCGCACACCGGCGGCCACCGATTCGCTCCCGTGCTCATCGTGCTCCCCACCGGCTACACCTACGGTCGAGTGACCGAGGTCGAGGCCAGAGAGGTCTTCGATGCTGCGAGGGACGGTGTGGTTGCGACGGTCGGGCTCCGCGGCCGCTCGTCGACGCCACCGGTGGCGCAGGTGGCCGAGGTTGCGGTGCGTGAGTCGGTCCCGGCGTTCGGTCCCGATCTGGTGCGGGTCACCGTCGAATCCGGGGACGTGCCGAAACACGGTGCGGCGACCGGTCTCGCCACGGTGCGTCATCGCGACGGAAGGGTGTGGCGGGTGGCGGTGGCGGCCGACGAACTGGAGCCCCGTATCGCCTCCTGTGGCAAGTCGCCCTCGCCCGCGCGTGCCTGGCGGATCACGGAGATCGTGACGGAACCGGTGGCAGCGGACAGAAACTGTCACCAATTCGAGTCACACTTCGACCATGACTGAGAACGCTCCTGAACCAGGCTCCTATGACGACCCGCAGATGCCCTGGAACACCCTGACCGAAGACACCATCGGCGACTGGAATGCCGGTGTGATCGCCGAGTTCCGCGCCAACGCGGGCGCGGTCGGCGGCGCGTACCAGGGTGGCACCCTGATCCTGCTGACCACCACCGGCGCCCGCTCCGGAAGGCCGCACACCGTTCCACTGGGCCCGCTGTACCGAGGTGAGCAGATGTTCGTCAGCTCGTTCATCGAGCGGGCGTATCCAGCGTGGTGGCACAACGCGAAGAAACAACCGCGGGTCACCGTCGAGATCGGTGACCGCACGATGGCCGCCGTGGCGCGGGTGCTCGAGGGTGACGAGTACGACGAGTTCGCGGCGTGGGCGTTGGCCGACAGCCCCGATCTCGCGGCGTTCCAGGCGACCATCGACCGCCCGATCCCGCTCATGACCCTGGCCTTCGATGCGGGCGATTCGTGATGCTTCGTCCTAATTAGTCCGCGCGGACTATTCCGTGCGGAGTATTCGTGCTAGCTTCTTCGGTGTGCTCAGCGGTTCCCCCAAGCGGCTCACCCCGCTCGGTATCGCGGCGCTCGCGCTGCTCACCGAGCGGGAGATGCACCCCTACGAGATGTTCCAGACCCTGGCGGCGCGGCGCACCGATACAGTGGTCAAGCTCCGGCCTGGATCGCTCTATCACACTGTGAACCGGTTGGCGGAGAAGGGATTCGTGGAATCGGTGGGCACCGAGCGCGAGGGCAACCGGCCCGAGCGCACCACCTACCGGATCACCCGCGCCGGGCGATTCGTGCTGCGGGAGGAACTGGGCGAGGCCTTGGCGACGCCCGCGCGGGAGTATCCGGCGTTCCCGCTGGCGCTCTCCGAGGCGCACAACCTACCCGCGGACGACGTGGCAGCGCACTTACGTAGTCGCATCGCCGTCCTCCAGCGCGAGGCCGCGTCACTGCGCGCGATCCTGGCCGAGCTGACCGATCACCCTCGGGTGGTCCTCATCGAGGTCGAATACCTCGCCACGATGCGCGAGGCGGAGATCGCCTGGCTCACCGAACTCGTCGACGATGTCGACACCGGAACCCTGGAATGGAAGGTCACTTGTGACGACGACTGATGACCGCCCCGTCGGCGGTGGGCTCCCCGAGGACTACCGCCCGTGGCCCGCGTTGTGGGCCATGGTGATCGGGTTCTTCATGATCCTGGTCGACTCGACCATCGTGTCGGTGGCGACCGACTCGATCATGGTGGGCTTGGGCACCGATCTCAACAGCGTGGTGTGGGTGACCAGCGCCTACCTGCTGGCGTACGTGGTGCCGCTACTCGTAGCCGGCCGCCTGGGCGATATGTACGGGCCGAAGAACCTGTACCTGATCGGCCTGGTGATCTTCACCGCGGCATCGGCCTGGTGCGGCCTGTCGGGCACCGCCGGGATGCTGATCGCCGCCCGCGTGGTGCAGGGCTTCGGCGCCGCATTGATGACGCCGCAGACGATGGCCGTGATCACCCGGACCTTCCCCGCGGACAAGCGCGGGAGCGCGATGGCGCTGTGGGGTTCGGTGGCCGGTGTCGCGATTCTGGTGGGCCCGCTCGCCGGAGGTGTGCTCGTCGATCGCCTGGGCTGGGAATGGGTGTTCTTCGTGAACGTTCCGGTCGGCGTGATCGCCTTCCTGCTCGCCGTGCGCCTGGTGCCCTCGTTGCCGACGCACAAGCACCGCTTCGACATTCCGGGCATCGTGCTCAGTGCCGCCGGACTGTTCCTGCTCACGTTCGGCCTGCAGGAGGGGCAGAAGTACGACTGGGGCACCATCTGGCACCTGGGACCGGTACCGATCGGCGTGTGGACCCTGATCATCGCGGGACTCGTCCTGCTGGCGGTGTTCGTCTGGTGGCAGGGGAGGGCTCCCGAGCCGTTGATGTCCCTGACGCTGTTCAAGGACCGCAATTTCTCCCTCGCCAATGTCGCCATCGCCACCATGGGATTCTCCGTGACCGGTATGTCGATTCCGCTGATGCTCTTCGCGCAGAAGTCGATGGGGCTCACCCCCACCCGGTCGGCGCTGCTGCTGATTCCCCTGGCCGTGATCTCGGGTGGCCTGGCGCCCCTGTCCGGCAAGCTGATCGACCAGGTGCACCCGCGGTACCTGGCGGGCTTCGGCTTCGCCGCCAACTCGATCGCACTGTTCTGGCTCGGCGCCGTGGCCTCGCCGACGACGCCCGTCGTAGGGATCCTCGCGCCGATCGCGCTCATGGGCGTGGGTAATGCCTTCATCTGGGGCCCGCTCGCGACCACCGCCAACCGCAATCTGCCCCTTGCTCTGGCGGGCGCCGGATCGGGCGTGTACAACATGACCCGTCAGGTGGGCGCGGTGCTCGGCAGTGCCTCGGTCGGGGTGCTCATGCAGAACCAGATCCAGGCCAAGCTCACTCCGGTCTTCCCGCCCGGGCAGGCGCCGTCGCAGGACGCGATAAGCGGCTCGGTGGGACCGTTGCCCGATTTCCTCAAGGGACCCTTCGCCGATGCGATGGGCAACAGCATCTATCTCCCGGCGACGGCGCTCATCTTCGGCTTCATCGCCGTGCTCTGCTTCGCCACCCCGGTGCATCTGAGGAAGGATCAGCCCTCGACCTCGGCATGAGCACGATGCTGCGCCGCGCGCATCAGCGCACGGCGCAGCAGACCTCGGAGCGATTGCGGCTCAGCTGATCTTGCGGCGGTAGACCAGCATGGCGGCGGCGTAGGCCAGCACCAGGATGCCGGTGCACCAGGCCAGAGCCGATACCAGATCGGAGGTCACCACCGGCCGTTCGGCGAGCAGCGCGGAGATCGTGTTCACGATCGAAGTGACCGGCTGGTTCTCGGCGAAGGCGCGCACCGGGCCGGGCATCGTGTCGGTCGGCACGAACGCGGAGCTGATGAAGGGCAGGAAGATCAGCGGGTAGGAGAAGCCGCTGGCCCCGTCGACGGTCTTCGCCGACAGACCGGCGATCACCGCGATCCAGGTGAGCGCCAGCGTGAACAGCGCGAGGATGCCGAACACCCCGAGCCATGCCAGCGGACCGGCGGACGAACGGAAGCCCATGAGCAGGGCGACGCCGATGATGATCGCCACCGTGATGGCGTTGGCCACCATCGATGTGAGCACGTGCGCCCACAGCACCGACGAGCGGGCGATCGGCATCGACTGGAAGCGTTCAAAGATGCCGCCGTGCATATCGTTGAACATGCGCAGTGCGGTGTAGGCGATACCCGAGGCGATGGCCATGAGCAGGATGCCGGGCAGCAGGTAATTGACGTAGTTGGCCTCGCCCGTGCTGGTCTTGATCGCTCCGCCGAACACGTACACGAACAGCAGCATCATCGCGATCGGGGTGAGCGCGGTGGTGATGATGGTGTCCGCGCTCCGGGTGATGTGTTTGAGCGAGCGTCCCAGCAGGGCATGGGTATCGGAGACTGCGTGGGTGGTCATGACGGTTCCTCGGATTCGGGGCGGGGCGGGGTGACGGCACCGGTGAGCGCCAGGAAGATCTCTTCGAGCGAGGGCTGTTTCTCGACGTACTCGACCTTCGCGGGCGGCAGCAGGCGCTTGAGCTCCGCGAGCGTGCCGTTGGCGATGATGGTGCCGTCACGCAGGATGGCGATGCGATCGGCGAGCTGTTCCGCCTCCTCTAGGTACTGGGTGGTGAGCAGCACCGTGGTGCCGCGAGCGGCCAAGCCCTGCACCACCTCCCAGACGTCGATGCGCGCCTCGGGGTCGAGGCCGGTAGTGGGCTCGTCGAGGAAGATCACCGCCGGATTCCCGATCAGGCTCATCGCGATGTCGAGCCGCCGCCGCATACCGCCGGAATAGGTCGCGACCTTGCGGCCGCCGGCCTCGGTGAGGCGGAACCGGTCGAGCAGATCGTCCGCCACCGCCTCGGGGTCGGTCTCGTGCCGCAGCCGGGCTATCAGGATCAGATTCTCCCTGCCGCTGAGCACCTCGTCGACCGCGGCGAACTGTCCGGTGAGGCTGATGGATTCGCGGACCAGCTGCGGCTCGTCGCGCACGTCGTAGCCGTGGACGACGGCAGTGCCGGCGTCGGGGTGCAGCAGGGTGGACAGGATGCGCACCAGCGTGGTCTTGCCGGCGCCGTTGGAACCCAGCAGGGCGAAGATGCTGCCGGCCGCGACGTCGAAGTCGACGCCTCGCAGTACCTGGAGGTCTTTGTACGACTTCTCGATGCCGCGCACCGCGATCGCGGTGTCGGTCGTAGTCATGGTCATGGGTTTCTCCTCGTCGGTGTGGCGCGTCAGCGGGCGCGCCGGATGGCGATGTCGCCGTAGTTGGTCCGAGCCTTGACGGACACGGAGTTCTCGGTGTCCGACGGTGCATCGTCGCCGTCGAGCTCGTTGCGGACCCGCCCCTCCTTGGAGCTGAGGTCGAGCCAGGCGGGGGTACCGGCGCTCACCCCCACCGTGATCTGGCCGTAGCCGCTCTCCACCTCGACGGCCCCGGAGACCACCTCCTGCAGCGTGATCGAGCCGTAGGCGGTCTTCGCGGCGACGGAACCGAGGGAGCGCGTGATATCGAGGTCGCCGTACGAGAGGTTGGCCTCGACGGCGCCGCCGGTCTCCTCCACCCGGACGCTGCCGTGTGAAGCCTTGAGGCGGGCGTCTCCGTCGATCCGGCCGGCCCGGATCTGTCCGTGATCGGCGGTCACCTCGGCGGAGCCGGCGACATCGCCCACCGTGGCGTTGCCGTGCCCCGCTCGCACCCAGAGGTCGCCGGTGTCGCCGAGTTCGACGAGGCCACCGGGGTTCTTGATGCGCGTGGCGCCGAGTCGGCCCGTGCTGTGCGTCCCGCCGTAGGCCACCTCGGCGGTGAGTCGTGATCCCGTCGGGAGTTCGACGCGCACGTCGACGGACTCGGACGGGCCGAACAGGCTGAACTTCGGCTTAGGGCCCACCACGGTGAGCCGGGCACCGTCGAACTCCACGCGGGTGACCTCGGCGGCGCGCCGGTCGGCGCTCTTGGACGCAGATGTGGGGGAGATCGTGACGACGGTGTCGGTGCGGTCGCCGGCGATCACCTCGAGATCGCCGACCTGGAGGTTGACGGCGAGGTCGATGGGCGACGGGGTGTCGAATGTAGGCATGGGATGTCCTTTCGCAGAGGGTATTTCGGGTATGGCCGGTCCGCCCCGCGCGACCGCGGGGCTGATCGAGTCGTTCTTTTTCAGGGGGTGCGGGGAGGCGGTTACCTCGCCCAGCCGGCGAAATCGTCGCCGGTACGCAATGCGCGCGGCGAGGAGCGTCGCTGTTTGGGGGAGACGGCCGCCGCGATCGCACGAACCAGCCAGGTATTCACCGACAGGCCGTCGGCCGCCGCGGCTTCATCGACCCGTGCCTTGAGCGCGTCGGGCAGACGGAGAGTGGTGCGCGCGGTGCTGGTGTCGTCGATGTCGACCGCGGGGGCCGCCTCGGGTGAATCCGTCTCGGCGGGCGCCTGGGTGACGACGAAGTCCACCTCGCGGCCGCGCAGTCGTAGATCGACGGAGCCGGGCGCGAGGTCGCGGGTGATCGCCCCGGCCGCCGCCGACAGCGCGTCGAGCAGTACCAGGCGGGCGGCGGCGTCGACACTGGCGGCGAGTCGCTGGGCCGCCTCGCGCGGATCGTCGAGTCCGTTGTCGGCGGCGTCGGCCAGTTCGCGCTCGGCCGGGCCGGCCAGCTGTCGCTGGAGTTCGGTGACGTAGGGCGTGAGGTCCATGGCACTACTGTGACACCATTGTGGTGTCACGTCAAGTGTGGCCGCCGAGGATCATGCAAAACCGCAGTTCAGCGACAGTTACAGCATGGTGTCGTGGTGACGTCGATGTGGTGTCACTGATGGAATGCGCCGCCGTGGCCGAATGCGAGATCGCTGAACCGTTCACCGATCAATCGGTGCGTGGTGCCGTCGGGATGCAGTGCATCGGGCAGCGGGAGTCGGGCGTGGTCGTCCGGCCCGTACAGGGCACGGCCGTCGAGCAGGTGCAGGTTCGCGTCCTCGGCAGCCCGATCCGTGACGATCCGCGCGAGTTCGTCCCGAATCACCGTGAGGGTGAGCCGTCCGAAACGCACGTCCGCCGGATCGCCCGTCGCCTCGAAGCGGAGACCGCTCCGTGTGGGGACCGGCATCACGGGGCCCGGGGTGTGTTCTTGAATGGGGCACAGGATGGGGGAGATCACGAGGAGCGGCGTGGTGGGATGGCCGTCCCGGACGGTGTCGAGGAAGCCGTGCATCGCCGCGGTGAACGCGCGTAACCGCATCACGTCGCCGTTGGCGATGTTGATGCCGATCTTGATGCTCAGCAGATCGGCCGGGGTATCCCGCATCGTGCGCGCCGTGAACGGATCGAGGAGCGCGCTGCCGCCGAAGCCGAGATTGATCAGGTCGACGCCGCGCGCGGTGGCCGCGATCGCGGGCCAGGTGCCCGTGGGATGGGTGGCATTGGAGCCGTGGCTGATCGAGCTGCCGTGGTGCAACCAGACCCGGCGCGCGTCGTCGGCGATCGGCGCGATGGGGGCATCGGAACGCAGTGCGATCAACCGGGCGGCTTCGTTGTGCGGAAGCCAGATCTCCACCCGCTTCTCGCCCGGTGGCAGGTCGTCGAATCGGGCCGTGCCCGAGGTACCCTCCGTGACGACGGTCTCCTGGGTCGTCATGTCGACCACGGTGTCGAGATCGCCGCCGGGCACCGTCGTCTGGGCGATCAGCCGGCCGTCGACCAGCAGGTCGTACACCCCGTCGGGACGTGGCGGGAGACCCGCGTAGACCCGTTTGGTGGGGATGGTCTCGAGCTCGAGTGTCGTTGCCGCGGTGCGGAACACCAATCGCATTCCCGAGGGCTGCGCCTGCGCCGATGCGAGGCGTTCGTCCGGGATCCGGCGCCGCGCGGCAGGCGGAAGCCGGTGGGGGACGAGTCCGCGCGGGGTGCGTTCGAGGTCGAGGTGGCCGCGCAGCACGCTCGCGTCGATCGGGGTGGTCATGAGGCCGGCGCTCACGGGCGATCCTCTCCGGGAAAGAGAACGCCCCGGGTCTCGTAGGCGAGACCCGGGGCGACTCTGGCTGCAGTTGTTGGCTAGCGGCTGAACAGGAGGGCGCGCTTGACCTCCTGGATGGCCTTCGTCACCTGGATGCCACGGGGGCACGCATCGGTGCAGTTGAAGGTGGTGCGGCAACGCCACACGCCGTCGACGTCGTTGAGGATGTCCAGGCGCTCAGCGGCACCTTCGTCGCGGCTGTCGAAGATGAACCGGTGCGCGTTCACGATCGCGGCCGGGCCGAAGTACGAGCCGTCCATCCAGTACACCGGACAACTGGTGGTACAGCAGGCGCACAGGATGCACTTGGTGGTGTCGTCGAAACGCTCACGGTCGGTGGGCGACTGGATCCGCTCGCGCGTGGGCTCGTTGCCCGAGGTGATCAGGTAGGGCTTCACGGCGCGGAAGGCGTCGAAGAAGGGCTCCATGTCGACCACGAGGTCCTTCTCCACGGGCAGGCCGCGGATGGGCTCGACCGTGATGGTGACCTCCTTGCCCTCCTGGAGGAAGTCCTTCATCAGCATCTTGCAGGCCAGTCGGTTCACACCGTTGATCCGCATGGCGTCGCTGCCGCACACGCCGTGGGCGCAGGAGCGGCGGAAGGTGAGGGTGCCGTCGAGGTAGCCCTTGATGTACAGCAGCAGGTTCAGGAAGCGGTCCGAGGGCAGCGCAGGAACCTTGTAGCTCTGCCAGCCGGCGGCATCCGGATCTTCCGGGTTGAACCGGTAGACCTTGATCGTGACCATGGTCGAGCCGGGCGGAACCGGGGGGTTGACGGTCGATGACGTGAATTCAGCGGTAGCGGTCATCAGTACTTACGCTCCATCGGCTCGTAGCGGGTCTGCACGACGGGCTTGGTGTCGAGACGGATCTCCGAGGCCAGGCCCTCGCCCTCCTTGTAGGCCATGGTGTGCACCATGAAGTTCTCGTCGTCGCGGTTGGGGTAGTCCTCGCGGGCGTGGCCGCCGCGGGTCTCCTTGCGGTTGATCGCGCCGACGACGGTGACCTCGGCGAGTTCCAGGAGGAAGCCGAGCTCGATGGCCTCGAGGAGGTCGCTGTTGAACCGCTTGCCCTTGTCGGTCACGGTGACATGGTCGTAGCGGGCCTTGAGAGCGCGGACGTCCTCGAGGGCCTGGGTGAGGGTCTTCTCGGTGCGGAAGACGGCGGCGTTGTTGTCCATCGTCTGCTGCAACTCGGTGCGGATGGCCATCACGTTCTCGTTGCCGTGATCGCTGAGCATGTTCGCGACCCAGTTCTCGACCATCTCGGCCGGGTTCTCCGGGAGCGGGACGAAGTCGTGGGTGTTGGCGTACTCGGCGGCGGCGATGCCGGAGCGGCGGCCGAAGACGTTGATGTCGAGCAGCGAGTTGGTGCCCAGGCGGTTGGCGCCGTGCACCGAGACGCAGGCGCACTCGCCGGCGGCGTAGAGGCCGGGGACGACGTTCTCGTTGTCGCGCAGCACCTCGCCGTGGATGTTGGTGGGGATGCCGCCCATCACGTAGTGACAGGTGGGGTACACCGGCACCAGCTCGGTGACCGGGTCGACACCGAGGTAGGTACGCGAGAACTCCATGATGTCCGGCAGCTTGGCCATCAGGGTCTCCTCCGGGATGTGCGTGACATCCAGGAGCACGTAGTCCTTGTTCGGTCCGGCGCCGCGGCCTTCGAGCACTTCGAGCACCATCGACCGGGCGACGATGTCGCGGGGGGCGAGGTCCTTGATGGTGGGGGCGTAACGCTCCATGAAGCGTTCGCCGTCCACGTTGCGCAGGATGCCGCCCTCGCCGCGGACGCCCTCGGTGATGAGGATGCCCAGGCCCGCGAGGCCCGTCGGGTGGAACTGGTGGAACTCCATGTCCTCCAGGGGCAGGCCCTTGCGGAAGACGATGCCCATGCCGTCACCGGTGAGGGTGTGCGCATTGGAAGTGGTCTTGTACATCCGCCCGGAGCCGCCGGTGGCGAAGATGATCGCCTTGGCGTGGAAGACGTGCAGCTCGCCGGTCGCCAGCTCGTAGGCCACCGCTCCGGTCGCGACGGGACCGTTCTCGGTCTCGGTGAGTGCGATGTCGAGGACGTAGAACTCGTTGAAGAACTCCACATCGTGCTTGACGCAGTTCTGATAGAGCGTCTGCAGGATCATGTGCCCCGTGCGATCCGCGGCGTAGCAGGCGCGACGCACGGGCGCCTTGCCGTGATCACGGGTGTGGCCGCCGAAGCGGCGCTGATCGATCTTGCCCTCGGGCGTGCGGTTGAACGGCAGACCCATCTTCTCCAGGTCGAGCACCGCGTCGATGGCCTCCTTGGCCATGATCTCCGCAGCGTCCTGGTCGACGATGTAGTCGCCGCCCTTGACCGTGTCGAAGGTGTGCCACTCCCAGTTGTCCTCCTCGACGTTGGCCAGCGAGGCGCACATGCCGCCCTGCGCCGCGCCGGTGTGCGAGCGAGTGGGGTAGAGCTTGGTGAGCACTGCGGTGCGGGCCCGCGGGCCGGCCTCGATGGCAGCGCGCATACCGGCGCCACCGGCGCCGATGATCACCACGTCGTAACGATGTTCCTGCATGATGCGGGTGAGTCCTTCCTGGCGCTACTGCGCGGTGGGCACGGAGGCCGGTTCGAACGTGAGCAGCGCGTACGAGCCGAGGCCGACCACGAGGATCATCGACAGGACGAGCAGTGCCTTGAGCCAGAAGCGGGTGCGGTCCTTCTTGGCGTAGTCATCGATGATCACGCGCAGGCCGTTGCCGCCGTGCAACTGGGCGAGCCACAGCATGGTGATGTCCCAGATCTGCCAGAACGGGCTGGCCCAGCGCTGCGCGACGAACGCGGCGTTGATCCGGTGCACGCCGTCGCTGTCGAGCGCCAGCATGATGAAAACGTGGCCGAAGACCAGCACCAGCAGGGCGATGCCCGAGAAGCGCATGAACAGCCATGCGTACTTCTCGAAGTTGCCGCCGGTGGGACGGTGCGGGGAGCGGGGGTTGTCGAGCGAGGCGGGGCGGTCGTACTGCTTGAGCAGCGTCTTGGCGAGCTTGGGCTCGTTCGCGGTAGTCATCTATCGGTCCCCTAGTTCGTGAACATGATGTAGAGGAGACGGGCGGCCATGCCGGCGCCGGTGATCAGGAAGACCACCCACACCGCGATCGACATCGCCTTCTGGTACTGCACGCCCTTGCTCCAGAAGTCCACGAGGATCACGCGGATGCCGTTGAGGGCGTGGAACAGGATGGCCATGACCAGGCCGATCTCGAGAAGACCGATGAGCGGCGTCTTGTACGTCTTGATGACCGCGTCGTAGGCCTCGGGGTCGATGCGGATGACCGCGGTGTCGAGGACGTGGACGAAGAGGAAGAAGAAGATGGTGACGCCGCTGATGCGGTGCAGCACCCAATTCAACATTCCCGGGTCGCCCTTGTAGAGGGAGACGCGGCGCGGCTCCTTCGCCGCCACCACCTCAGTAGTACTGCTCATCGAGCCCTGCCTTCGACATCATCGTTGATGGACGCGGCGGAATCAGTCACCTCGGGCAGCTCGTCAGCCCGGACGGCGCTTCAATCCCGACGTGTACCTGAACCCACGCCTTGACCTTAAACCCACGGGAATGTGGAATCGAAACCACGGTCCCGATCCGTTGGGGCCGAAAGGATTTAGTTAGGTTTGCCTGACATAAATTGACTCGTGATCAACAACGTAGCGAAAGGGTGTGGCCGACGGTGCCGGAGATCGACTGGGAGATGTTGCGGCGCACGGCCGTCGAGGCGATGGGGCGGGCCTACGCGCCCTATTCGGAGTATCCCGTCGGGGCCGCCGCCATCACCACCGACGGCCGGGTCGTGTCCGGATGCAATGTGGAGAATGTCTCATACGGCCTCGGGCTCTGCGCGGAGTGCGGACTGGTCAGCGCGCTGCACAATTCCGGGGGCGGACGGCTGCTCGCCTTCTCGTGCACCAATGCCAACGGCGACATCCTGATGCCCTGCGGGCGGTGTCGCCAGCTGCTCTACGAACACGGCGGGGGAGAACTCCTCGTCGACCACCGCTCGGGCCCCGTGCCGCTGAGCACACTGTTGCCTGATGCCTTCGGGCCCGACGACCTCGAGGAGGTCAAGTGATGAGTGAAGTCTTCGATGCGGTCTCGGTGATCGCCGCCAAGCGCGACGGTAAGGCCCTCACCGACGGCCAGATCGACTGGGTGATCGACCGGTTCACCAGCGGTGAGGTGGCCGACTACCAGATGTCGGCGCTGGCGATGGCGATCTTCCTCAACGGGATGGACCGCCGTGAGATCGCGCGCTGGACCGCGGCCATGATCGCCAGCGGCGAGCGGATGGACTTCTCCGGACTGCGCCGCGACGGCAAGCCCCTCGCGACCACCGACAAGCACTCGACCGGCGGCGTGGGCGACAAGATCACCCTGCCGCTCACACCGCTCGTCGCCTCGTACGGTGTCGCCGTGCCGCAACTGTCCGGCCGCGGTCTCGGCCACACCGGCGGCACGCTGGACAAGCTCGAGGCGATCGCGGGCTGGCGGACCGACCTGACCAATGAGCAGATGTTCGACCAGCTGGAGAAGGTGGGCGGTGTGATCTGTGCGGCCGGTTCGGGCCTCGCACCCGCTGATAAGAAGCTCTACGCGCTGCGCGATGTCACCAGCACGGTCGAGGCCATCCCACTGATCGCCAGCTCGATCATGAGCAAGAAGATCGCCGAGGGCACCGCCTCGCTCGTGCTCGACGTGAAGGTGGGTAAGGGCGCCTTCATGAAGACCGCAGCGCAGGCCCGCGAACTCGCCGAGACCATGGTCGCGCTCGGCCACGACTCCGGCGTCGACACCGTCGCCCTCCTCACCGACATGTCCACTCCGCTCGGCCGCAGTGCCGGCAACGGTCTCGAGGTCGCCGAATCGCTCGACGTGCTCGCCGGTGGGGGACCGTCGGATGTGGTGGAACTGACCCTCGCGCTCGCGAAGGAGATGCTCGCCCTCGCCGGCGTCGACGCCGACCCCGCGGAGCACCTCGCCAACGGTAAGGCGATGGACAGCTGGAAGGCGATGATCGCGGCCCAGGGCGGCGACCCCGACGCGCCGCTGCCCGTCGCGCAGCACACCCGCACCGTCCCCGCGCCCGCCTCCGGTGTGCTCACCGAACTCGATGCGATGGGCGTCGGCATCGCCGCCTGGCGCCTCGGCGCGGGCCGCGAGCGGCAGGGCGAGCCGGTGCAGGCCGGCGCGGGCGTCACCTGGCACGCGGGCGTCGGCGACACCGTCACCGCAGGGGAGCCGCTGTTCACGCTGCACACCGACACCGAAGAGAAGTTCGACGGCGCGATCGCCGCGCTCGACGGGGCGGCCGTGATCGGCGAGACCGCCGCCCCGCGCGGTTCGCTGGTCCTCGACCGGGTGACGGCCTAGGGGTTCATGACGCGGACGGGGGCGCCCGCGAGATAGGCGCGGACGTCCTCGGCCGCATCCGCGTAGAAGACCCGGTACTGCTGCTCGGTGACGTAGCCGATGTGGCCGGTGAGCACCGAGTTCGGCAGCTGGCGCAGGGGATCGCCGGTGGGCAGCGGCTCGGTATCGAAGACGTCGAGCGCGAGGCGGATATCGCCGCGGTCCGCCGCCGCGGCCGCCGCGGCGGTGTCGAGCACGCCGGCGCGAGAGGTGTTGACCAGCAGTGCTCCGCGCTTCATCCGGGTGATGTCGGCGACCCCGACGATGCCGCGCGAGCGCTCCGAGAGCACGTAGTGGATCGAGACCACGTCGGCGCGCGAGAACAACTCCTCCTTGGTGACCGCGGTCGCGCCGCCCTCGGCGGCCCGCTGCGCCTGCAGGTTCGACGACCAGGCGAGCACCTCCATCCCGAACGCCGCGCCCACGCGGGCCACGCGGCGCCCGAGATTGCCCAGCCCCACCAGTCCGAGTACAGCACCGTCGAGCTCGGTCCCGACGGTGCTCTGCCACCGCCCGGTCCGGATGTTTCCGTCCTCCGCCGGCACGTGCCGCAGCGCCGCGAGGATCAGAGCCCAGGTGTGTTCGGCCGCTGCTGCCGGCCGGTACCCGGTGTGGCACACCGTAATACCGAGCTCCGATGCCGTCGCGAGATCGATCGCGGCGTTGCGGCGGCCGGTCGAGACGAGCAGCCGCAGCCGGGGCAGGGACCGCAGCACCGCCGCCGGGAAGCGGGTGCGCTCGCGCATCGCGACCACCGCGTCGAACTCCGCGAGCTGCGCTGTGACGTCGGTGAGTGGATCGGTGAACACGGTCACGTCGAGGCCGGAGAAGTCACCGAATTCGCGGGAGACGTTCTGGTAGTCGTCGAGGATCGCGATGCGCATGACCGCCACGCTAGCGGCCCGCGGTAGTGCTGGCACCACCACAGACCGGGGCGTGCGAGCCCGTGTGCGGGGCTCGACGCGGCCCTAACGTCTCGGGCATGATCGAAACCGCCATGACCCCCACCGGCCCGTATCCAGACGAAACCCGCGGCCGCTCCTCACTGTTCGCGCCGTTGCGGAGCCCGGCCGATCTGCTCGGCTCGTCGGCATCGTGGCGCGGCCTGGCCTACCTGATCTCCACCCTGGTGATCGGCTGGGTGTTGTTCTTCCTGTACATCGTGATCGTGTTGATCCCGTTCGCCCCGGCGTGGTCGTTCCTCATCGCCAAGCTCGAGCGCAAGCGGGTGATGCTCATGAAACTGCCGGCCATCGCCGACCCCCACCCGCCGATCAGCGGCACCCTCGCGGCCCGCGCCGGGCACCGGCTCGGCGAGGCGTCCACCTGGCGCGAGGTGGCGTACGGGCTCGTTCTCGCCGCGTTCGGTCCGATGATCTCCTTCGCCGTGATGATCTACGGCACCGTCGTCGGTGCCATGCTCATGGCGCCCTGGATCACTCAGAACGAGCCGATTCAGATCTTCGGTTGGTCGGTGGAGAGTCGGCTCGGCGGCCTTGTGTTGTGCGCTCTCGGTGTGGTGTTCGGTGCCGTCGGCGTCTACCTCGCCTACGCGGTATCGGCGGTCTGCGCCGCCCTGGCGCAGGGCATGCTCAGCCCCCGTGAGGACGAACTGCGCCGCCTGGTCGCGCAGTTGCAGACGTCCCGGGGTGTGCTGGTGAACTCCTTCGAGGGGGAGCGCCGCCGGATCGAACGCGACCTGCACGACGGACCGCAGCAGGACCTGGTGAGCTTGTCGATGCAGCTCGGGATGCTGCAGCAGAGCGTCGACGATGAGAGTGTCCGTGGCGAGGTCGCCCAGGCCCAGGCCCAGGTGGAGCGCGCGCTCGCGGGACTGCGCGATACCGTCCGCGGTGTGCACCCACAGGTGCTCGACGATGCGGGTGTCGAGGCGGCGTGCGCGGAACTCGGTGGACCGCTGCGCGTCGACGTGGTCGCGGGCAAGGGCTGGCAGTCCGGCCGGCGACTACCCGTCGATGTGGAGCGCGCCATGTACTACACCGCCAGCGAGGCCGTCACGAACGCGATCAAGCACGCCGGCGCCGGCTCGGTGCGGATCGTCTTCACCGCCGAGCCGCCCGCGATGACGGTGACCGACGACGGCCCGGGCGGAGCGGACGTGGCCGCCGGCACCGGCCTCGCGGGCCTGGTGGAGCGGGCGGAATCGCTGGGCGCCACCCTCACGGTGCTCAGCCCCGCCGGTGGCCCGACCACCCTGCATTGGTCGATGCCCTAGCCTGCTTAAGCATGCGCATCGTCGTCGCCGAGGATTCCGTGCTGCTCGCCGAGGGGCTGCAACGCATCATCGAGCGGGCCGGTCATGAAGTGACCACGGTCCTCGGCGACGCCGACGCCCTCCGCGCCGTGGACACCGGCACCATCGACCTGGTGGTGACGGACGTGCGGATGCCGCCCGGCCACGGCGACGACGGCCTCCGCGCCGCCCTCGACCTGCGGGCGGCGCGGAGCGAGCTGCCGGTGCTCGTGCTCTCCCAATACGTTGCCGCCGCGTACGCCCGGCGGCTGCTCGACACCGGTGGCGCCGTGGGCTACCTGCTCAAAGAACGGGTGGGGCGGGTCGACGACTTCGTCCGCGCGCTCGACACGGTGGCCTCCGGCGGCGTGATCGTCGATCCGGAGGTGGTGCGGAAGATGTTCACCACCACCGTGCTCGACCGGCTCACTCCCCGTGAGGGTGAGGTGCTCGCACTGATGGCCGAAGGACGGAGCAATCCCGAGATCGGTGCCGCCCTGGTGGTCTCGGACGCCGCCGTGGCCAAACACGTGGCGAACATCTTCGCCAAGCTGGACCTGCCACCGGAGGAGGGGAACCGGCGTGTCCGCGCGATCCTCACCTACCTCGCCGAGCGCTGACGATCATCGATCGTGACCAGGCGGCTGAGCCAGAATTCGTACGGTAGATACGAGGTGTCGTGCTCGCCGCCGCGTGCGGGCGGGAGCAGCTGTGAGGCCTGGAACAGGCGCCAGCCGTCGACGAGTGCATCGACACCGGTGCGGTACGGCGGCTGATCGCCGTCGCCCATGGTGGGTGTGGTTCGCCCGGTCCCGTCGTATCGCGACCACCCGATCACCGCGGAATCGAGCGCGGAGGTCGCCGTGTACAGAATCATGATCTGTTGACGCACTGAGGGTTCGGCGATCGGTGCGCCGAGGAATTCGTCGACGGTGCGAGGGTCGAGGGTGGTGTCGGTCATGTGTCGTCCCTTCAGAGGTTCGCGCCGGCGCTGCGGTCGGACGCCGCCAGCCGTGTGTCGGTGGCGGCGGGGGCGACGAACGTCGGCGTGATCGCCGCCCGCGTCAGGTAGTAGTCGATGTCGAAGGTGTCGTCGCCCGTCAGGGCACGCCACAGCTTCGCGCGATTGATCTGCTCGAGCCGCCCTTCGTCGCCCGGCGCCCACTGAGGCGTCTGCGTGAGGATCTCCAGCACCTCGGGGGAGGCGATATCGTCGGTGTTCCACAGGCGGAGCTGGCGCACGGAGGGGTTGAACCGGATCTTGAACATGTAACGCGGTGTGTCCGAATCATTGCGACGACCGCCGTGCCAGATGCCATGGTGCAGAAGAACGACGGTGCCTGCTGGACAGGTGAGGCGACGTTGGCCGACGAGGTTCTGATAGCGCCCGATCCTGGTCTCGTTGATCCGTCGCAGGTGCGTCCCGGGCACGCTGAGCGTGCCACCCTGTTCGAGCGTCACTGCGTGCGGGTAATACATGAGCTGGACGTCGAACGCGGTCTCCCGCGGATCGAGCACGGCGTCGGCATGCATGTTCTGCGCCTCGCCGCCGCGGGCCTCGCGGATGTGCACGTGATGGTGGTCGATCCGCGGGTCGGGCCCCACGAGGCTGTGCACGGCACCCGCGATCGCGGGGAGGTCGAGGAGTTCGCGTGCGAACGATCCCCGGGGGTAGGCCACATCGAGCGGGGTGCCGTACGGGTGCTCCGGGATTCCGGCATCGAGGACGGCTATCGCGCGATCGTTGAGCGCCTGAGGGACAACGGCGTCGAGGGTCACGGCGCGCGTCGCGACGAACCGTGCCATCTCCACGGAGGACAAGAGGTGCTTGCGGTCTGGGGTGGTGGTCATGCTGAAAAACGCTAGATCCGCAAGCCGCCGAAGTCGTGGGTCACGCCGGTCCGAAAATGGTAAATTTTCACCATCATGCTCAATGTCGAGAGCCCTCCGGTGCTGGTCGCTGCGGGCAATGCGGTCCACGGTGTGGTTCGCGACGTCGACGTCTTCCAGCTTCCGGACCTGTGGGCTTTTCACCTGTACTCGTACGCGGCCGAGCTGCTGATCGATGGTGTGAGCTATCAGATCAGGCCCGGCGCCGTCTCCCTGGTGCCGCCGGGGGCGGTCACCGAGTATCGCTATCGGGGGCCGAGTCGGCACCGCTACGTGCACTTCTCGGCGCCCGCGGACGCCGATCCGGAGCACGGCCCTGGTGCGCCGCTCGTCGTGCCTCTCGGCCCGGAATATCCCGCGATCGACGAGAACTTTCGCCTCGCGGTCGCGAACGCGATACTCCGGCCCGAGCGCAGCGCCGCGGAGATCTGGATCGCCTTGCATCGAGTGCTCGACCGGGCGGTTTCGGCGGGCGCACCTGCCAACGACCCGGTCGATCATGTCGCGCAGGCGCTGTCGATCATCGAGGCGCGTCTGCAGGATCGGCTCACGGTGGCCGGCATCGCGGCGGA
Organism: Tsukamurella paurometabola DSM 20162; assembly: GCF_000092225.1. NCBI lineage: Bacteria > Bacillati > Actinomycetota > Actinomycetes > Mycobacteriales > Tsukamurellaceae > Tsukamurella > Tsukamurella paurometabola. The sequence continues at coordinate 997,821 of NC_014158.1, forward strand.
AGTGGGGATTTCGCATACCCATCTGACTCGCTTGTTTCGTGCCGAGACGGGACGCACCGTGATCGGCTACGTGCGTCACCGCCGGATCGAGCGCGCGGTGCACCTGTTGCGTCACACCACGATGCCGATCGCAGCGGTGGCGGCCACCGTCGGGTTCGACGATCCACAGGCCTTCAACAAATCATGCCGGGTCGAGAGCGGCCTGTCTCCGCGCGGCGTTCGCGCCGGCGTGGCCCCTGATGCCGCTACTCCTGCGCCACCGGGATCGTCACCCAGCTGATCACCGGGTAGTTTTGCCCTATGGCGAATCCGGTTGGTCCCACCCCCATCGATCTGTCCTCCCTGCGCCGCGCGCCCAAGGTGCTGCTGCACGATCACCTGGACGGCGGGCTGCGGCCGCGCACCGTCCTGGAGCTCGCCGCGGAGACCGGTTACGAGAACCTGCCCGCGAGTACCGAACCCGAGCTCGCGACCTGGTTCCGTGAGGCCGCGGACTCCGGCTCGCTGGTGAAGTATCTGGAGACCTTCGAGCACACCGTCGGGGTGATGCAGACGTCGGACGCGCTGCGCCGCGTGGCCCGCGAATGCGCCGAGGATCTCGCCGCGGACGGCGTGGTCTACGCCGAGGTGCGGTTCGCCCCCGAGCAGCACACCGAGCGCGGCCTCTCGCTCGACGAGGTGATGGAAGCGGTGCTGTCCGGCTTCGCCGAGGGCGAGGCCGCGGCGAAGGCCGACGGGCATCCGATCGTGGTGCGGTGCCTGGTGACCGCGATGCGGCATGCCGCCCGCTCCCGGGAGATCGCGGAACTGACGGTGCGCTGGCGTGACCGGGGCGCCGTGGGCTTCGATATCGCCGGTGCTGAGGCCGGGTTCCCGCCCAGCCGTCACCTGGACGCGTTCGAGTACATGCGCGACCACTCGGCGCCGTTCACCATTCACGCCGGTGAGGCCTTCGGCCTGCCGTCGATCCACGAGGCGCTGGCCTTCTGCGGGTGCGATCGACTCGGCCACGGTGTGCGGATCGTCGACGACATCACCCTCCCCGAGGGGGTCGGCCTCGATGCCACGGACTTCTCGGGCGCAGGGCTCGGCCTGGTCGCCGCCCGGGTGCGCGACGCCCGCATCCCACTCGAGTTGTGCCCCAGCTCGAACGTGCAGACGGCGGCGGTGGCCTCGCTGGAGCAGCACCCGTTCAACCTATTGGCGCAGTTGCGGTTCCGGGTCACCGTGAACACCGACAACCGGCTGATGAGCGACACCTCCATGAGCCTCGAGATGCTCAAGCTGGTGCAGACCTTCGGCTACGGCTGGTCGGACCTGCAGCGCTTCACCATCAACGCGATGAAGTCGGCCTTCCTGCCGTTCGACGAACGCCTGGCGCTCATCGACGATGTGATCAAGCCCGGCTACGCCGTGCTGATCGGCTGAGCCGGGTCAGTTCTTGGTGGTGAGGCGGTCCTCGAGGTCGTGCTCGAGGGCCCGCCACGCCTCCGCCTCGTTATCGAACGGGCCCGACGGGGCCAGCCGCCGCGGCTGCGGATCCAGCGCGTAGGAGACGAAGAAGCCCAGCGGTGTAGTGGGGCGCAGCGCATCGCGCACCGAATCGTCATCGGCGAAATCTGCAGCGTCCAGGAGCAACTCGACTGCGAGATCCAGCTGTTCCCGGTCGATCCGGCGCGGGCCGTCGGCGATGTCCTCGCCGATACCGGGCAGCACGTAGACGTTCTCGTCGAGCACCTCCACCTCGAGCGAGCCGTCGGTGGCGGCCACCTGCACCTCGTCGAAGGTGGACACCGCCGAGAGCTCGCTGTCCTCATCGTCCGCGAGGTAGCGGGCCAGTGATCCGGTGGAGTCGAAGACGAAGATCTTGCCCTTGCGGCCCAAGAAGATCGGGTTGTCGTCGAGGTAGCAGCGCAGCGTGTAGTACTCGCCGTCCGAGGTGATGATCTTGATCGGATCGATGCCGACCTGACCCCAGAACGAATCGTCTTCCTCGAACTCCTCGTCATCCTCGGTCTCGTCTGCGTCCGCGTCCGCTTCGGCATCCGCGTCGTCGTCGAGATCGGTGTCGGTGTCGTCGTCGAGGGTATCGAGATCGTCGTCCTCGAGCTCGTCGTTGTCGGCGGCCGCAGCAGCGGCCTTCTCGGCCGCGGCGGCGAGTTCCTGCTCGGCCGTCTCGGTGACCGTCGCGGAGACCTTCGGAGTGGTGACCACGCCCTCGATCGCATCGACCACATCGTCCCACTTGCGGCTGATGATCTGGCCCACCTTGTGCCACATCTCGGCGCCCTCGCGGCCCTCGAAATTGCGGGTACCGATGCGGACGGTACCCAGCACGGGATTGCCGTTGAAGAACTTGGTGACGTCGATCAGCTCGCACACCTCACCGATCAGGCCGACGATCTCGAGGGTGTCCTCGAGTTCGGCGATCACCTCGGGCGTGGGCTCCTCGGCGGCCAGCTCGGGCACAGAGATCAGGTCGAAGCTGCGGTCCTCGCGCGGCACGAAGGCCTCTGCGGGGAGGGTGGTCAGGGCCTCCCACGCGGGATGATCGTCGAGGTCGTTCGCCGCGCCGCTGCGGGCGAAAGCCACCAACTCGGCCACGGAGGAGAAGCCGTAGAGATCCTCGTCGAGACCGAGGAAGGCCTCCCATTCGTCCTCCCCGTCGCGCCAGCGCGGTGCCCACAGGGTGTACACCGGGCCGTCGGTGAGGCCGAGTTCGATCGGGACGATGTCAGACGCCATGGCGCCCACACTAGTGCACCGCACCGTCAGCCGGTGGGCCGCCAGAAGCCGTGGAATCCCTGGCCGATGTTGTCGGTGCGGATCGACGACAGCTGGACCGGGTCGCCCGCCTCGACCATCAGCCCGTTGCCCACCACCATTGCGACGTGGCCGTCCCAGACGGCCAGGTCACCGGGTTGCAGATTCGACGCGCTCACCTGAGCGCCCACCACCTGATCCACGGCGATCCGGGGCAGCTCGATCCCGGCCTGCCGGTAGGCGAACTGGGTCAGTCCGCTGCAATCGAGCCCGACGCCCGGCGAGGTACCGCCCCACGCGTAGGGCACGCCAATCTGGGTGAGTGCGGCCTGCACCGCTGCTGCCGCCTTGGCGTTCGGGGCCTTCACCACCGAACCGTCGGGCAGGCGGATCGCCACCCCGCCCTTGGTGTCGGAGGCGCCCCGGGTACTCCGCGCGCTCGCGGTCTGCGCCGTGGCGGAGGAACCCTTGCCCGATCCGGACGAGCGGGGCGAGCCGAGGAGCGAGGTCGGCAGAGTGCTCAGGCCGCCGCCGGGCGACGCGCCGCCTCCGCTGGAGCTGCCGGCGCCGAGCGACGGAGAAGCCGAGGGAGCGGCGCTGCCGGTGGCCGACGCGGGGGTCGTGGCCGCACCACCGTCGACGGTGCCCGGAGCCGTCGGTGTGTTCGCCGCCAGCTCGCTCACCTTCCCGGTCTCATCGTCGAGCTCGCCGCGCACCTTCGTGAGCACGTCGAGGGCCTGCTGCACGTGATCCGCGGCAAGGGTGAGCACCGCGATCAGCCCGCCCGGGTTGGCGAGCGAGGGATCGGCGGCCTCCGCCTGCTGCAGGAAGGAGTCCAGGATCCGCCGCAGCTCGGCCTGCCCGCCACGGACCTTCTCGGCGGCCACGGTGACCGACTCCTTGATCGAACCGGTGTGCTGGGCCAGTGCCAACGCCGATACCCCGCCCGAGCCGATGGACCGCTGCGCGGCGCCCGCGTCCTGTCCCGTCCACGACTGCCCGACCGTCACGTTGGTGCTGCGGGTCTGTGCGCTGATCCGGTCCAACTCGGATTGGATTGCGGCGATCGCCGCATCGACGCCTCCGGTGGTGAGGTCGCCGGAACCGAAGGCGTCCAGGAGTGTGCGCAGGGGCGCCGCCAACGCCTGCACGATCGCGTTCATCCCGCGCCGCCCCACACTCCGAGCAGCGCCGCGGTGCCGCCTGCCTCGGTTGCGGCGGACGCGGCCACCGTCCTCGCCGCACCGGCCGCAGCGGAGGCGTAGTACGCGGCCAACCGCACGAGTTCGGTGTCCGCGGCGGCGACGGCGCCCAGCAGCCCCGCCACGTAGTCCCCGCCCACCACCCCGAACACCGGCGCGAGCGCCGCGCCCGACACCGCGCCGGTCCCCGCCACCGCGGTCACCGCCGTGGCCAGAGTGCCCAGCGAGCCGCCGGCACTGGCCACCGACGGCAGGTCCATCCGGAAATCCTCCACGCCTTTTCCCCCTGTCCGTTCCCCTCTTCAATTGGACGGGCGAGCGGGCCGTCGGGTTCCCGATACGCTTGCCGCATGCAGATCACCGTGGTCGACCACCCCCTGGCCGCCGTCCGGCTCACCACGCTCCGCGCGGAATCGACCGACAACGCGTCGTTCCGGGCCGCCCTCAAAGAACTCACCCAGATGCTGGTCTACGAGGCCATGCGCGACGCCGCCGTGGTGGCCGAGCCGGTGACCACGCCGCTCGAGGTGACCGACGGTGCGCGGCTCGCCGCGCCCCCGCTGCTGGTGCCGGTGCTGCGCGCCGGACTCGGCATGGTCGATCAGGCGCACGCGATGCTGCCCGAATCGCAGGTGGGTTTCGTCGGTATGGGCCGTAACGAGGAGAACTACGTTCCCGAGCCCTACTTCCAGTCGCTGCCCGCGGACCTCGCGGGCCGCCCCGTGTTCGTACTCGACCCGATGCTCGCGACCGGCGGATCGATGGTCGAGACCCTGGGCCTGCTCGCGCAGCGCGGCGCCACCGACGTCACCGCGGTATGCGTGGTCGCCGCCCCCGAAGGCGTACGGGCCCTCACCGATTGCGGGCACCCCGTGCGGCTGGTCACGGCCACCGTGGACCGTGGACTCAACCAGGATGCCTACATCGTTCCTGGTCTCGGCGACGCGGGTGACCGGCAGTTCGGACCGCGCTGGAGCTGACCGGAGCGCGTCAGCCCGCCCAGAAGGCGGTCGCCGGTTCGGTGAATTCGCCTGTGGCGGTGGAGATCACCAGTCCTTGCGGGGTGATGTTGATGGTGGCATCGGGGGCCCGTGCCACCCAACCGGGTCCGGCGGGGAGCACCCCGTCGATGCGGGTGCCGACGCCGGTGTCACTGCGCCAACCGGCGTAGTAGAGCGCATCACCGCGCGCGCAGACCACGGCTTGCGAGGTCGCGGTCTGCACGATCATCCGTGCGGGATCGATGTCGGCGCATCGGGCCGGCGTCCCCAGGAAGCCGTGCCGGTCGGTGCCGGGCACAGTGGGCGCAGGCGGTAACGGGGCATCGTCGAGGCTCTCCGGGGGCTGCGGCGCCGACGGTGCGGAGGAGCCCGACGAGGGCGCGGACGGATTCGGCGCGGCTGCCGTCGCGGCCGGGTCCTCCCGGCCGTTGACGAACGCCGCCGCGCCGGCTGCGGCAGCCACCACGATCGCCATGCCGACGATCACCGACACCACGATCACCCGGCCGCGCTCGGTACTGCCTCCCGGGCGGCTCACGTCAGCTCCGCCCACCCGCGGACGGTGTCGGTCACCGCGGTCAACCGCGAGCGGCCGGCCGCCTCGGCATGCGCGATCGCCTCCTGGCCCTCGTTCTCCGACACCGGCACGATCACCTCCAGGTAGAACTTCGCCTTGGGCTCGGTTCCCGAGGGGCGCACGGTCACTCGCACGCCATCGCCACGGAAGACCAGCGCGTCCGTCGCGGGCCGAGCCTGCCGCAGATCCTCACAGCCGACCGGCGTGCCCGCAACCGCTGCGGGCGGATCCGCCCGCAACCGGGCCATGATGTTCCCGATCCGGGAGACATCGTCCACGCGCAGCGAGTACTGGCTGGTGAGGTACACACCGTGTCGCCGGTACAGCGAGTGCAGCGCGTCGAGCAGGCTCGCGCCCCCGGCCTTGAGCGATGCCGCGTACGCGGCGGCGACCACCGCCGCGGAGATACCGTCCTTATCGCGCACCGCGGCCGGATCGACGCACAGCCCCAGTGCCTCCTCGTAGGCGAACACCAAACCGGTCCCGGCACGGACCAGGTTCTTGAACCCGGTGAGCGTGCGGGCGTACCGCGCTCCGTGGCTCGCCGCGATCGCGCCGAGCAGTTCGGAGCTGACGATCGTGGTCGCCACCAGCGGGTCCGACGGCGAACCCGGTAGCGGCGAGGACAGCAGGTGATCGCCCAGCAGCGCACCGGATTCATCGCCGGTGAGCATGCGCCAGCCGTCCGGGCCGCGCACTCCGAGAGCGCACCGGTCGGCATCCGGGTCCAAGGCGACCGCGAGATCGGCGTCCACCCGCTCGGCCAACGCCAGCAACAGATCGGCCGCACCCGGCTCCTCCGGGTTCGGGAAGGCAACCGTGGGAAATTCGCCGTCGGGGGCGAACTGCTCCGCGACCACGTGAACGTCATCGAAACCGCTGCGCCGCAGGGCCTCCACCGCGACGGCGCCGCCCACACCGTGCATCGGCGTCAGCGCGATCCGCAGGGGCGCCGCGGGCGCGCCGGTGAGCGAGGAAACCCGGTCGAGGTATGCGGCGAGCACCTCGGTGGCCCGCGGGTCGTCGGGCACCGTCGCCCGGGCGATCGACGCGGCGCCCGGGGCACCGTCGATCAACTTCTCGATCTCGGCGTCGGCGGGCGCCACGAGCTGCGCACCCCCATCGAGGTACACCTTGTAGCCGTTGTCGGCGGGCGGGTTGTGCGAGGCGGTGATCTGCACACCCGCAACGGCCCCGAGCGCCCTGGTGGCGAAGGAGACCCACGGCGTGGGGCCGGGTTCGGGGAGTGCTACCACCGCGAACCCCTGTGCGGCGAGCACTTCGGTGGCCGCGGCGAAGAAGGCCTCGGAGCCGCGCCGGGCGTCGCGGCCCACCACCACGGTGCCCCCGCCCAGGCACTTGCCCTTGAGCCATTCACCGAGCGCCCAGGTGGTGCGGGTGACCACCGCGATGTTCATGCCCGACGGTCCGCCGCGCACCGGGCCGCGCAGGCCCGCGGTGCCGAAGGTGAGCGGTGCCGCGAACCGCTCGGCGAGGTCGTCGGCATCGAGTGCCTCCAACTCCGCGCGGGTCTGCGGATCGGGATCGGCGGCGATCCAGGCCTGCGCCTGCGGGGTCTGCACCTACATCGCCTCGATCACGTCGGCGAGCAGGCCGCCCATCCGTGCGGCCGCCTCGCGGCCGGCCTCGAGGACCTCCTCGTGATTGAGCGGTTCGCCGGTGATGCCGGCCGCCAGGTTGGTCACCAGGGAGATGCCGAGGACTGCGGCATCGGCGGCGCGAGCGGCGATGGTCTCGTGCACCGTCGACATGCCCACCAGGTCGGCGCCGAGCGTGCGCAGCATGCGGATCTCGGCCGGCGTCTCGTAGTGCGGGCCGGGCAGCCCGGCGTACACGCCATCCGTGAGCGAGGGATCCACTCGCTGCGCCAGGGCGCGCAGCGCGGGGGAGTAGGCATCGACCAGGTTGACGAACTCCGCGCCGACGAGCGGCGAGCGCGCGGTGAGGTTCAGGTGGTCCGAGATCAGTACCGGTTCGCCGACGAACATGCCTTCACGCAGCCCGCCGGCGGCGTTGGTGAGGATCACGGTGCTCGCGCCCGCCGCGCAGGCGGTGCGCACCGGGTGCACCACCCGGGACAGGTCGTGCCCCTCGTAGGCGTGCGTGCGGCCGAGCAGCACCAGCACCCGCTTGCCGCCCACCGCCAGGGCGATCGCGGTCCCCTTGTGGCCCGCCGCGCTGGGCGGCGCGAAGTGCGGCAGATCGGCCATCGGCACCGAACCCAGAGCGGAGCCGCGTGCGGTGAGGGCCTCCGCCGCCGGTGCCCAGCCGGAGCCGAGCACGACCGCCACGTCGAAGGGTTCGCCACCGGTCGCCGCGGTGAGAGCGGAGGCCGCCTCGCGGGCCGCTGCCGCGGGATCGTCGATGCCGGAGTCGCGTACCACGTGAACTTGCGCCATGGCCCCAGATGCTAGCGGCTATCGTAATGCCCATGCCTTACGTCACGCGGACCGACGACGTCTTCACTCTGTTCCTGGGCGATGAGGGCGTCGAGCTCTCGGAGACCAACCCCGAGAACCGCTTCTCCCCGGATTGGATCGACGCGGTGCACGCCCGCCTCGACGAGATCGAGGCGCAGGCGGCGGGGGCGCCCGCAGCGCTGGTGGTCACCGCCACCGGCAAGTTCTTCTCCAACGGCCTCGACGTGATGTACATCCTGGCCAACGTGGGCGAGCTGCCGTCGTACCTGGACCGCGTGCACACGGTGTTCAGCCGGCTGCTGACGTTCCCCATGACCACCGTGGCCGCGGTGAACGGCCATGCCTTCGGCGCCGGCGCGATGCTGGCCCTGTCCTGTGACTTCACCGTGATGCGCGACGATCGCGGCTTCTTCTGCCTCCCCGAGGTGAGCCTCAAGATGGGCTTCACGGTGGGCATGGCCACGTTGCTGCGTTCACGTCTGCCCTACCAGACCGCGGTCGAGGCGATGACCACCGGACGTCGCTACGGCGGCGGTGACGCGGTGGCCGCCGGTATCGCGCAGGGCACCGCCTCGGAGGCCGAGCTGCTGGCCGCCGCGACCGCGCGCGCCGCTGCGAACGCCGCCGCCGACGGGCCGACGCTGAACAAGATCAAGAACGATCTGCACGCGCCGCTCATCGCCGACCTCGCGGTGCCGACCACCGAAGTCAAGTTCGGCTGACGGTGCCGGTGCCCGTCGCCTCCACCCTCGCCCGCCTGACCGAGACGGTCGACGCCGCGGCTCCCGAGCTGGTGGCGCTGAGCCACGCCGTGCATGCGCGGCCCGAGCTGGCATTCGAGGAGCACTACGCGTCGGGACTGGTGGCCGAGGCGCTCGCCGGTCACGGATTCGCCGTGACCCGCGGTATCGCCGATCTCGAAACGGCGCTTGTCGCGCGCAGTGGCACCGGCCCGCTGCGCGTCGCCGTGTTCGCCGAGTACGACGCGCTGCCCGGGATAGGCCACGCGTGCGGGCACAACATCATCGCCGCGGCGGGCGTCGGGGCGGGTCTGGCGCTGGCCTCCGTCGCCGATGACATGGGGCTCACCGTCGAGGTCTACGGGACCCCGGCGGAGGAGTCCGGTGCCGGCAAAGTTCTCATGTTGCGGCGCGGCGCCTTCGACGCAGTGGCGTGCGCAGGCATGGTGCACCCGGCCCCGTTCGACGTGGTGCGCACCCGCACCCTGGCTTTGGCCGATCTCGCGATCTCGTTCACCGGGCGGGAGGCGCACGCCTCCGCGGCTCCGTGGGCGGGGCGCAACGCGGGCGATGCGGCGACGGTGGCCCAGGTCGCGCTCGGTCTCCTACGGCAGCACCTCGAGCCGGGACAGCAACTGCACGGATTCGTCAGCGAGGGCGGTACCGCGCCGAACGTCGTTCCCGCGGCCACGGAGCTGTTGTACTACCTGCGGGCGGAGACAGCCGAATCGCTGGACCGGTTGGCCGAGCGTGCCAACGACTGCTTCGCCGCGGGGGCGCTCGCGTCCGGGTGCACCCACGAGGTGCGTGAGGTCTCTCCCAGCTACTCCGAGTTGCGCAGTGACGAGGCCCTCGCGCAGGCGTACCGCTCGGCCGCTGTGGCGATAGGCCGCGAGCCGGTGGCGCCCGAGTACGAACGCGCGGTGCCCCTGGGGAGTACCGATATGGGCAACGTGAGCCACGCGGTACCGTCGATCCATCCGCTGATCGGCCTGGATACCGGCGGGGCCGTGACCCACCAGCCGGAATTCACGGCGGCCGCCGCGAGCGCCTCGGCCGACCGGGCCGTGCGCGATGGTGCGCTCGCACTGGCCGCCGCGTTCGCCGCGGTCGCGGAGAACGAGACGGAGCGCGCGCGGTTGCTGGACGGTGCCGCGCGCCGAGGAAGGAACAACGGAGAGTGAGCGGCGCGACGGGCGCAGCCCGGGTGGACGAGTGGTTGCTGCACAAGGGGGACTGGCTGCGGGACTTCCGTCGCGATCTCCACGCGCACCCCGAGCTATCGTGGCGTGAGCAGCGCACCACCAAGATCGTCTTCGAGGCCCTCTCCGCCGCCGGCCTGCACCCGCGCAAGCTCTCCACCACCGGGCTGGTGTGCGACCTCGGTCCCAGCACCGGCGAGCGGGTCGCGCTGCGCGCCGATATGGACGCGCTCCCGATCCACGAGGCCACGGGCCTGGACTTCCAGTCCGGTAATCCCGGTGTCTCACACGCCTGCGGACACGATGCGCACACCACGATCCTGCTGGGCACCGCCCTCGCGCTGGCCGAAGCGGACGCCGCAGGCGAATTGCCGGTGGGGGTGCGCCTGATCTTCCAGCCCGCCGAAGAGGTGATGCCCGGTGGCGCGCTCTCGGCAGTGCGCGATCACGTGATGGACGGCGTCTCCCGGATCTACGCGCTGCACTGCGATCCGCGGATCGAGGTGGGGCGGATCGGGGTGCGCTCCGGGGCGATCACATCGGCGGCGGATCACGTCGAGGTGATCCTGCACTCGCCGGGCGGTCACACATCGCGGCCGCACCTGACCTCGGACCTGATCTACGGGATGGGCACCGTGATCACCGGTCTGCCGGGTGTGCTCTCGCGCCGGGTGGATCCGCGGTCGGGAACGATCATGGTGTGGGGCGCCGCGAACGGAGGCTCCGCCCCCAATGCGATCCCGCAGATCGGCGCCCTGCACGGCACCGTGCGCACCGGTGAACACCACATCTGGGCGACGCTGGAGCCGGTGGTGCGCGACATCATCGACGGCCTGATCTCGCCGCTGCGGATCAAGTACGAGGTGAACTACACCCGCGGTGTGCCGCCGGTGATCAACGAGGAGCACGCCACCGCGATCCTCACCGCCGCGGCGCTCGCGGTCTCTCCCGATGCGGTGACGGATACGCCGCAATCCGGTGGCGGCGAAGACTTCTCGTGGTACCTGGAGGAGGCGCCCGGCGCCATGGCGCGGCTGGGCGTGTGGTCCGGTGAGGGGCGCCAGTACGACCTGCACCAACCGGATTTCGTGCTCGACGAGCGCGCCCTGGAGATGGGCGTGCGGGTGTTCACCAACGTGGTCTTCGGTTCCGCGGAGTAGTCACGCGGCTCGGTGTCGCCGGCGGTCAGTGCGGCTGTACGAGTGCGTCGCCGAGGGCGGTGCGGCGGTACAGGACGCGGCGGCCGTAGCGAGCACTGTCGACGATCCCGTTGGCGCCGAGCACCTTCAGGCTCTGGGAGATCGCCGACGGTGATACGCAGAGCAACCGGGCCAGTTCGCTGACCGCCGCCGGTTCCTCCAGTGCCACCAGGAGATCCGCCTTCGCCGCACCGATCAGTCGGCGCAGGGAATCCGCGGCGACGGGCGCCGCCCACTCGATGAGCGTCGCCGAACCGCGTGCGGGGTAGGCGATGTGTGGCGCCGTGCACCGCGGGTCATGCGCGGCGGCGACGCCACCGATGAAGACGCTCGGAACGAGCATCAGTCCCCGCCCGTCGGTGGGGAATTCGCCGCTGGCGTTCGAGCACGCCAGATCGATGCGGAGTTCGCCCGTGCGGCTCCAGGACACCCGCGGGGTGAGGGAACGGAAGAGCTGCGCGGGGCCGCCGGCCGCCAGTTCCCGCCCGCGGTAGGTGATATCGGACTCCAGGATTCGTTCGATCGCCGGCCAGTGGGGCGCGATGGTCTCCCGGTGGTATCCGGCAAGGGCGTCGGCCACGCGCCGGGCGGGCTCGGGGTGGTCGATCACCGCGGTGAGTGCTGGAGCCGGGCGCGCGCCTTCGCTCAGGCCCGCGAGCTGGCGGCGCGCCTCCTCCGCGTCGGTGGCCTCGACCAGGCGCAGATGCTCCGCGAAGGTCGGGCGCGCGGACTCGGCCGGTGGCGGTGTGAGGAAGTCCGGAATCTGCGCCCCCGAGGGGGAGACGAGCACATCGATCAGTTCGCTGTCGAAGCTGTTCCGTCGGGCGAGGGCCTCCCGCCGCCAGTGTCCCAGGTGCGGGCCGAACGGCAGCGCCTTCCGGAAGTGGAACAGGCTGAGCGCCGTTTCGTTCAACGGGGACAGCACGAATCGGGCATCGGCCAGGTCGCCGACGTCCAGCAGATAGGTCAACATGTTAGGTGCCACCTAAATCGTTGGAACCTTCGCCGCGGTTCGCGTGTACTCGGGACATGAGCGGATATCGAGAACACTGGAACCTGACATCGGACCCACCGGTAGCAGCAGTCTATGCGCGGCTGGCGGATCTGCACGACGAAGCGGAGAACCGGCACCGCAGCACGGGTGCTCCGGTGCGGGCGCGGCCGGGCCTGCGGCGCACCGTCGCCCGTACTCTGCGGCGCCTGGCAGCGGCGATCGAACCGGCACCGTCCTCCCGCAGTCCCGAGCCCGCCTGATCCGGTCGTCCCCCCGCGCCGCACCGATCCGCGAGCGCCTCGTTTCGTCCCCCACCGGAGCAACATCGTGCGGTGGGGGAGCAGACCTCCGGTGCGGGTGAGCCTCGTCCCCCGCGCGGCGATATCGTGCGTCGTCAGGCGTCGGGGGCGCCGTCGGCGGAGGCGCCCGGGCCCGGTCCGACGTTGCGCGACTCGCGGGTGCGGATGTCGAGCACGTACTCCTCGGGAGCGCCGGCGATGTAGGCGGCATCGGCCATCACGCCGAGGTAGCGGGCCGAGGGCAGGCCGCCCTCGAAGGCGTCGACCACGTACAGCCACGCCAGCACGGAACCGCCGTCGGTGAGTTCGACGCGGACCTTGAGCTTGACGTGGATGCCCAGCTCGGAGCCTTCCCAGCGGTCCAGGGACAGCTCGTCGTCGGTGGTCACGTCATAGAGCACCACGAAGACCTTGGCGTCGGGATCCGACCGGTCCTCGGTGACCGTGGCGAGCGCACCCTCCCAGCCGATGTCCTCGCCGGAGAAGGTCAGGCGCCAGCCGTGGATCCACCCCGTGCCGTACATCGGCGAGTGCGGGGCGCGCTCGGCCATCTGGTCGGGGTGCATGTTGGAGCCGTAGGCGGCGTAGATCGGCACAGGTCAGACTCTAGCGCGCCGAGCGGAACGGGCGGTCGGGTGCGATGGTGCCCGCACACGGCGCGGCGGCGGACGATAGCGTTGCACCCATGACGAACATCGTGATCATCGGCGGCGGCCCGGCGGGATATGAGGCGGCGTTGGTCGCGGTGGCGCACGGCGGCGACGTCACCGTGGTCGAGGCGGACGGCATCGGCGGCGCCTGCGTGCTCTACGACTGCGTCCCGTCGAAGACCTTCATCGCCTCGACCGGCATCCGCACCGAGACCCGGCGCGCCGTCGACCTGGGCATCGAGCTGCATTTCGAGCGCGTCGAGATCGACGTCGAGCGGATCAACGGCCGCGTGAAGGACTTGGCCGCCGCGCAGTCCGCCGACATCCGCGCCCGGCTCGCCGGCGAGGGCGTGCGGATGATCCGCGGACGCGCCTCGCTGGCCCCCAGCAATCCGGCCATGGCACAGCACATGGTGAATGTGATCACCCCCACCGGTGGCGAGCAGATGCTCGAGGCGGATGTGGTGCTCGTCGCCACCGGTGCCTCACCGCGCGTGCTCGACTCGGCGAAGCCCGACGGTGAGCGGATCGTCACCTGGCGCCAGCTCTACGACCTGGAGGAACTGCCCACCCACCTCGTGGTGGTGGGTTCCGGTGTGACCGGAGCCGAGTTCGTGCACGCCTACACCGAGTTGGGTATCAAGGTGACCCTGGTCAGTTCCCGCGACCGCGTGCTGCCGCACGAGGACGAGGACGCGGCCCTGGTGCTGGAGGACGCGCTGGTCGATCGCGGTGTGTCACTGGTCAAACGTGCCTACGCCGACAAGGTCGAGCGCACTGACGATGGTGTGGTGGTGCGCCTGACCGATGGTCGCACCGTGGAGGGCTCGCACTGCCTGATGACGGTGGGCTCCATCCCCAACACCGACGGCATCGGCCTCGCAGACGTGGGGATCGAGCTGAACAAGGGCGGCTACATCCCCGTCGACCGGGTGTCCCGCACCAAGGTGCCCGGCATCTACGCCGCCGGTGACTGCACCGGGGTCCTGCCGCTGGCTTCGGTGGCCGCCATGCAGGGCCGTGTCGCGATGTATCACGCGCTGGGCGAGGGCGTTTCGCCGATCAAGCTCAAGACCGTGAGTTCGGCGATCTTCACCCGGCCGGAGATCGCGACGGTGGGTGTCTCCCAGGCGTCGATCGATGACGGCACGTACCAGGCGCGCACCGTGATGCTGCCGCTCGCGACCAATCCGCGGGCCAAGATGTCGGGCCTCAAGCGCGGCTTCGTGAAGGTCTTCTGCCGCCCCAACACCGGTGTGGTGATCGGTGGGGTCGTGGTGGCACCCAACGCATCCGAGCTGATCCTCCCGCTGACCCTCGCAGTGCAGAACGGTCTCTCGGTCGACGATGTGGCGCAGACCTTCTCGGTGTACCCGTCGCTCGCCGGATCCGTCACCGAGGCCGCACGCCAGCTGATGCGGCAGGACGACCTGGCGTAGCCGACGGTGTCGGACACCGCGCTCGACGCCTTCACCCGCGCGCGGCCGCGCCTGTTCGGTATCGCCTATCGGATCCTCGGCTCCGCGCCGGACGCCGAGGACGTGGTGCAGGACACGTGGTTGCGATGGTCCGGCCGGGACCGCACCGATGTGCGCGACCCCGAGGCCTTCCTCGTGGTCACCGCGACCCGACTGGCCCTCACTCAGGCGCAGTCCGCGCACGTGCGGCGCGAAGCGTATGTGGGACCGTGGTTCCCGACGCCCGTCGACACCGAATCCGATCCACAACTCGGCGCCGAACGGCGTGCGACCCTGGAACTGGCGGTGCTGCACGTGCTGCAGCGACTCGGGCCCGCCGAACGTGCCGCCTACGTCCTGCGGGAGGCCTTCGGCCATCCGTACGACCGGATCGCGGAGATCCTGCAGATGCGCGAACCCGCCGTGCGACAGCTGGTGAGCCGGGCCCGCAGGCGGCTCGACGGTGAGCGGCGTACCACTGTCTCGCATGACCGGTTGCGCTCGCTTCTGGACGCCTTTCTAGCGGCCGCACACGCCGGCGATATCGCGGGCCTCGAAGCGGTGCTGGCCGCGGATGTGACGAGCGAGACCGACGGTGGTGGGGTGCGTCGAGCCGCGCGTCGCCCCGTGGTGGGTGGCAACGATGTCGCCCGGTTCGTGGCCGGCTTCTCGACGAGGTTCTGGCCCGACGCCACGGTGCGGCGGGTGCAGGCCAACGGGCGGCCTGCGGCATTGTTCCTGCACGACGGCCGGCCCTCGGCGCTGCTGTGCGTGGTCGCCGACGAGAGCGGGATCACGCAGCTGATGTGGGTGATGAACCCGGACAAGCTCGCCGATTTCCGCTGATCTGTCACAGATCGCGACCCCGTTCGGTCCTTGCTGTGGGTGCCCGCGACGGACGGGCGGACGGAAGGAAGTGCGCGATGGCGAAGTTCGTGGTGATCGGCGGTACCGGGCTCATCGGATCACAGGTGGCGAAGGCGCTGGTGGAGGGTGATCACGAGGTAGTGATCGGCTCGCCGAGCCGGGGGATCGACGCGGTCACGGGGACGGGGTTGACGTCCGCGCTCGACGGGGCCGATGTGGTGATCGACGTTGCGAATTCGCCGTCCTTCGACGATGCCGCGGTGCTGGAGTTCTTCACCGCTGCGACGACGAATCTGCTCGTTGCGGAGCGGGCGGCCCGGGTGCGGCACCACGTTGCACTCTCGGTGGTGGGCACCGACCGGCTGGCCGAAAGCGGCTATTTCCGGGGAAAGATCAGGCAGGAAGAGCTGATCCGGGGCGGCGAGGTGCCCTACACGATCGTGCGCGCCACCCAGTTCTTCGAGTTCGTCCCGGGTATCGCGGCCGCATCGACCGTCGACGGTGTGATCCGCCTCCCGGGCGCGGGTATCGCCCCGATCGCCTCCGCCGATGTGGCCGCGGCGGTGGTATCGGCCGCCACCGGTGAGCCGCTGGGGCGGTACACGGAGGTCGCGGGTCCGGACACCTTCGCCCTCGACGAGCTGGTGCGCCGAGCGCTCCGCGGCGACGGGGACGATCGGGAGGTGGTGTGTGACGCGCAGGCGACGTACTTCGGTGCGCAGTTGGGCGAGGACACCCTGCTGCCCGGACCGGGCGCGACGATCGCCGCCACCCACTTCTTCGGATGATGCGACGTCGAGCCGGGCGGAGATCTAGAAATCTCAATTGATGAGATAACTATCTCGCCATTTGGATCGTGATGTGCGATCGTCGTCGCATGACGACGACACACGGAGAACGGGGGTCGGCGGCGGTGCGCGCTGTGCGCGGGTCGGCGATCCGTGATCTGCTCGCGGTCGCGGATCGGCCGGACGTGATCTCGCTCGCCGGCGGTCTACCCGCTCCTGAGCTGCTGCCCACCCGACGAGTCGCCGAGGCTGCAGAGCGCGCGCTCACGGCACCGTCCGTCCTGCAGTACGGCCTCACCACGGGCGCGCCGGCGCTCCGCGATGTCGTGCATGCGCGCGAATCGGAGGCGATCGGCCGCGACGCCGGCGCGGTGGTGATCACGCACGGCTCGCAGCAGGCGCTGGCCCTGCTCGCTCAGGCCCTGCTCGATCCGGGGGACACCGTGGTGGTCGAGGACCCCGGGTACACAGGCGCCCTCCAGGTGTTCGCGGCGGTGCGCGCGAACATCGAGGCTGTGCCCATGGATGCCGAAGGGATGCGCGTCGACCTGCTGCGACCCATCGTCGAGCGCGGTGGCGTGCGGGTCGTGCACACGGTCTCGAACTTCCACAATCCCGGCGGCGCCACGCTGGCGGCTGAGCGGCGGATCGAACTCGCACGGCTCGCCGATGAATTCGGCTTCTGGATCGTCGAAGACGATCCGTACGGCCGGCTGCGATTCCGCGGCCGCGCGGTGGAGCCGGTGGCCGCGCACAGTGACCGTGTGATCCGACTGTCGAGCGCATCGAAGATCGTGGCCCCGGCGCTGCGGGTGGGGTGGATGCACGGCGACGCCGAAGTCCTCGCTCTGGTCGAGAAGCTCAAGCAGGGCGCGGACCTCTGCGGTTCGACCCTGACGCAGGCCATCGCCGCTGAGATCCTTGCCGATGGCCCCTGGTCGGACGCACATATCGGGCGTATCCGGTCGCTGTACGGCGAGCGGGCATCGGCGCTGCACGCCGCCCTCAAGCGCGCGTACGGGGACCGGCTGGCGCTCACCGAGCCCGCCGGCGGCATGTTCCTGTGGGGTGAGTTCGCCGACGGGACGGACACCGCCGCTGCATTGCCGCGCGCCGTCGACGCGGGTGTCGCCTACGTGCCGGGAAGTGCTTTCGCCGTGGCGAGCAGTCACACCGGAGCGCTGCGGTTCTGCTTCACCACCGCCGAACCCGCACGGTTGCGTGAGGCCGTGGAGAGGCTCGAGAAGGTCTTCTGACGGTTCCGTCGAACAAAATCTAACAATCTGCACCCCTCGACTGTTTGAAGCTGTTAGATTCCGTGGAGTGATTGCTGCGATCGAAGGGGAATGTCGGCCATGACTCTGGCGATGGACGCTCCGCTCCGGCTCAACGTCGGATTCCTGGACTACTGGCTGATCGCGATCTACTTCGTGTTCGTGCTGGGCATAGGCTATCTGGCCCGGCGCCAGGTGGCATCGAGTCTCGACTTCTTCCTGTCGGGACGACGACTGCCCGCGTGGGTCACCGGTATCGCCTTCGTGTCGGCGAACCTCGGTGCGGTGGAGATCATGGGTATGTCGGCCACCGGCGCTCAGATCGGCATGTCGACGTTCCACTACTACTGGATCGGCGCCGTGCCGGCGATGGTCTTCCTCGGCCTGGTCATGATGCCCTTCTACTACGGCTCGAAGGTGCGCAGTGTCCCGGAGTTCATGCGCAAGCGCTTCGGCACCGGCGCACACCTGGTGAACTCGATCAGCTTCGCCGTCGCCCAGGTGCTCATCGCGGGTGTGAACCTGTTCCTGCTCGGCACCGTCATCAACGTGGTCCTCGGCTGGCCGCAGTGGGTGTCCCTGCTCGTCGCCGCCGCGGTCGTGCTCACCTACACCGTGCTCGGAGGCCTGTCGGCGGCGATCTACAACGAGGTTCTCCAGTTCTTCGTCATCCTCGCCGCGCTCGTTCCGCTCACCGTGATCGGCCTGATCAAGGTGGGTGGCTGGAGCGGGCTGAAGGAGAAGGTGATCGAGACCCGAGGCGATCAGGGCGTCACGGCCACCGTCTCGCAGCAACTGCACACCTGGCCGGGGCAGGCGCTCAGTGGATTCGAATCGCCGGTGTGGTCGGTGGTCGGCATCGTCTTCGGTCTGGGCTTCGTGCTCTCGTTCGGCTACTGGACCACCAACTTCGTCGAGGTGCAGCGCGCCATGGCGTCCGATTCGATGTCCGCCGCCCGCCGCACGCCGATCATCGGCGCCATCCCGAAGATGTTCATCCCGTTCGTCGTCGTGGTCCCCGGCATGATCTGCGCCGCCGCCATCGGCGACATGATGAACCTCAAGAACAACGGTGCGGCGCAAGGAGTCACCTACAACGACGCGATGCTGCTCATGATCCGTGACATCCTGCCCAACGGCCTGCTCGGTGTGGCGGTGGCCGGCCTGATCGCCTCGTTCATGGCGGGTATGGCGGCCAATGTCTCCGCCTTCAACACCGTCTTCAGCTTCGACCTCTGGCAGCAGTACGTGGTGAAGGACCGCGAAGACGCCTACTACATCAAGGTCGGTCAGGTGGCCACGGTGATCGCCGTCCTCCTCGCGATCGGTACCGCCACCATCGCGGCCGGGTACTCCAACCTGATGGACTACCTGCAGACCCTGTTCGGCTTCTTCAACGCGCCGCTGTTCGCCACCTTCCTGCTCGGTATGTTCTGGAAGCGGATGACACCGACCGCGGGCTGGGTGGGCCTGGTCTCCGGCACGCTCGCCGCCATCGCGGTCTTCGTCATGCAGCAGACCGGTGTAATCGATCTGCCCGGACAGGGCATGGCCTTCGTCGCGGCCTCCGCCGCGTTCGTGGTCGACATCGTGGTCTCGGTAGCGGTCTCCGCCGTCACCATGCCCAAACCCGAGGCCGAGCTCAACGGCTACGTGTACTCGCTGACCGACCGCGCGATCCTGCGCGGTGCCGAGGACTCCGATGCGCGGGCGCCCTGGTACGCCCGCGCGGTGCCGCTCGGCATCGCGGTGCTCGCGACCACCCTGGTGCTGGGCGTCATCTTCCGCTGATGGGCCACAACGACTTCGACGACAGGAGCAGATCGATGACCGATCCGACCGGTACTCCCACACGGGGACTGCTGACCCGGCTGTTCGACATCCGCAACGTGATCGCCGCCCTCCTCGGCCTGTACGGGATCGGTCTGCTCATCGCGGGCCTGTTGCCCGGCGTCGCCGAAGCCGGTGCGGGCCAGGCGCAGCGCGGCCAGAACCCGATCGACATGGCGGCCGGTAGCTCGGCGAACCTGTGGGTGGGCGCCGGCCTGCTGCTCTTCGCCGTCCTGTTCGCGGTGTGGGCGGCGCTCACGCCTGCGCGCTCCGACTCGTCGCAAGGGTAGGCGCGGGTGCTGGCAGCGGAACGACGTCGACACATCCTCGCCGCGGCGGTCGCGCACGGCGCCGTGCGGGTCATCGATCTGGCGGAGGAGCTGGGCGTCTCGGAGATGACCATCCGCCGGGACCTCGACCGCTTGGAAGAGGCCGGTGAGCTCACGAAGGTGCACGGTGGAGCGGTGCGCACCGCCGGTTCGCTTTCCGGGCGAGGCCTGGAACCGATATCTGCTCTCAAAGCAGAGCGAGCCACCGCGGAGAAGACGGCGATCGCCAGGGCCGCTCTGGCGTTGGTCGAAGACGGGATGACGGTGGCGATCGGCGCAGGGACCACGACTCTCGAACTCGCCCGCCTGCTCCGCGGCCGAGCGATCGCCGTGGTGACCAATTCGATTTCGCTCTTCCACGTGATGACCGACCCTGCCGACGACCTCGTGGCGGGGGGAGCGGTCCAGCTGACCGGTGGCCAGCGCACGCCGTCGGATGCGCTCGTCGGCCCGGTCGCCAATGCCATGCTCGAACGTGTGCGATGCGATATCGGCTTCCTCGGATGTCACGGCATCGACCCCACCGCCGGGTTCACCACGCCGAACATCGGTGAGGCGGAAACCAACCGGCGCTTGATCGGGGCATCGCGCAACACCGTGATGCTCGCCGACCACACCAAGTTCGGTGAGATCGGCGCGCACCTGTTCGGGGAGTTCTCCGTGGTCGAACAACTCATCACCGACAGCGGGCTCGGACCCGCCGCTCGCGAAGCCCTCTCCAGCGTCGTCGAGCTCACCATCGCCGAAGGAGGCGTGCAATGAACCGCCCACTGCCGGACCCGACCGTAGGGCACCTGGCGGACGGCCGGGAGATCCTGCTGTTCGATGTATCCGAGGCTCCGCGACCGGTGCTCGAAACCGATCACCGCGCCCTTGCGCCGCGACCGGACGGTCCCACGACCACGGTGCGCCGAGACCCGCAGACCGGCGATCTCGTGATCGTGGCGCCGGCCCGCCAAGACCGGACGTACAAGCCTCCCAAACAGATGTGCCCGCTGTGTCCCGACCCGGAGGGCCTCTCCAGTGAGCTCCCGGTCCACGACTACCGGGTGGCGGTCTTCGAGAATCGCTTCCCGTCGCTGTTCGGCGTCGCCGAGGCGGCCGGTCCGCCCGAGAACGCCCTGCGTGTCGAGTCGCCCGGTGTCGGACGATGTGAAGTGGTGTGTTTCTCCAGCGATCACGACGGTGCGTTCGCCGGCCTGACGCAGGAGCATGCCCGCCTCGTGGTCGACGTGTGGGCGCACCGCACTGCAGCGCTCCTCAGTCGTGACGATGTGGCGGAGGTGTACTGCTTCGAGAACCGGGGCGAGGAGATCGGCGTGACGCTGCCGCACCCGCACGGGCAGATCTACGCCTTCCCGTTCACCACACCGCGGACCGCTGCGCTCATGCGGGAAGCGCAGGCACACCGTGCCAGTACGGGCCAGGACCTGTTCGAGAGCATCCTCGCCGCCGAGGTCGCCGACGGCGACCGGATTCTGATCCGCACGGATCACACCACCGCGTTCGTTCCCTTCGCGGCGAAGTGGCCGTCCGAGGTACACGTGTACCCGAACCGGCATGTGCGCAATCTGTCCGAACTCACTGCAGCGGAAGCGGATGACCTCGCGCGGGTCTACCTCGCCGTGCTGCGCGGATTCGATGCCCTGTACGGCACCCCCTTGCCGTACATCGCCTCCTGGCACCAGTACCGCACTGATGCCGCGGAGGGGTACCTGCACGCCGAGCTGTTCTCCATTCGCCGCAGTGCCGACAAGCTGAAGTACCTTGCCGGTGCGGAGTCCGGACGCGACGCGTTCATCACCGACAAGTCACCGGAAGCGATCGCGGCCGAACTCAGGAAGGCGCTCGAATGACCGTGCGCGGCTATGCCCCCGGCCGGATCAATCTGATCGGTGAGCACACGGACTACAACGACGGCTATGCGCTGCCGATCGCGCTCGGGGTGGGTGCCACGGCGCGGTTCGATCCGTCGATCTCGGACAGCATCGCCGTTTCCTCGCGCGAGGAAGGGGCCGCGGCGGCCATCCCGCTGGACACCAGTCCCGGGACGGGCGCGGTGCGAGGCTGGCCCGGGTACGTCGCAGGATGTGTCTGGGCACTGCGCGAGCACGGTGTTCGCGTGCCGGGAGGCGCAATGACGATTGCTTCCGATGTTCCTGTGGGAGCCGGGCTCTCGTCTTCCGCTGCGATCGAGTGCGCCGTGCTGGAGGCCTTGGTGGCGGCATCGGGGTCCGAGGCCCCTGACCGGACCACTTTGGCCCGCATCGCGCAGCGCGCGGAGAACGAGTACGTCGGTGCTCCCACGGGGCTGCTGGACCAGATGAGCAGCCTGTACGGCGAGCAGGACACCGCCCTGCTCCTGGACTTCCGTTCGCTGGCCGTCGATCGTGTCCCCATGAACCTGGGGACCGCGGTCCTCCTCGCGATCGATTCGCGGACACCGCACCAGCACGCCGGTGGTGAGTACGGTGCGCGCCGGCGATCGTGTGAGGCGGCAGCGGCAGAACTGGGGCTGTCCTCGCTTCGCGATGCGTCCGACGGTGCGTGGACCCGGACCGACGATGCCGTCACGGCTCGCCGGGCACGGCACGTCATCACCGAGAACGCGAGAGTCCTCGCAGCTGCGGATGCCCTCGCATCGGGTGACTTCACCCGGTTCGGCGAGTTGATGGTCGAATCGCATCATTCGATGCGAGATGACTTTGAAATCACCGTTCCGGCTATCGATTTCATCGCGGATGAGGCCTGCCGGTTCGGCGCCTACGGCGCTCGTATGACGGGCGGCGGCTTCGGCGGCACCGTGGTGGTGCTGGCACCTGCATCAGCAGCGGAGCGGATCGTGTCGGAGCTCCCCGAGGCGGTCCACTCGGCGGGACACCCGCGTCCCAGCATTGCGGCGGTCCGCCCCGGCGGCGGTGCGTTCGCTGAGAAGACCTAAGCCCCGATCGCAGTTCGGTGTTCTGACGCCTCGTCCTGGCGCACTCGTGATCATCGCCGGAGTCTGCCGGGATCCGACCATCGACCGCTTTCCCGTGCGACCCTCGACCACTCCCTTGATCAACCGGAGACATGCCATGACCTTTCACCTACGCGATCTCGCTGATCCCGAGCACTTCGCGGAGGGGACCGTTGCCCCCCATTCGGACCATCGCTGGTTCCGGAACCGAGACGAGGCGCTGGCGGGGATCAGTTCCTTCGAACAGAGCCTCAACGGCATGTGGAAGTTCGACTATGCGCCGAATCCGCAGTCCGCGCCCGAGGGCTTCGAGCGGCTCGACTGCGATGTCGACGACTGGGCTGAGATCGAGGTCCCCGCGCACATCCAGTTGCAGGGGTACGACCGGCCGCAGTACGTCAACGTGCAATACCCGTGGGATGGGCGCGAGCAGCTCGAACCGGGGCAGGTCCCCATGAGATTCAACCCGGTCGGGTCGTACGTGCGGACCTTCGAGCTCGACGCACCCCTCGGGCCGGGGGAGCGGCTCACGCTGCACTTCGCCGGCGTGGAGAGCGCGCTGGCGGTGTGGGTGAACGGGATCTACGTGGGCTACGCCGAGGACTCGTTCACACCCTCGGAGTTCGACATCACCGACTACCTGACGTCGGCCGAGAACCGGATCGCGTGTCGCGTCTTCAAGTGGTGCTCCGCCTCGTGGCTCGAGGACCAGGACCTCTTCCGCTTCTCGGGCATCTTCCGTGATGTGACTCTGCACCGCCACCCGGCGACGCACATCACCGACCTGGTCGTGTCCACCGATATCGCAGATGATTTCAGCACGGCCGAGGTCTCGGTCGCCGTCACGCTTCGCGGAGCGGGAATGGTCCGCGGCGTCCTGACCGGAGTCGGCGACCTGGTCTCGGCGGGTGCGGGCCGGCTCGCCGTCGCGGTGGACTCCCCGCAGCTGTGGAGCAGCGAATCCCCTCACCTCTACGACCTCGTACTCGAGGTGTCCGACGACCGCGGCGACGTGACCGAGATCGTGCCGGTGAAAGTCGGCATCAGGCGCGTCGGCATCGAAGACGGTGTGTTCAAGGTCAACGGGCGACGCGTGGTGTTCAACGGCGTCAACCGGCACGAGTTCGGCCTGAAGGGGCGCGTGGTCACCCGCGAGGAGACGGAGTCGGATCTCCGCTTCATGAAGGCGCACAACATCAATGCGGTTCGCACGAGCCACTACCCCAACAACACGTTCTTCTACGAGCTGTGCGACATCTACGGCGTGTACGTGATCGATGAGGTCAACCTGGAGACGCACGGGACGTGGGCGGATACCCCGGTGCTGGCGACGCCGGACACCGCACTGCCCGGCGACCGCCCCGAGTGGCTGGACAACGTCCGTGCCCGCGCCCGCAATATGGTGGCCCGAGACCGCAACCACTGCAGCATCGTGATGTGGTCGTGCGGCAACGAATCCTCCGGGGGCCGGAATCTCCTCGAGGTCTCTCGGCTCCTCAAAGCGGAGGACACCCGTCCGGTCCACTACGAGGGGATCTCCATGGACCCGCGGTATCCGGAGACGAGCGACGTCGTCAGCAGGATGTACCTACCCGTGGACGATGTCGAGGCCTATCTGCTGGAGCATCGCGATAAGCCGTACATCCTCTGCGAGTACGCCCATGCCATGGGCAACTCGTTCGGAGCGGTCGACCGATACGTCGACCTCGCGTATCGCGACGAGCTCTTCCAGGGCGGATTCATCTGGGACTTCGTCGACCAAGCACTCCCCGCACGGAACGCGGACGGCAGTGAGTACCTCGGTTACGGAGGAGACTTCGGTGACCGACCGAATGACGCCGACTTCTCCGGGAACGGAATACTGTTCGCCGACAGGTCGCCCAAACCGTGCGCGGAAGAAGTCAAACGCCTGTATCAAGGCTTCGTCTTCACGATCGGTCGGTCGTCGGTGGAGATCGAGAACCGCATGATGTTCACGAGTTCGGCGGACTTCCGCTGCGTCGCGCAGCTCTCCTACGGGGGGACCATCGTCGAAGAGGCGGAGATCGACACGCGTGTGGACGCCGGCTCGGTCGGCGCGTACTCGCTGCCGTTCGTCGTCGACACCGCGCAGCTCGATGCCGCGGTCGACGTCTCGCTCCGGTTGCGAACGGCCACCGACTGGGCCGGTGCGGATCATGTGGTGGCCGCTGACCAGCGAGTGTTCCCGAATCGCCGTCGTGTGCCCGACGGTCGGCCGCCGCAGGGAAGCCTCGAACTCATCGAGGGACGTCACAACATCGGTGTCCGGGGCGAGGGCTTCGACGTCCTGTTCTCGGTGCTGCACGGAGGCCTGGTTTCGTACCGCGTGGGCGAGGGTGATACCTATCGCGAGCTGCTCGATTCCATGCCTCTGCCGAACTTCTGGCACGCGCCCACGTCCAACGAGCGAGGCTGGAAAATGCCTGCGCGGGACGGTATGTGGCTCGTGGCGAGTCGGTACCCGCGCCCCGACGCCGGAGCGGGGCGAACGTCAGTGGAGAGGGCCGACGACGGCGCGGTCATGGTCCGCTGCCGCTACATCCTGCCGACCTCTCCGGAGAGCACGTGCTCGGTGGAGTACACAGTGACTCCCGACGGGAGGGTAGCGGTGCAAGTGGACGTCGACCCCGCTCCGGGCCTTCCCGATATGCCGGAGTTCGGTATGTCGTTGGCGCTTCCGGCGCCGTATCACCGCTTGACCTGGTTCGGAGACGGACCCCACGAGTGCTACGTCGATCGTCGCGCCGCCGCGCGTCTGGGAATCCATTCGATCGACACCCGCGAAGCACTGACCCCCTACATCCGCCCGCAGGAAGCGGGGAACCGGACAGGAGTCAGATGGGCCGAGGTGACCGACGAGCACGGGTACGGAATGCGTCTCGAGGGGCGCGAGAGCATGGAGCTCGCGGTCACGCCGTGGACGCCGTACGAGGTGGAGAATGCCCGTCACCCCGAAGACCTCCCGCCGATCCGCCGCACGATCCTTCGTCCGGCACTGATGCGCCGGGGAGTGGGCGGTGACGATTCGTGGGGATCGCTGCCCCATCCGGAGTACCGCCTGCCCGCGGGGCAGCGGATGCGATTCGCGTTCGACTTCCTCGGTATCGCCCCAGAGGGCCGCGGGACCTCCGGTTAGGCCGCAGCGACGGCCCGCTCCGCCAACGACATGTGCCCTTCCCCGCATCGGGGAAGGGCACATGTCGTTGGTCTGGGCGAAGCGCTCCGGCGCGGTCCAAGACTCGCACCGGAGCGGATCGTGCTACTTGTTGGCTCCCATGGTGAGCCCGGAGATGAAGTGTCGCTGGAGCGCCATGTAGACCAGAACGGTCGGTAGCGCCACCAGCACGGCACCGGCGGACATCATGTTGGAGTCGGTGAAGTAGGCACCCTCAAGGCTTTGCAGTGCCGTCGTCACCGGGTACTTATCGGCGGTCACCATGAGGGCCAATGCCCAGAAGAAGTCGTTGTAGACCCAGGTCGCGAACAGCGTCGCCAGCGCCGCCAGAGCGGGTCGGCACAGCGGGAGGATGATCTGGGCGTACTGGCGAAACGCGCCCGCACCGTCGATCTCCGCTGCTTCGGTGAGCGCCTTGGGCAGCATCTTCATGTAGTTGCTCAAGACGAAGACGCAGAAACCCAACTGGAACGCCAGGTTCGCGATGATCACGCCCCAGTAGGTGTCGTAGAGACTTCCCGAGCTGCTGAGCCACTCGGGCAGGGGGAAGGCGTTGAACATCCGGAACAGCGGCGCCAGAAGCGTCTGCGGCGGAAGAAGGTTCGCTGTGACGAACACGAGCAGGGCGGCGATGTTCAGCTTCCACGAGTAGCGCGCGATGACGAAAGCCGCCATCGAGCCGAGGGCGAGGATGAGGATCACTGCGGGAACGGTGATGAGCACCGAGTTGAGGAAGAAGTGCGGGATGTTGCCGATCGTCCACGCGTTGGCGTAGTTCTCCAGCGTGTAGCCGCCGGTCGACAGCTGGCCCTTCTCCTGGACGTAGTCGTAATCGCGGAAGGAGCTGTACACGGCCCACGCGAGCGGAGCCATCCACACGATCGCGAAGGTGACGAGCAAGAGCTGCGTCGCCACGGTGCGTGCGGTGGCCGCGGTCGAACGCGACCGCCCTCTGCGCATGTATACCGACTGTGCGGCAGGCGTTCCGGCGTTCCGGGTGGTTGCGCCGGTAGAGCTACTGAGTGTCATTCTTCGGTCCCGTCTCCACGAGTAATGATCCAGACGTAGGCGGCGATAAAGACCGCCGATATCAGCAACATGACAACGGCGAGCGCGGATCCGAATCCCACGCGGCCGGCCTCGCCGATGATGTTCGATGTCACGAGGGTCGAAATGAGCTCCAGACCGTTCCGTCCTCGGTTGATGACCCATACGAGGTCGAATGCACGAATCGACTCGATGACGGTGACCACCGCGACCATGAGGTTCGTGGGCAACATCAGGGGGAACACGATTTGGAAGAAGGTCCTGATCGGCCCGGCACCATCGACTTTCGCGGCCTCCCGCACCGAGCCGTCGATCGCCTTCAGTCCCGCGATGTAGAGGATCATGATGTAGCCGGTGTGCCGCCACCCCGCCGCAATCATGACGGCCCAGATGTTGTAGTCGGGATCACCGAGCCAATCGGTATCCGATCCGAGGACCGAGTTGAGCACGCCGTAGTCCGTGGAATAGACGAACTGCCAGATGATTCCGACCAATGCCATGGACAGTACGACCGGCGTGAACAGCACGCTCTGGTAGATCCTCGTGCCGGCGATGTTCCTATCCAGTACGACCGCCAGCAGGATTCCGAGAATCGTCGGGCCCACGAAGAGGAACACCAGCCAGAGGACATTGTTGTGCAGAGCCTGTTGGAACGGTGGATATGCCTCCACCGCGTTCGTATAGTTCTGCGTGCCGATCCACGTGATCGAATCGACACCTCCGATACCGTCCCAACTGCTGAACGAGAGGATGATCGTGAGCACCGTCGGGATGAGGACGACACCGATGACGATCAGGAGCGGCACTCCCAGCATCCACGAGAGCGTGATGCGATCTCGGCGATCGCGTTGTACGGCGGGTGCGGGCGCACCCGCCGGAGTGGACTGAAGTTCGGTCATCGGTCGAACACCGCCTTCTTCTGCTTCTCGATGCTCGCGAGCACCGAACGGAGATCCTGTGGGGCCCGGATGAACTGTTGCAATGAAGGGATGATCACGATCGATGAGAAGTCCGGTCGTGTGTCCCGGTCGAGGAACTGCGTGATCGAATTGCTGTTCTTCACCAGCGCGGCTGCCTTCTGGATGAGCGGCGAGTAGTCGGCGAGCGAGATGTCCTTGTGAGCAGGAATCGACATCGCGAGCCCGCTGCTGTACTTGATGCCCGCTTCCGCCGAGGCGGCGTATTCGAGGAACTGCGTGGCGGCCTCCCGGTTCCGGGGGTTCGCACTCATCATGAGTCCGTCGAGGGGTGCCTCGACCGCTCCGGCGCCGATGGCGCTGTCGAACTCCGGGAACGGGCAGAAGTCCAGGTCGTCGAGGTCGGGGCCCGCGGGGAACTGCTCCGAAACGAACAATCCCGTGACCATC
Organism: Tsukamurella paurometabola DSM 20162; assembly: GCF_000092225.1. NCBI lineage: Bacteria > Bacillati > Actinomycetota > Actinomycetes > Mycobacteriales > Tsukamurellaceae > Tsukamurella > Tsukamurella paurometabola. The sequence continues at coordinate 1,026,003 of NC_014158.1, forward strand.
ATTCCCACCTTGCGGTTGAGCAGTGCGGTGTGCGCCTCCGCGATGGTGCGCCCCAGCGGTTGTTCCTGCTGGAACGGTAGGAATTCGCGCCAGGCGTCGAAGGTCGCGTAGACCCGGTTGTCGGTCCAGGAGATCTCGCCGGCCAGCAGGCTGCGGTGGAAATCGGGACCGTTGATCCGCAGATTGAGGTAGTCGAACATGCCGAACGTGGTCCACCCCTGCCGCGCGGCGAATCCCAGCGGAACGATGCCGTCCGCCTTCATCCGCTTGCACAGATCGATGAAGTCGGCGTGGGTGCGCGGCGGCTGGTAGCCATAGCGTTGCCACACACTCTTGCGGTAGTAGATCGCCCACGGGTAGTACGTCAGGGGCACGAGGTAGGCGTGACCGTTGTCGGTCGCCGCGCCCTTGAACGAACTGTCGAAGCCACGGTCGATGGCGGGCCAGACCGCATCCAACGGAGAGACCAGCTTCTTATTGGCGATGTAGCGCATCCGGTAACCCGACATCCAGGTGAACACGTCGTCCGGCGCACCCTGGAGATAGTTGTTGAGGTTCTCCTGGAACGAGACCGTATCGACCACGTTCACAGATACCGGAATCGACGTACGTTCGGTGAATGCGCCCACGAGCGCCGCCATACCTGCTTTGGCCTTCGAGTCCGAGTTCCGCGACCCCAGGTGGAGGGGGCGTGGTGAGTCCGAGCGACCGCATGATGCGAGGGTCGGCGCGAGTGCGGCCAACGTCGACGCAGCGAGTGCGCCTTTCAGCACGCTCCGGCGGCTGAGTCCCGCCGCTCCCGTGGTCTCCATCCGGTTCCTTTCGTCGTGGCAGCTGCGCCTGCACGTGGTCTCAACGGCGGACCACAAAAACGAGCAGTTAGTCACACTTTCTATCTTGTGTTCTGGGTCACAGTCTACCTAAACCCCTGGACACGGTAGCGCACTTGGAAACAGACGCGTGTGCAATCGAGAAATGTTGTGCGAAAATGTTCCAGGCTCGGATTCTGTCTGTCATGCTTCGGTTGCGGTCGCACAGGACTCCGCATGGAGTACCGGCAGGCTCGAGAGAGGAAGAATCGTGGGGAGTGTTAGCTACAAGGACGTGTCGAAGGTCTACCCGGGCAGTCCGGTGCCGGCCGTGGACAACTTGAACCTCGATATCGAGGACGGCGAGTTCGTCGCATTGGTCGGGCCTTCGGGATGCGGGAAGTCGACATCCCTGCGCATGCTCGCCGGGCTGGACGATGTCGACTTCGGTTCGGTGCATATCGGAGGCCGTGACGTCACGGCGTTGCCCCCGAAGCGGCGCGATATCGCCATGGTTTTCCAGAACTACGCCCTGTATCCGCATATGACCGTGGCCGGGAACATGGGCTACGGGCTGCGGGTCGCGGGCTACGGCAAGGAGGCCATCGCCGAGCGGATCAATGAAGCCGCGCGCCTGCTCGATCTCACCGAATTCCTCGACCGCAAGCCCCGGGCTCTCTCGGGTGGACAGCGTCAGCGGGTCGCCATGGGGCGGGCCATCGTGCGGAATCCGCAGGTCTTCCTGATGGATGAGCCCCTGTCCAACCTCGATGCCAAGCTGCGCGTCAAGACCCGCTCGGAGATCGCGCAGCTCCAGCAGCGCCTCGGCACCACGACGGTGTACGTCACGCACGGGCCTGCTGCACGGGTAGGTGACATCTGATCTGTGGTGCCGAGGGGTGCCGCTGGAAGGATGTGCACTGTGCCTAAGCCGTATCCGAAGGAGTTCCGCGACGATGTGGTCCGTGTCGCGCGTAATCGTGAGCCGGGAGTCCGTCTCAAGCAGATCGCTGCCGACTTCGGCATTAGCGAGTCGTGCCTGATGAACTGGGTGAAGACCGCCGATGTCGAGGCCGGCTCCAAGTCCGGGAGCAGTGCGGCGCAGTCGGCGACCGAGAGGCAAATGCGTAAGCGGATTCGGCTCCTTGAGCAGGAGAATGAGGTCCTGCGTCGTGCGGCTGCGTATCTGTCGCAGGCGAACCTGCCGGGAAAATGATGTACCCGCTCGTGAAAGAGCTCGCCGACGACGGTGTTCCCGTCACGGTGTCGTGCCGGGTTTTGAAGCTCTCCCGTCAGCCTTACTACCGTTGGCTCGCCGCCCCGGTCCCCGCGACGGAGCTGGTCGAGGCGTATCGCGCGAACGCCCTGTTCGACGCCAGCGTTGATGATCCGGAGTTCGGTCACCGGTTACTCGCAGACGAGGCCCGCGCTGCCGGTGAGCCTATGGCGGACCGCACTGCGTGGCGGATCTGCCGCGACAACCGGTGGTGGAGCGTCTTCGGAAAGAAACGCTCGAGCAAGGGCGGCAAACCCGGGCCCGCGGTCCACGACGATCTATGCACCGTCACCGACGAGCACGGCAGGACTCGTCACCGGTTCACCGCAGATGCACCGAATCGGTTGTGGCTCACAGATATCACTGAACACAGGGCTCGGGAAGGGAAGCTGTATCTGTGTGCGATCAAAGATGCCTACTCCGGGCGGATCGTCGGCTACTCCGTCGACTCGAGGATGAAGGCCCGGCTCGCCGTCAACGCCCTCAACAACGCTGTCGCGATGCGCGGTGATGTCACCGGATGCATAGTTCATAGTGACAGAGGATCGCAATTCCGGAGCCGAAAATTCCGACGTGCCTTGGAATATCACGGACTACGCGGATCAATGGGCCGAGTCGCCTCCTGCGGCGACAATGCCGCGATGGAGTCGTTCTTCAGCCTGCTGCAGAACAACGTCCTCGACCGCCACTGCTGGGCCACCCGGCAGGAACTGCGGACCGCGATCATCACCTGGATCGAACGGACCTACCACCGCCGGCGCCGACAACGCCGCCTTGGACGATTGACACCCATCGCATTCGAGTCCACCATGAACCCGGCCGCGCCACACGCGGCCTGACCAACTTGTCACCTACCCGTGCAGCAGGCCCCCCTCGTCGAGCGCGGCCTGTCCGAACATCGCGGCCTGCTGGTCGCCGAGGATGCCCGCGATCGGCACTCCACCGAACACGCCCCGCTCGCGCACCACGCCGTACACCTCGGCACTGGAGCGGATCTCGGGCAGCATCGCCATGGGAATGCCCATGGCGGCGCAGGTGGCCGGGTCCCACGCGCCGTCGGCCAGATTCATCAGCATGGTGCGCGAGGCGTTCGTGATGTCGGTGATGTGCATCGGCCGGCCTGGCTCGGCGCTCCCGGCATCGTCGGTGGTCAGATTCCACACCAGCCACGAGTCGATGGTGCCCGCGCACAGTTCGCCGCGTTCGGCCCGCTCGCGGGCGCCCGGCACGGTGTCGAGGATCCAGGCGATCTTCGGCCCGGAGAAGTACGAGGCGAGGGGCAAGCCGCAGGAGGGCTTGAACCGGTCGCGGTCGGGCTCATCGAGCCCGACGGACGCCAGTTCCTCGCACATCGCCTCCGTCCGCGTGTCCTGCCACACGATCGCGTTGTAGATCGGTTCGCCCGTCGCGCGATCCCACACCACGACCGTCTCGCGTTGGTTGGTGATGCCGACCGCGGCGATGTCCGCCGCGGTGAGATCGGCCGTCGCCAGGGCTTGTGCGCACACCTGTCGCGTATTGACCCATATCTGCGTGGCGTCGTGCTCGACCCAGCCGTTACGTGGGAAGATCTGGTCGTGCTCCCGTTGTTCGGCGGCCACGATGGTGCCGCCCCGATCGAAGATGATGCACCGGGTGGAACTGGTGCCCTGATCGATGGCGGCGACGAACTGCGGGTCACGATGGGAAACTGCCACGAACGAATACTGACATGGTGATGCCGTATGAACGCTGCCAACCCTGAAACGTCACAACTCCAAGCGGTCTCGGAGGGCTCTCACCGGCCTCCACGCTGCTTTCGCCGGCGTACCGGGCACAGGCCTGGGAGAAGCTGGGCTCCGAAGAGTTCGACGTCGTGGTGATCGGCGGCGGCATCGTCGGCGTGGGAGCGGCCCTCGACGCGGCGACCCGCGGCCTCAAGGTGGCCCTCGTGGAAGCCCGCGACTTCGCGTCCGGCACCAGTTCGCGCAGCTCGAAGATGTTCCACGGCGGCCTGCGGTATCTGGAGCAGCTGGAGTTCGGCCTGGTGCGCGAGGCCCTGCACGAGCGCGAGCTCTCGCTCTCGACGCTGGCCCCGCACCTGGTCAAGCCGCTGCCCTTCCTGTTCCCGCTCACCAAGCGTGTGATCGAGCGGCCCTACATGGCCGCCGGCATGTTCCTCTACGACACCATGGGCGGTGCGAAGACCGTGCCCGCCCAGAAGCACCTCACCCGCTCGGGTGCGCTGCGGCTCTCGCCCGGACTGCGCCGCGACGCCCTGGTCGGCGGCATCCGCTACTTCGACACCGTGGTCGACGATGCCCGGCACACCATGACCGTGGCCCGCACCGCCGCCAACTACGGCGCGGTGGTCCGCACGTCCACTCAGGTGGTCGACTTCCTGCGCGAAGCCGACCGCGTGTCGGGCGTCCTGGTGCGCGATAGCGAGACCGGCGCCACCACCGAGGTGCGCTCCACCGTGGTCATCAATGCCACGGGCGTCTGGACCGACGAGTTGCAGGCGCTCTCCCACCAGAAGGGCCGCTTCCGGGTCCGGGCGTCGAAGGGCGTGCACATCCTGGTGCCGCGCGATCGCATCGTCAGCGATGTGGCGCTGATCCTGCGGACCGAGAAGAGCGTTCTGTTCGTGATCCCGTGGGGCATCCACTGGATCATCGGGACCACCGATACCGACTGGAACCTCGACCTGGCGCACCCCGCCGCCACGGCGACCGACATCGACTACATCCTCAACCACGTCAACAAGGTGCTCATCACCGAGCTCACCCACGATGACATCACCGGTGTCTACGCGGGGCTGCGCCCGCTGCTGGCCGGGGAGTCCGATGAGACCAGCAAGCTCTCGCGCGAGCACGCGGTCGCGGCGATCGCTCCCGGCCTGGTCACCATCGCGGGCGGCAAGTACACCACGTACCGGGTGATGGCCGCCGACGCCGTGGACGCCGCCGAGGCCTACCTGCCGCACAAGGTGGCACCGTCGTGCACCGAGAAGGTGCCACTCGCCGGCGCCGACGGCTACTTCGCACTGAGCAACCAGACCACATCGATCGCGGCTGAACACGATGTGCACCCGCACCGAGTGACGCACCTGCTCAACCGCTACGGGTCGCTCATCGGCGATGTGCTCGCGCTCGCCGACGCCGACCCCGGCCTCCTGGAGCCGATCGCCGCCGCCCCGCAGTACCTGCGAGTGGAGGCGGTCTACGCGGCACTCGCCGAGGGTGCCCTGCACCTCGAGGACGTGCTGGCCCGCCGTACCCGCATCTCGATCGAGTACCCCGATCGCGGAGTGGACTCCATGGCGGAGGTCGCCGCACTGATCGCGCCGGTACTCGGATGGTCGGCCGCCGATATCGCCCGGGAGCTGGAGACCTACCGCGCCCGTGTCGACGCGGAGGTGCGCTCGCAGGCGATGCCCGACGACGCCGGCGCCGATGCGCTCCGCGCCGCCGCACCGGAGGCGCGCGCCGAGATCCTCGAGCCCGTTCCGGTACCGGGGAAGGACACCCGGGCGATCCGGTAGCCCCCTTGGCGCCGGGGCGGCACCCGCCACGCCTCGGCCGTTCGGACGACACCGGGCGGGGGTGAACCAGCCGTTCGCCGGATTCCGCGGCACCCGCCCGCCGGGCACAGTCGTGACATGGCCCGGTACCGGTTTCTCGATTCCCTCCGCGGTTTCGCGCTACTGGGCATCATCCTGGTCAACATCCTCAGCATGGTGGAGGCGGCGCCGCAGCCGGGCCGGACCGTACTCGACTACACCGTCCAGGCGCGGTTCGTTCCGATCTTCTCGCTGCTCTTCGGCATCTCGCTGTACCTCATCGCCGACGGTGCCCGGCGGCGTTCGGTCGCGCCGTGGAAGCCACTGGTGTTGCGCATGATCGGCCTGGGCGCCGCCGGTGTACTGCACGCCCTCGTCTTCTCGGGAGACATCCTGCGGGAGTACGCCATCGGGGGAGCGCTCGTGATCCCGTTGGTGGTGTGGGCGCCGGCGTGGGTGAACCTCATCATCGGAACATTCCTGACGGGGCTGTCCTTCAGCGACGTGGGCGCGGTGATCGGCCCGCTGCCCAGCCTGCTCCTGCTCGGTGCCGCAGCGGCCGGCCTGGGGCTGCCCGCGCGCATCGAGGCCTCGCCCATGCCCGGGGTCGCCATGGCGGTGGTGGGCGGTGTGGCCGCCGTGCCGCTCATGAGCGCCTACCTGCACGCGGGCGGAGGCGACCCCCGGTTCGCCAAGGGAGGCATCAGCGCCGGGCTGGCGATGGCGCTGCTGTACATCGGACTGCTCGCCCTCCTCTGGCGGCTGCCGTCCGTGCGGCGAGCCCTGCGCGCCTGCTTCGAGCCGCTCGGCCGTATGTCGCTCACCAACTACGTGACCGCGTCGGTCGTGGTCGCCGTCCTGCTGCGCGCCGGCGCGCTCGGCCCGCAGACGTCGATGCCCGCACTGATGCTGGCCGCGATCGGCATCATCGCCGCGCAGTCCGCGATCAGCCGGATATGGCTGTCCCGGCTGCGTTACGGTCCCCTGGAATGGCTGCTGCGCGCGGTCACCTGGCGGACGGTGCCCCCGCTTCGCCGCAGGCGACCCGACGAGCGCGCACTCGACACGGTGGGAGCCGGGTGACGAACATGGTGATGACGCGGGCCAACCGGATCGTCGTGATCGGGTTACTCGTGAGCGGCTGGTTCATCGGCACGATGCTCTCGTTGGTCGCCGACTCGTCGTCGCTGTCACTGACCGTGAACACGGTCGGCACCCTGGGGGCGGTGATCACCCTGCTGGCGGTGATGCACGGCTGGCCCGGTGCACTGGCCTGGGGCGGGATCGTGCTGGCCGCCGGGATCTTCATCGTGGGCGCGCTGACCCCGCACACCACGATCTGGCCGGCCGGTGCCTGCTGGGTGTTCGTGATCGCCGCCGGGATCGTGGCCTCCTACGCCGATACCGCCACCGACGGTGCGATCGAGGCCTTCGCGGGGATGCTGGCCGTGCTGCCGGTGGTTCCCCTCGCCCTGGATGATTCGAGCATCTGGGTGGTGGCCTTCCTGGCCGCCGGTGCGGTGAACGTGTCCATCATGTTCGGGCACCGGCATCGCACCGCCGAACGCAGGCTCGATGCGACGCGACTGGAGGTCCGGATGACCGAGCGCACGGCCATGGCCCGCGAGCTGCACGACGTGATCGCGCATGAGGTGACCGGGATCGTGGTGCTCGCCCAGGCCGGGATCGCCGCGAACGGCGACACCGACGGCACGCTGTCGCGGATCGAACGCAGCGGGGCGCGTGCGCTCGCCGATATCCGCGCCATGGTGGACACCCTCCGCGAGCCCGGCGACACACCCGTTCCGCTCGCACCGTCGGCCTCCGGTTCGGCCCTGGCGGAGGCCTTCGGCGACCTCGCGCAGGACGGCGTCGAGATCGCCGTCGACCCGGCGGCGTCCGGCGGCGACGTGCCCGCCTTGGTGCGCCTGATCGCGCACCGCGTGGTCACGGAGGGGCTCACCAACGCCCGGCGGCACGCACCGGGCAGCCCGGTGCGGGTCACCGTGGACCGGGCGGACAGCGACTTGCGGGTCGACGTGGTCGACGACGGCGCCGTGGATTCGGCACCACCCGGTCCCGGGCCGGGCGGTGGGACGGGGCTGATCGGACTGGCCGAACGCGCGGCCACCGTCGGCGGCACCGTGACCTCGGGGCCCGACGGTCCCGGATGGCGGCTCACTGCTCGCCTGCCGATCGCGGGAGGTGCCTGAGGTGCCGATCAGAGTGGTACTCGCGGACGACCAGGAGATGGTCCGGATGGGGTTCGCGATGATCCTGGGCGGCGCCGCGGACATCGAGGTGGTGGGGCAGGCGGCCGACGGGGTGGAGGCGATCTCGGTGATCGCGCGCTGTAGACCCGATGTGGCGCTGCTCGACATCCGGATGCCACAGCTCGAGGGTATCGAGGTGTGCCGGCGGGTCGCGGGGACCGGCGTCCGCGCGGTGATGGTCACGACGTTCGGTGAACCGGACTACGTCGACGACTCGCTCGCGGCCGGGGCTTCGGGGTTCTTGCTCAAGGATGCCGGCCCCGATCTGCTGCTCGCCGCCGTGCGCGCCGCCGCCGAGGGCGACGCGCTGATCAGTCCGGAGCTCACCGTGGACCTGCTGGCCCGGAACCGGCGCGCCGGATCCCGGGAGCCGGCCGCGGCCGGGGCGATCGCGGAACTCACCCCGCGCGAACGGGAGGTGGCCGCGTGCGTGGCGCGGGGCCGGACCAACGCGGAGATCGCGGACGAGCTGGTGATCAGCCTGGGCACGGTGAAGACGCACCTGAGTGCGATCGGGCAGCGGCTGGGCGCGCGCAACCGGGTGGAGATCGCCGCGGCCATGTGGGCCGCGGGCGCGATGGACTGAGCCCTAGCGCGCGGGCGCTGCGCTGGTGACCGACGCGGAGCTGCTGGTCGACGGCGCCTTGGTGGTCGCGGGCGCGTGGCCGGACGACGGGGCCTTGCTCGCCGACGGTGCGGCCGAGCTACCCGAGCCGGTGAAGACGAAGGTCCACGTGCGGTTGTTCGCGACATCGGTGAGCACCATCTCGGTGCCCTGACGCGACCACTGCCGCAGGCCGGTGAGGGCTTCGCGGATCGCGGTCTGGGTGCCCTTGGGGTCGGCGCAGTACTTCTGCGTGGCGGCGACACCGGCGCCGAAGTCCACCTTGTCGGGGGCGTTGGTCAGCGCCGACGCGGTGCCCGTGAACGAATTGCAGGAGTCGTTGCCGGAGATGTTCGAGCCCAGTACACGGAACCACGCGGTGGGATCGGTCTTGAGGCGCCACTGCTCTCCGACGAGGGTGCCGGGCTTGGCGGGTGCCTTGGTCGCGGTGGCGGAGGCCGACCCGGACTTCGACGGTGCGGCGGGATCGGCGCCGGCGTAACCGGCGCATCCGGCGGTGACGAGTGCGGCACCCGCGACGAGCGGGAGGGCGAGGAAGGCGGTGTTACGCGTCATGCGCACGATTATGCCGCCTCCCTCGTCACAATGGAAACTTCAGTACCACGTCAGTTGGTGTTTCCGTCCGCCGGTTCCATGTCGAGTGTGGTGCGCAGCGGCTTGTTGGGCAGCAGCGTCACCGCGATCAGGGTGACGACGGCGCAGGCCGCGGCGACCAGGAAGATCCGGCCGGTCGCGTCCCCGTAGGAGGCCCGGATGATCTCCTGGACCGGGCCGGGCAGGGTCGTCAGGTCGAGCTGCGCTCCACTGCCCGAGCCGCCCGCGGGGGCGTGAATGCCCAGCGTCGCCAGGCCGCTGCGGGTGAGGTCGGCGACCCGGGAGGCGAGTACCGCGCCCAGGGCGGAGACCCCGATCGCACCGCCGAACGTGCGGAAGAACGCGACCGAACTCGACGCGGAACCGATGTTCTGCACGCTGACCGTGTTCTGCACCGCCAGCACCAGGTTCTGCATCAGCGAGCCGACGCCGAGGCCGACGATCGCGATGTAGAGCATCACGGTGCTCAGCGGCGTCTCGTGGTCGATGGTGCCGAGCAGGGTGAAACCGGCGACCATGACGAACGCGCCGCCCACCACGAAGGGCTTCCACGTGCCGGTGCGGGTGATCAATTGGCCCGAAACCACCGACGAGACCAGCATTCCGAGCACCATCGGAATGGTGAGGACGCCCGCCATGGTGGGGGAGTAGCCGCGCGAGGTCTGGAAGTACAGGCCGAGGAACGACGTGGCGCCGAACATGCCGACGCCGACCGCGATGGAGGCGATGATCGCGAGCGCGGTGGTGCGCTCGGTGATGATGTGCAGCGGGATGATCGGATCCTTGGCGCGCGACTCGACGTAGACGGTGAGCGCCAGCAGCAGGAAGCCGACGATCAGGTACGCCGCCGAGGTGCCGGAGATCCAGTCGTAGTTCTTGCCGGCGAACGAGACCCAGATCAACAGGACGGACACGCCCGCGGTGAGCAGGGTGGCGCCCAGCCAGTCGATGGACACGTCGTCCTTGCGTTGGGTGGGCAGGTGCAGTGTGCGCTGGATCAGGACGAGCGCGCCCACGGCGAGGGGGACGCTGACGTAGAAGCACCAGCGCCACCCGATGTGATCGGTGATCACGCCGCCCAGGATCGGGCCACCCGACATGGAGACGGCCATGACGGCGCCCATGTAGCCGGAGTACCGCCCACGTTCTCGTGGCGGGATGATGCTGCCGATGATGGCCACGACCAGGGCGGTGAGGCCGCCCATGCCGATGCCCTGGATGACGCGAGCGCCCAGCAGCACCTCGACGTTGGGCGCGGCACCGGCGATCGCCGAGCCCGCCACGAAGATCACGATCGCGGCTTGGACGAGGACCTTCTTGTTGAACAGGTCGGCCAGCTTGCCCCAGATCGGGGTCGACGCGGCGTTGGCCAGCAGCGCGGTGGTGATGACCCAGGAGAACGCGGTCTGCGAGGCGTGCAGGTCGGCGATGATCCGCGGCAGGGCCGTGGACACGATGGTGGTGCTGAGCAGAGCGGTGAACAGTGCGGCCAGGAGTCCCGCCATGACCTCGAGGATCTCCCGGTGGGTCATGGGGGCCGACGATGACTGATGTGGCGGTGCCTCCACGGTGTCCGACATCGCTACCTTCTTCCTTCAAATTTCTAAGCAATAACGTGCAGGGTGCAACTGTAACGTTCGCGAAGATATTCCTCAATCGAATTGACTGTGACCCGGCTCGCATCCGATGGAACCTGTTCTAGATTGTCGGCATGCCCTTCGTGATCGACCACACGCGCGATATCGATGCACCCGCCGCCCTGGTGTGGCAGGTACTCACCGACTTCGACGACTACGGACAGTGGAACCCGTTCGTACCGTCCGCGACCTGCGATCTGCGACCGGGTGGCCGATTCGCGATGCGGGTCGCGTTGATAGCGGGCAGGCTGATGTCGCAGACCGAGTTCGTGGTCACGGTCGATGCCGGGAAGGGGTTCTCGTACTCGATGAAACCCGCGCCCGGCGGCCTGGTGCGCAGCATTCGTGACCAGCGCGTCGAGGAGACGGGCGAGGGGCGCTCGCGCTACACCTCGCACTTCCGGATCGACGGTGCGCTCTCACTCGTCGTGGGGGCCACGCTCGGACGGTTCCTGCGGCGCGGCTTCGACGGCCACGCCGACGGATTGGTGCGGCGGGCCGAGCAGCTCGCGCGCTGAATCGGTCCGGCGCGTCCATCCGGGAACCCGCGGCGCGCGGTCGCCGACCGGTCCGGCTATTCGGCCCGCACCCGGCGCGTGAACCGGGCGGTGGCCCGGGCCACCACCTCGCCGTCCGGATCGGTCACCCGCACCACGAAGATGTCCTCCTTCGGTAGCCGTTCGGCCACCTCGGCCGTGGCGTGCAAGGTGTCTCCGAGGCGGGTGGGGCGCAGGTAATCGATGTGGATGGAGCTGGCCACGCCGGTGTGCTCGTCGTCGTTGGCGGCCGCGGCCACCGCCGTGCCCACCACCGCGAAGATGAACGCCCCGTGCGTGGTCTCGTGCGGATTGAGATGATCCTCGGCCACCGTGACCAGGGCCTCCGCGCGCCCGCCGCCGTGGCCGGTCACCTCGATCCCGAGGTGCTGGGCGTACCGGTCGACGGGAGGCTGCGCGCTGCTCATGGCGTCCATCCTCCCGGACGGCCTCAGCGCACCCGCAGTCCCTTCGGAGTCTTTGCGAAACCGGCGGCGGCGAGTGCGCCGGCCAGCGGGGAGGTGAGCGCCGGTGCACCGTCGATCTTGTCGATGGTGAGGCCGCCGAGCCGCGGCGCCGCCTCCGCGAGCGCCGCGAACGCCGCCTCCGGGGCATCGGTGAAGGTGAGCAGGGTGCGGCCTCCGCGCTCGACGAAGGCGGCGAGTGCGCCGTCGGCGAGCACGACGACGGCGCCGGGCTTGCGGCCCGGCCTGGCCCCGGGGGTATCACCCGACGGCGATCGTTCCGGCCAGGGCAGCGCGGCACCGAAGGGGTTCGCCGGATCGGTGGCCGCGAGCACCAGCGGTGGCGCGGGCTCGCCCCGCTCGTCCGAGCGCTGCAGCGCCGTCGCCGCATCGCGCAGCGCGTCGACGGTGCCGTTCCGCGCGAATTGGGCCGCCCCGAGTCGCTCGATGAAATAGCCGCGCCGGGCCTTCCCGGACTCCTCGAACGCCGCCAGGGTGCGGTACACCCGTGCGAATCCGCCCTCGACATGTTCGGCCATCACGGCGCCGCGGGTCACCACGCCGTACCGTTCCAGGAGCTGTTCGGCGAGGGTGTGCGAGCGGACCGTCGGATCGTCCGCTTCAGGGGGTGCCGGCGGCAGCGACCATCGGCCCCCGACCATCGGCGGCGACTGCTCGACCGGCATCCGGAACCGCGCTCGCGGCGGCCGCCGCGGCGACCGGTGCGCCGTCGCACGACGTCCGCCCGCCAATCGGGCCCGCACCGGTGCGAAGGTATCGCCGGTGAGCCTGCCCGCCCACACCAGATCCCACAGCGCCTCGGGCGTCGCACCGGCCAGCTGGCGGTAGAAGTAGGCGCCACCTCCGCGCACCGCGTCCTCGATCGCCACGTGCGCATCGGTGAGGTCCAGCGCATCCGGCGGCGCCACCGTGAGCGGAGCCAGATCCGCCGGGTGGAAGGCGATCCAGCCGTCCTGGGCACCGATCGCGCCGTGCCCGGTCCACACCACCTCGCCGGTGCCGGTGAGCTCGTCGAGCATCGCGGGCGTGTAATCGTGTACCCGCTGCGGCAGTACGAGCGTCTCCCACGCCGACGCCGGAATCGGCACCCCGGCGAGCTGGTCGACCACCGTGGCCACGCCGTCGACGCCGCGCAGCGGCGCGCGCAGGTGATGCCATGCGGCGAGGAACTCGGCGTAGGCCCGCTCGGGAACGGGTTCGACGTCGTGCCGCAGCCGGGCCAGGCTGCGCTGCCGAATCCGGCGGAGGACCTCGGCGTCGCAGAACTGCGGGGAGTCGCCGGCTTCGGTCTCGTCCAGCGCGATGAACCGGCCCTCCACCACACGGCGGCCGGAGACCAGGTCGGCGAGTGCGCGGTGCACGACCGCCACGCCGAGTCCGTACCGGCGGGCCACCTGGATAGCGGTGAACGGCCCATGCCGGCGCGCGTACCGGGCGACCAGATCGCCGATCGGATCGGGCACCGCCTCGGTGAACGCCTGCGCGATGCCGGGTTGCAGCGGCACCCCGAGGCCGTCTCGCAGCCGTGCGGCGTCTTCCACGGCGGCGATCCAGCCGTCGCCATAGCCGAACGCTCTTCCCGCGTCGATCAGTTCATCGACCGCGCGCACCGGATCGACGCCTTCGGACCGGTCGGCGATCTCGGCACGGCCGAGCGGACCGAGCTCGCGGATCAGATCGGCCACCTGCTCCAGGGTGCGCGCGCGGTAGCCGGATGCGGTGCGTTGCAGCTGCGCCGCCACCTCGTCGAGGATGTCGGCATCCAGCAGCTCGGTGAGCTCGACGCGGCCGAGCAACTGCGAGAGCACCGCCGGGTCCAGGCTCAATACCGCGGCGCGGCGTTCCGCGAGCGGCGCATCGCCCTCGTACATGAACGCCCCCACGTAACTGAACAGCAGCGACGCCGCGAACGGTGACGGCGTCACCGTCTCGACCTCCGCGATCCGCAGCGCCCGAGACTGCAGACTGCGATGCACGGCGACGAGTTCCGGCACGTCGTACACATCCTGCAGACATTCCCGCACGGCCTCCAGCACGATCGGGAACTGCGAGTAGTTGCGTGCCACCTCCAGCAACTGGCTGGCGCGTTGCCGCTGTTGCCACAGGGGTGACCGCTTGCCCGGATCGCGGCGCGGTAACAGCAAGGCGCGGGCCGCGCACTCGCGGAACCGGGAAGCGAACAGCGCACTCGATCCCACGGCATCGGTGACCAGGCCGTCGATCTCGTCGGGATCGAACCGGAACAGCTCAGCGCCGGGCGGTGCATCGTCGGTATCGGGTAGCCGCACCACGATCCCGTCGTCGGTGGCGGTCACCGCGCCGCTGATGCCGTACCGCTCGGTCAGCCGTGCTCCGATAGCGAGGCCCCAGGGTGCGTGCACCCGCATACTGAGCGGGGAGTGCAGCGCCACCCGCCAGTCGCCGAGCTCGTCCCGGAAGCGCTCGACGACGAGGGTGCGGTCGGTAGGCAGTACGCCGGTCGCCTGCTCCTGCTCATCGAGCAGGGCGACGAGGTTGTCGGTGGCCCAATCGCCGAGGCCCACGGCTCCCGCCTGTGCCGACCGGTCGGGGCCGGAGAGCGCGGTGAATTCGCGGGTGAACCGCCCGATGGCGCGACCGAGTTCGGCGGGGCGGCCCACGGTGTCTCCCACCCAGAAGGGCAGCCGGCCCGGCTGGCCGAAGGCGGGGGAGACCAGTACCCGGTCGTGGGTGATCTCTTCGATCCGCCAGGAGGTAGCGCCCAGGGCGAAGACATCGCCCACCCGGGACTCGTAGACCATCTCCTCGTCGAGCTCGCCCACGCGGGAGGCCTTCTCGCCCACCATGAACACCCCGAACAGGCCGCGGTCGGGAATCGCGCCGCCCGAGGTCACGGCGAGCCGCCCGGCCCCAGGCCGGCCGGTGAGTGTGCCGGCGTCGCGATCCCACACCAGCCTTGGCCGAAGCTCGCCGAAGTCCTCCGACGGATACCGACCGGAGAGCAGATCGAGAACCGCCTCGTAGGCGGAATCCGGGAGTGCCGCATAGGGATGCGCGCGGCGTACCAGCGCGAGCCAGTCGTGCACATCGAGCACGTCCATCGCCGCGGCCGCCACGGTCTGTTGCGCCAGCACGTCGAGCGGATTACGCGGCACGGAGAGCTTCTCGATCGCGCCCTCGCGCATCCGCTGCACGGTGACGGTGCTGTGCAACAGATCAGTGCGATGCTTGGGAAAGAAGACGCCGCGGCTGGGCTCGCCCACCTGGTGCCCTGCGCGACCGACGCGCTGCAGGCCGGCCGCCACCGATGGTGGTGCCTCCACCTGGATCACCAGATCGACAGCGCCCATGTCGATCCCGAGCTCCAGGCTGGATGTGGCCACCACGCAGCGCAGCCGCCCCGATTTCAGATCGTCCTCGATGATCGCGCGCTGCTCCTTGCTCACCGAACCGTGGTGAGCGCGTGCGAGCACAGCCTCCGCCCCATGACTCTGGCCGCTGGCGAGCACCTGCGCGGGAGCACCCCCGGCCACGGTGGGATTCGGTGCGCCCGTGTGCACGCCCGCGGCCAACTCATTGATCCGCGCGGTGAGCCGCTCCGCCAGCCGCCGGGAGTTGGCGAAGACGATGGTGGACCGGTGCCGCCCGATGAGGTCGACGATCGCGGCCTCGACGTGCGGCCACAGGGAACCCTGTTGCACCGGCTCGTCTTCGTCGCCCGGGATCACGTCGAGTTCGGTCATGTCCGGCACCGGGACGGTGACGGTCAGGTCGAACTCCTTCTCCGAGGGTGGCCGCACCACGGTGGCCGGGCGCGGGCCGCCGAGGAAGGCCGCCACCTCCTGCGCGGGCTCCACGGTGGCCGAGAGCCCGATCCGTTGCGCGGGCCGTTCCAGCAGTGCGTCGAGCCGCTCCAACGACAGCGCCAGGTGCGTGCCGCGTTTGGTGCCCGCGACCGCGTGCACCTCGTCGACGATCACCGTGTGCACGCCCGCCAGCGTCTCGCGGGCCTGTGAGGTGAGCATGAGGAACAGTGACTCGGGCGTGGTGATCAGCACGTCGGGTGGCGTGCGGATCAGTTTCCGCCGTTGCTGGGCCGGGGTGTCGCCCGATCGCACTCCCACGCTGATCTCGGGCGCGGGCTCGCCCCGGCGTGCTCGCACGCGGGCGATGCCGGATAGGGGTGCGCGCAGGTTCCGCTCCACGTCGACCGCGAGCGCCTTGAGTGGGGAGATGTAGAGCACCGAGGTTCCGCTGGGCCGTTCCGGTGGTGCCGTCTCCGCCA
Source organism: Tsukamurella paurometabola DSM 20162 (assembly GCF_000092225.1). Classification (NCBI taxonomy): domain Bacteria; kingdom Bacillati; phylum Actinomycetota; class Actinomycetes; order Mycobacteriales; family Tsukamurellaceae; genus Tsukamurella; species Tsukamurella paurometabola. The sequence continues at coordinate 1,042,043 of NC_014158.1, forward strand.
GCCGGTCCAGCGCCCAGAGGAACGCCGAGAGCGTCTTGCCGGAACCGGTCGGCGCGACGACCAGGGTGTTGCGGCCCTTCGCGATCGACGCCCACGCCTGTGCCTGTGCCGCGGTGGGTGCGGCGAACGACTCGTCGAACCACTCAGCGGTGGCGGGCGTGAACGCCCGGAGGGCATCCGGCATGGGTCCATCATGGCGCAGGCGTCCGACAGATGAAGTTGTCCGCGATTGTCCCGGTTCCGTCGCAAGCCCCGGTGTGCCGGGGAATTTCTGATTGAATCGCAACGACAGATGTCCGAACGGGTCGACCCGTAGTGCGGGCGGCCCAGGTGAAGGTGGTGGAGATGGGCGAGCCCCAGGTCGAGAGTCCGGCCGGCAAGATCAGTGGCGCATCGGTGGGGGGTGTCTCGCGGTACCTCGGCATTCCCTACGGGAAGCCACCGGTGGGCGAGCTGCGATTCGCGTTGCCGGAGCCGGCCGACCGGTTGTCCGGTGTATTCGCCGCCACGGAGTTCGGTCCGACGCCGCCCGCGTCGATGGAGTTGCCCGCGCCGTACACCTATCCGGTGATCGAGGGTGACAACTGGCTGACGCTGAACGTGTGGACCCCGCCGGACGCCCAGCCGGGCGCGGACCTGCCGGTGTACGTGTGGTTCTACGGCGGTTCGTTCGCGATGGGCAGCACGGCGCAGTCGCTGTTCGACGGCACGAGTTTCGCCCGCGACGGGGTGGTCTACGTCTCGGCCAACTACCGCGTGGGCCTGGAGGGGTTCACCCACCTGCCCGATGCGCCGGACAACCGCGGCCTGCACGACCAGATCCTGGCGCTGCAGTGGGTGCAGGACAACATCTCCGCCTTCGGCGGCGATCCGAAGCGGGTCACCATCGGCGGTGAATCCGCGGGCTCGATGAGCGTGTCCACGCTGGCCACCACGAAGTACGCGGGATCACTGTTCCATCAGGTGATCTGCGAGTCGGGTATCGGTGTCGCGGCGCCGATCGAGACCGCGAAGCAGGCGGCCGAGCCGCTCAAGGCCGCGCTGGGCCTGCACCTGACCGCTGCTGCGCTGCGCGAGAAGGATCCGCGGGAACAGGCCGCCGCGGTGGCCAAGGTGCTGCACAAGCTGAGCCCGCACAACGTGCTCACGCTGTTCCCGCCGGTGGTCGACAACGATCTGGTGCCGGTCAACCCCGCCAGCCGGCTCAATCGCGGGCCGGTGCCCGTGAAGATGCTGATCGGCAACAATCAGAAGGAATCCGACTTCTGGCGGGTGTTCGGCGAGTTCGTTCCCGGGGAGCACACCCTCAAGACGCTCGACGTCCTGCTGCGCCCGCTGGGGGTGACCGATCCGGTGGTCACGGCCTACAAGAAGGTCTACGGCGACAGCCTGTCGGCCGGCGAGATCTTCCTGGAGTTGCTCTCCGACGGCGCCTTCGGCGGTCCCACCTACGCGGCGCAGACCGGTCAGCTCGAGAACTGCTACGCGTACTACTTCACCTGGCCGTCCAGCATTCACACCAAGTCGCCGATGCACACCCTCGACCTGGGCTTCGCGTTCGACAACATCGGCGATCCGGGCTTCACCCTGTACGCAGGTGATGGCGCCCCGCAGTCCCTGGCCGACGATATCCATGGCCGGTGGCTGAGCTTCATCAAGACCGGTGTACCCGGCGACGACTGGAATCCCTACCGGTCGGAGGACGACGTCAAGGTCTTCGGACCGCCCGCCGCACGCAACACCGATGCGCTCAAGGCTTGGTCCTACTGACCGTCCTACTGACCGTCCTACTGACCGCCTGAGCGGTCTACCCGGAACCGGCCCGAGGGCGTGTCGGTGGTGCCCGTCACCGCCGACACGCCCTTCCTTGTTGTTGCCTGTGTGACTGATGTGATTCATGATGAAAGAGAGGTTGAAACTAAGGAGTAGGCATGACCACGCACGCCACGCATCTCAGCCACCGCCGCACCGCCTTGCGCGTCGCCGTCGCGGCGGCCGCGCTCACCGTCGGCATCAGCGGCGCCGTGACCGCCGTCGCCAAGGCCGATCAGCAGGTGGGCCGGTTCTGGGTCAAGGGCCAGATCGAAACGTCCTACTTCGCCACCGGCGGATGGGCGCGCTGGGGCGTGCCCCTGATCCCCGAGTCGAACGCCGCCCGCGGCGGCAAGTTCCAGACCTTCAAGGAGAACACCTCGTTCTACTGGCACCCCGCCGTCGACGGCGGCAATGCGCACCAGATCGGCGGTGCCATTCGGGCGAAGTGGGGTGAGAACAACTGGGAGCGCGGCCCGCTGGGCTTCCCGATCACCGACGAGATCCATGCGCGCGGCCCGTTCAGCACCGTGACCGGTGCGATGAACGCCTTCCAGGGCGGCGTCATCTACTGGTCACCGGCCAGCGGCACCTGGCCCGTGTGGGGCGAGATCCTGGTGAAGTGGAGCGCCGAGAAGCGCGAATCCGGTAAGTACGGCTACCCGACCGGGCCCGAGGTCCGCAACGGCAGTAGTTTCTCCCAGACGTTCCAGCGCGGTGTGATCACCTGGCCGTGAGCTAGCCGACCTTGGGTGTGGCGCGGGCGATCAGCGTGCCCACGTCGAGACCGCGGGGGAGCGTGCCGAAGACCCCGCCCCAATCGGCTCCCAGACGGGTGGCGCAGAAGGCGTCGGCGGCGGCCTGCTCGCCGCGAGTGACCAATAGCGCGCCCTGGATCGCCAGCGCCGCGGCCTCGACCACGCGCCGGGCGCGGTACTCCAACTGATCGACATCTGACAGCTCGTCCTTGAGCCGGATCACCGCCGCATCGAGCCGCTCATCCGCACCCGCGGCACCGTCGAGGAAGCCGAACAGCGCTGCGACGGTGGCGGGCTGGCGACCGGCGGCCCGCAGCACGTCGAGCGCGGCCACGTTGCCCGAGCCTTCCCAGATGGACAGCAGCGGCGCCTCGCGGTACAGCTTCGGCATCCCCGACTCCTCCACGTAGCCGTTGCCGCCGAAGCATTCGATTGCCTCGGCCGCATGGATCGGGCCGCGCTTGCACACGTGGAACTTGCTGATGGCCAAGGCGATCCGGCGCAGGTCCGCGGCCGGTGAGCCGTCGGCCATCGTCGCGCCGGCCTGTGCGAGATCGGTGAGCTCGGCCAGCCACATCGCGACGGTGGTCGCAGCCTCGGCTTCGACGGCCAGATCCGCGAGCACGTTCCGCATCAGGGGCTGATCGATGAGCACGGCGCCGAAGGCGTTCCGATGCGCCACGTGGTGCGCGGCCTGCTGGGTGCCGATCCGCATCAGCGCAGCCGATCCGATCGTGCAGTCGAGGCGGGTCATGTTCACCATCTCCACGATGGTGCGCACGCCGGCGCCCTCCTCGCCGACCAGATGACCGACGGCACCGTCGTATTCGATCTCCGAGCTGGCGTTGCTGTGGTTGCCCAACTTGTCCTTCAGGCGCTGCAGGTGGAACCGGTTACGCGAGCCGTCGGGCAGGATGCGCGGCACCAGAACACAACTCAGCCCGCCCGGCGCCTGCGCCAGGGTGAGGAACATGTCCGACATGGGGGCGGAGGTGAACCACTTGTGGCCGGTCAGTAGGTAGGAGCCGTCGGGCTGCGGCGCGGCGCGGGTGGTACCCGCGCGGACATCGGAGCCGCCCTGCTTCTCCGTCATCGACATACCCGCCGTGAGGCCCCGCTTGGTGGTGGGCACGCGCAACACCGGGTCGTAGACGCGGGCGGCCAGCAGCGGCTCGTACTGCGCGGCCAGCTCCGGCGTGTGGCGCAGCGCGGGTACCGCGGCGTAGGTCATCGAGATGGGGCAGGTGTGTCCGGCGTCGACCGAGGTCCAGACGGAGAACTTGGCCGCGCGGGTCAGATGCGCATGCGGGCTGTCCGATTCCCACGGCGCGGCGTGCAGGCCCTGCTCGATCGCGGCGGACATCAGCTGGTGGTAGGCCGGGTCGTAGGTCACCTCGTCGATCCGGTTGCCGAATCGGTCGTGCGTCTTCAGCACGGGCGGATGGGCATTGGCCTGTTCGCCCCACGCGATCGCCTCGGCGCTTCCCGCTCGGCGGCCGGTGGCGTGGATCTCTTCCAGCGAGTCGGTGGCACCGGCCGAGCGGACCGCGTCGAGCAGGGGCGGGTACTGCGCGGCGTCGTAATCGACGAGGGGGGTGGCCTGGTTGAAGACCTCGTGGGTGGCGGGCATCGTCATCATCTCCTGACGGGTCACACGGATGTCGCGCCGACGGCGCGGAGGCAGAAGGCGATCGCCTCATCGATGGTGTTGTCGGGTGCGGCGTCCGGGTCCGCGGAACCGGGCGACAGCGGCCGCACGAGCGTCTCGGCGATGGCGCCGACGATCGCCGCACCCGTGACGCGGGCGTCCTGCGCCGGGAAATCGCCGGATTCGACGCCCGCGGCGATCCGCTCGGCGGCGAGTGCGGCGTGGCCGTCGCGGTAGCTGCGGCGCAGTTCTTCGATGACGGTGCCCGCCGGTTCGAGCAGCAGCGCCCACGCGAGCACCGGGGCTCGCAGAGCGCGAGTGCCGAACCCGCGGACCAGGTGGATCAATGCCTCGCGGGGGTTGGTGGGGGCACCGAGATCGGCGGCGGTGCGCTGCAATTCGCGCTCGGCGAAGTGGGCGAAGACTTCGGCGTGCAGACCGTCGATCCCGTCGAAGTGGCTGTAGACCGAACCCACGCCGACTCCGGCGGCCTGCGCGATGGCCCCTACCTTGGCGTGGCCGAATCCGCCCTCGCTCACCAGGAGGCAGGCCGCATCGACGATATCGGCCCGACGCTGGGCCAGTCGCGAGGCCACGCGTTCGGTCTGCCGGTAGGCCATGATCCTCCAAGTTCCGAATTCGGATTCAGAGTATCGCGTGTCTCGGGTCACAGGCAAGGGGGTGGCTGCGATCAGGCGACTCCGGCGCGCAGATAGTGTCCCGTTTGCTGGTCCCGGCCGTAACCGGCCACGAACTCGCCGAGCCGGAAGACCACGCGGCCGCCGACGGCGGTGGCGACCACGGTGGCGTCGTTGCGATTGACCATGCGCGAGAGGCCGTCGAAGAACGGGGCTTCGGCTTCGTTATAGGCGTCGACGGTGTCATCGAGGCGCTCCGGATCGACGATCACGAAGTCGGCGCGGTCCCCCGTGCGGAGGTAGCCGGCGTCGAGTCCGAACCAGGTGCCCAGCTCGCCGGTGAGGCGATGCACCGCACGGCCGAGGGGGAGCACCGTTCGGCCGGCCTCGTCGGCGTCGCGCATGCGCTTGAGGAAGCGGAGCGGGAAGTTGTAGAAGGCCATATTGCGCAGATGCGCTCCGGCGTCCGAGAAGCCGAGGTGCAGATTCGGGTCCGCGGCCATCTCGTCGAGCACCGCTGGGCGGTCGTTGCCCACCGTGGTGGTCCACCGGACGTTCTTCTCGCCGTTGTCGACCAAGACATCGAGGAAGGCGTCGAGCGGCGCGACGTTGCGTTCGTCGGCGATCTCACCGAAGCTCTTGCCCACCAGCGTTCCGTCCGGGCACTCGACGATCACCGCGTCGTGAAAGTCCTTGTGCCACAGTCCGGGCTTGTGCTTCTTGAGCGCGAACTCGCGGCGGAACCGGCGGCGGTACTCGATATCGGCCATGAGCTCGTTGCGCTGCAACTGATCCCGGATGTGCAGCGCCGCGGTCCCGGCGCCGAACTCCTCGAACACGGGCAGGTCGATGCCGTCCGAGTACAGGGTGAAGGGCAGCGGCAGGTGCTGGAAGGCGACCTTGGACCCGAAGATCCGGTTGCCCAGCGCCGCAGCGGCACTGAACACGCGGTGCGCGCCTCGTGCGGACTTGGAATCCGCCGCCACCAGCAGGCTCACCGGCACCGTGCCGCGCCGCCCGAGCAGACGGCCGCTGGAGGCGAGGAAGAACATCACCACGGTAAGCGGGTTGTTGATGTTGGGGGCGCTCTGCAGGATTCGCCCGCGTTTGCGGAGCACGTTGATCAGCTGCCAGCGCTCGTGCCACCACGCGTACGTGGAGGGGAGGGCGCGGGAGCGGTAGCGGTCACCGTCGAGCTTGTCGATCGGGGCGTCCATGCCCGACATGCCCAGCATGCCGGCATCGAGTGCACGGTCGAGCATCTCGGCCATCCGGCCCAGTTCCGCCCGCGACGGGAACGTCCAGGTGTCGGTGGAGCGGCCGAGGCCCATGACCGCGGTCCGCAGATCCGAATGTCCTAGGAACGAGGCCACATTGGGGCCGAGCGGCAGCGAGTCGAGGCGTTTGATGTAGCCCTCGGGATCGGTCCAGTCCTGGAAGTCCTCGAGTGCGGCGATGACGTGCTTGCGGGGCACGGCCTCGACCCGGCTGAACAGGTCGGCGGCGTCCTGCGGTTGGGCGTACACCGTGGACATCGAGCAGCAGCCGAGTACCACGGTGGTCACGCCGTGCCGGACGGACTCATCGAGGCCCGGGTTCAGCAACACCTCGGCGTCGTAGTGCGTGTGGATGTCCACGAATCCGGGCAGTACCCATTTCCCGGCCGCGTCGATCACCTCCGGGCACCCGGTCTCGTCGAGCGGCTCTGCCGAGACAGTGGCCACCCGGCCGTCTCGGATGCCGAGGTTCGCGACCGTCGGGGTGGTGCCGGTCCCGTCGAACCAGAGGCCGTCGCGGACGATGAGATCGAAACTCATGGGGGACTCCCTTTGCGATCGTTACGATTGGAAGTCTAATCGATCGGGAGTGCCTGCGTCAGGCCCCGGAACGCGCCGGATCCGGGGCCCGACGGTGCGGTTCAGCCCAGGTTGCGGGCGGTGGCGGCGGTGAGCTCGTCGAGCACGCCCTGCAACTCGGCCTGGCGCCGGTCGAGCGGGGCGAAGTTGCCCTCGCCGTCGAAGTCGGTGAACAGGCCGAGGCTCACCTGCGAGCGGGCATCGACCATGGAGAAGTTGGCGGTGATCTGGCGCCAGTGCTCCACCGCGCGGACGCCGCCGTCGGCACCGTAGGCCACGAAGGCGACGGTCTTGCCGGCCCACTCCGGGCCGATCGAATCGAAGGCGTTCTTGAATGCGCCGGGCACCGAGTGGTTGTACTCGGGGGTGACGAAGATGAAGCCGTCCTGCGCATCGATCGCCTGACCCCAGGCGGTGACCGCGGCATCGTCGTACTGACGGTTCGCGGCGCCGGGGACGGTGGCCGATGTGAGCAGCGGAACGTCGAATTCCTTGAGGTCGAGCACGGTGACCTCGACGCCCTCGCGCGCGCCGGTCGCGGCCGCGACCCACTGGCCGATCTGCTCGGCCTTGCGGCCGTCGCGGATGGAACCCTCGATGACGCCGATCTTCATGGGATGTCCTCTCGGTGAGCTCTGCCCGGCCGTTCCGGGCGACCTCACCACCGTAGCGTAGCGGACCGCGGTCCGCTAGCCGGTGTTTTGGCAAGTTTCATTGCTGGTTCCGCATGGAAGTGGGGCACACTGGAGGTATGACGGAGACGACCGATCCCGTGCTCGCGCAGGTGGGGCCGCGGCTGCGTGCGATCCGCCAGGAGCGCGACATCACCCTCACCGCCGTCGCCGAAGCGACCGGGATCTCGGTGAGCACGCTGTCCCGATTGGAGGGCGGTACCCGCAAGCCCACTCTGGAGCTGCTGCTCCCGCTCGCCCGGACGTACGGGCTGCCCCTCGACGAGTTGGTCGATGCCCCGGAGACCGGTGATCCGCGAGTGCGGCTCAAGCCCGTGCGGCACGGCGACCGCACCATCGTTCCGCTGACCCGTCGAGCCGGGGGACTGCGCACCTTCAAGGAGGTCATCCGTCCCCGGCCCGGAGCCCAGACGCAGACCCAGGTGTCCCATCCGGGGTATCACTGGGTGTATGTGCTCGACGGGAACCTGCGGCTGATCCTCGGCGAGAAGGACATGGTGATCAAGCCCGGCGAGGTGATCGAATTCGACACCCGGCTACCCCACTGGTTCGGCAGCGCCGATGGCAAGCCCGTCGAGTACCTCGGCATCTACGGCCCGCAGGGTGAACGCGCGCACCACATCGGCGAGGACTAGGGCGGATTCCAACGCGAAACCCGGGCCGCGACGTTATGTCTGGTGATATCGACAGCACGGTCGCGACGGCGGGCTTGATGCTCATCGACGTCGACAGTCTCACAATCGTGAGCTTTGGGCGGTGATCCACCGACAGATCGCCTCGACGACATAGCCGATTTCGGCCTCGTCGAGTTCACGCCCGGACGGGATGTCGTGCCAACGCTGAAGACAAGTGCGGCAGCACGTGGCGGTGGCGTGTTGGGCGATGAAGACCGGGTGACCGCGATACGGAGTCTGTTTGCCGTCGTTGCGCGGTTCGGCTGGCGCGAGCCGTTTTTCGATCAACTCACGCGCTTGCTGACGAACCGCAGCGAGGCCCCGTCGCTCCAGGACGGCACGATCTCGGCCGTAGAGATGAAACTTTGCCCGGAATCGGTGTTGACCGATTCGTTCCAGGCGTGCGTCCAACTCGTCCATCAGGTCGGCTTCAGATGCTCGACCGTCAGCGCGAATCGAAGGCTGAGCCGGTGGGCGATCAGTGCCCGGTGACACGCCTCGGGATCACGCTCGACGCACAGCAGCGCGGCCGGCGCCGTTGCCGGCAACTCCGCGACAACGATCTCGAGATCGGCTTTGTCCAGTATTTCGGCGGTATACCGGCGCACGTAGTCGGCGTCCAGGACTCGGCGATGACGTTTGCCGACCCCCTGTCGCGAGTCTGCGGCGTACTGGAGTTGGCGCAGTTCTGTCGTCGGAGCGAGTTCCCGGTGATGTCGGTAGTCGATTCCGGCATCCGCGAGCGCCGACTGCAGTCGCCGGGAGTTCGCCCAGGCGTACTCGGCTTGTCGACGGTTCCTGAAGACTGACCCCCAGGGGTTCCCTGAAAGTTGACCCCCTCCCGGCAGGTTGGAGGGATGATCACTGTGGAGGACTGGGCGGAGATCCGCCGGTTGCATCAGGCCGAGGGCATGCCGATCAAGGTGATTTCCCGGCAGCTGGGGGTGGCTCGAAATACGGTGCGGGCGGCGTTGGCGTCGGATCGGCCGCCGCAGTATCAGCGGGCTCCGAAGGGCTCTGTGGTCGATCCGTATGAGCCGCAGATTCGAGCGTTGCTGCAGTCGTGGCCGACGATGCCGGCACCGGTGATCGCCCAGCGCATCGGGTGGCCCTATTCGCTTTCGCCCTTGAAGAAGCGCCTCGCGCTGCTGCGTCCGGAATACAAGGGCATCGATCCGAGCGACCGGATCACGTACGAGCCGGGCAAGATCGCGCAGTGCGACTTGTGGTTCCCGGACGTGAAGATCCCGGTCGGGCCTGGTCAGGACCGGGTTTTGCCGGTGCTGGTGATGGTGCTCGGGTTCTCGCGGCACATTTCGGCGGTGATGCTGCCCTCTCGGCAGGGCGGCGATCTGCTTTCGGGGATGTGGCAGCTCATCGAGGGCTGGGGCCGGGTCCCGAAGAGCTTGGTCTGGGACCGAGAGGCCGCGATCGGCGGCACCGGCAAACCAACAGTGGAGGTCGCTGGGTTTGCCGGCACCCTGGCCACGAGGATCGTGCTGGCACCGGCGCGGGATCCGGAGTTCAAGGGCATCGTCGAGCGAGCGAACCAGTATCTGGAGACCTCGTTCCTGCCGGGTCGGGTCTTCACCAGCCCAGCCGATTTCAACGCCCAGATGACCGAATGGCTCACCCAGACTGCGAACCGCAGATTGGTCCGGGCGACCGGCACAAGGCCGGCGGAAGCATTCACCACTGACTTCGCGGCGATGACCGTCCTGCCGCCGATGGCCCCGATGGCTGGGCTACGGCAGCGGATTCGTCTCGGCCGGGACTACTACGTGAGGGTCGACGGCAACGACTACTCGATCGACCCGAGGGTGATCGGCAAATTCGTCGACATCGCCGCCACTCCGACCCAGGTGGTGGCCGCCTGCGACGGTCAGCCGGTTGCGCTGCACCGCCGCTCCTGGGCCAAGCACACCAACGTCACCGACCCGCAGCACGTTGCCACAGCCCAGTTGCTCCGAGCTCGTTACCAGGAGATCGGCCGGCAGGCCTCGCCGCGCCAGCACCACGACGGGCACCCAGTCGCCTTGCGGGCACTGCCGGACTACGACGCCCTGTTCGGAGTCCCCGACTTCACCGCGCCCGCAATGAAAGCGGCTGCGGGCGAAGAACCTAATCAACCAGAACCGATTGAGAGGCAGAATCTATGAGCCCAGCGAAGACAGCGACCGCCGCGAAAGCGGCGGAGATCGACGACGGCAGCATCGTCGCACTGTTGCCGGAGCGGGCGGAGAAGGTCAGCTCCCAGCTGGCCTACCTCGCCCGCGCCTTGAAGACCCCGACGATCGGGCGGGTCTGGGAGGACCTCGCTGACCAGGCCAGGACGGAGAACTGGGCGCACGAGGAATACCTCGCCGCGGTCCTGGCCCGGCAGGTCGCCGACCGCGAGGCCGCCGGGACGACGATGCGGATCCGCACTGCCCACTTCCCGGCGGTGAAGACCTTGGAAGACTTCAACCTCGACCACCTGCCCAGCCTGCGGCGGGACGTGCTCGCGCACTTGGCGACCGGCACCTTCGTCGCCAAGAATGAGAACGTGATCCTGCTCGGCCCACCGGGAATCGGGAAGACCCACCTCGCCATCGGACTCGGGGTGAAGGCCGCGCAGAACGGCTACAGCGTGCTCTTCGACACGGCGACGAACTGGATCGCCCGCCTGACCGCAGCGCATCAGGCCGGCCGGCTCGAGGCCGAGCTGAAGAAGATCCGCCGCTACAAGTTGATCATCGTCGACGAGTTGGGCTACATCCCTTTCGACCCGGACGCGGCAAACCTGTTCTTCCAGCTCGTCTCCACTCGTTACGAGCAAGGCTCGATCATGGTCACCAGCAACCTGCCCTTCGGCCGCTGGGGCGAGACCTTCTCCGACGACGTCGTCGCAGCCGCGATGATCGACCGGCTGGTTCACCACGCCGAAGTACTCACCCTCTCCGGCGACAGCTACCGCACCCGCTCCCGCCGAGAACTCCTCGGCAAAGACCGCGACTAACGACCAGATCCCTGCCAGGGGGTCAACTTTCCGGGAACCGGAGGGGGTCAAGATTCAGGGAGCGTTGACACGGCTCCACGAACGCCACGACGTTGCCGCACATCGATGAGCTGACTCACGCCTGCGGTGTGCAGCGTCTCCATGAACGTTGGCAAGCTGAAACCGTAGATCCCGATGGTCTTGACGTGCAGCATGATTGCTCCCTTGACTGCCTGCCGCCCCTTGCCTCGTTGACGGGCCAGGGCAGTGGTGGGCGTTCCGCCTCGCTAGGCGACGGCGGTTCCGTCGAGCTCAATCATCTGGCCGGGGATTGCCAGCCTGCTGACGCCGAGCATCGTGGTTGTCGGCGCGACTCGCGCGGCCCCCAACTTGCTGGCGAGGAGGCCGTAATGCGGGAACAATGCGTCGACATCGGTGGTGTAGACGTTCAGCCGCACCAGGTTCGCGAGAGACATGTCGGCCTCGGAGAGGACTGCCTCAAGGTTGGCTATCGCCAGTGCCAACTGGGCAGCGATGTCCCCATCGTGTTCGGGCCGCCCGTCCGCGCTCATCGCGGTTTGTCCTGAGATGTACAAGGTCCGAGTCTCGCCAACCACAACCTCGCCCTGGTTGAAGCCCATCTCCTGCGACCATGTCACTGGATTCACTGCGCTGCGTTCCATGTCTGCTCCGATCGTTGATGTGCTGTGCACTTCTGAGGTGCTTGTCCATCAAGGTTTGCAACGAATTACGACACCTTCTGTCGTGATTCCGCGAGAGAATGACCTATGCGTGCGGACCGGCTCGTCTCCTTGGTGCTGCTGTTGCGCCAGCGCGGCAGAATGACCGCAGATCAACTGGCCGATCAGCTCGAAGTATCGACGCGCACCGTGCAACGCGACATCGACGCGCTCTCGACGGCGGGTGTGCCCGTCTACGCCGATCGCGGTCGGTCCGGTGGCTACTCGCTCCTGCCCGGCTTCCGGACGGAGCTGATCGGACTGAACCACGATGAGGCGCTCGCCCTGCTCACCGCGGGATCCCGCCGTGGGCAGCAGGTGTTCGGGCTGAGCGCGCCGCTGGCTTCGGCAATGCGCAAGGTGGTGGATGCTCTCCCCGAGGGGCACCGTGAGAGCGTCGACGGCGCTGCCCAAAGGTTCTTGATCGAGCCTGAGACCGACCTACTGTCCCGCCGCGCGTTCACCGAAGACCTGGCCGACGGCGTGATGCGCGAGGTACGTAGGGCCGTGCTGACCGGCCGCAAGCTCCGCTTTGAATACGCGATCGGCGGCACGCCGGCCAATGCCAGAGTGGTCGACCCTATCGGCCTGGTCACCGTGAGAGACCGCACGTACCTCGTAGCCTCCAGATCCGGCGAAGATCGCACGTACCGCCTCTCACGCATGCTTCGAGCAGAGGCGCTCTCCGAGTCGGCGCAGCGCCCTGACCAGGTCGAGCTCGACCGAATCTGGGCCGAGCGCACCGCGCGATTCCTGTCGGAGGGGCACATCTCGGTGACCGTCCGAGTTCGAATCTCACGACGGGAGGAACTCCTGGCCACTGCCCGGGCGGTCCGCGCCGAAGTGTGTGAGCCGGAAGGGTGGGCGCGAATGGACGTGACCTTCGAAGATCTCCGTCATGCGGTGTGGGCGGTGTGGCAGCTCGACACGGAAGCGATCGTTCTGGCGCCGAACTCCCTCCGTGAGGCTCTTCGCAACAGAGCCGCCCGGCTCGTCACGCAGTACGGCGCGGCGGAATGACTCCGCGCCCGGCGCCGGACTCCGGGGCGCGTGAAGATTGCTCGATCGGAGTGCTGCCGGTCTGATCGGTCCGCGACGTCAGGCCATCGACCAGGTCCAGGCCGATACGAAGCCCGCGATCGAAGCGGCACTGACGCTACTGACCAAGGTCGCAAGAACAACGATCGACACCGCGATCAGACCAGTGAGCACATAACCAACGACAAGACCCGCGACTGCGAGTCCGCGACTGCGCTCGCCGGACCGGTTGATCTGTCGCAGCGCTATGTGCCCAAGAACGATTCCCAGTGGGGCACAAATGATGCCGGCAATGAGAGCACCGATCGCCAACCCGTTCGTGGAGGAGGACTTCGCCGGCGGATACTGCGATTGCTCGATCCACTGTGGTGCAGCCACGTATCCCCCCCAAGGTCGACGGACTTTCGCGTCACGAGAATACTCATGCCTTGTCGTTCGCGTCTCGCGTATTGCTATAGCGCTACCTACACCGGGTGCCTTCGCTGAGGACGGGGCGTGTGCATTGCAGAGTGTGCGTCAGGAATGTGCTTGCCGCGTCCATTTCTTCCCCGGGCGGAAGGAAGGTCAATCGCCGCTGAGGCCGGTGGCCTTGCGGAGGTGACTGACGCCGGGAAGCCGGTTGACGCCCTTCTGGACATCGGTGAGCTTATTGGTCACCTCGACCAGCGGCGGCAGTACCGCGTCGAGGGTGTTGAGGGCGGGATCGGCGACAGCGGTCATCCGCTCGACCCGGTCGATCACGTTGTTCGCCCGTTCGATCATGTCGGCCATCGCCAGCATCATCTTCGGCAACTCGGAGATCAGCTCGATGGTGTCGGGCGGAATGGTGCTCAGCTTGCCCACACTGTTCACGGTGCGCCCGGTGTTGTCCATCGCGCGAGTGGCAGCGGAACGCACCGAATCGACCAGACCGGTCATCGAATCCGAGATCGATGGGGGAACCTTCTCGGGCTCCTTCTTCTTCGCCATGCACAGATCATCGCGCGCAGCCGCGCTGAGCGTGGGGAATTCGCTAGAGCGAAATCTCAGAGAGAGGCGCCGAAGCGCGCCACCGCATCACGGGCGGTGCGCAGTCCCTCGGAATCGGGGCCATCGACGGAGATCTCGCCCGACGGGTACAGGGTGACCTCGCCGGTCGAATCCCCGGTGGTGTTCACCCGGACGGCCCAGGCATAGGCCTCGTCGGCCGACCAGGCGTCGGGGCGCAGTTCCGTGAGGTACCACGCCCCGACGTTCAGTCCGATCGGCTCCACGAGCGGGTGCTACTCCGAGGACTTCAGCTCGAGCAGCACGGTGCCCTGGGTGACCGCGGTGCCGGGCTCGACCGAGAGGCCCGTCACGATGCCGTCCTTATGGGCGGCCACGGGGTTCTCCATCTTCATGGCCTCGAGCACCACGACCAGATCGCCCGCCTTGACCTCCTGGCCCTCCTCGACGGAGACCTTCACGACGGTGCCCTGCATCGGCGCGGTGACCGAATCACCGGTCGCGGCGACGCCGGCATTGCGGTCACGGGTGCGCGGCTTGGGCTTGCGGCGGATCACGCCGGCGCCACCGGTGTTGCCGCCCCCGCCGCCGAGCGAGAGCTCGCCGGGCAGCGAGACCTCGACGCGGCGGCCGTCGACGACGACGACCACGTTCTGGCGGGGGAGCGAATCGTCTTCCTCCAGCGCCTGGCCACCGGTGTACGGCTCGATCGGGTTCTCCCAATCGGTCTCGATCCACTTGGTGTACACGTCGAACTTCTCACCGTCGCCGATGAAGGCGGGGTTGGACACGATGTGCCGGTGGAACGGGATGACCGTGGCGAGGCCCTCGACCTCGAACTCGGCCAGCGCGCGCCGCGAGCGCTCGAGCGCCTCCTCGCGGGTCGCGCCGGTCACGATGAGCTTGGCCAGCATCGAGTCGAACTGGCCGCCGATCACATCGCCCTGATCCACACCGGAATCGACGCGGACGCCGGGGCCGGTGGGCTCGCGGTAGACGCTGATCGGGCCGGGGGCGGGCAGGAAGCCGCGGCCGGCGTCCTCGCCGTTGATCCGGAACTCGAAGCTGTGGCCGCGCGGAGTGGGATCCTCCGTGATCGTCAGTTCCTTGCCCTCGGCGATGCGGAACTGCTGGCGCACCAGGTCGATGCCGGCGGTCTCCTCGGTGACCGGGTGCTCGACCTGCAGGCGGGTGTTCACCTCGAGGAAGCTGACCAGGCCGTCGGCCGCGACCAGGAACTCGACGGTGCCGGCGCCGTAGTAGCCGGCCTCGCGGCAGATGTCCTTGGCGGACTGATGAATACGGGCGCGCTGCTCGTCGGTGAGGAAGGGCGCGGGAGCCTCCTCGACCAGCTTCTGGAAGCGGCGCTGCAGCGAGCAGTCGCGGGTACCGGCAACGACCACGTTGCCGTGCTGATCGGCGATGACCTGTGCCTCGACGTGGCGGGCCTTGTCCAGGTAACGCTCCACGAAGCACTCGCCGCGACCGAAGGCGGCCACGGCCTCGCGGGTGGCCGACTCGAACAGCTCGGGGATCTCGTCGATGGTGTAGGCGACCTTCATACCGCGGCCGCCGCCACCGAACGCCGCCTTGATGGCGACCGGCACGCCGTACTCCTTGGCGAAGGCGACGACCTCGTCGGCGTCCTTGACCGGGTCCTTGGTGCCCGGGGCCATCGGTGCATTGGCGCGCTCGGCGATGTGCCGTGCGGTCACCTTGTCGCCGAGGTCGCGGATCGAGGACGGCGACGGGCCGATCCAGGTCAGGCCCGCATCGAGCACGGCCTGGGCGAAGTCGGCGTTCTCCGACAGGAAGCCGTAGCCGGGATGGACCGCGTCGGCTCCGGACTTCTTCGCCGCGTCCAGGATCTTGTCGAACACCAGGTACGACTCGGCGGAGGTCTGGCCGCCCAGGGCGAAGGCCTCATCGGCCAGGCGTACGAACTTCGCGTTCGCATCCGGCTCGGCGTAGACGGCGACGCTGGTCAGGCCGGCGTCCCGGGCCGCCCGGATCACGCGGACCGCGATCTCACCGCGGTTGGCGATGAGCACCTTCTCGATCTTCTTCTCGGCGTGCGCTGCCACTCAATCTCCTCGTTCCAGGCTGCGCCGGGGTGGGCGCGCAGCCGTCTGTTACACCCGTTGTCGGGCCAGGCTCCAGACGAAGTCTATGCCTCGCCCGCTGTGGCGCACGCGACAGTACCCCCGCAGTCGGGTTACCCACGGGTAACCGTTGCGTCGCCGATCTCGGTCAACATCGACCGTAGCGCGCCGAGGTACAGCGTGAGGCTGCGGCGCGCGGTGTCGAAGCCGGGGAACCGGGCCGCGACGTGCAGTCCCGACGGGGTGCGCAGCATCCACAGATAGACGTCATCGAGGGAGTAGTCGCGTGAGCGCAGCGCACTCGCACCGCCGGCATCGTTGATCGCCGATCCGGGTGCCGACCGGGTGTCCATGAAGGACACGACGAAACGCGGCGGCGGGGCCTGGGCATGACCGGGCTCCTGCGCCAGCACCTCGCCGATCCGTAGGTAGGGCAGGGTGCTGCCGGTCTTCGAATGCCGCCACTGCTCCTGTGCCCGCTGGGCCAGCTCGCCGAAGGTGCGAGCGCCCGTGGTGTCGAGCCGGAACGGCGCGATGCCCACGAACCAGCCGAGCGCCGCGATCCACTGCTCGGCGTCACGGGTGTGCCGGGTGACCGCGCAGCGGAAGATCGGACCGAAGCCGAGGTCGGTGTTGATCTTCGCCATACAGGCGAGGACGCCGGTCACCAGGCTGGCACCGGCCTCGGAGCAGACCCGGGTGAAGTTGTTGGCCCGCTCGTCGTCGAGCAGGTGGAAGTTCAGGGCGTTCTGCGGCATCCGGGGCACACCGTCGGGATCGAGGGTGAGCGCGGCGAGGGTCTCGTCGGCGAGCACCTTGGCGCTGGGCGGCAGCAGTGGCATCGGGAACGGTGAGGGCTGATAGCCGGTCTCGGTGAGGTACTCGTCCCAGAGCATCGCGGCGGGATGGGCGGCGGTGGCCCGGTCGGCGGACTGCCGGTCGGTGTCCGAATAGTTGACGTAGCTACCCGCGGGGATCAGCTTCGGTTCGTCGCCGTGCACCGCCTGCCGATACAGTTCGCGCAGTTCGTACGGGCTCAGGATCAGCGAATAGCCGTCCAGCAGAGAGTGATCGGCGGCGAAGAAGAGGGTGAACGAGTCCTCGCGCGCCACGGTGGAGAACATGTATGCGGGCCAGGTCAGTGGGGCCGTCGCCCGGTCGAACTCGCCGAGCAGCTGTTCCGCGAGCGGTTCGGTGGAGTTGTACGTGCCCACCGTCTGCACCTTCAGATCGACGGTGTCGATCTGCGCGCTGCGCCGGCGCGGCGCACCGTCCTCCAGGAAGACGTGCGTGCGCAGCACCTCGTGCCGGTCGATCCAGGCCCGCAGCGCGGTGCGCAGGCCCGGGATCGACAGCGGCTCGTCGAATTCGACGCCCAGGCCCAACCAGGACTCGCGGCCGCCGTCGATGTGCCGGCGCCGCAGCACCGCCTCGGCGCCCCGCAGATGCGCCTCGTGCACGTGCGAGGTGGCCCGCGGGTCATCGCGCCACTGCGCCGCCGGCCCGGTCGTGGGGACCCAATTGCGGAGCTCGCCGGGGCGCAGCGGGTAGGCGTCGATCTCGGTGAACTGCATGGCTGCTCGCGAGACTACGCCGCGAGGCGCCGCTTGATCCGCGTCAGCATCGCCGACATGCCACGCAGGCGCAGCGGACTGACCACCGAGTCCAGCCCGAGGGCGTGGTGGAAATCGTCGGGCACCGCGGCGATGGCGGCGGCGGACTGCCCGTCGAGGCCCTGCGCCAGGATCGACGCGAAGCCGCGCGTGGTGGGAGCCTCGGGCGGGGCGCTGAAGTACAGCCGCACCGCCGCGGGATCCGAGGCGTCCACGTCGAGGAAGAGCGGCGACTGGCATTCCGGCACCGGTTCCATGGCGGCCGCGGTCAGGTGCTCCGGCAGCTCCGGCAGCTCCCGCGAGAACTCCAACAGCAGTTCGAGGCGGTCCGGCTCGCCGACAGCGGCGAAATCGTCGATGATCTCCTGCAGCGCGGCCGGGGTCGCGGCCCGGCCGTCCGCCGCGCTCACGAGCCCGGTACGGAGCCCGGCTCGGCGCCCCGCGTGATCGGTGCCCGCACGGTGTTGCCCCACTCGGTCCACGAGCCGTCGTAGTTCTTGACGTCGGTGAACCCCAGCAGGTGCGTCAGCACGAACCACGTGTGACTCGAACGCTCACCGATCCGGCAGTACGCCGTCACGGGAGCCGCCGGATCCAGATCGCCGTACACCGCGCTGAGCTCGGCGTGCGGCAGGAACCGTCCATCGGCGCGGGCGGCCTTGGCCCACGGGATCGACACAGCGGTGGGGATGTGGCCGCCGCGCAGCGCCCCCTCCTCCGGATAGTCGGGCATATGCGTGCGCTCGCCCGTGTACTCCTGCGGTGACCGCACGTCGACGAGGGCACGGCGGCCCAGATCGGCCCGCACCTCGTCGGCGAACGCGCGGATCCGCGCGTCGTCGCGCTCGACCACCGGGTAGTCACTGCGTGGGTAGTCGGGGCGGTCCAGCGAGACATCGCGGCCGTCGCTGATCCACAGATCGCGGCCGCCGTCGAGCAGGCGCACGTCCGGATGGCCGAACAGGGTGAACACCCACAGCGCGTAGGCGGCCCACCAGTTCGACTTGTCGCCGTAGATCACCACCGTGTCGTCGCGGTTGATGCCCTTGCTGCGCATCAATTCCGCGAAGGCCTCGCCGTCGATGTAGTCGCGGGTGACGGCGTCGTTGAGGTGCAGATGCCAATCGACCTTCTGCGCCGTGGGGATGTGCCCGATGTCGTAGAGCAGCACGTCCTCATCGGACTCGATCACCTTCAGGCCCGGCACACCGAGGTGCCCGCTCAGCCAATCGGCGGTGACGAGGCGTTCGGGGTGCGCGTAGTCCTGCAGCTCGGGGCTGGGATCGGTCTCGATGGCCACGCCCGCAAGCCTAGCGGTCGCGGAGGACGGGCGTCGGCTCAGACGGGGGAGCGGTGTACCAATTCCGCTACTGCACCGTCGACCACCGCCGACAGGTCCTCCGCGGCGGCGAGGTTGGTCGCCGCGAAGAGGGAGGTCTCGTCGTCGGTACCGGTCCATCCCACGTACAGGTACGGCGGACGGGGGCCGGTCTCCCTGCCGGGCAGGTTCGACCAGGCGAGGCGGAACCAGGCGCGATCGGCGGGGGTCCCATCCGGGGCACGGACCGGTGCGGGGAGCGCGCCCACGCCGGCGCAGGTGGTGACCGGGCGCGCAGGATCCGGCGGTGCATCGATCAACGCGGCGAGGGTGCGCCGGGGCAGCAGGGTGATGAGCGGACCGAAGACGTCGTAGCGGCCCTCGTCACCCAGGCCGGCGAGAGTCTGTTTGACCGAACCGCGCAGTGCCGCGATGCCTTCCGGACCGGCGCCCGGGTCGACGGTGATCTCGGCGTCGACGATCGCATTACCGCGTAGGTCACCGTCGGTGCGCCGGTTCACGGACAGGCCCAGTACGGCGGCACCGTCGGCGGGCTGCACCCAGCCCAGCGCGTCGGCGATCGCTCCCGTGACGCCGAACAGCAGGGTGGTCTCGGTACCGCCGAGTGCGGCGGCGCGGGCGGCGAGCGCGGTCCGGTCCAGGTGCGCGACGGTCCACCGGTCGGGCCCGACGGGGTGCGGCGGTGCCGCGGCGACGGACGGCGCCAGCCGGCCCTTCGCGAGCTTGGACGCCGCGGCGACGGCCCGTACGGCCGCGGGAAGCTGGCGGGCGGTCAGTGCGGCATCGCGGGGCGCCGACCGCCACACCGGTGCGGCCTCCCGCGGGTAGGGCAGCTCCCGGGCCGTGCCCAGGGCGGCCTCGGCCGCAGCGGTGGCGGCGCCCACACCGTCGGCCAGGACGTGCGAGACCACCAGCGTCACAGCCGATCCGCCATCCGTGAGCGGGAGGACGCCGAGATGCCAGCCCGGCCCGGACCACGGGTCGATCGGTACGGCGGCACGCTGGTCGACCCAGGTGTCGATCTCCTCCCGAGGCCGTGGCTGTGCCACCACAGCGATCTGCGGAGCGGCGGAACTGGCCACCCAGCGGTCGCGGCCGAAGGGAAGCGGGGAGGCGGCGACCCGGCGGCCGAGCAGGCCGCGGGCCAGTGCCCGCCGGAAGGTCTCCAGGCCTTCGAGGTCGACGCCGTGGTCGTAGATCCAGACGATCTGAATCAGCGAGTTACGGCCCGTGGCACGGGTTCCCGCCGCCGCGCCCTGGTCGACGAAGGCAAGCAGATCGGTCGCCGCGGGTCGACTCATGCGGCCGCTCCCACGGGCTCGGTGAGCGCGGTCTCGATGCGGGAACGGATGCGCCGCACTGCCTCGTCGGTCAATGTGCCGGGGGCGTAACGGAGTTCGATCGAGAGCCGGCCGCCGAAGGTGAGAGCGTGATAGTGCAGCCCCACCAGCGGGGCGAGCGCCTCGGGCGGTGCACTGTGCACCAGTGCCCGGACCCGCTCGATATCGACCTCGGAGCTGGTGTGGAAGTCGAGCACCTCGACCCCCTCGGGGGTGGCCGGTTCCGGTATCGCGCCGATGTTGCTCAGCCGTACCGGCGCTCCGCCGGTCACCTGCACGCCTGCGGCGCCGGTGAGAGCGGCGGCGACGGTTCCGTCGGCGAGGTCGGACTTGAGCCGGTCCAGCACGATCCGGCCGATCTCCTCGGGCACGGCGTCACCGCGCACCGCGACCGGTGCCGTCGACGAGCCGGCGAAGTTCGTCACCGCTGCCGCCTCGACGGGGGGATCGCACCGTCCGCGCAGGTCGACGGGGCTGAACACGGCCATGCTCACCGCCTCCTCGGCGGGCCGGTCGAGTTCGGCCCGCTCGGCGGTCACGATCAGTCCGGCGAGCAGCCCGTGCACGCTCAGGCCCGCGGCCTTGGCGCGACGGCGCAGCGCATCGGTGGCGGCGGCGTCGATCTGGATCCGATCGAAGCCGAAGGCGCCGCCGTCGACCGTCGCCGCCGTGGGCACGACGCCCGCGGATTCGACCGCGGCTGCGGTGAATCTCGGTGCGCCGGAGACATCGCCGAGCCGGCCGGCCAGATCGAGCGGCGCCGCCGGCAGCTCGGTGACCGGCCCGGCGAAGGACGACGGGTCGGTGTACAGCTGCCACAGCCGTAGATTCAGGAAGAGCGCGTGCGCCCCGTCCGCGACGGCGTGGTTGACGCCCAGCGTCACCCGGTGCAGGTCGCCGTCCGAGACCAATTGCACCGCGGAGATACCCGTATCGGGCTGCACGCCGAGGGCCACATCGCCCGCCACGAACGCACGCTCCTCGACCAGGATCGGGGCGGCGTCCTCGTCCACCGGGACGTCGGGGGTGACCAGGTCGAAACCGAACGCAGTGGCCTCGATCCGGCCGGTGAGCTCCGGGTACTCGCGGCGCAGCGCGGCGTAGGCGCGCGCCAGCCGGGCGGCATCGATCGGGCCGCGGGCGAGGAAGCTGCCGCTGGAGGTGGTGTTGGTGACCACGTACGGCACCTCCAGGGGAGTCAGTGCACGACGGGCCATCTCACACCTCCGCCGGGGCGAGCGGCACCGGTGCCGGGGCCGTGAAGTCGACGGTGGCGGGTGCCGCGATGGTCTCGACCAGTCTGCCCGCGACATCGACCCCGTCGTCCTCGGCGATGGACTCGATGATCAGCGCGGCCCGGCGGGCGGGGATGTCACCGAGGTCGATCAACGACGAGGTGCGCTGCGCGCGGCGGCGGGTGGCCGGATCGAGCAGCTTGTCGAAGGCGGCGTGCAACCGTTCCGGGGTGACGTTGCGCATCGGGAGGCAGGCGCCGACGCCGAGGTCGGTGACCCGCGCGCCCCAGAAGGGCTGATCGGCGAGCACCGGGCAGATCAGGGTGGGCAGGCCGGCGCGCAGCGATGCGGCGGTGGTGCCGGCGCCGCCGTGGTGCACGGCGGCGGCGCAGTGCGGGAGTACCTCCGAGTGCACGACCTCGTTGACGACCCGCATGTGGTCGCCGAGGTCCTCACTGGTGAGATCGCTCCAGCCGGAGACGATGAGTCCGCGCCGGCCCCGCTCCTTGCAGACCTGCGCGAAGATGCGGGCCTTGCCGTCGGGGTCGGCGATCCGCATGCTGCCGAAGCCCCAGTAGATCGGCGCATCGCCGGCCTTGATCCAGTCCATCAGGTCGGCGTCGGTGCGGGACTGCTTGCCCTCGCGCAGCCACGCGTCCGAGGGCACCTCCAGGAAACCGAGCATCGGCCGGGTGCGGCTGAACTCGGGCACCAGATCGGGGGTGAGGGCGGGGTCGTAGAGCTGCAGATCGACGATCTCGTGGGCGTCGCGGTTCTTCGCGCGCCGCGAGCGGTACGGCGCCTCGCCGACCGACATGCGGTGGAAGTTGACGGCGGCGCGCACGTGCGTCCAGGTGAACGAGTCGCCGAGCGCCCAGGTGGCCCGCTTGACCATGCGCGGCGACCGCGACAGCACATCGCTGGTCAACCCGGCCGGGGTGTACTGCGTCATCGGGTACACGCTGTTGGTGGTTCCAGGGAAGAATCGGTAGCTGATGATCGAGGCGCCGGTGCGGCGAGTGATGGGCAGCGCGAAATCGACCGCGTCCGAATGGGTCAGCACCACATCGGCGTCGCGGCACACGGTCTCGATCTCGTACGAGATGGTGGCGATGTTGCGCACCAGGAACCGGCCGTAGGCCCGCATCCGCTCCACCGGTCGGTGGATCACCTCGCGGTAGTCGTCGTCGTAGTCGGGGACGATCTCGTTGAGCCGGTGCGCGTCGATACCCGCGGAGCGGATCAGCTTCACCAGCGGATCACCCATCGCGGCGATCGTCACATCGTGCCCGCGGCTCTGCAGCGCCAGCCCGATCGCGATCGTGGGTTGGACATCGCCTCGGCTGCCCATAGCGAGGATGCACACCTTCATGATCGGTTCGTCCTTTCGACGTTCTTCGGTGACGGGGCCAGGGGACGGTCGTCAGTGGCAGTGGTAGCCAGCGCCGCCCGGACGGGGCGGAGCAGCAGCAGGGTGATCGGCGCGATCGGCACGGCGACCAGCAGGGGGATCACCTGACAGGCGACCACCGCGTAGTCGATGGGCAGGGCCAGCGCCGCGGTCACCGAGGCGCCGGTGCTCACGGCGACCGCGACCAGCCAGAGCGGGTCGATCGCGGAGACGGCGCGCACGGTGTCCGGCGCCACCCGCACCCGGCGGTTCCAGGCCTGCGCGCGCTCGGTGTCGCCGCGGACCGTGAGCCGCATGATCAGGGTGGCCACCGCCCGGCGGCGCAGCACCAGGCCGGCGACGATCGCCACGAACATCAGGCCGCCGATGCTGGTCTCCACCAGCAGGATCACACGCGGGCTGCCCGAGATGGCGGCGGCCACGATGGAGCAGGCGAGCAGGGTGAGGGTGAAGATCTCCAGCGGATCGGTGGCACGCCGCCGGAACGTGCGCACCAGGATCCGGGTGGCCACCACAGTGGTGCCCGCGAGCAGCGCGATCAGCTGGCCGACACCCACCAGGTAGCGCAGCGCGAAGTACACACCGAGCTGCAGGGCGACATCGACCAGAAGCGCCACCGGCGGTGCCGGCGGCGACTCGGTGTCGGCGAGGGGAACGCTCACGCGGCCGTCCCGACCTCGAGCAGCGCGTGCGCGCCGGCCTCGATGCGGCTCAGAATGCGGGTGCGGGCCTCGGCGCCGAGAGTTCCGGGGAGCACGCGCATCTCGATCGACAGGCGACCTCCGAAGGTGGAGATCAGGTAGGACGAGCCGATCGGGGCGGGCGGCGCACCGTCACCCTGCCAGGTGGCGGCGTACTCACGGATCCCGGCGGCACTGCGCACGATCTGCGAGTGGAAGTCCAGCACCTCCAGCGACCCGGGCACCGTGAGCGCGGGGAACTCGCCCAGGTTGCTGATCAGGACGGGCGGGCCGTGGCGGCGCGTCGCGAGGTCGGGCATCGGGCTCACCGCGGTGCGCAGCACGGTTCCGTCGCGGACGTCGGAGCGGATGGTGTCGGCGACGATGCGAGCGATCGCCTCCACCGCATCGTCGCGCACGGCGACGTAGGAGAAACCGCACAGCGCGGTCACCGAGCGCAGCGGGATGGGCGGATCGATGCGGCCACGGAAGTCCACCGGGGTGAGCAGCGCCAACGCCGCGTCGTCGTCGGATTCGGCGAGTTCCGCGCGGGCGATGAGGCCGCTCACCAGTGCGTGCGCGGAGAATCCGTGTGCGCGGGCGGTGGCCGCCAGGGCCGCGGTGGCGGCGGTATCGAAGCGGACGCGGATCGCGTCGTCGCTGTCCGGCGTCTGCGGTGCGGCGGGCTCGGCCGGAGCGGGGACGGCGCCGTGCCAGCTGGTGCCCGCCAGTCGCTCCTCGTAGTCGAGTTCGCCGGGGGTGTGCCCGCGGGCGGCCATGACCAGGTGTGGCTCGGACGGGAAGTCGCGGGCGGTGCGCACGATCGGGGTCGCGCCACTGGCGAAGGCGGTGTACAGCTCGAACAGGCGGGTCGCGATGGCCACGATGCCGGAGCCGTCGGTGGCGGCGTGGCTGGCCCAGAGGGTGAGGCGGTAGCTCTCGCCGAGGCCCGTGAGGGTGATGGCGGAGAGTTGCTCGCTGCCGACGAACCACGGTGGCGTCTGGTCGTAGCCGGTCCACGGTGCGGCGACGTCCTGGAAGCCGATGGCGGAGGCCACCGCCGGATCGCCCGGGGCGAAGTGCGGTTTGCCGCCGAGCGTGACGATCCGGGCCGAGAGCACCGGGTACTCCTCGAGCAGAGCGCCGTAGGCCGCGCGCAGCGCCGTGCTGTCGACGGTGCCGCGCAGCTCGAAAGACGTGCCGATCACTTCGCGCGAGGTGGGGCGGACGAACGAGGCCTCCGAGAAGGTCAGTGCGCGGTAGGTCTGCATGGCGTCTCCTGATTCGATCCGGTCACGCCGCGGGGGCGAGGCGGGCGGCGGCGTGGACGAGGGCGGTGATCCGGTCGGCGACGGCGGCGCGGGCGGCAGGGGAGGCGGTGCCGCCCAAGGTGATCGCTTCGATGCCGAGCCGGCCGCGGAAGGTCGAGGCCTGGAAGATAGTGGCCGACGGCGACGGGCGGCGCTCACCGCCCGGACCGTGCAGGGCCGTCGAATCCATCGAGATGATCGGGCGGAGATGCTCGGCGACCACGTTCTCCGGGAGGTCGAGTGCGAGCGCGCCGAGGTTGCTCAGTACCACCGGCGGTTCGGCGGGGCCTGGAGCCGCGGGCGCGGCCAGCACATTGAGGCTGCGACCGGTGGCGACATCGGCACGCACGGCGTCGGCGACGGCGATGCCCACACCGATCGGATCGGCCAGGGCGGTCAGCTCGGGCGCGGCGAAGGAGGCGCCCACGAAGTTGGTGACCGCGGTGGGCGCCAGTGCGGGCTGCACCCGGCGGCGCAGGTCCACCAGCGTCATGGCGCCGATCCGGATGGCATCGGCGGGATCGGCGTCCACGAAGCCCGACCGCTCAGCGCACAGCAGCACGCCGGAGAGCAGTGCGTTCACGCCCACACCGGTGGCGGCTGCCGCGAACCCCGCGGTGACCTCCTCGGAGAACCGCAGCGAGGCGACCTCGGGCAGGCGGGGCGAGGGCCCGGCCGGCAGGGTGGGGGCGGCGCCGAACCAGCGGATGCCGTCGAGGCGATCGCGACCGGTATCGGTCCCGGTCGGTACGTCGCGCAGGATGTCCTGCGCGGAGGTGGGGAAATCATGCGGGGTGACTCGCTCGATGGTGCGCGAGCCCACCAGGGCCGTGTAGTGCGACCAGAGCTGCGAGAGCAGGGTGAACAGGTAGGTACCGTCGCCGAGCGCGTGATTGACGGCCAGGCTGACGCGGTGCCGGGCGTCGGCGGTGACCACGTGCAACCGGCCCAGCGCCGTCGCGGGATCGATCAGCGGCGTGGCGCCGACCGGAGGCAGGGCGTCGACCCACTCGACGGTCAGGCGCGCGCCCGCAGCGTCGGCGGGCGCGGCGAAGACGAAGTCGTCCCCCTCGGGCAGGACGACGGCGTCGAGCGCGGGGTGCGCCGAACGGAGCGCGGTGAACGCATCACTGAGGGCCGCGAGATCGAGGTCGCCGAGCAGGGTCAGCTCGAAGGCGACGGTGGTGGGGTAGGCGCCCACGAAGCCACGCTCGGACGATGCGAGTCGGCGAAGCGGTGCGGTCATGGCGCGGTTCCTACCTGTAGGCGGTTCCTGGTGATGCCATGACGCTAAAACGCCGTCCATTCCTTTCGCGAGCCGAAAGAGTGGTGTCGATCGTCACTGTCATTCGGGGTTGACCCAGGTTGCGTTAACCGGCGCGAGTGCTGGTTCGGTGAATCTTCGCTGACTGAACGGTGTTTTGTTACTCGCGAGTTGCTGAGTGTTCCGAGCTGGGGAAACGTTCTGGCTCCGTGGAGTTAACGCAATGCTTACGCATGAAACACGCCGAAACTGTGACGTCCGCCACCCCGCATCACGCCGGATCCGGCACTCCCCGCCACAGGTCGACCACGCCGACCCCGAGTTCGCTCAACAGCCGGCGCATCAATGGCAATGAAATGCCGATCACCGAACTCGGGTCGCCGTCGATCCCCTCGATGAACCAGCCGCCGAGACCGTCCAGGGTGAACGCGCCCGCCACTTCGAGCGGTTCACCGGTGGCCACGTAGGCGTCGATCTCGGCGTCCGACGGTGCGCCGAATCGCAGCGTGGTACCGCCCGTGCCGGTGGCCTCGCGGGGCGGCGCACCGTCGCCGTCGAGGAGCAGGACACAGTGGCCCGTCAGCAGGCGACCCGCGCGGCCGCGCATCGCGCCCCATCGCTCGCGGGCGACCGCCGGGGTGTGCGGCTTGCCGACTAGGGCTCCGCCGATCGAGAGCATCGAGTCGCAGCCCACGATCACGGTGCGACGGGCCCGCGCAGACGGATCGTCCGTGACCCGGGCGGCCACATCGTGGGCCTTGGCGCGAGCCAGCGCGGTCACCGCATCCTCATGCGCCGCATCGGATCCCAGTTCGGCGAGGATCGCATCCTCGTCGACCTGCGAGACGATCACGGCCGGTTCGACCCCGGCCGCGCGGAGCACGCCCAGACGCGCCGGCGAGGCCGACGCGAGCACCAGCCCGACCGGGCCGGTTACGAGCCCTTGGTCCAAAACAGAGGGGTCTGGCTGGTGAAGGCGTTGGGACCGTTGAAGTACTGCGGCCGCAGGCGTTCCCGGGTGTCGCCCCACAGCGACTTCAGCTCGGCGGAACTCCGCGGAGCCGAACCCGACGCCGCGGCGAGCACCGTCACGATGGCGGCGACGTCGGCTGCCGACGGGTTGCCCCGCTCGAACCGGATCGCCGCGCGCAGCTTCTCCGCCTCGGCCTCGGGGACCTTCGCGGCCTCCACCGGCTTATCGGCGCTCACAGCGGGATGTTCCCGTGCTTCTTCGGCAGCGTGATCGCCACCTTGCGCTCGAGCATGTTGAGCGCCGTCACGATCTGGCCGCGGGTGTGCGAGGGCGGGATCACCGCGTCGACGTAGCCGCGCTCGGCCGCCACGTACGGGTTGACCAGGGTGTCCTCGTACTCCTCCTGGAGCTTCAGGCGCAGGGCGTCGACGTCCTCGCCCTTCTCGGCGGCCTCGGCCAGCTCCTTGCGGTACACGAAGCCGACGGCGCCCGAGGCGCCCATCACCGCGAACTGGGCGGTGGGCCACGCCAGGTTGATATCGGCGCCCATGTCCTTGCTGCCCATCACGCAGTACGCGCCGCCGTAGGCCTTGCGGGTGACCACGGTGATCTTCGGGACGGTGGCCTCGCCGTAGGCGTAGAGCAGCTTCGCACCGCGGCGGATGATGCCGTCGTACTCCTGGCCCGTACCCGGCAGGAAGCCGGGCACGTCGACCAGGGTGATGATCGGGATGTTGAAGGCATCGCAGAACCGCACGAAGCGCGCGGCCTTCTCCGAGGCGTCGATGTCGAGGCAACCGGCCAGCTGGGTGGGCTGGTTCGCCACCAGGCCCACGCTGCGGCCGTCGATCCGGCCGAAGCCCACGATGATGTTCATCGCGCGCTGCGGCTGGATCTCGAGGAACTCGTCGTCGTCGAGCAGGCGGCGGATCACCTCGTGCATGTCGTACGGCTGGTTCGGCGAATCCGGGATCAGCGTGTCGAGCTCGCGGTCCTCGTCGTTGACCGACTCCTCGATCGACCCGGTGAGCGGGTCGGTCGGCACGAAGCGCGGCGCCTCGGCGCGGTTGTTCGAGGGGAGGTAGGTCATCAGCTCGCGCACGTAGTCGAGTGCGTCCTGCTCGCCGGAGGCCACGTAGTGCGCGGTGCCCGACTTGCTCATGTGGGTCTGGGCGCCGCCCAGCTCCTCCTTGGTGACCTCCTCGCCGGTCACGGACTTGATCACGTCCGGGCCGGTGATGAACATCTGGCTCTCGTGATCGACCATGACCACGAAGTCGGTGAGGGCGGGGGAGTACACGTGGCCACCGGCGGCCGCGCCCATGATCACCGAGATCTGCGGGATGACGCCCGACGCCTGGGTGTTGCGGAAGAAGATCTTCGAGTACAGGGCGAGCGAGACCACGCCCTCCTGGATGCGCGCGCCGGCACCGTCGATGATGCCCACCAGCGGGCGGCCGGTCTTAGTGGCCAGGTCCATGACCTTGACGATCTTGTCGCCGTAGACCTCGCCGAGCGAGCCGCCGAAGACGGTGGAGTCCTGGCTGAAGACGCACACCTCGCGGCCGTCGATGGTGCCGTAGCCGGCCACCACGCCGTCGCCCACGGGGCGCTTGGCGCCCATGCCGAAGTTGGTGGAGCGGTGCTGCGCCAGCTTGTCGAGCTCGACGAAGGAACCCTCGTCGAGCAGCGCCAGGACGCGCTCGCGGGCGGTGAGGCGGCCCTTCTCGTGCACGCGGTCGATCGCGGCCTGCCCCATGGGGGCCAGGGCCTGCGCGTCACGCTTGCGGAAGTCGGCCAGCTTGCCAGCGGTGGTGTGGATGCTGGGCTCGGCGCCGTCAGCGCCGGGAGCCGCGCCGTCGGTGGTGGAGGCACTCGTCATACCCCCGACTCTAACCAATAGAGTCGGTGCCGAACTGCAGGGTCGCCTCACCGGCCGACACGCGCGATCCTGCCCGGGTGAAGGAGAGGGCCCCGATGCTCCCCGATCAGGCGGCGATCGCCGCGGCCGTGCGCGGAACGCGCTGGTACGACGTGGCGGTGGTGCCGAGCACCGGTTCCACCAACGCCGACCTCGCCGACGGGGTCCGCGCGGGCGACGAACCCGGGCGTGTACTCATCGCCGATGTGCAGACCGCGGGCCGCGGCCGACACCTGCGGCCCTGGTCCGCGCCCGCCGGCACCCAGCTCTCCATCTCCGTCACCGTCGCCGTCCCCGCCGCCGCGGCGCCGCGCGCCGGGTGGCTGTCCCTGGTGACCGGTGTGGCCGCGGTCCGCGCGGTCCGCGAGGAGACGGGCGTCGAGGCCGGGCTCAAGTGGCCCAACGACGTGCTGCTCAGCGCCGTCCCGGGCAAGCGCGGCGGCAAAGCGGCCGGCATCCTCTCCGAGCTCGCGACCGATCCGCACGGCGGCCTGGTCGCCGTGATCGGGACGGGCCTGAACACCACGCTCGCCGCCGCCGATGTGCCGGTGGAGACCGCGACCTCGCTGCTGCTCGCCGGCGCCGAGGATCCCGATCGCACCGCCCTCGCCATCGCCTACCTGCGTCATCTCGATGCGGGCCTGACCACGTGGGCGAGCGATCCCGCCGCCGCGCGGAGTGAGTACCTGGACGTCTGCGTCACCGTCGGGCAGCGGGTGACCGTCTCGCTCCCCGGCGACGAGACCCTGGTGGGCACCGCGGTCGATGTGGACGTGGAGGGCCGCATCGTGGTGGCCGACGACGACGGGCTCCGGCATGTGCTCTCTGCCGGTGACGTCACGCACCTGCGTCCCGCCCGCACCTAGGCTGCGCACATGGGCTTCCCGGACAAGGTGCTCGTCGACGACGAGCGGGTGCTGCTGCACATCCGTCCGCACGCCAAGCGGATGGTCGGGCCCGTGCTGGTGCTGTTCCTGGCATCGGCGCTCGCGGGCGTCGCCGGTGGCCTGGTGACGCGCGCGAACATCTCCGGCCAGACCGCAGGCTGGCTCAGCCTGGCCATCGTCGCCGTGTGGACGCTGATCGTCGGGTGGTGGACGGTGCGCCCCTGGGTGGTGCGGCGCGCCACCCACCTCGTGGTCACCGACCTGCGGATCATGTTCCGCGCGGGGATCCTGCGCCGCCGCGGCATCGATATCCCACTGCGCCGGATCAATTCGGTGCAGTACCACCAGCGGCTGGTCGACCGGGCGCTGCGCTCCGGGGTCCTCACCGTGGAATCCGCGGGCGACGATCCACTCGACTTCCCCGACGTCCCGCGCATCGCGGCGGTGCATGCGTTGCTGGTCGATGCCCTCGATGACGCGGCCGACCGGGCCTCGGCGGAGTACGAGCGTCGCGGTGATCGGTGGCGGGCGGAGTAACCTGGGCGGTCATGACCACACGGGTTCTGCTGGCCGAGGACGACGAGGCGATCGCATCGCCGCTCGCGCGCGCTCTCACTCGCGAGGGATACGACGTCACGGTGGCCGCCACCGGCACCGATGCGGTGCGCCGCGCGCTGGACGAGGAGTTCGCGCTGCTCATCCTCGACCTGGGGCTGCCCGAGCTCGACGGGTTGGAGGTGTGCCGCGAAGTGCGGGCCGCACGGCCCGAGGTGGCGGTGCTCATGCTCACCGCGCGCACCGACGAGATGGACTTCGTGGTCGGCCTCGACGCCGGCGCGGACGACTACGTGGGCAAGCCCTTCCGGATGTTCGAGTTGATGGCCCGTACCCGGGCGCTGCTGCGGCGCAGCGCGCCCGCCCCGGACACCGGCGATGTGCTCGACGCGGGCGGAATCCGGCTCGACGCCAAGGCGCGACGGGTCACGGTGGACGGGTCCGATGTGGCCCTGGCCAACAAGGAGTTCGAGCTGCTGCGCTTCCTCATGGAGCGTGCGGGCCAACTGCTCTCCCGCGAGGACATCCTCGCGGACGTGTGGGGCGACTCCGATCTGCGGGGATCGAAGACCCTCGATATGCACATCTCCTGGTTGCGCCGGAAGATCGGCGACGACACCGGGCCGCACGGCCCGCGGCGCATCGTCACCGTTCGCGGTGTCGGCTTCCGCTTCGACGCGGAGTAGGTCGCCCCGGAGCTCAGCGGGGTTCGGGCTCGCGCGGCGGCGCGGGGTTCTCGGGAGCGGTCGGCAGGAAGATGGCGAAGGTGGTGGGGCGCCGGCTCTGCAGCTGCAGGCGGCCACCGTCGCCCTCGATGAAGGCGCGGGCGAGCGCGAGGCCCACCCCGGTACCGTCGCCGCCGGAGACGCCGCGCCGGAAGATCCGTTGCGCGTCGGCGTCGGCGATGCCCGAGCCCTCGTCGGCCACCGTCACCAGCACCGTGTGCGCCCCGGCGGTGCCCAGCGTGACCGTCGCCGTTCCGGAGCCGTGGTCGCGCGCGTTGTCGATGAGCACGGCCGTCGCCTCGCGGAGTCGTGCCGCGGTGGCCCACGCGATCAGCGGACCGTCGACCGCGTCGACCACCTGCAGTCGCCGGCCGAACCGCGCGAACGACGGCGCGAGGTCGGCGACCAGCGGTGTCAGCACGGCACGCACGTCCACCTCGGCCCGCGGATGCGAGACGGTCCGCGAGGCCTCGACCATCTCGGTGACCGATGCGGTGAGCCGGTCGACCTGATCGAGCGCGGCCTGTGCCTCGGCCACCACGGCGGGATCGTCGTGCAGGGTGAGCTCGTCGAGCCGGATGTGCACCGCGGTCAGGCGGCTGCGGAGTTGATGCGAGACCTCGCCGACGATCTGCCGCTCGCGCTGGAGCCGGTCGGCGATCTCGACGGTGGCGGCGTCGAGCACATCGAGCACGCGATCGAGCTCCTCGATGCCGTGCCGCTGCGGATCGGCGCGGAAATCGCCGCGCGCGAGGCGCTGGGCGCGCTCGGCCACGTCTTGCACGGGGTCGGCGACGCGGCTCGCGGTGATCGCGGCGACCACGAATCCGGCGGTGACCGCCAGCGCGATGACCACGGCCTCGATCGTCACGATCTGGTACTGCTCGGAGCGCACCTGCGCCATGGGCTTCTCGATGCGCAGCGTGCCGGCGTCGCCGAGGTTCAGGCTCTCCACCATGGGATCGGCGATCGGGGCGCCGATGGCCAGCTCGCGGGGCCGCCCCGCGGCGTCGGTGTAGTCGAGCACGAGGCGCCCGCCCTCGGGCACCAGGAGCCGGAGCTGATCGGCGGGAGGGTCACCGACGCGGCCGGACTGCTCGCGGGACAGGACGTCTGAGGAAGCGCGCTGCAGCCGGTGCTGGAGATCGGTGCGGGCGGAGTTGTCCAGCCACAGCCACGTGGAGACCATCAGCGGCAGGCCGAGGAAGAGCACCGCCACCGCGACGACGGCGATGGTGGAACGGAGGATGCGCAGGCGCACGACGACCCCTGCCGGTGGTGCGGGGTGTTACCGCTCGGCGGCGGCGTCGCGCTCGGGGTCGGTCGCCTCGGCGGGAATGGACTCCTGCTCGGGGGCGTCGCTCATGTCCTCGGGGAAGGCCCAGCGGCGCAGCGCCCAGAAGCGGAAGGCCATCTGGAGCAGGTTGCCCACGATGTAGTTGAGCACGAAATCGACCACGATCAAGGTGGTCTTCGAATCGGTGGCGCGCAGGTTGAACACGTTGTTCGCGATGAAGATGGGGGCGGCCATGATCAGCACGCCGATGCCCGAGATCACGAAGAACAGCAGAGCCTCGTGGTGCCGCTCCCGACCGCCACGGTTCTTGAAGCTCCACTCCCGATTGAGGATGTAAGAGAGGATCACGGCGCAGACACCGGAGAAGATCTTGGCGACCGTCGGCTTCTCGTCGAGCACGGTGAACACCAGGCTGTAGAAGATGGCGAGGTCGAAGACGCAGGTGGTGGCACCGACGATCGCGAACTTGATCAGCTCGTGATGCTGCATGACGAGACCACGCAGGGGTGCCGGGGTGCGATCCATGATCGACTCGATGAAAGCCACGACGGCCAGTCTAGCGGAACTACTGAGCATACCTTTGCGAGTGTGACCAGGTCGGACAGGGGGCCGCCCATGTTCGCTGCTGGCTGACGGCCTGCGATTATGGACCCATGACAGGTGTGCGGAGGCCCGTGGTCGCGATGGTGGGCGGCGGACAGCTCGCGCGGATGACGCATCAGGCGGCGGTCGCGCTGGGGCAGAGCCTGCGGGTTCTCGCGGCCTCGCCCGACGAGCCGGCACCGCAGGTCGCGCCCGATGTGGTGCTGGGCGATCACGACGAGATCGACGATCTGCGCCGCGTGGCCACCGGAGCGCACGTGCTCACCTTCGACCATGAGGGTGTGCCCACGGAGCACCTGTTGGCCCTGCAAGCCGAGGGTGTCACCGTGAACCCGCCGCCGCAGGCGCTGCTGTACGCGCAGGACAAGCTGGCCATGCGGCGGCGCCTGGCCGAGTTGGGTGCGCCGGTGCCCGGGTATGCGGAGATAGAGTCGGTCGACGATGTGCGGGCGTTCTGGGAGCGGTACCCCGGTGCGGTGGTGCTCAAGGCCGTGCGCGGCGGGTACGACGGGCGCGGGGTGTGGCTGCCGGACTCGCTTGATGAGGCCCTTTCCGTGGCCGCTGCGCAGTTGGAGGCCGGGGTCTCGCTGCTGGCGGAACAGCGGGTGGAGTTGGCGCGGGAGCTGTCGGCGATGGTCGCCCGCTCCCCGTTCGGGCAGGGTGCCGCGTGGCCCGTGGTGGAGACGGTGCAGCGCAATGGGCAGTGCGCGGTGGTGCTGGCGCCCGCGCCGGGGCTGTCGGACGACGAGGCGGCGTTCGCCGAATCGCTGGCGCTGCGGCTGGCGAACGAGCTGGGTGTGGTGGGTGTGATGGCGGTGGAGCTGTTCCAGACCCCGTCGGGCGAGATGCTGGTGAACGAGCTGGCGATGCGCCCGCACAACTCCGGGCACTGGTCGATGAACGGCTGCGTCACCAGCCAGTTCGAGC
Organism: Tsukamurella paurometabola DSM 20162; assembly: GCF_000092225.1. NCBI lineage: Bacteria > Bacillati > Actinomycetota > Actinomycetes > Mycobacteriales > Tsukamurellaceae > Tsukamurella > Tsukamurella paurometabola. Next base: position 1,076,045 of record NC_014158.1, read on the forward strand.
AGCATCTGCGGGCCGTGCTCGACTACCCGCTGGGCGACACCGCCGCGACCGCGCCGCTGACGGTAATGGCGAATGTGCTGGGGGCCCCGGTGAATCCGGAGATGAGTGTGGACGAGCGGCTGCACCATCTCATGGCGCGGATGCCCGAGGCGCACGTGCACATGTACGGCAAGGAGTTCCGGCCCGACCGCAAGGTGGGGCACATCAATATCGTCGGGGCTCTCGACGGTGACCGGGACGATCCCGCCTACGTGGCGGAGCTGCGGGAGCGAGCGGAACGCGCGGCGCACTGGATGGCGACCGCGGAGTGGACCGATGGATGGAGTGTGCATGGCTGAGACTGCTGGTCCGCGTGTGGGGCTGATCATGGGCAGTGATTCCGACTGGCCCGTGATGGAGGCCGCTGCCGAGGCGCTCGCCGAATTCGGCGTGCGATTCGAGGTGGGGGTGGTCTCGGCGCATCGGACGCCGCAGCGGATGCTCGATTACGCCTCGGCTGCTGCGGGGCGGGGGATCGAGGTGATCATCGCCGGTGCCGGCGGTGCCGCGCACCTGCCCGGCATGGTCGCCTCCGCGACCCCGCTGCCCGTGATCGGCGTGCCCGTGCCGCTGAAGCACCTGGACGGGATGGATTCGCTGCTGTCGATCGTCCAGATGCCCGCCGGGATTCCGGTGGCGACGGTGTCCGTCGGCGGCGCCCGCAACGCCGGCCTCCTGGCCGTGCGCATCCTGGGATCGGCCGACCCCTCCCTGCGGCAGCGGATGGTCGCGTTCCAGGACGGCCTGGAGAAGATGGTGCTCGCCAAGGATGAGGCGCTGCGCAAGAAACTCCTCGAAGGCTGACCTGTCTCGCTAGCCTGAGCGCGTGAGCGGACAGGCGCGGGTACACAACTTCTCGATCTCTCTCGATGGCTTCGGCGCGGGCGAGGGGCAGAGTATGGAGACGCCGTTCGGGCACGCCGACGGCGCGCTCATGCAGTGGTTCTTCGGCACCCGTAGGGGCGCCGCGATCCACGGCCTCGAGCCCGCAGCACTCGGTGTGGACGATGCCTTCGCCTCCGCATGGGGTGATGGGATCGGCGCCGAGATCATGGGCCGCAACAAGTTCGGCCCGCAGCGCGGTCCGTGGGAGGACGAGTCGTGGCGCGGCTGGTGGGGCGAGGAGACGCCCTTCAAGACCCCCGTCTTCGTACTCACGCACCACCCGCGGCCGTCCATCGAGATGGGCGATGGCACCGTCTTCCATTTCATCGACGCCTCACCTGCCGAGGCGCTGGCCCAGGCCCGCGAGGCCGCCGACGGGCTGGACGTGCGGATCGGCGGGGGAGTGGCGACGGTGCGCCAGTTCCTCGCCGCCGACCTCATCGACCACATGCACCTGGTGGAGGTGCCCATCGTGCTCGGCCGTGGCGAGCGGCTGTGGGACGGCCTCGAAGGGGTGCAGGAACGGTTCATCATCGAATCGGTGGTGAGCCCGCAGAGCGGTGTGGTGCACCGCAGCTTCAGCCGCCTACCGCGCTAAGCGGAACGATCGCCCTCCGAGTCGCCGCCGTCCGACAGTCAGGCGGCGTCGGGTAGTGCATCCGGCGGCGCCCCGCGCCAGGTGTTGTCGGTGTCGTGTTCGTGCAGGAGTGTTTCGAGTAGGGGTGGGCCGTGGGGGCTGTCGAGGAGGGCGTCGATGTCGGTGTAGGTGGTGCCGATGCGGTCCTCGTACTGTTCCCGCAGGTCCTGCGTGCGCCATTGTCGGCGGAGTTGTTCGCGGGTGCGGTGCCAGCGTTCGAGGGCTTGGTAATACAGCTCGGCAGTGTGGTGGTTGTGGTTGACCTTGTGGGGGCCGGCGGTGGTGTTGCGGCGCCACCCGATCCGCCCGGCGTACTCACCGGCGGGCACGACGATGGTCTCCATCCCGGACGGTGCGGGCGAGACTTTGCTGTGGTGGGCATCGCAGGCGAGGGTGAGGCCGGTGACGTCGGTGCGGCCGCCGTTCTGCCATTCGGTGACGTGATGCACCTGCGTCCGCGTCGCCGGCGCGTCACAGCCCGGTGCGGAGCAGCCCTTTTCGCTGCCGTAGAGCGCGATCCGCTGATCCGCGGTGGCGAGACGCTTCTCCCGCCCGAGGAACAGGGGGCGTTGGTGCAGGTCCAGGAGGAGGAAGTATTTCGGGTTCGTCCCGGCCATGCGGATGGCGTCTGTGACCGACAGTCGTCCGCCGGTGGCGGTGGTCGCGATCCCGACCTCGGATTCGAGCTGATCGATCCTCATGGTGTGATCGGAACGCACGGCAGTCCGCGATGCTGACCGAATTCGCCGGACGAGACCGCGACTCGCAGGGCGTGCGTCAACGCGTCGTGTTGGCGTTGGGCGAGGCTGCGGTGATCCCGCTGCGCCGCCTCCGAGAGTTCCTCGGCGGTGGCGCCCTCCGCGGGGCTGTCGGGGTCGTCCGGGTTGTGCACCCCGGGGCGGGCGTATTTCGCGAACACCGCTTCCATCAGTGCCCGGCATTCGGCGGAGAGGGTGCCGCCGAAGTCGGAGACCAGATTCTTATCCTGACAGCCGATCTCCAACCCCCGGGCGCGGCGGGCCTTCTCCGGGTTCGGTTCCGCACCGTCGGGGTCGAGCAGCTCGATCGCTCGGCGGCCGACTTTGCCTACTTCTTCGGGGGTGACTTCCCGGGCGGCGGTCACCAGGATGTCTTCCAGAACGTCGGGCTTGTCCACACTGGGTGGGCAGGTGCGGAACACCTGCTCGATCGTCAGGGCGTGCCGTTCACTGATCGCCCCCTGCCGCTGCGCCGCCAACGTCAACGCGAACCGCGGCTGCGCAACACCACAGGGCAGGTGCTCGATCGCCCGGCCCCGCGCACCGGCAACCCGGTCGCGGGCTTCGGCGCCGGCGAGCCGTAACCGATCCACCAACATTTCCTTGAGGCCGGTGTAGCCGAGGCTGCCGGGCAGGCCCTGCTCGTGTGCGACCTGCACCAGCGCGTGCTGCGCCACCGGCACCTTCCGCACCGCAACTTCCAGCCGCGACAACGAGTCCAACACCTCCGGTGCGGACAGCAGCACCGGATCCGCGGAGGCCAGGATTTCAGTGGCGTGTTCGAAGGCGGCGAGCGCATCCAAATACTGCGCTGACGTGCACACCGTCTCGGTCATCGCCGCCTCCCTCCTGCTTCCTATTCTACTCGGAAGTTTCGAGACTGCAACACAATTCGAACACTATTTCTACGGTAGCAATGGGGCGATTGAGGCTCGCGGGGCTGCGGTGGCCGACCGAACATCGGGGAGGAAATGGTGCGATCGCCGGCGTCGCCGCGGCGGCTCTGTTCGACAAGTGTGGGTCGGCCTCGCTCGCCAGCGGGACTTCGGTCATGAGCGGTTGCGGGCCGACACCGAACGTCCTGACCCCGAAGAGGTTTCCAGCACCGTGGTGACCGGGGGCCGCCTGTCCTCGATGGTCACCCGGAAGGGATCGCTCGCACCGTCGACCAGACTCAGGCGGGCGCCGCGGTGACCGCGGGCCGCCCGTCCTGGAATGCCACCCGGAAGGGTGCGTGCTCGGTGAAATGTGCTGGCAGCAGAAGGAGATCGTCGGCGGCGCACCGTTGCAACAACGACTCTCGGGTGGCGCGGGCCTGCTCCGGATCGGCGTCGCCGCCCTGCACGAGCTCCGGATGAAGCAACTGGATCGGGTGGTGGATCGCGTCACCGGCGATGATCGCTCCGCCCTCGGGCGTGAGGATCTCGACCGCGAGGTGACCTGCGGTGTGGCCGGGTGTCGCCCGCACCACCACTTCGGTGCCGTCATGCGCCGCGATCGCCTCGCCGTCGGCGACGGTGCGCCACCGCCCCTCTCGGAGCACGGGTTCCACGCTATCGGCATAGGTGCGTGCGAGATCGGCGAGAACGCCGTCGAGTTCGCCGCTCGCGGCGAGCTCCGTCAACCCGTCCAGGTCCGATGCCGCGAACAGGTAGGCGGCGTTGGGGAACGTGGGTACCCAGGTGTCGCCCCGAAGTCGGGTGTTCCAGCCGCAGTGATCGGGATGCAGATGTGTGCTGACCACGACATCCACGTCGTCGGGCGTCACGCCGGTGGCGGCGAGCCGCGCCAGGAAGTCGGTGTGGAACATGTGGTGCGGCAGCAGGTTCGGCCGCTCCTTGTCGTTTCCATTGCCGGTATCCACCACGATCACGGTCTCGCCCAGGCGGATCACGTAGGTGTGGATCGCCAGCAGCAGATCGCCGTTGTCCGGGTCGATGTATCCGTCGCCCAACACAGCGCGCGCCTGTGCCGCCAGGCCATCGGGAATCGCCGGAAACAGGCCGGCGGGCGCGAACGCCCATCGATCCAGCTCCGTCACCTGATCCACCCGCGCAGCGCCGATCGTCGTCGAGAACGTCATGACTGCATTGTCGAGCAGGCGGCGGATCGGCGCAGTGCAGTCGGCCGATGAACCGCTCACCCCATTCCGGTGAGCGGGTCACCGTCGCGCCTGCGGGCCGATCGAAGCCCCGTCAGTCGTGCCGGCGGGCGTCCCCCGTGTGGGCCCGTCGGTGCCGCGGGCGGGAACTCCGCCCATCCAGCACGCTACAGCAAGTTGCCACCGGTATCCACACTGGTCTGAACGCTGCTTGCATCCTGCAAACAGTGAGTGGACTCGGTAGACTCGCTACGCGCATCGGCTGAGAAACCACGAGGGGAGGGATGGCGTGAGTCAGGCATCGCCGTCGAGGCCGCTCTCGGAGCGGCTGCGATTCCTCTTCGACTACGTCTATCCGCGCGGCCGGGAGCCATTCACGCCCACCGAGGCGGTGGACGCGATCCGGCGCGCCGGCGGGTCCATGACCACGGGTCATCTGAGCCAATTGATGTCGGGCAAGCGCGCGAATCCCGGTCTCGGTGTGCTCCTGGAACTCGCCGGTTTCTTCCACGTGCCGCTCGACTACTTCGCGGACGACGAACTGAGCGAACAGATCCGGTCCGACATCATCGCCGGTGCCGCGGTCCGCGATTCGGGGAACCGGGGCGTCGCGGCCCGCCGCTACGACCCGTACCGCCGCTACGCCGAATGGACCGCCGGCTCGTAAAGATCTGCAGCCAGGGGCATCACAGGATCGGCAGCGCCGCCGCGGCCGAGACCACGCCGCACACGAACCCCACCAGCACCTGCATCGGCGTGTGCGCCTTCAGTGTCACCCGCGACCAGCCGACAAGCGCCACCCACACGAGAAGCAGTAGCCACAGCCACGAGTGACCGGCCAGCGCCAAGAACACGACGATGCTCGTGGCCACCGCCACGTGCAAGCTGACCTTCCACTTCAGCGCCGCGGTGATCACCCCGGTCACCACCAGCGTGACCACCCCGACCACGGTGAAAGCGATCACCACCGCGGGCGCCCCGGCCGCGATCTCCACGACCACACCGATCACCTGAATCGCCAGGATCAGCAACAGGATCAGCGGCCGCTGCGAGCGATCCGAGACGTGATGATCGCCCCCGCCACGCACCTTCATCGCCCCGAAGATCAGCGCCATCGGCGCGATCGCCGTGAGCAGCGCCAGCACCACGCCCCACGCCACCGACCCGGCCAGTACGCCGACGGCGATGCTGCCCAGGATGTTCGACACCCACGGTGCGCCGACCTCGGTGATCACCTTCGCGACCCGCGTCGACGAGTCCTCCTGCGCGACCGTGCCGTCCGTCACTTCGTCCTCCACTCATCGGCGATGCTCTGCACCCAGTCCAGCGCGTCTGTTCCCTCCGGCGCCGCGAGGGCATCGATCGACATCGCCTCGGACCCCAGAGTCACCAGCCATGTGGCCACCTCGTCCGGGGTCCGGCGCGCACCGGCGGCGTCGATGCTCCGGGAGCGGCCCTCCATGTACAGCGCGTCGAGCACCTCGACCGATCGGTCCTCGGCCCGCTCGATCCGCGTCGCGCGCGACCAGGACTCCCGTTTCACGCCCGGCCACAGCGTGACCAGATAGTCGTGCAGACCGGTGATCCGGCGCAGCCCGCGGGTGGCGCGGATCCAGTCGTACACCGTGGAATAGATGACGCCGCTGAGCAACCCGAGTGCTCCCGTGTACGCCAGGATCGGGGTGATGTCGAAGACGATCTGAGCGTCGCCGTGGACGTACGGCGCCGCTAATGCGTAGGTTCCGCGGATCGCCGCGTACACGGTGCTCACGGCCGCACCGATGCAGATGAGGATCACGCCGTAATCCCGCGGCGAGCGCACCATCTTCAGCAGCGGCACGAACACCAGGAAGATCGCGAACGCCGCTATCAGCGGGTAGATTTCGGACACCACGTAGGAGAGGCCGTATCCGCCGCCTTGTCGCACCGCGACCCGCTCGAGATCGGCATCGTCCATCACCGGCAGGCGCGGCCTCGCCGAGAAGAACAGGGCCGCCGCGGCGAGAAAACCGGTGGTCGCCAACCCGACGTGGATCGCGATCCACCGCCGCGCCTGCCCGACGAACGCCGGAATCGCCGCCGAGGCGACGATCGCGGCGCCCATCGCGGCGGCGGCGTCGGAAGCGAACTTCATCGGTACCGTGCCGTTGCCGATCACACCGTGCAGTGCCGATTCGACCGCAGCGATGTTGAGCGTGACGTGAGCGGCGAAGCCCCAGTAGAGAATCGCCTGGCCGAGCACCACCGGTGAGTAGCGCCCCGTCGACAGGCGCCAGAACCGCTGCGCCCCTACCGCCCACAGCACGGCGGCGAACACCATCGAGAACATGACCTACCTCAGGAAATCGCTGAGCAGGATGGCGGATCGCGGATCGGCGACGCGCTGCGTCTGCCGCACCCTGCTCAGCAGCCGCCGGGCGAACATCTCCGCGGCCGCCTCCTCGGCGACCGCGCCCTGGTCCGACTCCCGACACAGCATGAACTCCACGACCTCGGCCGAGGGGCGGCCGGGCCCGAGCAACTCGGTGAGCTCGGTGCCACCGCGATGGCCGAGCAGCACGTGGCCCAGCTCGTGCGCGATGGTGTGTCCCTGCGAGGGCAGGCCGGACGGCACCATGATCACATCGTCGCCGGCCTTGGCGAGCCACCAGCCGAACACTCCGGCGGGCAGGTCATCGTCGAACTCGATCGACAGCGGGCGCCCCCGCATTCGCGCGGCGGCCGCCACCAGCCCGGTCAGGGTGCGCGCCTCCTCCGCGCTGCTCACCGCGAGCAGCCCGTTGAGGGCGGCATCGACGTCCTTCGGTGAGCATCCCGGTGCCCCGCGCCGACCTCGGCCTCTCGCCATTCCCAGCCCTTCCCTCACCTGTCAGGTAGCGATCGTAGCTAACGAATGCGGACATCGCGTCCTCGTCAACGCGACGAATCGGGCATCGGCGCCGACGTTGTTCCCGGGAACAACCGACCGCGCGTTGTTCCCGGGAACAACCGATGGGGCCGCATCTAGTTACGGGCGACTAACTGACCCTGGTATCGGCCCGGATAGACTCATCTGCGGAAACGACCCGTACTTGCTGATGGAGGCCGTCAATGGCAGGCAATCCCGACTTCGATCTGTTCCAGCTCCCCGAAGAGCACGAGGAGCTGCGCACGGCGATCCGGGCGCTGGCGGAGCGCGATATCGCACCGCACGCCAAGGACGTCGATGAGAAGGAGCGGTTCCCGCAGGAGGCCCTCGACGCCCTGGTCGCCAGCGGCTTCAACGCCATCCATGTGCCCGAGGAGTACGGCGGTCAGGGTGCGGACTCCGTCGCCACCTGCATTGTGATCGAGGAGGTGGCCCGCGTCTGCGGCAGCTCCTCGCTGATCCCCGCCGTCAACAAGCTCGGCACCATGGGCCTGATCCTCAACGGCTCCGAGGAGCTCAAGCAGCACGTGCTCCCGTCGCTCGCCAGCGGCGAGGCCATGGCCTCCTACGCCCTCTCCGAGCGCGAGGCCGGCTCCGACGCCGCTTCGATGCGCACCCGCGCCCGCAAGGACGGCGACGACTGGGTGCTTAACGGCTCCAAGTGCTGGATCACCAACGGCGGCAAGTCCACCTGGTACACCGTCATGGCCGTCACCGACCCCGAGAAGGGCGCCAACGGCATCAGCTCGTTCATCGTGCACAAGGACGACCCCGGCTTCTCCGTCACCGGGTACGAGCACAAGCTCGGCATCAAGGGCAGCCCCACCGCCGAACTGGCCTTCGAGGAGTGCCGCATCCCCGCGATGCGCATGATCGGCGAGGAGGGCACCGGCTTCAAGACCGCGCTGCAGACCCTCGACCACACCCGCCCGACCATCGGCGCGCAGGCTGTCGGCATCGCGCAGGGGGCCCTCGACGTAGCGATCGACTACATCAAGGAGCGCAAGCAGTTCGGCACGTCGATCTCCGACTTCCAGGGCATCCAGTTCATGGTGGCCGATATGGCGATGCGCCTCGAGGCCGCCCGCCTCATGGTGTACACCGCCGCAGCCCGCGCCGAGCGCGGCGAGAAGAACCTCGGCTTCATCAGCTCCGCGTCGAAGTGCTTCGCCTCCGATGTCGCGATGGACGTCACCACCGACGCCGTCCAGTTGCTCGGCGGCGCCGGCTACACCCGCGACTTCCCGGTCGAGCGAATGATGCGCGACGCCAAGATCACTCAGATCTACGAGGGCACCAACCAGGTGCAGCGCGTCGTGATGAGCCGCCAGTTGCTGCGCTGATCGGCACCGAGTCGACCAAGATTCGATAACGATTCGCCCCCGTCGTCCGGATCGGGCCTAGCCTGAACGGATGACGGGGGCGAATTCGTACTTCAGGACCATGACCGCGACGGCGACAGTGCTCGTCCTCGCCGCCTCCCTCAGCGCGTGCTTCGACAGCAAGCCGGTCACCGCCCCGTCGGGCGTGAAATCACCGCCCACCTCCACCGTCACCGTCACGGCCGCGCCGTCCGGTGCCACCACGACCACCGCACCCAGCGCGGCGACGACGACCGGATCGTCGGGCACCATGCTCGCCGACCTGCGGCTGGGCCGGCGCGACGACGGTGACCGGCTCGTCCTCCAGTTCACCGGCGCCGCACCGCCCTACCGGATCAGTCGCACCGCCGGACCCGTGGCCGACTGCGGCTCGGGCAACCCCGCTACCGGGCCGGGCGAATTCCTGGTGCTCACCGCGGAACCGGTCGCGATGATGGACGACGAGGGCCGGCCCGCCTACACGGGACCCGCCACCGTTGCCGGACCGGGCGGCGCCATCAGCCGCGCCGTGATCACCTGCCGGTTCGAGGCTCAGCTCCAGGTGGCCGTGCAGCTCACCGGGAACAACCAGCGCTACACCGATTCCACGCTCACCGGTCCGGGCCGGATCGTGGTGGACGTCAAGAACTAGGCGATACTCACGCGACCCGTGCGGTCGCCTTCTCCACGGAGAACTTCTCCATCAGCGTGTCCGGGTTCGGATTCGACACATGGATCACCGACGCGGGCGCCGCGAACGGGGCCAGCAGGCCGGCGTACACATCGTCGACGGTGCGCCACTGTCGGGTCGAGAGTACCCGGTCGCCCTTGGCGTACCCGGCCGAGGCCGCGAGCGCCGTGGAGCGGGCGAGCACGATCTCCACCGGATCGCCGTCGAATGCTGTTCCCGCGGAACCGGGTGTGAACGCATCACCGTGCCCGCGCACCTCGGTGGTGTAGTCGTCGATCCCGGGCGGCAGATCGGGCACCGGCTGACCGAAGGCGTCCAGTCCCACCGCGAGGATCTCGTCACCGTCGGCGCTACCGAGCGCATCCGGTGCGGCGAAGGTGACCCGGCCCGATTCGGAGAACCGCACCTCGCACCCGGCCCACCACGCGCCGAACAGGATTCCCGCCGTCTGCCAGTGCGCCGGCAGCAGCACGCCCACGGTATCGCCCGGCCCCACGCCGTACTGATCCCGAAGCAGGTTGCCGCACTTGGCCGCCCAATTGCCCAGTGTGATGGCCGAGAGACCCATCCGGGCACCCGTGGCATCGTCGTACCAGGTGAACCGCGGGGTCGACGGGTCGGCCTCCACGATCGGCACCAGCAGCTGATCGGTCACGGTCAGTCCACGCACGGCACGCCCCCGTCCTGAGATGCGGTGTAACCCGGGCGGTTCAGCAGTGAGCTCACGCGCGCGGCCTCGCTCGGATCCATCGCCTCGGTCATCCCCGGCGGGATCGACGTGGTGGTGCTCGCCGCGGTGCCCTCGGTATCACTCGACGATCCCGGCCCCTTGTAGCCGTCCTTGAGCAGCACCTTCACCCGGCCCTGCTGCACCGACGAACTGGCGATCACGGGCAGGCCGCCGAGCAGCGCCGCCACCGCCTTCGCCGGCTGATCGTTCGCCGACGAGGCCAGCACCGCGCTCTTGCCGCTGGCCGACGACTCGGAGTTCGACGCATTGCCCGTGGTGCCCTGCTGGAACTTCTCGCCGGTGAGGAACGAGGAGACGCTGCTCGCCAGGCCCGGCGTGGAGCCGCCGTTCACCACGTCGACGGTGGTGGCCGCACGGTTCACCGAGGGCACGGCGGGCGCGCTGCTGGTGGTGGGCTTCGCGGAGGTGGCACCGGGCTTATCGCCGAGCAGCGAGCGGACGTAGGCCTGCACCTGCTTCGGATCGACCACCACCACGGACTGCTGCCCGTCATCGCTCCAGCCGTCATCGCGGACCACGGGCACCGTCGCGAACTTCACGCTGCCGGCCGAGAGGTTCGCGAGTTCTTTGGCGAAGTTCATCACGTCCCAGTTCGCGTCCAGCGTCACCGAGGTGGTGACCGCGTTCTGCAACTGGTTCACCTTGCTCGGATTGGTCAGCGTTCCGGCGGAGAGGATCTTGTTCGCCAGCGAGGCCATGAACACCTGCTGGCGGGTGATGCGATCCAGGTCGCCCCGCGGCAGGCCGTGCCGCTGCCGCACGAAGCTGAGCGCCTGCGGGCCCTTGAGCGTCTGCCTGCCGGCGCGGAACCGGGCGCCCGAGTAGGAGTCGTTCACCGGACGCTTGAGGCACACCTCCACGCCGCCCACGGCGTCGGTGAGGCGGGAGAAGCCGACCAGGCCGATCTCCGCGTAGTTGTCGACCGAGACACCGGTGAGGTTGGCGACGGTCTCGCGCAGCGCCTTGCGGCCCTCTTCGTTGCCGGCCTGAATCGCGTCCTTCTCGGACTTGCCCTCCGTCAGCAGTTTGTCGCGGGTCACGTTCGCGGCACCCGCGAAGGCCGAGTTGATCTTGCCCTTGCCCTGATCGGGAATCGCCACGTAGGCGTCACGGGGGATCGAGATCGCGGTCGCCGACTTCCCGTTGTTCGGAATGCGGATCAAGATGATCGTGTCGGTGTTGAGGGTGCCGTCGTCGACACCGGCGTTCAGCCGCGCCAATTCCTTCTCGGTGAGCGGATTGCCCTTGGCATCGGTCCGCGAATCCGTGCCCACCAACAGGATGTCGGTGGCGCCGTCGGGCTGCGAGTCGAGGCCGCCGGTGCGGGCGATATCGCCGCCCAGTTGGTAGAACTGCGTCCACGCGACGCCCGTGGCGATGAGCACGACGGCGGCCAGCAGGACGATCGCGGTCTTGCCGGTCCGATGGATCCGGGCGCGAGCGGCATCGGACAGATCCGCCGCGCCGGGTACGCGGCGGGAGCCGGAAGCGCCGGTGGTGCCGTTCGCATCGGCACCCTCGTTCTCCGCGCGCACGCTGCGCCTGCGCCGAGGCGGCTTATCGCCGCCGCGGGAATGCCGCGCTCCGCGGGGACCAGGGCTGTCGCTCACCAACTCTCCTTCGTGCACACGTCGGTCGAGACTGCAGTATCGCAGGGCTCAGCCCGCGAGTCAGTATCGCAAGGTCCGCTGCGCGAACCAGTATCGCCAGGTCCGCTGCGCGAACCGTGGGTCACATTCCCATAACGGTACCGATGCTCCCTGGGAACACCGCCGCAGCACGCCGTCGCGTAGCCTTTTGCGACGTGAACATCGTGATCACCGGCGCCGCCGGTCAGCTCGGATCCGCCCTGGTCGCGGCCGCCGCCGACCGCGGCCTGGCGGTACGCGGCCTCACCCGCGCCGATCTCGACGTGACCTCGTCACAGGCGGTCGCCGCGCTCGACCTGGACGTCGACACGCTGCTCATCAACTGCGTCGCGCACACCGCCGTCGACGCCGCCGAGTCCGAACCCGACGCCGCCGCCCTGCTCAATGAGCGCGTCCCGGGCCGGCTCGCCCGGCGATGCGCACAGACCGGCGCCCGGCTCGTCCACATCTCCACCGACTACGTCTTCGGGCCCGCTCCCACGCCCGCGCATCCCTGGGAGCCCGGCGACCCGACCGGTCCCGCGAGCGTCTACGGCCGGACCAAGCTCGACGGTGAGCGCGCCGCCCGCGCCGCCGACCCGCGCACCGTCGTGGTGCGCACGGCCTGGGTGTACACCGGACGCACCGCCGGCCCGGACGGGCACACGGCGTGGGCCCCCGACTTCGTCGGCACGATGGGCCGCCTCGCCGACCAGGGTGCCGATCCGGCGGTGGTCGCCGACCAGACCGGCTCACCCACCTACGCCCCCGACCTCGCCGCCGGGCTCCTCGACCTGGCGGACCTGTTCAGTGCCGAGCCCGGCCGCCCCGGCACCGTCCTGCACGCCGCCGGCGGCGGCACGGCCACCTGGTTCGACGTGGCCCGCGGCGTCTTCGCCCGCACCGGTGCCGACCCCGAGCGGGTCACACCGTGCACCACGGCCGACTTCCCCCGCCCCGCGCCCCGCCCCGCCTATTCCGTGCTCTCGCCCGTCGCCTGGGCCGCCGCGGGCCTGACGCCCCTGCCCGACTGGCGCGACGCGCTGGACCGGGCGCTCGGAACGGCAGTACCCGACGACCCGGTAGCCTGACCGCGTGCCCGGTACCGACAACCCGACCCTCGCGCGCGCGATCACCCTCGCCGTGGTCACCGTCACCTACTCTCCGGGCGAGCACCTCGAGCACTTCCTGAGCAGCATCGACGGTGCGTTCTCCGGCCCGACGCCGCAGGTGGTGATGGCCGACAACGGCTCGATCGACGGTTCCGTCGAGGCCGCCGCCGAGAACCACCCCGAGGCCGAGCTGCTGCGCACCGGCGCCAACCTCGGCTACGGCGGCGCCATCAATTACGCCGTCACTCGGCTGGACCAGAACCCCGATTTCCTGCTCATCAGCAACCCCGATGTGGTCTTCGGCCCCGGCTCCATCGACGAACTCGTGGCCGCCGCGCACCGGCACCCCGACGCCGGCGCGCTCGGCCCGCTCATCCACGATCCCGACGGCACCGTGTACCCGTCGGCGCGCAGCGTCCCGAACCTGGTGTCCGGCATCGGGCACGCGCTGCTCGGCACCGTGTGGAAGTCGAACCCGTGGACCCGCGCCTACCAGCAGGCCCAGGCCGAGGTCATCGAACGCGAGGCGGGCTGGCTCTCGGGCTCCTGCCTACTGGTGCGGCCGGCCGCCTTCGAATCGATCGGCGGCTTCGACGACCGCTACTTCATGTACATGGAGGACGTCGACTTCGGCGACCGGCTCGCGCGCGCGGGTTGGCGCAACGTCTACGTCCCGTCGGCGGAGATCGTGCACGCCAAGGGGCACGCGGCGGGCAAAGTGCCCGAGCTGATGCTCCCGGCGCACCACGAATCCGCCTACCGGTTCTTCGCCGACCGGCACCCCGGTCGGGCAGCCGCGCCCCTGCGCGCGGCGATGAAGGTGGGGCTCGCTGCGCGCTCGAAGATCAGCGTGCTCGCGGCCGTATCTGCGCGTCGCGCAACCGAGAAGGGGAGTAGATGAGCGAACCGGTGCAGGACCTCAGCGACGTCGAGGCCGTGATCCTGGTCGGCGGCAAGGGAACCCGGCTGCGTCCGTTGACCCTGTCGGCGCCCAAGCCGATGTTGCCCACCGCGGGCAAACCCTTCCTCACCCACCTGCTCTCCCGGATCCGCGACGCCGGAATCCGGCGCGTGGTGCTCGGCACCTCGTTCAAGGCCGAGGTCTTCGAGGAGTACTTCGGCGACGGTTCCGAACTGGGGCTGGAGCTTTCGTACGTGGTGGAGACCGAGCCGCTGGGTACCGGCGGCGGCATCCGCAACGTGCTTCCCGCGCTGCGTGCCGACGACGTGCTCGTCTTCAACGGCGACGTCCTGGGCGGCAGCGATATCCGCGCCGTCGTCCAGACCCACCGGGAAAAGAACGCCGACGTCACCATGCACCTGGTGCGCGTCCCCGACCCCCGCGCCTTCGGCTGCGTGCCCACCGACGCCGATGGCCGCGTCACCGCCTTCCTGGAGAAGACCCAGGATCCGCCGACCGATCAGATCAACGCCGGCTGCTACGTCTTCAAGCGCTCGGTGATCGAGGAGATCCCCTCCGGCCGACCGGTGTCCGTAGAACGCGAGGTGTTCCCCGCGCTGCTCAACGACGGCCGCAAGCTGTACGGCCACGTGGACTACGGCTACTGGCGCGATATGGGCACCCCGGAGGACTTCGTGGCCGGCAGCTCCGATCTGGTGCGCGGGATCGCGCCCTCGGCCGCCCTCGACGGTGCCCGCGGTGAATGCCTGATCCACCCCGGCGCCTCCGTCGCGCCCGGTGCGCTCGTGATCGGCGGCACCGTGGTCGGCCGCGGCGCCGAGATCGGCGCCGGGGCCCGGCTCGACGGTGCCGTGGTCTTCGACGGTGTCCGGGTGGAGGCCGGCGCCATCGTCGAGCGCTCGATCATCGGCTTCGGCGCCCACATCGGGCCGCGGGCCCGCGTCCGCGACGCCGTGATCGGCGACGGTGCGTCCATCGGGGCGCGCTGCGAACTGCTCGACGGGGTGCGGATCTGGCCCGGGGTCGAGCTCCCCGACGGTGGAGTGCGATTCTCCACCGATGTCTGAGTACCAGCGGTACGTCGCGATCGGCGACTCCTTCACCGAGGGGGTCGGTGACCCCGATCCGACGGGCACCCACGAGTACCGCGGCTGGTCGGACCGTGTGGCCGAGGTGATGGCCGCGCGTGACCCGGAGTTCGGCTACGCCAACCTGGCGATCCGCGGCAAGAAGATGGGCCAGATCGTCGACGAGCAGCTCGAACCCGCGCTCGCTCTGCGGCCCGATCTGGTGACCGTGTACGCCGGTGCCAACGATCTGATCCGCCCGCAGGTCGACATCGACGAGGTGATCGCGACCTACGACGAGCTCATCGGCACGCTGATCGACGCGGGCTCCACGGTGCTGATGTGGACCGCCGCCGATAGCCACGGCAGCGGCATCTTCGGCGCGCTCCGCGGCCGGTTCGCCATCTACAACGAGCTGGTGCGCGAGATCGCCGAGCGGCGCGGCGCCCTGCTGCTCGACTACTGGCGCATGACGGAGTACCGCGACCTACGGATGTGGGAGTTCGATCGCATCCACATGTCCGAGCCCGGCCACCTGCGGATGGCCATCGAGGTGCTCGACGTGCTCGGCGTGCCGCATGCGCTGGAGAAGCCGGACCTCGGCCCCGCGCCCGAGATCAGCGCCGCCGAGGACCGCGAGATCAAACGCAAATGGCGCCGCGACTTCGCCTACCCGTGGGTGGTGCGCCGGGTCCGCGGCATCTCCACCGGCGACGGCCTGCCGCCGAAGTACCCCACGCTGATGCGCCCCGTCGGCGTGGACGCCTGATCAGCCCTCGTCGACGAAAGCCTTCGCGGCGGCCACCAGGCCGCCGGCCAGGGGGAGTACCACCGGAAGCAGAGACTCGTCCGCCGCGATGAGCTGCGTCGCCTCGCGCGCGGCGATCGCCTCGTCGTCGACCGCCTCCGGATCGGGCACCCGGTAGCCCGCATCGCCGAGGTTGACCACCAGCACACCGCCGGGGCGGAGCAGGCGCACCGCGTCGGCCACGTACCGGGGATGGTCGACGGGCTCACCGTCGATGAAGATCAGGTCGTAGGCCTCGTCGGCGAGCCGGGGCAGCACGTCGAGGGCGTGCCCGTTGATCAGCCGGGTGCGGTTGGCCGCCACCCCGGCCTGCTGGAAACCGATCTTCGCCGCGGCCTGGAACTCCTGCTCGGTCTCGATCGTGGTGAGCACCGAATCGGGGCGCATGCCCGAGAGCAGCCACAGCCCGCTGATCCCCGCGCCGGTACCCACCTCCACCACCGACTTCGCACCGCCCGCCGCGGCCAGCACCGACAGCAGCGCGCCCACCGACGGGGCGACCGCGTCGACGCCCAGGTCGGCGGCTCGCTCCCGGGCCGATGCCATCGCCTCGTCCTCGACGATGGCGTTCTCGGCATAGGTCACCAGGGCGGATGTGGCGGCGGCGTTCGAGTCGTTGGACACGGGAAAAGCCTAACCGGTCGCCTGCCCGTCACCGGACCGTGACGCGTTCGTGAGCAACAGCGAAGGATGCACAGGCAACACTCAGGGAGGAATCAGCACCACCACAACCCGCCACGGAAAGGTATCGGTCAGCGAGGAGCACCCGCCGCCCGATGTCCGGCCTGAACAAGACCGGAACAAAACGGGCGGTTCGGGAGTTCTTGCAAGAGGAGCCCCGCCGCCCGGCGCGGGCACGAGGAGGAGAGCAATGGCCCTGGCCCGAAAGGCCGGACCCCAGCACGAGCAGACGGCCCAGTACGCGATGTTCGACGATGAGCGCGCGACCGAGACCGCGGGCACCGCCGCATTCGATGCGACGGGTGACCGCTCGGATATGCCGTCATGGGATGAGCTGGTCCGGGAGCACGCCGATCGCGTGTACCGGCTTGCCTACCGCCTCTCCGGCAACGCGCAGGACGCCGAAGACCTCACGCAGGACACCTTCATCCGCGTCTTCCGCAGCCTGCAGAGCTACGAGCCCGGCACCTTCGAGGGCTGGCTGCACCGCATCACCACCAACCTGTTCCTGGACATGGTCCGACGCCGCAACCGCATCCGCATGGAGGCGCTGCCCGAGGACTACGAGCGGGTTCCCTCCGGTGATCCGGACCCGGGGCAGATCTACGCCGACGCCAACCTCAATCCGCAGCTGCAGGTGGCGCTCGACGCGCTCTCGCCCGAGTTCCGTGCCGCCGTGGTGCTCGCCGACATCGAAGGCCTTTCCTACGAAGAGGTCGCTGCCACGCTGGGCGTCAAGCTCGGCACCGTGCGCTCGCGCATCCACCGCGGCCGCAAGTCGATCCGCGAGGCGCTCGAGAATCAGGGCCTGACCAGCAGCGCATCGCTGGCCTACTGAGCCCGGCCGAGCTCGTCACACTCGGGAACCGAAGCCTCGGTCCCTTCGTTGTCCGTACAGTGGCAGGTAGTGTGAAGACACGGTCACATCCACCGAGTACGGACGAGAGGGGAGGGGCGATGGAGCACCTCAGCGGCAGCTTCAAGCGGGCCTTCGCCCGCCGCCCCGGCGAGTTCTCATCGACCGAGCACCTGGCCTTCGAGGCCGTGGTCGCCTTCGTCGATGGTGAGCTACGGATGAACGCGCATCTGCGCGCCGGCACCCACATCGCGCAGTGCCCGATGTGCGCGGCCGAGGTGGACGCGCAGCGCCAGGTGCGCAACACGCTCCGCGAGTCGGGCGAGATCAGCGTCCCGAACCGACTGCTCGGCCAGCTCGCGCAGATCCCCACCGAATGCTGCAAGCCCGGTGGCGCGGCGGCCCCGTTCGAGGGGTTCCCCACCTTCACCCCCGAGTCATCGCGACGCGACGAGCGCAACAAGCGCGGTCGGCGGCGGAACGCTCGGTAGATTTCCAGTCGTGACGTCTGACTCGAGCGGCCAGTCTCTTCCCCCCCGGCGATGGGGAGCGCCCGCGGCTCGCACCGCGGCCCACGCACCGCCCGTCGGTCTCCGAGGGCGAGCAGGTGGTCTTCGGCAGGCCCGACGGCGTGGCCGGATCGTTCGAGCCCAAGGGCCGCGCGGTCGACGGTGCGCGGCCGCAGCCCCGCGCCGCCGCACCGGACCCGGTGCTGACCGAGGCCTTCTCCCGCCCGCCCGGCAGCGTCGACACGTTGCAGCGCGATCCCTACGCCGGTTCCCTCGAACCGGAGCCCGAGGAGGAGCCGAAGGATCCGTGGCGCGATACCGACAGCGCCGCCTCGCTCGGTGAGCCGGGCCTCGACGCGCCGCCTCGGCCCGAACCGCAGCCCGATCCCGACAAGCTCGGCGTCAGCGATGTGCTCTTCGGCCGCCGCATCGCCCCCACAGCGCTCATCGTGCTGGGCTCGCTGGCACTGGTGATCGGCCTGGTCGGCGGCCTGCTGGGCGGCGCCATCGGCCGGATCACGGGCACCACCATCGAGAAGCTCACCGACAGCCGGGTTGCGCTGCCGGTCGACGATGCGAAGATCCCCGACCAGGGCCCCTACGCCGAACTCGCCGCCAAGCTGGCCGCCAGCGTGGTCACGCTGGAGATCACCACCAAGACCGACGGCTCGCTCGGGTCGGGGTCGATCATCGACAGCCGCGGCGGCTACATCATCACCAACCACCACGTGGTCGACATGGCGGAGTCGAGCAAGGATTCCAAGATCGAGGTGGTGTTCTCGACCGGTCGCCGCGTGCCGGCCAAACTCGTCGGCTCCGACCCCGGCACCGATATCGCCGTGGTCAAGGTCGACGTCGACGGTCTCCAGCAGATCACCATCGGCGACTCCGATCAGCTCGTTCCCGGACAGGACGTGGTCGCGATCGGCTCGCCCCGCGGACTGCGCCAGACGGTGACCACCGGCGTCGTCTCCGCCGTGCACCGGCCCGTGCTGGAGCCGCCGCAGGGCCCCGGCCCGCTGGTGGTCTTCGACGCCGTGCAGACGGATGCATCGATCAACCCCGGTAACTCCGGCGGCCCGCTCATCGACCTCAAGGGCGGGCAGATCGGGATGAACACCCTCATCCGCACCGAATCGGGTGGCTCGGAGGGCCTCGGCTTCGCGATCTCCTCGAACGTCTTCCAGCCGATCGCGCAGTCGATCATCCGCGGCGAGAAGGTGGTGCACGCCGACCTCGGGCTGAACGGCAAGATGAACTTCAACGACGATGCCAGCGGCCTTCGCGTCGAGAACGTCAAGAAGGGCGGCGCCGCCGAGCGCGCGGGAATCCGCGAGGGCGACGTGATCACCAAGGTCGGCGACAAGGAGGTCGTCGACTACGCGACCCTCGCCGTCGAGATCCGCACCGTGGGGGTGGGCAACGAGACCACACTCACCGTCGCGCGGGACGGCCGACAGGTACCGATCAAGGTGACGCCCGGCCCGGCCTGACGACGAACCCCGCTACCATGGCAGGGTGTTCTCGAATCTCGGTATGGGGGAGATCCTCATGCTGGTCGTGGTGGGCCTGGTGATCCTGGGCCCGGAGCGACTGCCGGGCGCCGTGAATTGGTTCTTCACGGCGCTGCGCCAGGTGCGCGAATACGCCACCGGCGCGACTCAGCAGCTCAAAGACGATATGGGCTCGGATTTCGACTCCATCCGCGAGCCGCTGCAACAGATCCAGAATCTGCGGGGCATGACGCCCACCGCCATCGTCACCAAGCACCTGCTCAACGGTGACGACACCGTGATCCGCCAGATGGGCGACCAGGTGCGCTCGACCGCCGATTCCCTCAACGTGTCGAAGATCATCAACGGCACGGTCTCGTCGCCCGCGCCGGCCGTGGACACCACGCCGCTCGAAGTCCCCGCGGGCCCCATGCCCACGATGCCGCGCATCCACGAACCGCTCACCCCCGGCGAACGCCCGCCCTTCGACCCCGACGCCACCTAGAACCACTCCCGCACCCGGAACACGTCGTCGCCCCACGCGCGCGGGCCGCGAGAGCGCGAATCAGGAGCGGATGGCCTGTGGATATCGCGGATCCTGTGGATGAATCACGCGTGGCGGCAGAAACGGGCAGTGCGGCGGCGTTGACTGTCGCACATGGGGGAGATGGTTCCGCGGGCGCACCTGCTCGCCACCGGATGGTCCAGTGATCGGTTGACCAACGCCGTGCGCAGCGGTGAGCTGTACCGGCCGGCGCCGGGGTGGTACAGCGCAGCGAAGTCCGAAACCGAGTGGGAGCGGTACCGGACCACTGTGATCGCTACGGCGCGGCGGCGAGGCGGAGTCGTCAGCCACGAGAGCGCGGCGGTGTTGCACGGCATCCCGTACTTGCGACCGCGCCGCAATCAGGTACACCTGACGATCGACCGACCGAGCGGCGGCGGTGTTCGGGCGCATGTGTACCTGCATCCCAGGCCGCTCCGTCCGGACGATACGTGCACCGTCGGCGGTGTCGCGGTCACGAGCCGCGCACGCACGGCCATCGATGTGGCGATGACCGGTGATCTTGAGCGGGCGGTGTGCGCGATCGACGCCGTGCGGCTGGTGCCACGCGTGCTCGAGCCCGGGCATCCGAAGCCCACGGCGCTGGAAGAGCTCGCGGAGTGTCTCGAGTTCCTGGGCCGTCGACGGGGAGTCGCGGTGGCGCGGCGTGCCGTTGAGTTATCGGTGACCTGCAGCGAGTCGCCCGGTGAATCGTGGTCTCGGGTGCAGATGCACAGTTGGGGTTTGCCGACGCCGCAGTTGCAGGTCGAGCACCGGATCGATGGTGCGACGTACTTCACCGACTTCGAATGGGGCCGGGTCGCGGGTGAATTCGACGGCCGTGGCAAGTACGGCGTGGATACCCGCCTGCGGGAGCACGCGCTGGAGCGGGAGAAGGAACGGCAGGAGGCCTTCGAAGCTGCCGGGTTCGAGGTGATCCGATGGGGGTGGCGGGTACTGGCCAGGCCCGGCCGTTTGCGGGACTTGCTGCTGCCTGCGTTGAGCCGGCACGGCGTAGTCAGCGCCTAGGTACCCGCACCCGTTTCGCGTTTGCGCACCTCGCGTGAAGGGCGCGGCAGCGCGCAACGGGTGCGGATGGCGCTCCGGCAGCGGGAGGAACGGTGCATCAACCGGGCAGCCACATGCCGAGGCTGCGCGGAGCGGTCTCGACGAAGCCGAGACGGCGGTACAGCGGGCGACCGGGCTCATCGGCCATGAGCGTGATGTAGGGGTCTTCCGGTGCATGCGTACGGATCTCGGCGAGCAACCATTCCAGGATCGCCCGCCCGATACCGCGGCCCTGGAACGCGGGCAGGGTGGCCATATCGGCGATGTGGAAGTACCAGCCACCGTCGCCCAGGATGCGACCCATCGCCACCACCTCGCCGTCGACCATCGCGTGACACCAGCGCCAGCTGTTCGCCAGCGCGCCCTCGGCCTGCGCGGCGGTCCGCGGAGAGAGCCCCGAATCCGCCCGCAGTCGAAGGTAGTCCGCCATCGGCGGAGCGGAGGGGATCAGGTTCACAGGTGGCGGGTGGTATCGATGCCGAGGCTCATACCGGCGAGGCCGCGTTTGCGCACCGCCAACTTCTCCGCGATGGAGCGCAGTGCGGAACCGGTGGGCGAGTCGGGATCGGAGAGCACCACGGGGGTGCCCGCGTCACCGGCCTCGCGGAGCTGAGGATCGAGTGGGATCTGGCCCAGCAGTGGCACATCGGCGCCGACGGCGCGGGTGAGCCGAGCGGCGACCTGCTCGCCACCACCAGAGCCGAAGACGTCCATCACGGTCCCGTCGGGCAGGGTCAGCCCGGCCATGTTCTCGATCACGCCGGCCACCCGCTGGCGGGTCTGCAGGGCGATGGCGCCGGCCCGCTCGGCCACTTCGGCGGCCGCGGTCTGCGGCGTGGTCACCACCAGGATCTCCGCGCCGGGGATGAGCTGCGCGATGGAGATCGCGACATCGCCGGTACCGGGGGGCAGGTCGAGGAGCAGCACGTCCAGATCGCCCCAGAACACGTCGGCCAGGAACTGCTGCAGCGCGCGGTGCAGCATCGGGCCGCGCCACACCACGGGGGTATTCCCGCTGGTGAACATCGCTACCGAGATCACCTTCACGCCGTGCGCCTGCGGCGGCATGATCATCGAATCCACCTGGGTGGGCCGCGCATCGGTACCCATCATCCGCGGCACCGAGTGACCGTAGATGTCGGCGTCCAGCACACCCACCGACAGCCCCCGTGCCGCCATCGCGGCGGCCAGGTTCACCGTCACCGAGCTCTTGCCGACGCCGCCCTTGCCGGACGCGACGGCATAGACGCGGGTCAGCGAACCCGGCTGTGCGAACGGGATCACCGGCTCGGCCTTGTCGCCGCGCACCGTCTTCCGCAGTTCGGCGCGCTGCTCATCGTTCATCACATCGAGCTCGACGCGCACTGCGCCGGTGCCGGGCACGTCGGCCACCGCCGCCTGCACGCGGTCCACGATCTGGGTGCGCATGGGGCAGGCGGAGGTGGTCAGGTACACCTCGACGTCCACCGACGAGTCGGATTGCACCGCGACCGACTTCACCATCCCCAGATCGGTGATCGGCTTCCCGATCTCGGGGTCGTTCACGGTGGCCAGGGCCGACCGGATCGCGTCTTCCGTTACCGCAGTCATAGCCGTTCCATGGTATCGGTGCCGGGAAATCGGCCTAGCGCGGCCGCACCGGGACCGACGGTGACGGCGGTGCCGGCATCACCGGAGCGCTCGACGGTGCCGGTCGCCGGGCCGACGGTGCCGGGGTCCGCGCCGCGCTCGACGACGGTGCAGGCCGGGACGACGGTGCCGGTTGGGACGACGGTGCCGGTTGGGACGACGGTGCTGCGGCAGTGGACGGACAGTCCACGACTGTGGTGACCGCGGCCGCTGGCGGGGACGCCGGGGCCGCGGGCCCCGAGGGCCGCGGGCTCCCGCCCGGTCGCGCCGTGGAACTCGGCACGGTGGTGCGCAGTGCCGGGGAGCTCGGCCCGGTGGAACGGGGTGCCGACGAACCCGGTACGGCGGAACGGGGCGCCGTCGAACTCGGTACCGCCGAGGACGGAGACGAACCCGGCGGGACGGATGGGGGAGACGAGGCTCCGGGCCGGGACAGCGGGGCACCGTCGGGTCGGCCGCACCCGACCACGACCACCCGGGCCGGCGGGAGCGGTGTGGGCAGCGCCGACGGCGGCGCGACGGGTGCGGTCATGTCCGGGATGCCGCCGACGGGGATCGCCCGGTCCCGATACGCCTTCGACCACGCCACCACGTTGTCCACGTACGGCACCGATGCGTTGTAGGCGAACACCGCGATCCGCTGGGCCGGCTCGGCGGCCAGGCCGGACGCACTGGAACACAGGTACCGTGCGGCGCCGTACGCGGCGTCGCGCAGGTTGTTCACGTCGGCGGCACCGTCGCCGTTCGCGTCCCCGCCGAACAGTGCCCAGGTGGTCGGGAGGAACTGCATCGGTCCGAGCGCGCGGGCGAATCCGGTGCCGGCGCGGATCACGGCGTTGCCGGGCAGCGTGCCGTCGAGCAGTGGACCTTCGATCGGGGTGAGTGTGCGACCGGTCGCATCCACGTTGCCGCCGTCGGCGTGTCCGGATTCGATGCGCCCGACCGCGGCCACCAGGTTCCATTCGATGCCGCACGCGGGGGCCTCCAGCGCCATGCGATCAGCGGCGAGCTGATAGGCCGCGTACGCCGCGCCGGGAATGCCCAGGGGGCCGGGCGGGAGCTGCACCGCCTCCGGCTTCGGCGGCGCGGGCACATGGCGCACCGGCCGCGCAGCCGTCGGGGAGGCCACCACCGGGGCGGGTGCGGCCACCGGGGCCGGGGAACTCGGCGCGGCGATCGGGTGCGACGGTGCGCTGTCCGCGCCCGAGACCCCGAGCAGTGCCACGGCGAAGGCCGCCGAAGCGGCGCCGGCACCGAGAACTCGCACGTCGCCCCCTCTCGTGCGTGGTCACATCCCCTGAAAGCGGGACGTTACTGCGCGGCGCGAGAGACGGATGGGACTTCAGAGACTTCTTAGGAAGGGTTCGCGATCGCGTCGGCCAGGAGCTCCGGCGCATCGTCGACGCCGTGCACCCGCCACGGCGACACCCACTGTGCGGCGGCCAGCCCGGCGTAGACCGCGCCGGTCCGCGCCTGGAGCCCGGCGTCCTTCTCGTAGACGTCGCGGGCGCGCGTGGCATCGTGCGCCTCGCGTCCTTTCGCCCGCGCCGCGGCCACGGCGACCGGCACGTCGAGGTACACCTGCAGGTCGGGTACCGGTACGCCGAACCGCTCGAACTCCAGCTCGCGCACCCAGGTGGCGACCGCACCGTGGGCGTCCTCGCCGAGCCGGGCCGCGCTGTACGCCGCCGACGAGGCCGCGTACCGATCCAGCAGCACCACGTCGTGCCCGGCGAGCAGGCCGCGGATCTCGTCCGCGGCGCCCCGCCGGTCCAGCGCGAACAGCAAGCCCATCCCGTACACCGATGCGGTCGCGTCACCGTGTCCACCGTGCAGTGCCTCGGCCGCGAGATCGGCGTGGATCGACCGGCCGTACCGCGGGAAGGCGAGCGCCGCGACCGTCAATCCGCGGTCCGTGAGCCGCTGCGTCACGGCGCGGGTCAGCGTGTTCTTCCCCGCCCCGTCTAGCCCTTCGACGGCCACCAGAGTTCCCATAGGCGGCAATGCTAGGTGTCGCAGCGGCGCGAACTTTGTCCGCGGTGACAATATGGACAGCATGAAACCCCGCATCCTGGTGATCGACGACGATCCGGCGCTGGCGGAGATGCTGACCATCGTGCTGCGCAACGAGGGCTTCGACTCCATGGTGGTCGGTGACGGCACGCAGGCGCTCGGCGCCGCCCGCGAGTTCCGGCCCGACCTGGTGCTGCTCGACCTCATGCTGCCCGGTATGAACGGCATCGACGTGGCCCGCGTGCTGCGCGCCGACTCCAACGTGCCGATCGTGATGCTGACCGCGAAGGCCGACACCGTCGACGTGGTGCTCGGACTCGAATCCGGTGCCGACGACTACGTGATCAAGCCGTTCAAGCCGAAGGAGCTGGTGGCGCGGGTGCGTGCCCGGCTGCGTCGCACCGCCGACGAGCCCAGCGAGTTGCTCTCCATCGGCAACGTGATCATCGACGTCCCCGCGCACAAGGTCACCCGTGACGGCGAGGTCGTGCCGCTCACCCCCACCGAGTTCGACCTGCTGGTCACGATGGCCCGCAAGCCGCGCCAGGTGTTCACCCGCGACGTGCTGCTCGAACAGGTGTGGGGTTACCGGCACCCGGCCGACACCCGGCTGGTCAACGTCCACATCCAGCGTCTGCGCGCGAAGATCGAGAAGGATCCGGAGAACCCGGAGATCGTGCTCACGCTGAGGGGAGTCGGCTACAAGGCCGGTCCGGCGTGAGGCGCATCGTGAGCAGCGCATGGTGAAGCGTCCCCGCCTGCAGGACTTGCGCGATCTGCCGCGCGATCCCCGTGATCTCCTCGCCGAGCTGGCCCGGTTCGCCGGACAGTCGCTCGCCTACGCCGGGCGGGTGTGGCGCCGTTCATTGCAGTGGCGGGTCGTCACCTCCACACTCGCCTTGAGCCTGACGGTGTTGTTGCTGCTGGGCTTCGTGCTCATGTCGCAGCTGACCAACCAGCTCATCCAAGCCAAACTCAATGCCGGCCAGGAGGAGACCGCGCGGGTCAAGCAGATCGTGGAGCTGGCGCTCAGCCGCGCAGAGCCCCGCACCGAGGGCGTCGAGGCCTCGTTGCGGCAGGTCCGCGCGACCTTGGTCAATCAGGGTTCGGAGATCACCCCGTCGGCCGCCCGGTCGGGCAGTTACGACCCGGTGCTCATCGTCCCGCACGGCGCCGGGCGGACCCCGACGGTCGTGGGCTCCGAGAGCGAGGTCCCGCAGACGCTGCAGACCTTCGTGCGCAGCGGACAGACCGCCTACCAGCACGCCACGGTCACCGACAGCACGGGCCGGTACGGCAAGGTGCTGGTGATCGGCACCCCCGTGCAGTCGTCGATCCAGGGGCTGGAGCTGTACCTGGTCTTCCCGCTGGCGCAGGAGGAGAACACCCTGAGCCTGATGCAGCGCACGCTGCTCACCGGCGCCGTGGTGCTGCTGGTGCTGCTGGCCGCGGTGAGCCTGCTGGTCGCGCGGCAGGTGGTGCTGCCCGTCCGGTCGGCCTCGCGGATCGCGGTGCGGTTCGCCGAGGGCCGGCTCAAGGAGCGGATGCCGGTGCGCGGCGAGGACGACATCGCGCGCCTGGCGATGAGCTTCAACGATATGGCCGAATCGCTCTCGAAGCAGATCAGTCAGCTGGAGGAGTTCGGAAACCTCCAGCGCCAGTTCACCTCCGATGTCTCGCATGAGCTGCGCACCCCGCTCACCACGGTCCGGATGGCGGCCGACATGATCGCCGATTCCGCCGACGAGCTCGACCCCGGACTGCGCCGTACCACCGAACTCATGGTCACCGAGTTGGACCGGTTCGAGCTGCTACTGGCCGAACTGCTGGAGATCTCCCGACACGATGCGGGCGTCGCCGAACTGCACTCGGAGAAGATCGACATCGAGGTACCGATCACCGCGGCCGTGTCCACGGTGCGTCACCTCGCCGATGAGTCCGACACCGAGCTCATCGTGGACCTGCCGGACGATCCGGTGATCGTGGACGCCGATGCCCGCCGGGTCGAGCGGGTGCTGCGCAACCTGCTCGCGAACGCGATCGACCACAGCGAGGGCAAGCCCGTCATCCTCACCATGCGGGCCGACGACGATGCCGTCGCGGTCACCGTCCGCGACTACGGCGTGGGCCTGCGTCCCGGCGAGGAGAAGCTGGTGTTCAACCGATTCTGGCGCTCCGACCCGTCGCGGGTGCGCCGCTCCGGTGGCACCGGGCTGGGCTTGGCGATCAGTATCGAGGACGCGCGGCTGCACAGCGGCCGCCTTGAGGCCTGGGGCGAGCCCGGCAACGGCGCCTGCTTCCGGCTCACGCTGCCGCGCGAGCGCGGCAGCCGGGTGCTGGTGAGTCCCTTGCCGCTGAAACCCACGTTCCGGCGTCCCGCGACGGAGGGAGACGACGATGCGTGAATCCCGGATCATGCGGCTGCTGGCCGCGGTCCTCGCCGTGAGCCTCGTCGTGTCCGGCTGCGCGACCATCCCGGAGAGCTCGAATCCGCGGGTGATCGGCGATCTGGGCGCGCAGCAGGCGGTGGACCGCAACATCACTCCGCGCAAGGATGCGGCGCCCGAGGCGATCGTCCGCGACTTCCTCAAGGCCAATGCGATGGCGGACAACAACTACGCCGCGTCGCGCAAGTTCCTGGTGCCGGCTGCGGCGTGGCAGGTGCCGCAGCAGGCGGTGGTGGTCAAGAACATCGACGTGCTGCCCACCGAGCGCACCACCGACCTGATCAAGGCGACGATCCGCGCGCAGGCCACCGGTTTCCTCGGGCCCGACGGCACGTTCGAACCCACCACCCAGTCGATCACGCAGAACGTGCAACTGGTGCAGACCGACGGGCAGTGGCGGATCCAGGGCATCAGCTCGGTCGGCGAGACCCCGATGCTGGTGATCGACACCGAGCAGTTCCGTTCGGTCTACAACCGCTATCTTTTGTACTTCCCGGATCCGACCGGCCGCACGCTGGTGCCGGACGCGCGCTGGTTGGCCAGCCCCCGAGCCAAGTTGCCCGCCGATCTGCTCATGCTGCTGGTGCGCGGCCCGCGGTCGAGCCTGGTGGGCGCGGTGTTCAATCCGTTCGGTAACACCGCTGCGGTGCGGGGACCGATCACCGATGCGCAGGGCGCACAGCGTGATCCGGGGGTCGGCTACGCCGGCGTGCGGGTCGATTTCACCGGCTTGCCACGGATGGATCCCGATGTGGGCCGGCTGCTCGCCGGGCAGGTGGTGTGGACCCTGGCCGGCGCCGATGTGCAGGGGCCCTATGTGATCACCGTCGATGGCACGGCGATCGACGACAAACACCAGGCCGGATGGAACCCGAACGACGTGGCCTCCAGCAGCCCGAACGCCTCGTCGGATCTGGCGGTGGGGCTGCACGGCGTGCTCGACGGCAGGTTCGTGAAGGTGTCCGGGGCGGCGGTCACCCCGGTCGCGGGGCCGCTCGGCGAGAGCACCGCGATCCGCTCGGTGGGTCTGTCGGCGTCGGGCCGGCAGGTGGCTGCGGTGCTCGACTCCGGTCCGCGCGGCGGCCCGGGTACCTCGCTGACCATCGGCCCGTACGGCGGCGTCCCCACCCAGGTACTCAGCGCGGGCGCGATGACCAGGCCGACCTGGATGCCCGACGATGCGACGGTGTGGACGGTGCTCGACGGCAACCGCGTGGTGCGGCTGCGGCAGGACCAGACCACCGGCGAGGTCACCTCCTCCGATGTGGATTCGGCTGAGGTCGCCGCGGCCGCGCCGGGGCCGATCACCGAACTGCGGCTGGCCCGCGACGGCGTGCGGGTCGCGCTCATCGCGGGTGGGAAGGCATTGGTCGGCGTGGTCCTGACCAAGCCCGACGGGCAGTCCATGATCTCCCGCCTGCAGCAGGTGGTCACCGACCGTGACCTGGCGCCGTCGTCGATCGACTGGCAGACCGGCGACGCTTTCGTGGTCGGCCGCAGTACCACCGAATCGCCGGTGCTCACGGTGCACTACGACTACGGCGAATCGCTCGCCGTGCCCAGCCGCAACCTGTCGCCGCCGGTGTCCATGGTCGCCGCGTCGACCAGCCGGGTCTACGCCACCGATTCGTCCGGAGTGTGGAGCATCGGCGTCGGTACCGATTCGGGCGCGCAATACTGGAGTCAGGTGGATCGCCTGGCGGGGGGCCGGGCGAACCCGGTGCTGCCGGGGTAGCGGAGCCACCCGCGACGATCGGGGGAACGATGCGGCCCGCACACGCGTTCCTGGGCGCCCTCGACGATCTGGTCGATCTGGCGATCCCGCGCACCTGCGGCGGCTGCGGTGCGCCGGGGGTGCGCTGGTGCGGGCGGTGCGAGGCGGCCCTGCACGACGTCCCCGCCCGGATCCGCAGCACCGTCGATACCGGGGTGCCGGTGTGGACGCTGGGCCGGTACGACGGTCCGCGGCGCTGTGCGGTGCTGCACCTCAAGGAGCGCGGCCGGGGCGACCTCGCGGAGCCGCTGGGGCGCGCGCTGGCGCACGGTGTGCTGCGCTTGCGGGCTTGGCACGAGGTGACCGACCCACTGGTCCTGGTGCCGGCGCCGACCACCCGATGGGCGGCGCGGCGGCGCGGGGGCGATGTGGTCACCGCGGTCTGTCGTGCGGCGGCCCGCGCCGCCGCGCCGGTGTGCCCGATCGCGGTGGCGCCGGTGCTCCGCTCGGTGGGCCGGCCCGACTCGGTGGGGTTGAGTGCGGCCGCGCGGTCGGACCTCGCCGAGGGCACGGTGCGGCTGGTGCGTCGCCCGCCCGCGGGCGCCGTGGTCCTCGTCGACGACGTGATTACCACGGGCGCAACGCTCGCCGAAGCGGCGGCGGTGCTCGCCCGCCGCGGGGTGGTCGTGGCGGCGGCGGTCACGATCGCGGCCGCGTGAAGACACGGTGAATTCAGAGTGCGCAAACGGTGGCGAGCCGGCGGCGACCGGGCTATGTTCGGGTACTACCAGCGAGCACCCGGATACGGTGCCCGACCGGTTCTACGGATCGGAGGTGATGTTCCACCCTCCTGGCGCCCGGCAAACCGCCCGGCGCAGAAGATCTGAGCCCGCAGACGTGAGCGCCGAAGTGGCGACGGACTGGTGATCCGATCGTGCGCACCGTGGGGGCCCGCATGAAAGGCATTCTCAATGACCCTTCTTTCTTCCCGTGACACCAACCGCAATGGCGCGAGCACCGTCGAGGTGGATCCGTTCCGCGAACCCAGCCACATCGCTGACGAGCGCGACAAGGAGTACCTCACCCCCAACGCCCCCCTGGCCATCGACGGCCGGAACGTGGATGTGCCCGAGCACTTCCGCGTCTACATCGGCGATAAGCTGGCGCGCCTCGAGAAGTTCCGCTCCACCATCACCCTGTTCGAGGTGAGCCTGTTCCACGAACCGAACCCGCGGCAGTCCAAGATCTGCCAGCGGCTCGAGCTCACCGTGCGCGGCAAGGGCGGCGTCGCCCGGGCCGAGGCCGCGGCCGACAACTTCTACGCCGCGTTCGAGACCGCCCTCACCAAGGTGCAATCGCGCATCCGCAAGGCCTCCGATCGCAAGAAGGTGCACTACGGCAATCGCACGCCGGTGTCGGTCTCGGAGGCCACGGCCCCGTCCGCCCTCCCCGACGCATCGTCGGAGACCGACGACGATCCGTACGCGGCGCTGGTCGAGGACCACCTCCCCGGTCAGGTGGTGCGCATCAAGGACCATCCGGGTACCCCGATGACGGTCGATGATGCGCTCTATCAGATGGAGTTGGTCGGTCACGACTTCTTCCTGTTCTTCGACAAGGAGACCGAGAAGCCGTCCGTGGTGTACCGCCGTAAGGCTTTCGACTACGGCCTCCTCCGCCTGACCTGACGTTTCGCCTACGATGGATCCCGGTCGCCGTGACGGCGGCCGGGATCTTTCCGCTTGCGGGATCCTCCGCGTGATTGAGATTGAGGTTGCTCAGTGGTTCTCTCCAAGGTGCTGCGGTTCGGCGAAGGCCGGATGGTCAAGCGGCTCGACGGCCTGGCCTCCTACGTGGAGAGCCTGAACGACGAGTACGAGGCGCTCTCCGACGAGAAACTGCAGGCCAAGACGGACATCTTCAAGAAGCGTCTGGAGCAGGGCGAGACCCTCGACGACATCCTTCCGGAGGCCTTCGCGACGGCCCGTGAGGCGTCCTGGCGGGTTCTCGGGCAGAAGCCGTACCACGTGCAGATCATGGGTGCGGGCGCGCTGCACCAGGGCGATATCGCCGAGATGAAGACCGGCGAGGGCAAGACCCTGACCTCGGTAATGGCGGCCTACGCCAACGCGCTCACCGGTGACGGGGTGCACCTGGTCACCACCAACGACTACCTCGCCAAGCGCGACGCGGACTGGATGGGCCGGGTCCACCGCTTCCTCGGCCTCGAGGTGGACTGCATCCTGTCCGGGCAGGATCCGGATCGCCGCCGGCAGGCCTACGCCGCCGACATCACCTACGGCACCAACAACGAGTTCGGTTTCGACTACCTGCGCGACAACATGGCGCACAGCGTGGACGAACTGGTCCAGCGCGGGCACAACTACGCCATCGTCGACGAGGTCGACTCGATCCTCATCGACGAGGCCCGCACCCCGCTGATCATCTCGGGTCCCGCCGACGGCTCGTCGAAGTGGTACACCGAGTTCGCCCGGATCGTTCCGCAGATGGAGAAGGACGTCCACTACGAGGTGGACATCCGTAAGAAGACCATCGGTGTGAACGAGGCCGGCGTGGAACTGGTCGAGGACCAGCTGGGCATCGACAACCTGTACGACTCCGCCAACTCGCTGCTGGTGAGCTACCTCAACAACGCGATCAAGGCCAAAGAGCTGTACGAGCGCGACAAGGACTACATCGTCCGGTCGGGCGAGGTGCTCATCGTCGACGAGTTCACCGGCCGCGTGCTGGCCGGCCGCCGCTTCAACGAGGGCATGCACCAGGCGCTCGAGGCGAAGGAGGGCGTGGAGATCCAGGCGGAGAACCAGACCCTGGCCACCATCACGCTGCAGAACTACTTCCGCCTCTACGACAAGCTCTCGGGTATGACCGGTACCGCCGAGACCGAGGCCGCGGAACTGCACCAGATCTACAAGTTGGGCGTCATCCCGATCCCCACCAATAAGCCGATGATCCGCAAGGACCAGACCGACCTCATCTACAAGACCGAGGAGGCGAAGTTCGCGGCGATCGTCGACGACATCGCCGAGCGGCACGAGGCCGGCCAGCCGGTGCTGATCGGTACCACCTCGGTGGAGCGTTCGGAGTACCTGTCGCGGCAGCTGGAGAAGCGCAAGATCAAGCACACGGTGCTCAATGCGAAGTTCCACGAGCAGGAGGCGGCGATCATCGCCAAGGCGGGCACGCCCGGCGCGGTCACCGTGGCCACCAACATGGCCGGCCGCGGCACCGACGTGGTGCTCGGCGGCAACCCGGACATCCTCGCCGACCTGGCGCTGCGCGAACGCGGCCTCGATCCGGTGACCACGCCCGAGGAGTACGAGGCGGCGTGGGACGAGACCATCGAGCAGGTGAAGCAGGACTCCAAGGAGGCGGGCGACAAGGTCCGCGAGGCCGGCGGGCTCTACGTGCTCGGCACCGAGCGGCACGAGTCGCGTCGCATCGACAACCAGCTCCGCGGTCGCTCCGGCCGCCAGGGCGACCCGGGTGAGTCCCGGTTCTACCTCTCTCTCGGCGATGAGCTGATGCGGCGCTTCAACGGCGCGCAGATCGAGGCGTGGATGAACCGCGTCAACCTGCCCGACGACGTGCCGATCGACAACAAGTTCGTCTCCCGCGCGATTCGCAGCGCGCAGACACAGGTCGAGCAGCAGAACTTCGAGATCCGCAAGAACGTCCTCAAGTACGACGACGTGCAGAACGAGCAGCGCAAGGTGATCTACGACGAGCGCCGCAAGATCCTGTCGGGCGAGGACCTCTTCGATCAGGTCAATCACATGACCGACGACGTGGTCTCGGCGTATGTGGACGGCGCGACCGCCACCGGGTACGTGGAGGACTGGGACCTCGACGAGCTGTGGGAAGCGCTGCGCACGCTGTACCCGATCGAGCTGGACTGGAAGAAGGTCGTCGGCGAGGACGAGAACGGCGATCGCGACGAGATCACCCGCGACGAGCTGCGTACGGTGCTCCTCGACGACATCCACGACGCCTACGACAAGCATCAGGAGCGGATCGAGACCGCGGCGGGCGAGGGCACGATGCGTCAGGTCGAACGTTCGGTGCTGCTGTCCGTGCTCGATCAGAAGTGGCGCGAACACCTCTACGAGATGGACTACCTCAAGGAGGGCATCGGCCTGCGCCAGATCGCCCAGCGCGATCCCGTGGTCGAGTACCAGCGCGAGGGCTTCGACATGTTCAACGGCATGCTGGAGGGACTCAAGGAGGAGTCGGTCGCCACCCTGTTCAAGGTGCAGGTCCAGGAACCCGACGCGACCGGCGAGGCGGGCACGCCCGGCGGCGGCACCGCGCAGGTCAATGCCCCGGTGGCCGAGACCGATCCGGAGAAGATCACCCTGACGGGTCCGTCCGAGCAGGGGGAGGCGACGGATCTGTCGCAGGCCGCCGACGAGCCGGTGGGCACCCGCGCGGAGCGCCGCGCCGCGCAGCGCGAGGCGAACAAGTCGGCGAAGTCGGCACCCGCGGGGCGCCGCCCGAAGCACCGCCGCAAGTAGCGCGCAGCGCGGTACCCGGCCCGGCGGTCACTTGCCGCCGGGTTTGGCGTATTCGGCCACCTGTTCCTGGCCGGTGTGCTTGCCGAGAATGTCCATCAGCTGATCGGTGGCGCGGCGCACGGAGGCCTCGTCGTCGGGGCTCGCGTCGCTCAGGTCGAGCGGGGGCAGCACGTCGACGGTGACCGGATCGCGCCGCCAGAAGTTCTTCAGTGTGCGGTTCTCGGTGTTGCACAAAGCGATCGGGATGATCGGGGTCCCGGTCGCCAGGGCGACGCGGACGGCGCCGGTCTTGCCCTTGTACAGCCGGCCGTCGGGGGAGCGGGTGCCTTCCGGGTGGATACCCCACGCGCCGCCGTGCTCCACGATCTTCGTCGCGGCCTCCAGCGCGGGCGACGATGCCGCGCCGCCGCTGCGGTCGACGGGGATCTGTCCCATACCGGCGAAGAAGGTCTTCTTGGCCTTGCCCATCAACCCGGGCTGGGTGAAGTAGTCGGCCTTCGCCAGGAACATCACGGGCCGCCGCGCTGCGAGCACCACGTAGAACGAGTCCGAGACCGCGAGGTGGTTCGCCGCGAGAATCACTGCGCCCTTGCGCGGGATGTAGTCCTGGCCGGTGATCCTGGGCCTGCCCCACGCCAGGAGCCCGGGACCGATGACGAGATGGCGGGCAACCCGGTAGCGGAACGCGGCGCGCAGCGAACTGATCGACATGCCCCTGTGTACCGCTCGGTCGGGTCGTGGCGGGCGGGTTCGGGCGAACCGGTGCCGCACCGACACCGAAGCATGCGGCGCCGCGTCACGCGGCCGTGGTGAAAGCGACCCAGCGCCATCGTCCGGAAGTGGACTCCACTCGTCCGGCGGCGGCGAGGATCCGGTCGCCGCGGCTGTAGGTGAGGAACACCTCGGCACCGATCTCGGGATCGTCGGTGCGGGGACGGGGCCGGGGTGCCAGCACACGCGGCGCGGCGACGTGCACGCGGCCCCAACCGGTCACCTGCGCGGCCTCGGCCTCGGCGAGTACCCGCAGCACATCGACCACGGTGCCCGAGGCGATCGCCGTGAGGTGCTTCGCAGGCCGGCGCCGCTCCAGTACTTCGAAGAGCGGCCGCAGCGTGGACAGGACGAATCGGCGCGCGTCCGGGTGCACCGCGGCCACCGGTCCGGCCGGTGCCGGGGCGAGCGTGCCCTCGGTCCGGCGTGCGGCGGGTGGCGCCGGGACGGGCGGCGCCGGGGGTGCGGGATCGCGACGCGCACCGAACGGCACCGCCGCGGGCTCGGCGTTCGGTGCGCGGAGGATGCCGAATCCGGACCAGGACGGATCGGCCGCGATCTCGGTTGCACGCTGCGGTGTGCAGTGCCGTGTGCGCGTTCCGCCACCTGGCGCGACGATGATTGCCCCCATATCGGTTAGACGCATCAGGGCGGCGTCAGGATCCCACCGGGCGGCGGGCCGCTCAGCGTATGCTGACGCGGAAAACGCGACGGAGCAGGTGCAACGGTGGGGAGGCGTGGATGAAGGGCAGGCTCGGCCAGTCCGATGCGGAGTTCTACGCGCTGGAGGACTCGACGACGCCCACGCACGTCGGGTCGCTCGCCATCATGCAGCGCCCGGCCGGGGGATTCGACTACGAACATCTGCTCGCGGCGATCGAAGAGCGGCCGGCCGAGGTGCCGCGGTACCGGCAGAAGGTGCGCAGCGTGCCGCTGGGTATCGCGCGGCCG
This sequence comes from Tsukamurella paurometabola DSM 20162, assembly GCF_000092225.1. NCBI lineage: Bacteria > Bacillati > Actinomycetota > Actinomycetes > Mycobacteriales > Tsukamurellaceae > Tsukamurella > Tsukamurella paurometabola. The sequence continues at coordinate 1,110,924 of NC_014158.1, forward strand.
GTGTGGGTGGAGGACCGCGACTTCGACATCACCTACCACGTGCGGGTGTCCGCGCTGCCGCAGCCGGGCAGCGACGATCAGCTCCACGATCTGGTGGCCCGGTTGAACTCGCGGCCCTTGGACCGGGAGCGGCCGCTGTGGGAGGTGTACCTCATCGAGGGTCTGGGCGGAGACCGGCTGGCGGTGTTCACCAAGACCCACCTCGCGCTCGTCGACGGTCGTGCCAACGTCGACCTGATGCAGTTGCTGCTCACCTCCGATCCGCGCCGTCCCGAGCCGCCCGAGGACCTGTGGATGGGGCAGCACGAGCCGAGCGACGGCGAGCTGGTGATGGGTGCGGTGATCGATCTGCTGTCCCGCCCGGCGCGGACCGCATCGATGATCCAGGCGATGGTGGGCGAGGTCGCGGACTCGATCGGCGGCCTGCAGGAGAACGCCGCCGATGTGATCGAGCGGGCATCGAGTCTGGTGCGTGCGCGTACCGCGGTGACGCCGGTGCGCTCGCTCAACGTGCCGATCTCGCGGAGCCGCAGGTTCGCGGTGGCCACGATGGATCTCGACGAATTCCGGCGGCTGCGCGCGGCGTTCGGCTGCACCGTCAACGATCTTCTGCTGTCGGTGGTGGCGGGCGGCCTACGCACCTGGCTGATCTCGCGAGGGGAGCCGATCAGTGCCGGTACCGAGGTGCGGGTGCTGGAACCGATCGCGGTCGATGATGTGGGCTTGGGCGTGGGCGAGCAGGTACGGGCGTACATCGTCCGGCTACCGGTCGCCGAGGGCAATGCGGTGGTGCGGATGCGGCAGATCGCGCACGGTGCCGCGGCGCAGGTGGACCGGAACCGTCAGGTGGCGGCGCGGGCCCTCGCGACCAGCGGCGGCTTCACCCCGTCCACCCTGCACGCGCTGGGCGCGCGCACCGCGATGAGCGTCTCGCCGCGCTCGTTCAACATCCTGGTGACCAATGCTCCGGGCCCGCAGACACCGGTCTTCCTGGCCGGAGTCGAGGTCGAGCAGGTGTACCCGGTGCCTCCGCTCATCGCGAACCAAGTGGTGTCGATCGGCATCACGTCGTACAACGGAAAGGTGTACTTCGGTCTCAATGCCGACCGTGATGGCATGTGGGACGTGATCTCGATGACCGAATTCCTCTACGAGGCGCTGGATGAGCTGGCGTCGTCAGCGAAAGGCGATCGATGACAGTCCGGGTGTACGTGCCCTCCACTCTGGCCGGCCTGCAGGTGCTGCAGCGCGATGGCGAGCTGTTCCCGTTGGGCGGCACGGTGTTCGGTGTGACGCCCGCGCTGCGCGAGGCGTATACGGCGGGCGACGAGGAGGAGTTGGCCGAGGCGGCGATGCGCCACGCCGCGCGGGCCTCCCTGCGCCTGCTGGCCGTCGACGACGAGGATGCGCCGGCCGCGGCGCCGGACGGAGCGGACCCGGATCCCGTTCGCCGCGTAGTGATCACGGTCGACGTGCCGGCCGCGAAGGAGCGCCCCGATCTCGATGATGCGGTGCTCAAGGTGAGCGAGCCGATCCGGCTCAAGGACGTGCTCGCCGTGCACGTGGACGTCTCGGAGGCGGAGCCGGCGGTGACCCGTGCGGCGCAGGTGGTCGATGCCGCGGATCTGGGCGACGAGGACGCCGAGCTGGCGGTCGGCGATGCCGAGGATCACGATCTGGCCTGGTATGCGACGCAGGAACTGCCGTTCCTGCTCGAACTGCTGTGACCCGGGTCCGGCCGGCTTTCCGGAGCCGCTGTTGGCGCGCGACGGTTTGGTAGGGTGCGGAAAAATGATGACGGGTACTGCGACGATGGGCCGATTCGACCAGTGAGCACGACGACCACAGACGGTGACCACGCCGACCGGGCCCCGTCGCAGACGCCGCGCTCGCAGCCGTCGGTGACCACCACGGTCACGGTCACGGTGCTCGTGATGGCCCTGCTCGCCGCCGCGGTCGCCTTTGGCCTGCTGTGGAATTCGCAGCGTGAGGAGCTCGACCGCCGGAATGCGGCGAACGCCGACCGGATGCACGCGGAGAAGGTCGCGGCGGACTACGCCGTCGCCACGTCGACCTTCGACTACCGCGATCTGGGGCCGTGGCGCGTGGCGCTCACCACGGGCGTCTCGCCCGAGCTGAAGGCGAAACTGGAAGCCTCGGTGGGCGCGATCTCTCAGCTCATGCAGCCGTTGCAATGGGTCTCCAAGGGCACGCTGCTCGATTCGGTCACCCGGTCTCAGGCGGGTGAGGTGTACGTCGTGGCGGTGTACATCAGCACGCAGACCAGCACCGTGCAGTCGCCGAACCAGGAACCGAAGCCCGCGTCCTTCACCATCACGTTGGACAAGGGCAAGGACTGGCAGCTGACCGAGGTCGGTTCGGATCTCCAGCCGGTGGGCGGGGGAGCGGCCACCCCGCCGCGCTGACGGCGGAGAACCGGGACGATCAGCCTGGGACAAGTTCACAGGAATTGTCCCATCGGCCTGCGGCCCTCTAGTCTCAGCGGCATGAGCAATTCGTTCCGTGCTTTCCGTGACTGGCTCGAAGCCCCGGCCAAGAACGTCTCCGCCGAGCATCCGCGTACCAATCTGGTGCGCGGTGCGGTGGCACGGCTGACCACCCCGCTGCTGCCCGACGACTACCTGCACCTGATCAACCCGCTCTGGTCGGCGCGTGAGCTGCGCGGCAAGATCGTCGGCGTCCAGCAGGAGACCGACGAATCGGTGACGCTCACCATCGAGACCGGCTGGGGCTTCAACACCAAGTACGAAGCCGGCCAGTACGTGGGCATCGGCGTGCTCGTCGGAGGCAAGTGGACCTGGCGCTCATACTCGCTCACCTCGGTTCCCGATATGGGGACCGGCCGCGGCCCGCGCGAGGTGTCGATCACCGTGAAGGCCATGAGCGAGGGCTTCCTGTCGAACCATCTCGTCTCGGGCGTCTCCGAGGGCACCATCGTGCGGTTGCAGGCACCGTCGGGCGATTTCACTCTGCCCAACCCGCTGCCGCCGAAGGTCCTGTTCCTCACCGCGGGCAGCGGCATCACCCCGGTGATGGCCATGCTGCGCACCCTGGAGCGCCGCGGTATCCCCGCCGGCACCGACATCGTGGCCGTGCACTCCGCCCCGAACGCCGATGCAGCGCTGTTCCGTGACGAGCTCGAGGCCTTCGACGCCAATCACGACAACGTGACCGTGCAGCTGAGGTACACCCGCGACGCGGGCCGGCTCACGCCACAGAATCTCGGTGAGGTGGTCCCGGACTGGCAGGACCGGCAGACCTGGATCTGCGGCCCCGGCGTCTTCCTCAACGACATGGAGGTGGCCTGGAAGGACCGCGGTATCGAGTCGCGCCTGCATCAGGAGCGGTTCACCGTCGAGCGTGCCGATGTCTCGGCCTCGGGCGGCGATGTCACCTTCCTCAAGGCGGGCAAGACCACCGAGGTCGACGGTGCCACCACGCTGCTGGAGGCGGGCGAGGCCGCGGGTGTGCAGATGCCGTTCGGTTGCCGCATGGGCATCTGTCAGACCTGCGTGGTGCAGCTCGCCGACGGTCAGGTCCGCGATCTCCGCAGTGGCGATCTGCACACCGAGGGCGAGCGCATCCAGACCTGTATCTCGGTGGCGGTGGGAGACTGCTCGCTCGACGTCTGACCGGGGGCTTTCGCCAGGTCGATCACATGCGTTGACAGCCTACGGCGCCGTAACTTACGGTTGCGTAGGTTAGAGACGGCTTCGACCGACCACGAAGGACGGCCCCGCATGGCGATCACCGACATCCCCGAGTACGCGCACCTCACGGACGCGGACGTGGAGGCGTTGGGGGCCGAGCTCGACGCGATCCGGCGCGATATCGAGGCCGTCCGCGGCGAGTCGGACGTCCGATACCTGCAGCGCACCATCGCGGCGCAGCGCGGTCTGGAGGTGGCGGGCCGACTGATGCTGCTGGGCGCGCACAAGCGCGGCTTCTGGTGGGGGTCGGCGCTCTCGCTGGGGCTGGCGAAGATCATCGAGAACATGGAGCTCGGGCACAACATCATGCACGGGCAGTGGGACTGGATGAACGATCCCGAGGTGCACTCGACCACATGGGAGTGGGACAACGCCGGCACCTCCCGGCTGTGGAAGCACACCCACAATTACGTGCACCACAAGTACACCAACGTCCTCGATATGGACGACGACGTGGGCTACAAGACGCTCCGCGTGACCCGAGACCAGCCGTGGACCCCGTTCAACGCCGGAAACCTGGTCTACAACACGCTTTTGATGCTGCTCTTCGAGTACGGCGTGGCGATCCAGCACCTTGAGCTCGGGCGTGCCGCCACCAAGTGGAACAAGCCCTGGTTCGACCGCGCGGGTTTCAAGGCCGACGCCGCCGACGTGGGCCGCAAGATCGGCCGGCAGGCGCTCAAGGACTACGCGGCCTCGCCTCTGGTGGGCGTCCCGTTCGGCGGCAAGCGCGGCTGGCGTACGGCGCTCACCGCCACGATCACCGCCAATGTGATCCGCAACGTGTGGACCAACGCGGTGATCTTCTGCGGCCACTTCCCTGACGGTGCCGAGAAGTTCACCAAGCAGGACGTCGATAACGAGACGCAGGCGCAGTGGTACCTGCGCCAGATGCTGGGCAGTGCCAACCTCTCCGGCGGCCCGGTGATCGACTTCCTCTCGGGCAATCTGAGCTACCAGATCGAGCATCACCTGTTTCCCGACCTGCCGTCGAACCGGTTGGCGGAGATCGGCGTTCGCGTGCGCGCGCTCTGCGAGAAGTACGACCTGCCGTACACGATCGGCCCGCTGCACGTGCAGTACTACAAGTCCTGGCGCACCATCGCCAAGCTGTCGCTCCCGGACAAGTACCTGCGCGACACCGCCGACGACGCCCCCGAGACCGCGAGCGAGGCGATGTTCGCGGGCACCGAATTCGCGCAGCCGCGGCTCGATGAGCGCACCGGCCGCCGGTTCGGCCTCAAGGCCGCTCGCGAGGCGGTCCACGCCCTGCGCGGCCGTCGCTGACGCCGCAGCCGAGCCCGCCCGGGCACCGTGACGGTGCGCGGCGGGCCCGGGGCGGCGATGTGTCCTACTTGCCGCCGAACATCTGATCCAGCTTCGCGAAATCCTCCTGCGCGGAGCCGCTCGCCCGGGTGCCGGCGTCGGTGTTGATCAGTGCCTTGCGCTGCTCCAGCGTCAGGCCGGGCTCGGTGAAGGGATCCACCGGCAGGCAGGCGGCGTCCCGGTCGGCCTTGATCGTGCCATCGGGGTTGATGAACGCCGTGCACTTGGGGAGGTTGTCGGCAGCCGGAGCGGCGGCAGCCGTTCCGCTGCCCGGCTCGGCGTTCGCGGTGCCGGTGAGCGCGAACCCGCCGATCACGGCGCCCGCGGCGACGGCCGAACCGGCCACGGCGGTGAGGATGCGGGTGCGGGGCGAGGTAGTGGTGGTACGCATGCTGCGTTCTCCTTCTGTAGGTGACTGCCGCACGGTGTTTGCGACATCACCCACAGTGCTGAGCGCATGTCCCAGCCCGGAACCAGCCACGTCCCGGAACCGACGCAAGTCGGCGCCTGTGCGGTGTGACCGACCTGCGACGAGTGCGCGTCCGCGATGTGACATGGACCCCACGTGGGACAACAATCGTGATTTCGTCCCACGGGGCTGTTACTCTCGACATCGTTCGAAGACGACGGCCGCCGCATGCGGTCTGACCGATTGGGGATCGCCTCGTGGCTATCACTGACATCGCGGAGTACGCGCACCTCACCGACGCCGACATCGAGGCGCTCGGTGCAGAGTTGGACGCGCTGCGTCGTGAGATCGAGGAGAGCCGCGGCGAGGAGGATGCCAAGTACATCCGCCGCGTCATCAAGAGCCAGCGCGTCGCCGAGACCGCCGGTCGCGTCTTCGGCCTGGCCGCCGGCATGAAGGGGTGGAAGGGCAAGGCCGCGTGGGCCGCCTCCGCCGCGTGCCTGTCGTACGCCAAGGTCATTGAGAACAACGAGCTCGGCCACAACATCATGCACGGCCAGTGGGACTGGATGAACGATCCGGAGATCCACTCGGCCAACTGGGAGTGGGACTCCGCCTCGGACGGCAAGTTCTGGCGCCACACCCACAACTACATGCACCACAAGTACACCAACGTCACCGATATGGACGACGACATCGGCTACGGCATCCTGCGCGTCACGCGCGATCAGCCGTGGGAGCCGTACATGCTGTTCAACCCGGTGTACAACGTGATCCTGGCGACCGGCTTCCAGTACGGCAAGGCCGTCCAGCACCTCGAGCTGATGAACGCGATGAAGGCCATGTTCAACGGCGGTGAGCAGTACGCCAACTACGACTGGCCCGAGTTCCGCCGGCGCCTGAAGATCGTGCTCACCAAGATCGGCAAGCAGACCGCCAAGGACTACGTCCTGTTCCCGGCCATGGCCGTCCCGTTCACCGGCGCCCGCGGCTACAAGAAGGCGGCATCGGCCAACTACGTCGCCAACACCGTGCGCGACGTGTGGGACCACATGACCATCTTCTGCGGTCATTTCCCGGACGACGCCGAGAAGTTCACCATCGAGGACATCGACAACGAGACCCTCCCCGAGTGGTACCTGCGCCAGATGCTGGGCACCGCGAACTTCGAGGGCAGCAACGCCCTGCACTTCATCTCCGGCCACCTGGGCCGGCAGATCGAGCACCACCTGTACCCGGACCTGCCGTCGAACCGGTACAACTACCTCGCGGCGCGGGTCCAGGAGATCTGTGAGAAGTACGACCTGCCGTACAACACGGGGTCGATCTGGCGGCAGTACGCGGAGTCGTGGCGCACGATCATCAAGCTGTCGCTGCCCGACAAGTACCTCAAGGCCACCGTCGACGATGCGCCCGAGACCCACTCGAACAAGCGCTTCTACGACGAGACCGGCGTGACCACCGTGGTCAAGGGCGAGATCGACGCCGAGGGCAACCGTCGTGGCCTGCGCAGCCACGTCCAGGAGTTGGCGGCGAGCAAGTAGCGGGCGAGATCGCAGCGCACACGGCGTAGCCTTAGAGACGTGGCTATCACAGATGTCGGCGAGTACGCACACCTCGATGACGCCGACATCGAGCAGCTCGCGCGGGAACTCGACGCGATCCGGGCCGATGTCGAGAGTTCGCGCGGCGAACGGGACGCGCGGTACATCCGCGGCGTGATCCGGGCGCAGCGCGCTCTCGAGGCGGCCGGTCGGATCGCGATCCTGGGCTCCAAGAACCGGTGGTTCTGGAGCGCCGGCGCGGGCATGCTCGGGCTCGCCAAGATCATCGAGAACATGGAGCTCGGGCACAATGTGATGCACGGGCAATGGGATTGGATGAACGATCCCGAGATCCACTCCACCACGTGGGAGTGGGATATGGCGTGCCCCGGAGCGCACTGGAAGCACTCGCACAACTTCCTGCACCACAAGTACACCAACGTCGTGGGCAAGGACCTCGACGTGGGCTACGGCGTTCTGCGGGTGACCCGCGACGAGCAGTGGCAGGCGAAGCGGTCGGCGCAGTTCCTCAACAACCTGTTCCTGGGGCTCACCTTCGAGTGGGGCATCGCCCTGCACGATATCGAGCTGGCCCAGGCCTTCGCGGGGAACAAGCCCTGGTCGGAGACTCGCAAGCAGCTGCGCGAGATGGGGATCAAAGCCGCGCGGCAGCTGGGCAAGGATTTCCTGATCTACCCCACGATCAGCAAGGCCGTCGGCGGCTCGTTCGGCCGTACCCTGAGCGCGAACCTCACCGCGAACGTGATCCGCAATGTGTGGACCTACGTGGTCATCTTCTGCGGGCACTTCCCCGACGGCGCCGAGAAGTTCACCACCGAGTCCATCGTCGATGAGACCCCGGGCGAGTGGTACCTGCGCCAGATGCTGGGCAGCGCGAACATCTCCGGTGGCCGCACGATGGACTTCCTCACGGGCAACCTCAGCTACCAGATCGAGCACCACATGTTCCCGGACCTGCCGTCGAACCGGCTTTCCGAGATCAGCGTGCGGGTGCGGGAGATCTGCGAGAAGTACGACCTGCCGTACACCGAGGGGCCACTGCTGCGGCAGTACTACCTGTCCCAGCGCACCATCGCCAAACTCTCGCTGCCCGACCGGTGGCTGCGCGCCACGTCCGACGATGCGCCCGAGACGGCATCCGAGCTGCGCTTCGCCGCTGCGCGCGAGCGCCTCGCGCACGCGCAGGAGGCCGCGCACGAGCGGTTCGTGCACGCCCAGGAGAACGCACACGAGCGACTGGTGCATGCGCAGGAGAACGCGCACGAGAAGCTGGTGCACGCACAGGAGGCCGCGCACGCGGCCCAGGAGACGGTGCAGCGGGTGGGCCTGCGTACCGCCATCGCCGAGCTCGGCCGCAAGCGCGTCGAGGAGCGGCACCAGCGCCGCCGTGACCGGCGCCGCGCGCGCCGCGGCTCCCTCACCGACTGAATCCACGTCTCGACGATCCTGGGGCGGGAACCGTCCGAGGCGTAGATTGGTTCGTCGAGCCGTCCGGAACGTCGATGTCCGGGTTGTCGATGGGAGGTCTGTCAATGGCGCCGCTGCGCGTAGCGATCGTGGGATCCGGGCCGTCGGGGTTCTTCGCCGCCGGAAACCTGCTCGAACAGGACGATATCGAGGTCACGGTCGATGTCTTCGACCGGCTTCCGACTCCTTTCGGCCTGGTCAGGTACGGTGTCGCCCCCGATCACCCCGCGATCAAGTCGGTCACCAAGATCTTCGACCGCACCGCGCAGCACGAGAACTTCCGCTACTTCGGCAACGTCGAGGTGGCCACCGACATCACCGCCGCCGAATTGGCGCAGTGGTACGACGCGGTGATCTACGCGATCGGTGCCTCGGGCGGCCGCCGCCTCGAGGTCGACGGTGCCTGGCTCCCCGGTAACCATCCGTCCAGCGACTTCGTGGGGTGGTACAACGGCCATCCCGACCGCTGCGATCTGGACGTCGACCTCGGCGTCGACCGGGCCGTGGTGATCGGTAACGGCAATGTGGCGCTTGACGCCGCGCGCATCCTAGTGACCGATGTGGAACAGCTCGCCGGCACGGATATGGCCGATCACGCTCTCGATGCGCTGCGCGGCTCCGCGGTGCGGGAGGTCGTCGTGCTCGGCCGCCGCGGCGCGGAGCACGCGGCTTTCACTCCGTCCGAGATCGCCGAACTCGGCAAACTGCCCGGGGTCGATGTGATCGTCGACCCCGCCGACGTTCCGGCCGAAGACAAGGAGCGCGATAAGGCGCGGCCGCCGGTAGAGCGCAACAACCTCAAGCAGCTGCGCAGACTCGCGGCGCAGGAACCGTCGGGCGCGGATCGCCGCATCGTGCTCAAGTTCCTCCGGTCGGTGGTCGGTATCGGCGGCGAGGGCAAGGTCGACACCGTCTCGATCGCCACGAACGAACTGGTCGAGGGCGAGGACGGCACGGTCGAGGCGCAACCCACCGGGCAGGTCACCGAGCACGCCGCCGGCTTGGTGGTGCACGCCGTCGGCTACCACGGCACGCCGATCCCGGGAATCCCGTTCGATACCGAGCGCGGCGTGTTCCGCAACGCCGACAGCCGCATCGTGGGCTACGACGGTGCGCCGCTGCCCGGTCACTACGTGGTCGGCTGGATCAAGCGCGGACCGTCGGGGGTGATCCCGACGAATCGGGATTGCGCCCGCGACACCGTCTCGGTGCTCCTCGCCGATGCCGCCGCCGGCACCCTCGCGCGCAGCGAATTCGATGGGGCACAAGTGGAGTCGATCATCACCGAACGGGTGCCGAACCTCGTCGAGTACGACGGCTGGGTGGCGATCGATCAGCACGAGACCGCGCTCGCGGCGCCGCTGGAGCGCCCCCGGGTGAAGCTCACCAGTGTCGACGCGATGATCGACGCGGCGCAGGCGGCCGTCGAGTAGCAACCCTCTTGACATCACGGACCGACATGATAGAAAGTCTCTATTATTCTCTCATGTAGGAATGCTGGAGGCTGCGATGTCGGGAGCGGTGAAGCACGAGTCCCTGGAGCTGCACGCACGGGACGTGACCTTCGACTGGTCGCAGACGCCCCTGGAGTGGATCGCCGGAGAACCCTTCGCGAGCAAGGGGATCGCGGGTGTCCTGCACATGGTGCTACCCGAGGGCGAGCGATGGTTCTGCGAGGCCTACACCGAAGCACTGCCGTACATCAAGGACGAGGAGCTGGCCCGCACCGTGCGCGGCTTCATCGGCCAGGAGGCGATGCACGCGGCCTCGCACGACGCCGCCGTCGGCGAGTATCTCGAACGGCTCGGTGTGGACACCGGGCCGTTCCTGCGCCAGATGGAGTTCGCGTTCCGGCGCATGCTGGGACCGCGCGACTACCGGTCGGGCAAGGCGCGCTACAACGATCTCGTGCAGCGGTTGTGGCTGATCGCGGCGGTCGAACACTACACCGCGATCCTCGGCGTGTTCGTGCTGAACAATCGCTGGCATGAGTACGAGCTCGACCCGGTGATGGCCGACATCTGCCGGTGGCACGGCGCCGAGGAGGTCGAGCACCGCGCCGTCGCGCACGACGTGGCGATGTACTTCGACCCCAGCTACCTGCACCGCTGCCGCGCGATGCTCACGATCGTGTTCTTCATGCTCACCTTCTTCCCGCGGGCGTCCCGGTTCGTCGACCGGGCCAGCACGGGCCGGCGGCAGAACCTTCCGTCGTTCCTGTGGCAGTACCTGCGCGCATCGCACAAGGGCATCGTCCCGCCCATCCGCTCGGTCGTGTGGTCCACGCTGCTCTACTTCAATCCCCGTTTCCACCCGGACAGCATCGGCTCCACGGAGCAGGCCGTGGCCTACCTCGCCACCTCGCCCGCGGTGCGCGCCGCGGGCCGGTGACACAGGCGATCTCGCGCGCCGATTTCGCTGACCCGGCGCTCGCGGAGTTCCTCACGGCGCACCTCGCCGATATGGCACCGACGGCCCCGCCGGAGAGCCAGCACGCCCTGGGCTTGGCCGACCTGCAGGATCCGGCGGTCCGGCTGTGGACACTGCACGAGGACGGCGCGTTGCTGGGCACCGTGGCGCTGGCCGCCTTCCAACCCGGGCACGAGGAACTCAAGAGCATGCGGGTCGCGCCGGACACCCGGGGGCGGGGAATCGGGCGGCGGCTGCTGGTCTTCGCGATCGACGACGCGCGCGCCCGTGGTATCGCCCGGATCTCGCTGGAGACCGGCAGTCAGGAGTTCTTCGCTCCCGCCCGCGCGCTGTACCGTGCCCACGGATTCACCGAGACCGGCCCGTTCGGCGACTACATCGTCGACCCCAACAGCACCTACCTGACGCTCGGGTTGTGATCCTCGCGCGCACCGGAATGGCCGGCGTACCGTCGCTGTTGGAGTAGTCGGCGGCAGAACCCGATCGGGCCGCCGGAGAGGGAGCTCATGACCGACACCGGCACCATCACCATCACCGACGGCACGGAGACCGCTGTCCTCGCGGGCGGCTGCTTCTGGGGTATGCAGGATCTGATCCGCAGGCAGCCCGGCGTCCTCGCGACCCGCGTCGGCTACACGGGCGGCAGCAATCCGAACGCCACCTACCGCAATCACCCCGGCCACGCGGAAGCGGTCGAGATCGTGTTCGATCCGAACGCCACCGACTACCGCAGCATCCTGGAGTTCTTCTTCCAGATCCATGACCCGTCCACGAAGGACCGGCAGGGTAACGACATCGGGTCGAGCTACCGTTCCGCGATCTTCCCGCTGAGCGCCGCGCAGGAGGAGATCGCGCGCGAGACCATCGCCGATGTCGACGCCTCCGGGCTGTGGCCGGGCAAGGCCGTCACGACGATCGAGCCCGCCGGCCCGTTCTGGCAGGCCGAGCCGGAGCACCAGGACTATCTGGAGAAGTTCCCCGACGGCTACACCTGTCACTTCCCGCGGCCGGGCTGGAAGCTGCCCAAGCGCGCCGACGCCTAGGCCGACGGGTCCGGCCGGGCGTCAGGCCCAGTCGGGGGTGGCGGACAGGTCCGCGAGCAGGCCGCGGACCGCCATCGCCCGGCGGTGCGCCGTCCCGTCCAGGTGATCCAGGGCGCACTCGGGGTCGGCGGGCGGGCCGAGATGCGTGCATCCCCGGGGACAGTCGGCGGTCGCCTCCGCGAGATCGGGGAAGGCCGCCAGCACGTCGTCGGTGGAGATGTGCGCCAGCCCGAAGCTGCGGATGCCGGGGGTGTCCACCACCCACCCGCCGTCGGGTAGCCATAGCGCCACCGACTGCGTCGAGGTGTGCCGGCCCTTGCCCACGCCCGAGACCACACCGGTCGCGCGATTCGCATCGGGCACCAGCCGATTGACCAGCGTCGACTTGCCCACGCCGCTGTGCCCGATGAGCGCGGTGACGTGCCCGGTGAGCAGATCGTGCGCCTCATCGAGTGGATCGCCCCGGCCGGCGACCAGCACCTGAAGGTCGAGATCGGCGAACTGGGCGGTGAATTCGTCTGGATCGGCCAGATCGCTCTTGGTCAGGCACAGCACCGGAGTGAGGCCGCCCGCATAGGCGGCGATCAGCGTGCGCTCGACGAACCCGGTGCGTGGCGGCGGATCGGCGAGCGCCGTCACGATGAGGAGCTGCTGTGCGTTCGCCACCACGATCCGCTCATACGGATCGGTGTCGTCGGCGGTACGGCGTAGCACAGTCGACCGCTCATCGACCCGCACGATCCGCGCCAGGGTGTCCTTGCGCCCGGACAGGTCGCCCACCACGCCCACGGAATCGCCGACGACGATGGGGGAGCGGCCCAGCTCCCGGGCGCGCATGGCGACGATGATCCGCTCGGGGTCACCGTCGAGCGCGCAGCCCCAGCGGCCCCGGTCCACCGAGACCACCATCGCGGTCGCGGCATCGCTGTGGTCGGGCCGGGTCTTGGTGCGCGGACGGCTGCTCTTGCCCGGTCGCACCCGGACATCGGACTCGTCGTATTCGCGGCGACTCAGGACGAGGCCCCGTCCCGAAGGCCCAGCAGGCCCTCCCACATCGCGGGGAAATCAGGCATGGTTTTGGCGGTGGTCGCGATGTCCTCCACCTGCACACCGGTGGTGACCAGGCCGAGGATCGCGCCCGCGGTGGCCATCCGGTGGTCGGCGTAGCTGTGCCAGAGTCCGCCGTGCAGCGTCGCGGGCTCGATGCGCAGGCCGTCCTCGGTCTCGGTGCAGTGTCCGCCGAGGGCGCTGATCTCGGCCGTCAGTGCCGCGAGGCGGTCGGTCTCGTGGCCGCGCAGGTGGGCGATGCCGCGCAGATGCGAGGGCGTATCCGCGAGCGCGGCCAGGGCGGCGACGGTGGGCGTGAGCTCGCCGATATCGCGCAGGTCCCAGTCGACGCCGTGCAGACCGCCGGTGCCTCGGCCCGTGAGCGCGCCATCGGCGTGGGTCACCTCGGCGCCCATCTCCGCCAGGATGTCGGCGAATTGGACGCCCGGCTGGGTGGACTGCGGGTTCCAATGCGGGACCGTGACGGCGCCGCCGGTGATCGCGGCGGCGGCGAGGAAGACGGTGGCGTTCGACAGATCCGGCTCCACCGTCCAGTCGTGCGCGTGGAGCCCGCCCGGTGCCACCCGCCAGGTGTTCGGTTCGGCGGTGTCGACATCGGCGCCGGCGGCGCGGAGCATGTCGACGGTCATCTCGATGTGCGGCATCGAGGGAACGGGCTTCCCGTCGTGGTGCACCGTGACGCCCTCGGCGAAGCTCGGCCCGCTGAGCAGTAGGCCGGAGACGAACTGCGAGCTCGCGGACGCGTCGATGGTCACGGTGCCACCGCGGATAGGTCCTTCGCCGTGCATCGTGAAGGGCAGGCCGTCGCCGTCGATCCGGGCGCCGAGGCCGCGGAGCGCGTCGAGCACGGTGCCCAGCGGCCGGATCCGAGCCTGCGGGTCACCGTCGAACCGGGAACTGCCGCGTGCCCCTGCGGCGAGCGGGGGCAGGAAACGCATCACCGTGCCGGCGAGGCCGCAATCCACCGCGGCGCCGTGCAGAGCGCCCCCCGTCACCGCAACCGTGGTGTCGGTAAGGAAATTCACGTCCACGCCCAGTGCGGTCAGGCCGCGGGCCATCAGGTCGGTGTCGCGGCTGCGCAGGGTGTTCGTCAGCGTCGATGCCGACGATGCTTGTGCGGCAAGGATGTACGCGCGATTGGTGATCGACTTGGAGCCGGGCAGCGCGACGGTGCCCGTGACCGGACCCGGCGCGAGGGGCGCATTCCACAGCTCCACCAGCCCATCCTTGCACATGAGGGTGTCCTGATCTCCGTGCTACCTTGCTCGGCAGAAAGTCGCCTAGGAAACACCGCCGGGAGAACTCGATGAAGCGCACTTCTCTGTCCGTGGGGGTCGCCGCCTCCGTCGCCGCCGTGGCCACCGTCGCCACGGTCCTGGCGCCGTCGGCCGTCGCCGATCCGCCCAAGCCTGCGCAGCCGCCCGCCAACAAGGCGGGTGAGCTGGTGATCGGCTCGGGCAATCTCCCGGATTCGGTGAACTTCTCCGGTGCCGTGCTCTCCGGTGCGGCCGCGGGCTGGAACGCCGCCTGGGCGTCGCTGAGCAAGGCGCGGGTCGAGCCCGCTGAGTGCAAGGCGCTCTACGCCGGCTTCCCGATCCCCAAGGGGACCGACACCGCGCAGACCAACGGCTCGGTGCGCGGCACGACCTGGTCGATGGTGGTCTCGAAGTTCGCCGTCGACCTGGCGCCGCAGCGCGCCGCGCTCCCGAAGTGCGCCACCTTCAAGGCGTTCAACGGCGATATCGTCAACGAGGTCAGCGTGCGCACCATCGCCGTGACCGGTGCGCCGGACGGCCTGGGGTTGGAGTTCGTGCAGAAGTCCAAGCGTGGCAGCCAGGTCCAGTACCTGACCTCGCGCCAGTACACCGCCGTGGTCAACGGCGTCACGATGGCGCTGCGCGGCGGCAAGGAGTCGCGTGAACCGTCGCCGTACATCGGTGCCGACGATCAGGTGGCGGTCGACCTGCTGACCACCCAGATCGCGATTCTCTCGAAGCCCCCGCAGCCCGAAGCCCCGGCCGCCACCTCGCCGTCGGCGAAGCCCGGCGCTCCGGCACCGTCGGCGAAGCCCGGCGCTCCGGCACCGTCGGCGAAGCCCGGCGCTCCGGCACCGTCGGCCAAGCCCGGCGCTCCGGCACCGTCGGCGAAGCCCGCGCCTGCCGCGTCGGCCGCACCGAAGCCCGCGGCCCGCTGATCCCTGAACAATTGTCCAGGTAGTCTGGCGGGGTGGAGTCCACCCGGGAATTCAGCGTCGGCCAGCTCGCCGCGCGCAGCGGCGTGGCGGTCTCCGCGCTGCACTTCTACGAGCGCGAGGGCCTGATCACCTCGCGTCGCACCGCGGGGAATCAGCGCAGGTTCTCGCGCGAGACGCTGCGCCGCGTCGCTTTCATCCGGATCAGCCACCGGGTCGGGATTCCGCTGGCCACGATCCGCGAGGCGCTGGCCACCCTGCCGGACGGTCGTACGCCCACCAAGAAGGACTGGGAGCGGCTGTCGCGGCACTGGCATGACGACCTCTCGCACCGGATCGATGAGCTGACCCGGTTGCGCGACAACCTCACCGACTGCATCGGCTGCGGTTGCCTCTCGATGGCTTCGTGCTCGCTGGCGAACCCGCACGATGCGCTCGCCACCACCGGCGCGGGGCCGCGCCGCGTCTTCGACAGTTTCGAGGGGCAGTAGATGTGCGGACGATACGCGGTCACCACCGACCCCGCGCTGCTCGCGGCGGAGATCGACGCGGTCGATGAAACCGAGGGCACCGAGCTCGATGTGCCCGGCTACAACGTGGCCCCCACGACCACGGTGGTCGCGGTGGTCGCCCGGCATTCGCGGGAGCAGCCCGACGATGCCGCCACGCGGCGGCTGCGTGCCATGCGATGGGGGTTGCTGCCGTCCTGGCAGAAGACCCTCAGTGGGCCGCCGCTGTTCAACGCGCGAGCGGAGTCGGTGGCCGAGAAGCCGGCCTTCCGCGCCGCGCTGAAGACCAAGCGGTGCCTGATCCCGATGGACGGCTGGTACGAATGGCAGGTGCTCGACGACCCCGAGCAGGTCAGGAAGCCACGTAAGCAGCCGATGTACCTCACGCCGGTGGACGGCACCCGCATGTACATCGCCGGCCGGTGGTCGGTGTGGCGTCCGGCCGGAGCGGGACTGGACGTTCCGCCGACCCTATCGGCCACGGTGCTCACCACCGATGCGGTGGGCCCGCTGCGCGCGGTGCACGACCGGATGCCGCTCGTGCTCACGCCCGAGCGGTTCGACGAGTGGCTCAGCCCCGACGGCCCCGCCGACCCGGATCTGTTGCTGCCGCCGGGGCTCGACGTGGCCGAGAGGATCGAGATCCGGCCCGTCTCCGCGCTGGTCAACACTGTCAAGAACGATGGCCCTGAGTTGATCCGGCGTGCCGAACCGGGCAGTGAACCGGGACAGTTGAGCTTGCTGTAGCCGGAGTCAGGCCGCACCTGGTAGGTCGCAACCGGGCCGGGAGAGGTCGATCGAGTCCCGGGTCAGGCACCGTGCGAGCGCGTCGATCTGCTGGCCGTAGGAGCGCCCCTTGACCGCGGTCACGGTGCCGTCGGCCGCGATCTCGCACGGGTTGTCGTCGGTGCACTTCTCGCCGTCGGTGTTGGAGCTGTTGTTGACGCCGACCACGGTGCGGCCGTCGGGTGAGATCAGCGGCGATCCGGACTCGCCGGGCACCGACGAGCAGTCCCGATACCGCACCGAGTCTCGCTGTTCCCAGTCGCCTTCTCGCACAGTCGGTACCACGGCCTCGGCCGAACAGGACTTGCGTGCGGCACCGGTGTTCATGGAGAACCGATCTCCGGGACGGATGGGTGTCGTCGCGAGATCGAAGACGGTGGCGCCGCGCGCGGCCACCTGGGCATAGGTCGAGTCGAGGCGGTAGACCGCGACATCGGTGCGGCTCATGGTGGCGTAGACGAGACGATCGGCGCGCACCGTGGTCACCGACTCGCCGGTGCGGCCCGCCGCCAGCATGGTGCGGTTCGAGGGCTGGTTCACCGTTGCCCCACCCGGCGCCGGCCGGTCGCCGCTGACGCAGTGCCCATTGGTGAGCACCATGGCGGGGGCATCCGGAGTGGCCCCGGGCGGCCGCACGATCGAGCCGATGCAGTTGCCCAGGAGCACCGCGCCGGCGACGTCCGGGGTCGGCGGCGCGTCGGGGACGATCGTGTTGTTGATGATGCTGTCGATCCAGTCCCGCTGCTGGGTGAGGTCCATGTAGAGACCGGGCCCCTTGTCGTCGTTCGTGCCCGGACCGCTGACCACGCCCGCGATGACCCATGCGCCGTTCTCCTGCACCAGGGCCGGCGAGCCGGAATCGGCGTTGCCGATGGTCGGCCGCCCGTCCTTGCCGCCGATGCACAGCGGGCGCGGCGTATCCGAGCCCTGGATGTTCGGGCAGGCGCGGGCATCCTGCACTGCGGTCTCGGCGGTGCGGAGCTCGCTCGGATAACACTGGGGATCACGCATCTTCGCCGGATCCGAACACGTGGAGCCCCACCCCATGATCCGGGCGGGCGTGCCCGCGGCGGGGGTCTTCGATGCGATGGGGATCGGGGTGGCACGCACCGGTCGTTCGAGCCGTAGCAGCGCGATATCGCGGAGCAGCCAGTCGTATCCGTCTTCGCGCGCTTCGGTCGGGGTGCCCAGGCGATAGAAGCGATCGACACCCACCAGTTCACCGCCCGTGCCCGTGTTCGTCGACCCGATCCGCACGGAGGCGCGCATCGGGCCGGTGGCCGCATCGCCGGCGTTGCCGAGGATCGCGCAGTGGCTCGCGGTGACCACCCACTGCGGTGCGATCAGCGTCGTGCCGCAGCGGTGGTTATCGGGGGTCACCGCATCGCCGGGCAGCTCGACCTGCAGAGAGCCAAGGGACGGCGGCGCCTCCGGGGCGACCTTCCCGCCGATGATCGCCCCCGCCGGCGGTCCGCCGGCGAGGGCCAACAGTGCTGTTCCGATGAGGATGATGACCAGTCGTCGCATGACCTCAACCCTCATCTGATGAGGTCTCAGCGTCGTCGTCGTGAGGTAACGGTCTCGTACTAGTCGGAGCCCGGGCCGCAGCGCAGCGACTGGGCAGGCGTGGGGCATCGGCAGTCTGGGAAAACATTCGTTACGCAGACTATCTGAAGGGATATGAATCTGATTGTCGGATTTATAGGATTAACGAACACGTAAGAGATCACGATTCAATAACGTTGTGCCATGATGCTTGAGACTGCAATTGGTCGTCAGTTAACGTTTCAAACAGCATTCGTAGGGCGTCTAATAAGTGCATTTGAGCGGACTTCCTGGGCGGGTTCCCGGGAAGGAGATAATGATCGCCTGCAATTGCTGCGCGACAATCACCCGATGTTCTGACACGTATAAGGAGAGTGAACTTTGAGCATCATCACCAAGGCGTTCTCGGGCGCCATTCTGGCTGGAATTCTTGCTTCAGGCGTCAGTGCGGTTGTGGCTCCGGCCGCGAATGCCGAGCCTGCACAGTGTGCGGACTGGCGCAACGTGACGGCCGCCAGCTCGGACACAAACGCCGAGAAGGCGGGCATCGCAGCCATCAAGGTCTACACCGAACGAGGTGGAAAGGACGGCGCAGCGGGGGCTCAACTCGGCGCGGCGATTATGGAATTCTTTAACGCCTGCGATGGCACGATTACCGGTGAGATAAAGAAGGCGCTCGACAGTATGAATACCCAAGAGATTCAGAAGTCTCGCGAAGAATCTCTGAAGAATAATCCAGTCAGGCCTGGAATCTAATATTCTGACGCCCGGCGATATGCCGATCAGTGCGGTGGGCGCGGTGTGTGCCCACCGCACTGAACTCTATGGCAGTCGTCCTACTTCACGGTGCGGATCAGCTTCTTGTTGAGGAATTCCTCGATGCCCAGGGGACCCATCTCGCGGCCGAAACCCGAGCGCTTGATACCGCCGAAGGGCAGTTCCGCTCCCTCGGCGAGCACACCGTTGACGAACACCATGCCCGCCTCGATCCGGTCGGCCACCCGGGCGGCCTGCTCCGGATCGGTGGTGAAGACGTACGAGCCCAGACCGAACGGAGTGTCGTTGGCCAGCGCGACGGCCTCGGCCTCGCCCTCCACCCGGTACACCGTGGCGACGGGACCGAACAGCTCCTGACGGAACGCCGGGTTGTCCTCGGTGACACCGGTGAGCACGGCCGGCGGGAAGTGCGCGCCGCGCCGCTCGCCGACGATCGCGAGGGTGGCGCCGCCGGTCACGGCTTCCGCGAGCTGCTTCTCCAGATTCTCGGCGGCCCGCTCGGACGAGAGCGGGGCGATCGAGTCGGTGGCGGCCAGGATCTTTTCGGTGAACTTCGCGAGGAAGTCGTCGTACAGCTCACCGGTCACGATGAACCGCTTCGCGGCATTGCAGGACTGACCGGTGTTGTCCAGCCGCGCCGCCACCGCCGATTCGACGGTGGCGTCCAGATCGTCGGTGGACAGCAGGATGAACGGATCCGAGCCGCCCAGCTCCAGCACGCACTTCTTCAGGTTCCGCCCGGCCACCTCGGCGACCGCAGCACCCGCGCGTTCGGAACCGGTCAGCGAGACGGCGGCGACCCGGGGATCGGCGATGATCTCGGCCGCCTGCTCGTTCGTGGCGCGGATGTTCACGTACGCGCCCGACGGAAGCCCGGCCTCGTTGAAGATCAGCTGCATCGCCTCGGCCGACTCCGGGCACTGCGGCGCATGCTTGAGCAGGATGGTGTTGCCCGCGGCCAGGTTCGGGCCGGCGAACCGGGCCACCTGGTAATAGGGGAAGTTCCACGGCATGATGCCCAGCAGCACGCCGATCGGGCCGCGCCGGATCACGGCGGAGCCGTCCCCCTCCAACAACTGCACGGGCTGGTCGGCGAGCAACTGTTCCGCGTTGTCGGCGTAGTAGGTGTAGATCGCGGCCGAGAAGTCGACCTCGCCGAGCGCGTCCTCCAGGGGCTTGCCCATCTCGCGCTGGATGATCTCGGCCAGCATCTGCCGTCGTTCGGTGTGCAACTCGGCCACCCGGCGGATCAGCGCTGCGCGGTCGGCCACGGTCGATTCCAGGGGCCAGGTCCGCGCCGCGTGCGAGGCCGCGGCCAGCGCGGCCTCGATCTCGGCCGGCTCCGCGGTGGGGTAGGTTTCGAGCACCTCACCGGTCGCCGGGTTCGTGACTGCGTACTGGACGTCGACCATTGTGGGATCTCCTCGTGGGGGATGGAAAACAGGTTCTCTCCAACGATAGGCGTCCGCCGCGATGGGCGTGCGCTGTCGGCGCGACTGCGGCGCGAACAGCCGCACTCGGGCGCGTCCGGCCCGAGCCGCGATCACCGATCGTGCGTTACCAGTTGATACCGGGCAGCCGGTTGAGGGTCTTGCGGGCCAGCCGACGCAGGCCCTGGTCGCCGGAGATGCCGAACAGCGGGCTGGCCACCGCGGTGGACAGGTCCTTCGATAGATCCTTGGTGGCGGCGAGCCGCCCGCGCGGCGTATCCACCTCGGCCACAACCGCTTCGATGGCATTGACGTCACGTTCGCGTCCCTCGGCCGCGGCCGACTCCGGGAACAACAGGTAGCCCTGGTGCTGCGCGGCCGCGGAGATCCGCGGGGACAGGAACTGGCCGAACTGGGCGAGTGTGCCGAGCGGGGTGTCGATCCGGCGCGGCCGTTCGACGATCGCCCGCACCACGATCTGGCCGGCCTTCTCGACCGACAGGGCCATGGCGTTGTCGTAGCCTTCGGTCGGCTCGATCATCCGGGTGCGGGTCAGCGGCATGTGAATGTTGGTGAAGGTCACGTGATCCGACACCGTCTCCGAGGCGGTGATATCGCTGAACGCCTCCAGCGCTGATTTGGACGCGATGTACGCCGCGAACCGCGGTCCGCGAACCTGCACGCCGATCGACGACAGATTCACTACATGACCGGACTTGCGGGCGGTCATGTGCGGCAACAGTTCCAGGATCAGATACACGGCGCCGAAGTAGTTGACCGCCATGGTCCGCTGATAGTCGTGGGCGCGGTCCACGGAGTTGATCGTGGATCGCCGGATCGATCGGCCGGCACCGTTGACCAGCACATCCACGTGGCCGTGTTCGGCGAGGATCTGCTGCACCGTGGTGCGCACCGCCTCGGGGTCGGTCACATCGCACTGGTAGGCGCGCACCGTGCCCTTCGGGACGCCGGGAATCCCGGGCTCGGCCTCGATTTCGGCCACCGCTTCGGCCAGGTCCTCCGGCTTGCGCGCCACGATGAACACGTGGGCGCCCTTGGCCGCCGCCTGCTTCGCGGCTTCCTTGCCGATGCCCGATGAGCCGCCGGTGAGCAGGATGTGCTTGCCCACCAGGGGGCCGCGGGGATCGTCGCGCCGGTTGCGTGCCGGGTCGAGATTCTGCGCCCAGTACTGGAAGATCCTGGGGCCGTACGACTTCAGGCGCGGCAGTCGTACTCCGAGCCGACGCAGGATGGCGTGCGTGGCGGCCGAGTCGAACCGCGTGTTGTAGAACGGGTAGTCCAGGACCGACGGGGGAATGCCCAACTGCCGGGCCACGGTGTCGCGTAGGGCGCGGACCTCGTTGCGGCGGCCCACGCGCGCCGCGAACTCGCCGAGCGGTGCGCCGGGGAGCGAGACCGTCTTCGGGCCCGAGAAGGCCGGTGCGACCGCGTCGTACAGCGTGGTCATGCTCTGGCCCTTGGGGTCGGCCAGGTGGTACACAGTGCCCGGCGGTGCCGGGGTGGTCACCAACGCGACCAGGGCCGAGGCCACGAAGTCGACCGGCACGATGTTGGTGTAGCCGAGGTTGGCGAAGGGCACCCGCAAGTGGTGCGGGATGGTGCCCATCAGGCGCAGGAACGGGAAGAAGTAGTAGGGCCCGTCGATCTTGTCGCCGGCGCCGGTCACCGAATCACCGACCACGATCGAGGGGCGGTACACCTGCCACGGCACATCGGATTCGCGCACCAGCTGTTCGGCCTCGTACTTGGTGCGGTGGTACGGGCTGGGGAAGCTCTGCCCCACGTCGAAGTCGGTCTCCGCGTACCGGCCCTCGTAGTTGCCGGCCACGGCCAGCGACGAGACGTGATGCAGAGTGGCGCCGAGCGCCCGGGTCACGTCGATCACGTTCCGGGTGCCGTCGACGTTGGTGATCTGCTGGGCCTCCTCGGGTGCCTCCATGTCGTACAGGGCGGCGAGGTGGATCACGTGGTCCACACCGGCGGGCAGATCGCCGGGGGAGATGCCCAGACCGGGCTCGGTGATGTCGCCGGGCACCGGTACCACCTGGGGCGCCGATTCGTGGCCCAGATCGGCGATCAGGCGCTCGAACCGGGGCAGTGACTGATCGCGGACCAGCACGTAGATCGTCGCGTCGCGGTCGGCGGCGGCGAGGCGCGCCACAACGGCGCGACCGATGAAGCCGGTCCCGCCCGTGACGAAGTAGCTGGCCATGCCTTGCAACCTACTTCCCGTGACCGGCCGCCGACAATCCGTGCGCGGCCGCGCTCACCCCCTGATTATCACGGTGCGGCGAGCGGCGCCACCACCGCGGATGTCACAGTCACCAGGTCCGATGGTGCCAGCTCGACCTCCAGGCCCCGTCGCCCCGCGGAGCAGAAGACGGTCGCGAAGGCGAGGGCCGACTCGTCGAGGGCGGTCGGTAACCGCTTGCGCTGCCCGAGCGGTGAGACGCCGCCCAGCACGTATCCGGTCACCCGGCGGACGTCCGCCGGATCAGCCATCGACGGACGGTGCAGGTTGAGTGCGGCGCCCGCCGCCTTGAGGCTGAGCTTGCCGGACGTGGGCACGATCGCCACGGCGAGCCGCGTGCCGTCGGTGATCACGAGCGTCTTGAACACCCGCGCCGGGTCGTGCCCGAGCGCCTGCGCCGCCTCGCCGCCGAAGGATTCCGCGCGCGGGTCGTGGGTGTACTCGTGGGTCGCGAACGCGATCCCCGCGGCCTGCAGCGCCGCGATCGCCGGCGTTGCCGCGGCGTTCTTCTTCCCCATGTCAGTTGATCCTAGAGACCCGCGTTATCCCCTCCTCCGCGTTCTGGCCCCCTGTGCGTCGCCGCGGGGACCGGTCGTGGTGGAGGGGAGTACGAGGAGATGCGCCCGGGTGGTGCCGAGCTCTTGATAGCCCAGCGATACGGTCGATTCATGGGACGAATCAGCGATCTGCTGTCTGCACTCGCGACGAAGGCGCTGCAGACGCGAGCCCTGGCGCGCGCTCCGATCTGGCTGTACCGGCACGACCTGGGCGCTCTGCTCGGTGGGCGGATGGTGCTGATCGAGCACACCGGCCGCACCACCGGCGAGCCCCGGTACGCGGTGGTCGAAGTGGTCGACCGGCCCGGCCCGGACGAGGTGATCGTGTGTAGCGGCTTCGGCGAACGCGCGCAGTGGTACCGGAACCTGCGCGCCACCCCGGAATGCGCGCTCACGCTCGGACGGCACCGGCGTCCCGCACACGCCGACCTGCTCGACCGAGAGGCTTCCGACCAAGTGCTCGAGCGCTACCAGCGCAGTCATCCTGCGGCATGGCGTCGCCTGCGCGGCGCCATCGAACAGGCCACGGGTGCGCCGGTCGAGAGTCTGCCCATGGTTCGGTTCACGCTGAACTGACTCGTGAGCGCCGGGAACAAGGCCGGGCGCGATGCTGTTGCAGAGTTCGTGAGTGCAGGTAGCGCAGGAGCGGTTCTCGAGCGACCGGTAGCCTTCGGTGGCATGACGGACGGCGACATCACGGATGTGACCGAGCTGGACCAGGCGAGCGGCGAACCCGACACCGAGGTCGAGTCGGAAGAGCAGCTCACGGCCCGGTTCGAAGCCGAGGCGCTGCCCCTGTTGGACCAGTTGTACGGAGCGGCGCTGCGAATGACGCGCAATCCCGCCGACGCCGAGGATCTGGTGCAGGAGACCTATGTGAAGGCCTACAGCGCCTTCCGCAGCTTCCGCAAGGGCACCAATCTCAAGGCGTGGCTGTACCGGATCCTCACCAATACCTACATCAACGGTTACCGCAAGAAGCAGCGGCAGCCCGCGCAGTACCCCACGGACGAGATCACCGATTGGCAGCTCGCGGCCACGGCGGAGCACAGCTCCACCGGACTGCGCTCGGCGGAGATCGAGGCACTGGACGCGCTGCCCGACGACGAGATCAAACAAGCGCTGGCGAAGCTCCCCGAGGACTTCCGCATGGCGGTGTACTACGCCGACGTGGAGGGATTCCCGTACAAGGAGATCGCGGAGATCATGGGAACGCCCATCGGCACCGTGATGTCGCGGCTGCACCGCGGCCGACGGCAGCTCCGCACCGAATTGGAAGGGGTCGCGCGCGAGCGCGGCTTCCTGCGGGCCGGTGCCGCCGATACGGATGGCGGCACCGATCAGGAGGGTGAGAAGTGACGTACTCGGCGGACGGCAATCCGGACCTGGAGCTCGACTGCTCCGCGGTGATGGCCGATATCTGGCTGCTCCTCGACAACGAGTGCGATGCCGAGGCCAAGGCCCGGCTCAAGGCGCACATCGACGGTTGCTCGCAGTGTCTGTCGCACTACGGGATCGAACAGCAGATCAAGGCGCTGGTGGGCCGCAAGTGCGGCGGTGACCGGGCGCCCGAGGGGCTGCGCGAGCGATTGACGATCACCCTGCGGCATACCGAGGTCCGCTACCGCTCGGAGTGACCGGAGACGGAACGAGGGCCCGTCGGCGATGTGCCGACGGGCCCTCGTTCTCGAAAAGCTCGCGAACCTGAGCGATCAGGAGTTCGGGCGCTTGCCGTGGTTGGCTGCGTTCTTCTTGCGGCCGCGCTTCTTACGTCCACGCTTTCCCATGGCGGTCTCCTTCCTGGCCTCGGGCGAATCTCAATACCCGCTATTGTTTCACGACGGACCGTCACGACGAAAAAGGGCCGCCCATGGCATCGCTCGCCGACCTCCTGGCGATACACACCGATCTTCCCGGCCGGGCCGCCCGGCACCTCCAGCGGATCGTCGCCGAGTGGCAGCTTCTCGCCGATCTCTCCTTCGCCGACCTGCGGCTATGGGTGCGCGAGGACCCCGATGAGTCGGAATCCGCGGAGCCCGGCTACGTGTGCATCGCGCAGTGCCGGCCCAACACCACGCCCACCGTCTACAACGACGACGGGGTAGGGGTCACCGTCGAACCCTGGCAGGCTCCCACGCTGCACGCCGCCTACGAGGGCGCGGTGCTGGTCCGCGGAGTCACGCCCACCTGGACCGGGCCGGTGCGGGTGCGGCGGCAGGCCGTGCCGGTGCTGTGGGGCGGCGAGGTGATGGCCGTGCTCACCCGCGACTTCAACGTGACCCATCCGCGCACCCCCAGTCCGCTCGAGGTGGCCTACACCGAATGCGCCGACGACCTGTGCAAGATGGTCGCCGAGGGCGCGTTCCCGGAACCGGAGGACCACCCGACGGGGGAGGCCTCGCCCCGCGCCGGCGACGGCTTCATCCGTGTGGACCAGGAGGGGCGGGTCGTGTTCGCCAGCCCGAACGCGCAGTCGGCGTACCGCCGGATGGGTGCGTTCACCGAGCTGGAGGGCAGCGATCTCGCCGACCTCTCCGCGCGGCTGGTCGGTGACCGCTTCGAATCCGAGGAGCTGCTCGCCGCCCTCGATGGTGCGCTCACCCGGGGCGACGGGGCCCGCGTGGAGCTCACCACCGCGGGCGTCACCGTGGTGATGCGCGTGCTCGGGCTCTGGCCCGGCGGTCGTCCGGGCGGGGCCGCGGTGCTGTTGCGCGATGTGTCCGAGCTCAAGCGCCGCGACCGCGCGCTGATCTCCAAGGACGCCACCATCCGCGAGATCCATCACCGGGTGAAGAACAATCTGCAGTCGGTCTCGGCACTGCTGCGGCTGCAGGCGCGCCGGACCCGCAACGATGAGGCGAAGCGGGCGCTCCACGAGTCGGTGCGGCGGGTCGCGTCGATCGCTCTGGTTCACGAGACTCTGTCGATGAGTGTCGACGAGCAGGTGAACATCGACGACGTGATCGACCGGCTGATCCCGATCATGGTCGACGTGGCACCCGCATCGGGCGGTGCCACCGCCGCGGTCACGGTGCTGCGCCGCGGAGATTTCGGCTATCTCGACGCCGACCGTGCCATGCCGCTGGTGATGGTGGTCACCGAGCTGATCCAGAACGCGATCGAGCACGGTTACGGGGTGGGGGAGACGGGCACCGTCGAGCTGCTCGCCGACCGGTCGACGCGCCGCCTGCGGGTGACCGTCCGGGACGACGGTGCCGGAATCCCCGACGGGTTCGCGCTCGGCGAGTCGGACCGGCTCGGCCTGCAGATCGTCCGTACCTTGGTCGCCTCGGAACTCGGCGGCGAGATCACGCTGGCCGCGAGGACCGCGGGCGGCACCGACGCCGTACTCACGGTGCCGCTGCAACCGGCCTGAGGGGGGTCGGCGGCACGAAGAAGCCCGGTGGCCTCGGCCACCGGGCTTCTTCGAGTACGGCTGTTTAGACCGCGGTGCGGGTGCGGGTGCGCGCGTTACGGCGCTTGAGCGCGCGGCGCTCGTCCTCGCTCATACCGCCCCAGACGCCGGCGTCCTGGCCCGACTCGAGGGCCCAGGACAGGCACTCGGCGGTCACGGGGCACCGGTTGCAGACCAGCTTGGCGTCCGCGATCTGCGCGATGGCCGGACCACTGTTACCCACGGGGAAGAACAGCTCGGGATCCTCGTCGCGACAGATGGCCTTATGGCGCCAATCCATGTCAGTACTCTCCTTCGGGCGCACGTGCACCACTCGTAAGTTCTCGGGCTGTTAACGCGGAGGGAACCGAACTGTTTCCGCGCTGTTACGTTTCAAATATTTCCACGTTCTCAGCAGGAGTCAATAGATTCCGGCTCGGAGGTGGGGGATCTCACAGCGGGGGCGGTGAGAGCCTGCCTTCGGGCGGTGTACTACACTGCTGCCGGTTCAGCGGACTGCCCGCAAGAATAACTCCACACGCTGCGGTTTTGCAATGGTTTTCTGGCAAAGCGTGAGGTACGCCGCAATCGCGGCGATCGCCTCCGGTCAACGCGAGCGTTTCACCGCGGCCGGGAATCGGACGTCGATCGGCCCGTCACCGTGAGGCGATCGGGTCAGCGAACGCGGGGCAGCGGCGGCAGATCCGCGACTACCCGGATGCGCTCGGGGGAGTACCAGAAGCGCACGTCGGTGCGGTCACCGAGGTGGTCGCCGTCCACCTGCGCCGGCACCGGAACCGCGCTGCTCACGCGCACTTCCCGCAGATCGTCGTGCCGGATCAGGTGTCGCACCTTCGGCCCCTCGGTCCGGCGTGCGGACAGCATCTGCCGCACCAGCAGCAGGTTCGGGAGCGTGCGCATCGACCGGGAGGCGAAGATCCCCAGGCCGGTGCCGTAGTCGGTACCGGGGTTGGTGAACACCGCGCGGTTGTTGAGAAAGGTCCACGGGCTCGCGTTCGAGACGAACGCGAAGTGCACGCCGTCGATGTCCTCCCAGGTGCCCGGATCCGCGCCGGGGAGGTGGACGGTCAGCTGCGGCTCGCGCCGTGACGCCGAGAAGAAGGTCTTGACCGACGTGCGCACATAGCGCGACGGAGTGGCCGCCTTGCCCTTCTCACGCAGGGCCTCCATGTTCGCGATCACTTCGGCGTCCACTCCGACCCCGGCGTTGAACAGGAACCAGCGGTCGTCCGCGCAGCCCAGCCCGATGGTCCGGAAACTGCGGCGCTCCAACAGATCCATGAGATGGACGGTGGCTTGCTCGGGGTCGCGCGGGACGGCGAGCGAGCGCGCGAAGACGTTCGCGCTGCCGCCCGGGATCACCGCGATCGCCGGCAGTTCGTCGGCGGGCACCGCGGGCGGCCCGTCGGGCATCCCCTCGCGCCCGAGAATCCCGCACACCACCTCGTTCACCGTGCCGTCGCCGCCGTGCACGATCACCAGATCGGTGCCGTTCGCCCGCGCCTGGGCCGCCAGCTCGGTGGCGTGACCGCGCTGCTGTGTCTGCACCAGGGTGATGTCGAGCTTCGCGGACAGCGCCAGCGCGACCAGGTCGCGGCCCGCGGGCGTGATGGCCGTGGCGTTGGGATTGACGATCAGCAGGGCGCGCACACGGCTCAGCGTACCGAGGCGGCCCGATACCCTGGGCCGGTGACTTCCTCCCGCGGCGGACGCCGCCCCGCCGCCAGCGCCAGCACCACCGCCGCCCCCGGCACCGTCCGCGCCGCGGGTGTCATCGTCGGCCTCGAAGGGATCGTCGCGCTGGGGTGGGGCGTGCTCGAGTTGATCCGCGGCATCACGGGCGCCGCCGAGAGCAGCCGCGGCGCCTACGGCATGGCGTTCTGGATGCTGCCGATCGGTTCCGCCGTCCTGGCCGGCGGTATCGCCTTGTTGCAGGGCAAGCGCTGGGGCCGCACCCTGGGCGTACTGACCAATCTGCTGCTCGGCTTCGCCGGGATCAGCGGCGCCTTCTCGCAGGGACGCCCCGAGGTCGGCGTCCCGATGATCATCGTCGCCGTGGTGGTCCTCGGCCTCATGTTCAGCCCACCGACGGTGGCGTGGCTGGAGGGCGAGTACCGGCGCGACGAGTAGCTCAGCGTCCCTCGTATCCCACCGCGTCGTATCCGGTGCGGCCGAACTGCTGCAGCTGCGGCACCCCGTCGTGATCGAAGGCGAACACCGATGCCGACGCCGGCAGCACCGGCAGATGCCGGCCGAACCGGGCGTCGGCGTCGAGGAACCGCGCCGCCAGTACCCGGCCGATATGCCCGTGCGCCACGAGCACCACATCGCCGTCGGCCATCGCGTCCCGTGCTTTGGCCAGCACGTCGTCGGCGCGCGCGGCGACCGCGTCGATCGACTCGCCGCCCGGGATCGGCGCGTCCCACACCGTCCACCCGGCCACATCTCGCCGGATCTCCACGCTGGTCACCCCCTCGTAGTCGCCGTAATCCCACTCGGCCAACTCCGGTTCGATCCCGGTCACGGTCAGGCCGGCGAGTTCGGCGGTCCGGGCGGCGCGCTCGCGCGGGCTCACCCATACGGTCGGTTGCCGCAGCCGTAGTGCGGCGACCACCGGTGCGAGCGCTCGGGCCTGCTCCTCGCCGGTGGGCGTGAGCGGTACGTCAGTGATGCCGGTGTGCCGGCCCGAACGCGACCATGCGGTCTCGCCGTGGCGGATGTAGACGAGGCGGTGCTGCGGTGCATTGCTCACTGCACCATCGTGGCGCACGACTGGGTAGGGTCGCAGCATGACACCAGTGACCGGTCGTGGCCCGTACGTCCTGGCCGTCGCGAACCAGAAGGGCGGCGTGGCCAAGACCACCACCGTCGCCAGTCTCGGCGCCGCCCTGGCCGAGCTCGGCGCGCGGGTCCTCGTCGTCGACCTGGATCCGCAGGGCTGCCTGACCTTCTCGCTCGGCCACAATCCCGATCGGATCCAGCACAGCGTGCACGATGTGCTGTTGGGCGACAAGGCGATCGACGAGGTGCTCGTCGAAGCGGAGGACGGCGTCACCGTGCTCCCCGCCACCCTCGACCTGGCCGGCGCCGAGGCCCTGTTGCTCATGCGGGCGGGCCGCGAGTACGCGCTCAAGCGGGCGCTCGCCGAGGTCGCGGACCGGTTCGATGTCGTGATCATCGACTGCCCGCCCAGCCTGGGCGTGCTCACCCTCAACGGGCTCACGGCCGCCGATGCGGTCGCGATCCCGCTGCAGTGCGAGACCCTCGCGCACCGCGGCGTGGGGCAGCTGCTCAAGACGGTGCGCGACGTCCAGGCGATCACCAATCCGGAGCTGACGATGCTCGGGGCGATCGCCACGCTGTACGACGCGCGCACCACCCACAGTCGCGACATCCTCTCCGATGTCGCGGACCGCTACGACCTCGCGGTGCTGTCGCCACCGATCCCGCGCACCGTCCGGTTCGCGGAGGCCAACGCGGCCGGGCGCACCGTGCTCGCGGGCCGGAAGAACAAGGGCGCCACCGCCTACCGCGATCTGGCGAAGAGCCTCGACGCGCACGTGCGTGACGGTGCGCCGTTGGTCACCTGGGAGCCCGAGGCTCCCTGACCGCTCAGGCGGGCGCGTACGCCTGCACCGTCTTCCCCCACTGGGCGACGATGGTCTCGCCCGCGAGGGCGAGCAATACGGGCCCGCCGGTGTACCCGGGCCGCGGGATCGGTGCCAGCCGTACCTGATTGCGGCCGGCCAGGTTGTACGCCGCCAGTGAGGTGGGGCCGGGCACCACGATCTGTCCACCGATCAGCGTTCCGGGGCCGAGGGTTCCGGGGATCACCATCTGCGCGATCAGCGTCGACGCATCGATCACCACGGTCGAGGTGCCGGTGAAGAACGAGACCACCCCGGCTTCGGCGACCACGGGAACGCTGCGCGGCGCACCGCCCGGTGTGGTGGTGATGTCCACCGACTGGCGCACCTCGCCGCGGTATCCCACGGTGACCACCCGTGCGGGCTGCCCGTCGTGGGCGGGGACGTACGCGGCGGCACCGTCGCGGGTGGCGGCCAGGAGTCGTGGGCGGTCGTCCTCGGAGGTGCTCGCGGTGCCCAGCGCGGGCGCGACCACCGAGGAGGTCTCCTGCGGCCGATCGGCGTCCTTGGGGGCGATACCGACCACGGTGAGTCGCGGATTCGGTTCGGTGGGGCAGCTCTCCAGCACCACGAGTGAGGGGCTGGCGGGCAATGCCGAGCCGAGGGTGCAGCCCGAGCGGGGCTGTACACCGGGGTTGACCGGCACATCGGGGCGGCCGTACTGCACCGTGGAGACCAGGTCAGACCGGAAGGCGTCCACCCGACGCGGCCCCTGCGCGACCGCGTAACTGCCGTCGGACGCGGTGGTGATATCGGGATCCTGCTGTCCGGATCGGGTGTATTTGCGCTGTCCGGTGCCCGGGTCGAGTGCGGTGATCTCGCCGCAGCCGCGGGCGTCGGGGTAGTAGGCCAGCACCAACCCGGCGTTGGTGGACAGGCCGCAGGTATCGGTGTCGCGCTGGTAGCGCCAGGTGCGCGCACCGGTCGCGGGATCGTGGCCCGAGACCTCGCCGCCGCTGGCCAGGACCACCCCGCCGGCCATCGAGAGTGCGGGCCGATCGGCCGTTCTCGTCCAGGTGGGACGCAGTGCGGCGGGGAGTTCGGCCAAGGGGGTCGCCTCGGCCGACGGTGCCGGCACGGTCTCGCTCACGGTCTTGCGGGCCGAACTGAAGTTCCACACGGCCAGGCCCGCGATCAGGACCGCGACCACGATCGCGGCCGTCACGGCGAGGTCGACTCGGGTCCGGCGCTCGGGTTTCACCACGGCACCGAGCGTAGCGGGACGTGGGACGACTACTGAGCGGCGAAACCGACCGAGCGGTTCTCGTTGCTGCCGATCTCGACGTACGCCACGCGGGCGGCGGGAACCAGGTACTGCTTGCCCTTCTCATCGGTGAGGGCGAGCACCGCGGAGCTGCCACCGAAGACGTCGGTGACGGCCTTCTTCACGTCGTCCGCCGAATCCTTGCTCTGCACCACGAGTTCGCGGTTCGAGTCCGCGATACCGATCTTGATCTCCATGCCACGAGGTTATCCGCCCACGCGAGGCGGGAGTGCGCCGGTTCTGCTGACAGCAGTTAGCCCAGCCCCAACGTGGCCATCCGCTCGGCGTGCCGGGTCTGCAGGGACTCGAAGAACTGGGCGATCCCGGGCAGGTCGGCCGAGGATTCGAAGATCAGCGCCGACAGCTCGTCGCGGGTCGCCAGGACCTCCTGGGCCTGGGTGATGGCATCGGAGAGCAGCCGCCGTCCCCACAGCGTGAGCGGTGAGCGCAGCGCCGGATTGGCCGTGATCGCATCGCGCACCCGCTGCACCACGAAGTCCGATTCGCTGGTGTCGGCGAGCACCTCGCTGACCGCGGCCGAGGCCTCGTCGGGCAGCGCGCGGGCGATCTCGGAGTAGAAGTCGGCGGCCAATCCATCGCCGATGTACGCCTTGACCAGTGCCTCGTTCCAATTCCGCGGAGTGGTGCGCGCGTGGTAGCGGGAGATCACCGGCTGGAACGGCGCGGTCGCCTCCACCACGTCTTGGCCGCGGGATTCGAGCTCGGCGGCCAGCTTCTCGAAGTTGCGCATCTGGGTGGCGGCCATGGAGCCGACGGCGATCCGGCCGCGCAGGTCGGGTGCCATCTCGGACTCCTTGGCGAGGCGCTCGAAAGCCGCCAGCTCGCCGTAGGCCAGGACCGCGAGCAGCGCCGAGACGCCGGGGTGTTCGTCGGTGATGCCCGGGGCCTGCGCCTGCTCGCTCATGCTGCACATGCTAGAGGTACGGGCCGGGCGGGGTAGCATGGTCGGCAGCGATCGGTTTCGGTCGCCGGTAGTTGTGCGCGCACTCCGCCCCGTCGCCGAACGGCAGGGCGTCGAGCGACGATGACGGCCCGAGACAGGGGCCGGGGATTCATCGGCCGGAAAGTGCGCGCGTGAGACATGAACGC
Organism: Tsukamurella paurometabola DSM 20162; assembly: GCF_000092225.1. NCBI lineage: Bacteria > Bacillati > Actinomycetota > Actinomycetes > Mycobacteriales > Tsukamurellaceae > Tsukamurella > Tsukamurella paurometabola. Next base: position 1,143,466 of record NC_014158.1, read on the forward strand.
GACGCATTCGCCGCCGATGAAAGGCAGAACCATCACCACTGCGAACACTGACATCCATACCGAGCCCGCCGCCGCGGAGGGCCTGCCGGACGTGCACGTGATCGGCGACGACCACGTCTCGCCCAGCTTCGCCGAGCTCGGCGTCGACCAGGGCATCGTCGACGCCCTGGGCAAGCGGGGTATCGAGCGCACCTTCGCGATCCAGGAGCTCACGCTGCCGCTGGCGCTGGCCGGCAACGACCTCATCGGCCAGGCCCGCACGGGCATGGGTAAGACCTACGGCTTCGGCGTCCCGCTGCTCGACCGCCTCGTCACGCAGGCCCGTGCCGATGTCGGCGAAGACGGGCTGCGGGCGCTCGACGGCACCCCGCGCGCCCTCATCATCGTCCCCACTCGCGAGCTGTGCGTGCAGGTCACCGACGATCTGGCGCAGGCCTCCGATGGCGTGCGCGTGCAGACCACCAAGGGCGAGCGCGACCTGAAGATCACCTCGATCTACGGCGGCCGACCGTACGAGGCCCAGATCGAGGCGCTGCAGAAGGGGGTCGACGTGGTCGTCGGCACCCCGGGCCGCCTGCTGGACCTGGCGAACCAGGGCCACCTCGTGCTCGGCAAGATCCAGATCCTGGTGCTCGACGAGGCCGACGAGATGCTCGACCTGGGCTTCCTGCCCGATATCGAACGCATTCTCACCATGGTTCCCACCGACCGGCAGACGATGCTGTTCTCGGCCACCATGCCGGGCCCGATCATCACGCTGGCCCGCACCTTCCTCAAGCAGCCCACGCACGTGCGCGCCGAGCATCACGACGATTCCGCCGTGCACGAGCGCACCACCCAGTACGTCTACCGCGCGCACGCGCTGGACAAGACGGAGCTGGTCGCGAAGGTTCTGCAGGCGCAGGGCCGCGGCGCCACGATGATCTTCACCCGCACCAAGCGCACCGCGCAGAAGGTGGCGGACGAGCTCGGCGAGCGCGGCTTCAAGGTCGGTGCCGTGCACGGCGACCTCGGCCAGGTCGCGCGGGAGAAGGCGCTCGGCAAGTTCCGCGACGGTTCGATCGACGTGCTGGTCGCGACCGACGTGGCCGCCCGCGGTATCGATATCGACGACGTCACCCACGTCATCAACTTCCAATGCCCCGAGGACGACAAGACGTACGTGCACCGCATCGGCCGCACCGGTCGTGCGGGTAAGACCGGTACCGCGGTCACGCTGGTCGACTGGGACGAGCTGCACCGCTGGGAGCTCATCGACAAGGCCCTCGGCCTCGGTAAGCCCGAGCCGGTGGAGACCTACAGCTCCAGCGAGCACCTGTTCACCGACCTCGGCATCGACCCGAAGGTCAAGGGCAGTCTGCCGGGCGTGCGCAAACGCGCCGAGGGCGAGGTCGTCGAGCGCACGCCGCGGGAGAAGCGCACCAGCACCCGCACGCGCACCCGCACGCGTGGCGGTCGCGCCGCCGACGGTGCCGCGGCTGCGGCGGAGGCGGGCGCGCCGGCGGAGGAGACACCGTCGACCCGTGCCGACGGAGACGACGCCGCGCCGCGCAAGCGCCGCCGTCGCCGCCGCTCGGGCGCGAAGAAGACCGAGGGCGCCGCACCCGCCGAGACTGCGGGCGAGTAACAGCCCGGAGGGTCCACCGAACGACGGGCCCGGCGACCGCCGAACGGCGGTCGCCGAGTCGTTGTTTTCTCGGAAGGGTGGTCATCATGACGACCACCACCGCCCCCACCGCCTCGTCGCGGCGCATCGCCTCGCTCGACGTGGCGCGCGGCATCGCGATCCTCGGCACCCTGGGAACCAACATCTGGATCTTCACCGAGCCCTCGGGCATGGTGGGCTACATCGATTCGGTCGGCACCGAGTCGCTCCCCATCCGGATTCTGCAGACGCTCGCGCAGGGCAAGTTCCTCGGGCTGCTGAGCCTCATGTTCGGCGTGGGCCTGGCGATCCAGCAGGCCTCCGCCGCCCGGCACGACCGGCCGTGGCCGGGACGGTACTGGCGGCGCGCCCTGGTGCTCCTGCTCGACGGCCTGGTGCACTTCCTGCTGGTCGCCGAGTTCGACGTTCTCATGGGCTACGCCCTCGTCTCGTTCCTGGTATCGGCGTTGCTGATCCTGCAGCCACGGGCGCGCACCCGCTGGGTGGTCGGCGCGATCGCGGTGCATCTGGCGGTGGTGACACTGGCCGTGGTGGCGATGATGCTTCCCGGGAGCGCGGACGGGTCGGGCGCTGGCCGGCGCCAGGGTGTCAATCCGTACGCCGACGGCTCGTTCTGGGATCTCGTGCTGTTCCGCGCCGATCACGCGCTGGTCTTCCGCGCCGAGACGATCTTCATGATCCCGCTCACGATCGCGATGTTCCTCACCGGCGCACGGCTTTTCCAGTCCGGGCTGTTCGCTCCGGACGGCGCCGCACTGCGCCGCAGGCTGATGCTGCTGGGCGCGTTCGCGGCTCCCGTCGACCTCGCCTTCGGCGTGTTCGGTGCACCGCTGGGCCTGGCGGGTCCCGCGGTCTTCGTGGGGCGCTACGTGATCGCGCCGATCGTCGCGCTCGGACTGTTGGCCCTGATCGCCGAGTTCTATCAGCGTCGTGGCACGGGCCGCGCGGGCCGGGCGATGGGCCGGATCGGTACCACAGCGCTGAGTTGCTATGTGCTGCAGAACATCATCGCCTCGGTGATCTGCTACGGCTGGGGTTTCGGACTGGCCGCGCGCTACGGCGGCGAGCACCGCTTGCTGCTGACCGTGCTGGTCTTCTTCGCGGTGGTGGCGTGCTTGCTCGTCGCGTCGACACTATGGACGCGCCGCTTCCCGCGGGGACCGATCGAGATGATGATGCACCGCGTCGCCTGACGGCGACGGGTGGGCTCAGTGGCCGCGACGCTCCGCTTGGAGCGGGACGTGGCTCAGGCCGCCCCACAGCAGCTCGACCGTGGTCGCGACCGCCTCCTCCTTCGGGATGGGGCGGTCGGCGTACAACCAGTACCGGGCGCTGACCTGGCTGGCGCCGACGAGGCCCACGGCGAGCATCCGGGCCCGGTACGGGTCGAGGCCGGAATCCTCGGACACCAGGTCGTAGACCGCATCGATGCACGCGTCGACGGCACCCTCGACGCGTTCCTGCACCACCGGCTCGAGCACATCGGACTCGAAGATCAGCTTGTAGCCCTGGCTGTCACGGTCGACGAAGTCGAAGAACGAACGGACCGCACCGATCACGCGGGCGTGGTTGTCGGTGGAGCTGCTCAGTGCCTCACGGACTCCGGTCACCAGTGCTTCGCTGTGCGCATTGAGCACGGCGACGTAGAGCTCCAGCTTCCCGGGGAAGTGCTGATAGAGCACGGGCTTGCTGACTCCGGCGCGGACGGCGATCTCGTCCATCCCCGCAGAGTGGTAGCCCAGATCGACGAAGACGCTGCTCGCGGCCTCCAGCAATTGGATCCGACGGGCGCTGCGTGGCAGCCTGGCGGTGCGTCGCGGGGCAGGATTCACTGCTCCGCGGGATTCTCCCGCGGCGGTCGTCGCGCCCAGATCCGCCATCAGTTCCACCTCACCGTTCCCGGGGCAAGATCGTCACCCCGACCTACCGACAATACTCCCGTACGACGGCGCCCCTCGCGAGCGCCGCGCGGTCGTGGCAAGCTACCTCCGTGTCGGCACTCGCTCAACTGGACCGGACCAGCGACGTCTGGCCGGGCGAGTTCCTCGCGGTCCGCGGGCAGCGACTGTTCGTCCGGCACGTCGACGAGGCCGCCGCCGTCACCGCACCGTCGGACCCCCGGCCCACGGTCATGATGATCCACGGCCTGGGCGGGTCGTCGATCAACTGGACTGATCTGGGGCAGATCCTCGCTCCCGTTGCCGCGTCGTACGCCCCGGACCTACCGGGATTCGGGCTTTCGGACCCGCCCGCCGACGGCGACTACGGCATCGAGGCGTTCGCGGAGATCGTGATCGCCTACCTCGAGACCCTGGTCGCCGTGCGCGGCGGGGCTGTGCATCTGGTGGGGAACTCGCTCGGCGGCGCCATCGCCGTGCGGGTGGCGATGCTCCGGCCCGACCTGCTGCGCAGCCTCAGCCTGATCTCGCCCGCGTTCCCGGATCTGCGGCCGCGAGTACGACGCCTGCAGTTCCTGCCGCTGTCGCTGGTTCGGATCCCGGTGGTGGGTCCGGCGGGTTTCCGGCTGGTGGGCAGCGCCTACCCGGAGCGGCAGGTGGACCAGACCTTGCGCGAGATCCTCGTCGATCCCGCCGCGATGGGCCCGGTCCGGCGCAGCCAGGCGATCGATCAGGCGGTCGCCCGGGCGTCGATGCCCTGGGCGCCCGACGCGCTGGCCGCCAGCTTCAACGCGCTGGTCCGGAGCTGGATCGTCGATTTCGGTGCTGCGCACTGGGCGGCCGCGCGCGCGGTCTCGGTGCCGACCGCCGTGATCTGGGGAGCTCGCGACCTGCTGGTCAGCGTCGGGGTCGCGCCCAAGGTGGTGCGGCACATCCGAGGCAGCACGCTCACCGTGTTCGAGGACGTGGGTCACGTGGCCCAGATGGAACGCCCGGTGGAGACGGCCCGCCTGGTGCGCGAGCTCGTCATCGCGGCGGAGTCGGCGCCGGTTTTCCGCTGAGAAGCCGTGTCGGTTCTGCACCCCCGGTCCGCTTCGTGGAATTGTTGACGACGTGAGTAGTCCTTCGAACCCGAGGCGCCCTCGACCCGACGGGCGAGCGCCGCTGCGGGCGGAGTGGGACCCGATCAATTCGCCCGCCGACCGGAACCGGCCGCCGCGCGAGCGCGCCTATCGCAAGCAGAGCACGCTCTCCCGGATCCTGAGCACCTACGGCTGGCGTGCCTACGCGGTTCCGGTGCTGGCGGTGCTCACCGTGTTCGCCCTGGTCGTGACCTTCTGGGGTAATCCGTTCCAGTCGAAGACGGCCACGGTCGACAACACGGCCGAGTCCATGTCCCGCAATCCGACGCCGGGCAAGACCATCGTCGGCGCGCCCACCGGTACGACGGTGCCCGGTCCGGTCCCGGTCGCCGGGCAGCTGCCGATCGGCGGTGACTTCACCACACACGGGGCCGGTCTGTGGCACGTGGTGCCCGGCGCGACGAAGAAGGTGGGCGAAGGCAAGCAGAAGGAGTACACCTACATGGTGGCCGTCGAGGACGGCGTCGACATGGGTGGACTCGGCGGTGACCAGCCGTTCGCGCAGATGATCGACCGTACCCTCGGTGACCCGCGCAGCTGGGTGCACGATCCGGCGATCGCCTTCCGGCGCGTCGCCGAGGGCAAACCCGACTTCACGATCTCCCTCACGTCGCCGATGACCACGCGGCAGGCCTGCGGCTACTCGATCCAACTGGAATCGTCCTGTTACAACGGCGAGCTCGGGCGCGTGGTGATCAACCTGGCGCGCTGGGTGCGTGGCGCGACCGCCTTCGAGGGCGATCTCACCGGCTACCGCCAGTACGCGATCAACCACGAGGTCGGCCACGCCATCGGTTACGACAAGCACGTGCCTTGCCCCGCGCAGGGTGCGCTGGCGCCGATCATGATGCAGCAGAGCTTCGGGGTGGCCAATCGCGATATCTTCAACCTCGACCGGTCCGAGGGATTCGATAACGACCTGGTCTGTCGCCCCAACGCCTGGGTCGCCCCGGTGCTGCGCTGAGCCGCCTTCACAATCGGGGAATGCCATCGCAGTCGGTGTCGTTCCACCTCACGTGAGTACGTTGCCACCGCTCGTCGAACCCGCCGCCGAACTGACCCGTGACGAAGTCGCGCGTTATTCGCGGCACCTGATCATCCCCGAGATGGGCGTCGAGGGGCAGAAGCGTCTCAAGAACGCCAAGGTCTTGGTGATCGGTGCCGGCGGTCTCGGCAGCCCCGCGCTGCTGTACCTCGCCGCGGCGGGTATCGGAACCATCGGGATCGTCGAGTTCGACGAGGTGGACGCGTCCAACCTGCAGCGCCAGGTGATCCACGGCGTCTCCGACCTGGGCCGGCCCAAGGCCGAGAGCGCGCGCGACTCCATCGCCGAGATCAACCCGCTGGTCACGGTGAACCTGCATCAGGAACGGCTCGAACCCGAGAACGCGGTGCAGCTCTTCGAGCAGTACGACCTGATTGTCGACGGCACCGACAACTTCGCCACCCGCTACCTGGTCAACGACGCAGCGGTGCTGGCGCACAAGCCCTACGTCTGGGGCTCGATCTTCCGGTTCGAGGGGCAGGCGTCGGTGTTCTGGGAGGATGCGCCCGACGGTCCGAACGGTGAGAAGCAGGGCCTGAACTACCGCGACCTGTACCCGGTGGCGCCACCGCCCGGCATGGTTCCCTCGTGCGCCGAGGGCGGCGTGCTCGGCATCCTGTGCGCCTCGATCGGGGCGATCATGGGCACCGAGGCGGTCAAGCTGATCACCGGTATCGGCGACTCGCTGCTCGGCCGGCTCATGGTCTATGACGCCCTCGACATGACCTACCGCACCATCAAGATCCGCAAGGACCCCGCTTCACCGGCGATCACCGAGCTGATCGATTACGAGGAGTTCTGCGGGGTGGTCTCGGACGAGGCTCAGGCCGCTGCCGCGGGGAGCACCATCACCCCGGCCGAGTTGGTCGAGCTGGGCGAGCAGGGCGTGGAGTACGAGCTGATCGACGTGCGTGAGCCTGTCGAATGGGACATCGTGCATATCGACGGTGCGAAGCTGGTACCGAAGTCGGTCTTCGAGACCGGTGAGGGCCTGGAGCGGGTCTCGGCCGACAAAAAGCTGGTGCTCTACTGCAAGACCGGTATCCGCTCCGCCGAGGTGCTCGCAGCGGTGCAGGGCGCCGGGTACCGCGACGCGGTACATCTGCAGGGCGGAATCAACGCCTATGCCCGGCAGGTGGATCCGTCACTACCGGTGTACTGATCATCAGTCCAGGCTGATCAGCCGCTTGACCAGTTTGCCGGTGGGGGTACGCGGCAGCGAAGGGACGAATCGCACCGCGCGCGGCAGTTTGTAGCGCGCCAGATCCCTGCCGGCGTGCGCGATCAGGGCGGCGGCCAATTCATCCGAGGGGATGTTCCCGGGGGCGAGTTGCACACAGGCCACAGCGATTTCGCCCAGCTCGTCGTCGGGAACGCCGATCACGGCGACGTCGGCGACGGCCGGATGCATCACCAGTGTGTTCTCCGACTCCTGCGGGTAGACGTTCACCCCGCCGGTGATGATGGTGAAATCGCGGCGATCGGTGAGATACAGGTAGCCGTCGGTGTCCAGGTATCCGACATCGCCGGTGGTGGCCCAGTTCGGATGGTCGGGATGCTGTGCGGCCCGGGTCTTCTCGGGCGCATTGTGGTACTGGAAGGGCATCGTCTCGCGTTCGAAGTAGATCGTGCCCACCTCGCCCGCGGGGAGCTCGTCGCCGTTCTCACCGCAGATCCGGATCTCACCGAGCCCGGCCTTGCCCACCGACCCGGGACGCTCCAATGCTTCCTGCGGAGTGATGAAGGTGGCACCGGCGGCTTCGGTGGAGGCGTAGTACTCGTGGATCACCGGTCCCCACCACGCGATCATCGATCGCTTCACCTCGGCCGGGCAGGGAGCGGCGGCGTGGATGGCGACCTTCAGGCTGCTGGTGTCGTATTTCGCACGCACCTCAGGGTCGAGCTTGAGCATGCGCACGAACATCGTGGGAACCCACTGGCTGTGCGTCACCCGGTACTTCTCGATCAGCGCCAGCGCGTCGACGGCGTCGAACCTGTGCATCATGATCACGGTGCCGCCCACCGACATGGTGACGGCGCAGAAGCGCAGTGGGGCAGCGTGATACAGAGGTGCGGGGGAAAGGTAGACGGTGTCGGAGTCCATAGCGTAGGCCGGGGCGAAGATCGCGGTGTACGCATCCGGGGCCTCGTCCACCTGTCCCTCCGGCAGTGGGAAGCGAATGCCCTTGGGGCGCCCGGTGGTTCCGGAGGAGTAGAGCATGTCGGTGCCGCGGGGCTGGTCGGTGAGGGGGGACGAATCCGCTGCCGCGAGTACCGCGTCGAAGTCGGCGAAGCCCTCGATCGGACCGCCCCAGGAGATCGCGCGGCCGGGTTCGGCAAGGTCCGGGATTCGCCGCGCCTGCGATACCGCCTCCGTCACGCACGCCCCGGCGAACACCGCTTTCGCCTCGCAGTCCGCCAGGATGTAGTTCACCTCGGCGGGCGTGAGGTGGAAGTTCACCGCCGCCACGTACATTCCGCTGCGGATCGCGGCCCAGTAGGCCACGAAGATCCGCAGATCGTTTCCCGCCACGATCGCCACGGTGTCGCCCCGCCGGAGCCCCGCCGAGCGCAGATGGTGCGCCAGCCGGGTCGATTGCTCGTCGAGGCGGGCGTAGCTGAGGAACTCGCCGGTGTCGGCGTCGATCGCCGCGGGGCAGCCGGGGGTGGTCTTTGCGAATGCACCGGGATACACGAGAACCTCCGCTTACTTGTGGGTGAAGCCACCGTAGGCGTTCGGTGTCGAGTGCGCTAGGGGATCAGGTGAATTCCCTGGGATGCGGGCGGGCGTCAGTCCGTTCCGTTCGCCGGGTCGGAGAGCCACCCGGCGTAGTCGTTGAGCAGGCCCAGCAGCGGCAGGGTGTCGACGGTGTCCACCGGCTCCCCGCGCAGTGCCGCGCGCAGACCCGGCAATCGTGACTCGATCGTGTGCCGATCCGTGAGTTCGTGATGGCTGTGGCCGCGCTGCTCGCCGAGCACGATCCGTCGTGGGTGTTCCGCGCGCAGTGATTCCAGGAGCCCGGCGAACTCGTCGCGGTCCAGCGCAGGCAGGTGCACGGAGAAGGCCACCACCGGGCCGGGGGCCGCATCGTCGATGTCCTCGGACTCCTCGAGCCAGTCGGCGTACTCCTGGACCAGATCGTCGAGCGCCTCCTCGTCGTCGAACGAGAGCGGCCTGCTCTCCGCGGCCGCACGCAGCGCCGATACCAGGGCGCGCACGGTCTCCGGGTCGGATGCCGCGGCGTACCACCGGTGCGCCTCGTGCGGCACCACGATCCGGCTCGGCACACCGGCGATCAGGCCGGCCCGAACGCGCTCGAACTCCGGCGGAGTGAGGTCGGGGAATTGGACGGTGACGGTGACCACGGGGGCGACGGAATCGGACTGCACGCCCTCCATCATCCCGTCGCTACGCCTAGGGTGGAGGCATGGCCCTCGAAGGTGATTTTGCACAGGAGAAGTCCGGCTGGGTGGCAGACCAGTTGGCGAAGATCGACGAGACCGGCAGCACCGCTTCGGTGCACGTCGCTGGGCAGGCGGTGGTGGTCTTCACCTACCGCGGTCCCAAGACCGGCAAGCTGTACCGCCGGCCGCTGATGCGTGTCGAGCACGACGGGGTGTACGCCGCCGTCGCCTCCAAGGGCGGTGCCCCGGAGCACCCGGTCTGGTATTCGGCGCTGCTCAGCAACGAGGTCGTCGAGGTGCAGGACGGCACCACTGTCGTCTCCGGACCGGTGCGTGAGATCCACGGTGCCGAGCGGGAGCAGTGGTGGGAGCGCGCCGTCGCCGCCTACCCGCCGTACGCCGAGTACCAGGAGAAGACCGACCGGCTGATCCCGGTTCTCCTCGTCGAACCGGGCCGCGCCTAGCCCGTTCCCGGGCCGGTCGCGGGTAGATTCTTGGTGTGAGCCCAGTCGAACCTCCCGCGCACGTCCTCGCCACCTTCGGACTCGACGGCATCGAGCCGATCGCCCTGGGGGCGGACTGGGACGGTGGCTGGCGCTGTGGCGAGGTGGTGCTCTCGCTCATCGCGGACCACGCCCGCGCGGCCTGGTCGGCCAAGGTCCGGGAAGATCTCTATGTCGACGGCATGAGGCTGGCCCGGCCCTTCCGCGCCACGGACGGCCGCTACGTGGTCTCGGGCTGGCGCGCGGATACGTTCATCGCCGGCTCCTTGGAGCCGCGGTTCGACGAGATCATCTCGATGGCGAACCGGCTGCACGAGATCACCAGGAAGCTCGAACGGCCCCGATTCCTGATCGCCCCGGCGGTCGCGCCGTTCACTGACGTCGACTACTTCCAATTCGCCGATCGCGCGGCGTGGGAAGACCATCCGCTGGCGATGGCGCGCAAGCTCGGTGTCCTCGACGATGCGACCGAGGACCGTGAGCGCGCCGTCGAGCTGGTGAACGAATTGGCCGAGCTGCGCCGACCGGTGGAGGCCGAGCCCCAACTGGTGCATGGGGACCTGTCCGGTGCTGTGCTGTTCGCCGGAGCCGCGGCCCCCGGCCTCACCGACTTCACCCCGTACTGGCGGCCCGCAACCTGGGCGGCCGCGGTGGTCGCGGTCGACGGCCTCGCGTGGGGCGGCGCCGACGACGGTCTGCTGTTGCGCTGGAAAGATTTGCCCGAGTGGCCGCAGATGGTGCTGCGGGCGCTCATCTTCCGGCTCGCGGTGCATGCGGTGCACCCGCGGTCGGAGGCCGATGCGCTGCCCGGTCTCGAACACATCACCGAGATCGCTCGGTGGCTGCTCTGAGCGGATCGCCCCGCCGGATCCTCGTCGCGCACGGCACCCGCTCGGCGCACGGCGTCGCCATGATCCGCGCGCTCGCGGCCGCGGTGGCCGCTCGCACGGGCCCGGTCGAGGTGGGCTTCGTCGATGTGCTGGGCCCGTCGCCGTCGGAACTGCTGGTGCAGTCGGATCGCCCGACGGTGCTGGTGCCCTGTTTCCTCGCCGGCGGCTACCACGTGCACACCGATGTGCCCCGACATATCGCCGCCAGCGCTCACCCCGATGCCCGGCTCACTGCGGCGCTGGGGCCCGATCCCGGTCTGATCGGCGCACTGCTGCGCCGATTGGACGAGGCCGGATGGCGCTCCGGCGACGCGGTACTCCTCGGTGCCACCGGCTCGTCCGATCCCCGGGCCCGCGAGGACGTCCGCACCATGGCGGCGCTGCTCGCTGCCCGGATCGGCACCGAGGTCCCGGTGGGATTCCTCGCCGCCGGTGACCCGACGGTGGACACGGAGGTGGCCCGGTTGCGCGATCGAGACCGGCGACTGATTCTCACGTCGTACCAGTTGGCGGACGGCGTTTTCCATGCCCGGCTCACGGCGGCCGGCGCCGATGCGGTCACCGCGCCGATCGGCCTCGCGCCCGAGGTGATCGACCTCATCGTGCACCGGTTCGAGCAGGCTCAGACTCGATAGTCCCGCAACGGGATCCGGTCACCGTCGGCGAGCACGCCCTCGGCCCGCAGCAGTTCCAGCTGACGGGTGGCGATATGCGGCGCGGGCCGCCCGGAGGCGGGGACCACGCGGTACCACGGCAGATCCGAGGCGTCCGTGCGCATCACCCAGCCGACGATCCGCGGCGACGATAGGCCCACCTCGTCGGCGATGTCGCCGTAAGTGCGCACCCGGCCCGGCGGGATCGAGGCGATCCGCTCGCGCACCGCCTCGACCTGTTCCTCGGTGACCTTCGCCATCTACGACTCCAGCAGGCGGCGCGCGTACCCGCCGGCGACGGCCGGGATCTCCTGCGCCACCATATGATCCGAATCGACCGTCACCACCTCGGCGTGCGGCATGGTGGCCAGCTGGTTCCCGGTCACGAAGTCGGCTCGGCCGGCGCGCAGCACGACGGTGGGGATGCCCGGCGGTACGCCGACCGGCGTGCGCGCCAGTTCGCCCCACAGCGCCGTGACCGCGCCGCAGCTGATGTCCCACTCCCAGCGCCCGGAGTCCCGGCGCACCAGGTGTTCGGCGATCTCGGCGTCGAGCACCTCGTCCGGTACCCGCGCCCAGGCGCCGGATTTCTTGTCCTGCCGTGCTTCTTCGGGCGAGGCGAAGTCGAAGAACCGGATGGTCTGATCGGCGATCGTGGCGCACAGATCCGGGTCGAGGCCCTGGGCCGGATCCAGCAGCAGCACTGCGCGCACCAGGTCGGGCCGGGAGCCGGCGAGGCGGCAGGCCAGTGCGCCACCGAGGGAGTGGCCGATCACCAGGGCGGGAGCTTCGGCGTGCACCTCGTGCCTCTCCAGCACGCTCACCAGATCAGCGACATGCTGTTCCAGGTGCCACGGCGGCGTCCACGGCGATCGGCCGTGGCCGCGCAGATCGGGTGCCAGTACCCGGGCGCCCGGGAGCTGTGTATCGGCAAAACCGCGCCAGCGGGCGCCGTGCCCGGTGACGCCGTGGATGGCCAGCACCGCAGGGGCGCCGGGGGAGCCGTACCGGTGCACGTTCAGCATGCGCCCATTGTGCCGCGCCCACGCCACAGGCGTGTCGGTGGTCTGTGATGGGATCGAGGGGATCGGCGTGAAGGAGGGCACATGGCGGAAGCGAGCGGAGGCGCGGGGCGCGTCCGCCGGCCGCGGCTGTCGCTGCAGTACACCGCGCCGCAGCCGCCGCCAGTGCGGGAGTGGGGCGGGCCGGTCGCCGAGCTGGTGGCGCCCGCGGCGGGTGCACTTGCACTCGACGTGGGCGGCTGGGCGCCGTACCGGATCCGCGGCGGTCCGGGTACCGGCAAGACCTCGGCCCTGATCGATATCGCCGTGGCCAAGCTCACCGATCCGTTCGTCGAGCCGGAATCGGTGCTCATCCTCACCGGGAGCAAGCGGTCGGCCGTCGCACTGCGCCGTGAGCTGTCGGCGCGCGTGCTCGCCGACCGCGGCCGCGCAGGGGTGCACGCCTCCGGGGAGCCGCTGGTGCGCACCGTGCACTCGCTGGCCTTCGCCGTGCTGCGGCTCCAGGCCGCACACGCCGGTGCGCCCCCGCCCCGCCTGATCACCGGTTCGGAGCAGGACGCGGTGGTGCGCGAGTTGCTACGCGGACACGTGGACGACGGTGGAGCGTTCTGGCCGGAGCGGTTGCGGCCCGCGCTGGTGACCGGAGGATTCGCCGGGGCGCTGCGTGACCTGTTCGCACAGGCGGCCCAGCGCGGCGCCGGTCCCGAGGAGATCGACGAGCTCGCCGCCCGCTACGACAGGCCCGAATGGGCCGCCGCCGCGGCGGCGCTGCGCGAGTATCAGCAGACCACGCTGCTGCGCGGCTCCGTCGGGCTGGCCGGTCCGACCGCCGTGGCCCCGGCGGTCGACGCGGCGGAGTTGATCGACGCCGCCGTCACGGCACTGGCCGGTGACGACGCGCTGCTCGCACAGCAGCGCGAGCGGATCCGATTCCTCCTGGTCGACGATGCGCAGAACCTGGACCCGCTGGCCTCGGCGCTGATCCGGTTGCTGGGCACGGGCACCGAGCTCACCGTGATCGCAGGCGATCCCGATCAGGCGATCAACTCGTTCCGCGGCGCCAGCACCCGTTTCCTGCAATCGCTCGACGTCCCCGCCGAGCGGGACATCGTGCTGGAGCGCAGTTTCCGGTTCGGTGAGGAGATCACCGCGACGGTGAACCGGGTCTCGTCCCGTCTGCCGAACCGGTTCGGATCGGTCGCGCCGGAACGGCCCCGGCCGGGTTCGGCGGCGGTGCGGTTGTTCTCCACTGCGGCGAAGGAGGCCGACGCGATCGCCGCGATGCTGCGCCGTGAGCACGTCCTCGGCGGTGTGCCCTGGGAGGACATGGCCATCGTCGTGCGGTCGGTGTCGGCTTCGGTCGCGCCCCTGCGCCGGGCTCTCGCGTACGCGGGCGTCCCGGTCACCGTCGCCGCGGACGATGTGCCCTTGGCGCGCCAGCGCGCGGTACACGCCCTGCTGTCGACGGTGCGCGCGGCGTGCGAGCCGGAATCCCTCGATCCGGCCGAGGCGGTGGCCCTGCTGTCCGGTCCGGTCGGCGGCGGCGATCCGCTCACGCTGCGGCGGGTGCGCCGCGCGGTGCGCCGCGCCGACCCGTCGGACGAGCGCGGCTCCGCGGAGATCCTCGGCGCGGTGGTCGCGGGGTCCGTCGACTTCGCGCCGTATCGCGCCGCACTGACCGAGCTGGAGGCCGAACCGGTGGAGCGGGTGCTCGCGGCGGTGCACGCCGCCCGCGCCGCCGCGGTCGAGGGCACGGTCGAGGAGGTCTTGTGGGCCGCGTGGTCGGTCACCGGATTGTCGGGCCGGTGGGGCGCGCTCGCCTTGCGCGGCGGCAGTGTAGGCGAACAGGCCGACCGCGATCTGGATGCGGTGATGGGATTATTCGATGCCGCGGCAGATTTCACCGATACTCTGCCCACGGCGTCACCGGCCCGGTTCATCGAGTACATCGAGCAATTGCACATCCCGCGGGCGTCGGGCGGGGGCCGACGCGAGACCCCCACCACCCCCGGCGTCACCGTGGTATCCGCACACGGTGCCGCCGGCCGGGAGTGGGACGTGGTGGCGGTCGCCGGCGTCCAAGAGGGGCGCTGGCCGAATCTGCGCCGGCGCGGCGGTCTACTCGGTACCGAGGAGCTGCTCGACGCGCTCGACGGTATCGACCCGGCGGCATTGCCCACCGTCTCCCGGTCGCTGCCGCTGCTCGCGGAGGAGCGGCGGCTGTTGTTGGTCGCGTGCTCGCGGGCTCGCCGCACCCTGCTCATCACCGCGGTGGACACCGCGGACGGCGATGGTGACCTGGTGCCCTCGCGGTTCCTGCAGGGCATCGCGCCTTCGGGTGAAGAAGACCCCGAAACCTACACCCCCGCGGTGGAATCCGAGCCCGCCGCGTCGCTCGACCTGCGCACGCTGGTAGCCACGCTCCGTGCCGCGGCGTGCGATCCGCGGCGGGAGGAATCCGAGCGCGCGCACGCCGCCCGACAGCTCGCGCGGCTCGCCGCGGACCGGGTGCCCGGTGCTCATCCCGACTCCTGGTACGGCCTGGCCGGCGCGAGCACCGACGATCCGCTCTGGCAGCCCGACGACGGCCCGGTCGCGCTCTCGCCCTCGAACGTGGAGGCGCTGTCCGCCTGCGCGCTGCGCTGGATGCTGGAGCGGTTCGGCGGCAGCGACGGTGATTCCGCGAAGCAGGCCACCGGCAACCTGGTGCACACCCTGGTGCAGGCGGTCGCCGGCCGGATCCCGAAAGACGAGGTGACACGCTCGCTCGAGAAGGTCTGGGACCGGGTCGATCTGGAGGCCGACTGGTTCGCCCGGCGCGAGCTGATCCGAACCGAGGAAATGCTCGAATCGTTCCGGGCGTGGCTCGCGGGCAGTCGATCCGAGCTCACCGAGGCCGGGGTCGAGGTGCCGATCGACACCGTGATCGAGGGGACCGACGGTGCTCCCGACGTTCAGATCCGGGGCCGGGTCGACCGGCTCGAGCGCGATCCCCTGGGCCGCACTGTGGTCGTCGATGTCAAGACCGGGCGGACTCTTCCCAGCCAGGCCGATGGGCAGGCGCACGCGCAGTTGCGTACGTATCAGGTGGCGATCGCGCACGGCGGCCTCGGCGGTGTCCCCGAGACTCCCGGCGGCGGGAAACTGCTGTACGTGGCCAAGCCGCACAATAAGACCGGCGCCACGGTACGGGAGCAGGACGCGCTCACCCCCGCCGATGTGGACGAGTGGCTCGGTGTAATCCGGGAGGCCGCGCGCCGGACCCGCGGCCCGGAGTTCGCGGCCACGCTCAACGCCTCCTGCCAGCACTGCGCGGTCGCGTCGTGCTGCCCCGTGGTCGACAAGGGCCGGAGCGTGACCGATGACTGAGCCGATGCCCCAGGACTTCCCCCACGCGCCGCTGATCTCGGCCGAGGACCTCGCCTACGAACTGGGCCAGGCGTTCGCTCCCACGCAGGAGCAGCGTGCGGTGATCGAGGCGCCGCTCGGCCCGTGCCTGGTGGTGGCGGGTGCGGGGGCGGGGAAGACCGAGACCATGGCGGGACGGGTGGTGTGGCTGATCGCGAACCGGTACGTCACGCCCGACCAGGTACTGGGCCTCACGTTCACCCGCAAGGCCGCACAGCAGTTGATGATCCGGGTGCGCAAGCGGCTCTCCCGGCTCGGCGCGGCGCCCGCGCTGGAGCGGATCGACCCGAGCGGTGAGCTCCGGGTGCTGCTGCGCACCGTCGAACCCGAGATCAGCACGTACCACGCGTACGCGGGCCGGCTGCATGGCGATTACGGCATGCTGCTCCCGGTGGAGCCCACCGTGCGCCTGGTGTCGGAGACCGAGCGCTGGCAGATCGCTTTCGACGTGGTCACCGGCTGGGACGAGGCACTCGAGACCGACAAGAATCCGGCCACGCTCACCGAACAGGTGCTGGGTCTGTCGGGCGCGCTCGCCGATCACCTGGTGACCCCCGACCAACTGGAAGCGAGCGACGACGAGCTGGAACGGCTGATCGGCCTGCTCCCGCCCGGCCCGCGCCAGCGCGCCGCCCCGAATGCGGCGTTGCTCAAGGCCGCCGACGTGCAGGAGCAGCGGCGTGCGCTGATCCCGCTCGTCCGCGCGGTGGCCGCCGAGATGCGGGTGCGGGAGGTGCTCGACTTCGGTAGCCAGATGGGTCTGGCCGCGCAGCTGGCGCTGGCCAATCCTGATGTGGCGGCGCTGGAACGCTCGCGGTTCGGCGCCGTCCTGCTGGACGAGTACCAGGACACCGGCCATGCGCAGCGCATGCTGCTGGCGTCCTTGTTCGGCGGGCCCGGCGGCGCCGCGGCGGTGACCGCGGTGGGTGACCCGATCCAATCGATCTACGGCTGGCGCGGCGCATCGGCGGCCAACCTGCCCCGGTTCGCCACCGACTTCCCGCAGGCCGACGGGATGCCGGCGCCCCGCCGCGAGCTGCTCACCAGCTGGCGCAACCCCACCGGCGCGCTCAGCCTGGCGAACGCCGTATCCGAGGATCTGCGACGTCGAGGCGTCCCGGTCTCCGAGCTCCGTGCCCGGCCCGACGCACCGTCGGGCGATCTGCGGATCGCCTTGCACTCCACGGTGATCGACGAGCGGACCTGGGTGGCCGATGCGATCACCGCGCTGTGGCGCGGCCGCCTCGACGCCGGCGATCCGCCGCCGACCGTCGCGGTCCTGGTGCGCCGCAATGCCGATTCGGCGGGGCTGGCCGCCGCACTGGGCGAGCGCGGCGTGCCCGTGGAGGTGGTGGGCCTCGGCGGTCTGCTGCACACACCCGAGGTGCAGGACCTGGTGGCGCTGCTGCGGCTGGCCGTTGAACCGCTCGCCGGCACTGCGGCGATGCGCCTGCTCACCGGGCCTCGGTGGCAGCTCGGCGCGGCCGACCTGCGGGCGCTGTGGAATCGGGCAAGGCGGATCGCGCACGGCACCGGCAGAGCGGCCACGGGGCTGGTGACCACGGCGGACGAGCTCGATCAGGCATTGGACGCCACTCTGCCCGCAGAACTGCTCGACGCGGCCGGACTGGGGGATGCGATCGCCGATCCCGGACCGGACTCCGATTACTCGGCGGCCGGTCTGGCGAAGATCCGCTCGCTCGACCGGGAGATCCGCAACGTCCGTGAGCGGCTCGGTCACCCGCTGCCGGAGGTGGTGGCCGAGGCCGAGCGCGTTCTGGGGGTGAGCATCGAGACCCGGATCCGCGCGGCCCGTCAGCTCGGTGGGCGCGCCACCGGACGCGAGCATCTCGACGCGTTCGCCGATGTGGTGGTGTCCTACGCCGAGCGGCCGACGGCCACGCTGCCCGGCCTGCTGTCCTTCCTGGCCGCGGCCGAGGCGGTGGAAGGCGGACTTACCCCGGGAGACGTCGAGGTGGCCACCGACCGGGTGCAGGTGCTCACCGTGCACTCGGCGAAGGGCCTCGAATGGGACGTGGTCGCGGTGCCGCACCTCTCGGAGGGCATCTTCCCGTCGAACCGGGCGATGCCCACTTGGCTGTCTACTCCCGCCGAGCTGCCGCCCGAGTTGCGGGGCGATGTCGCGGAACCCGGTGAGTCCGACGGGGTGCCGCGGCTCGACCTGAGCGAGTGCAACAACCGCAAAGACCTCGAGGATGCGCTCGATACGCACCGCGCGGCGCTCAAAGCGATGAACATGCACGAGGATGAGCGGCTGTTCTACGTCGCGGTCACTCGTACACAGGGCACGCTGCTGCTGTCGGGGCACTACTGGAGCGAGGACGTGAAGACGGCGAAGGCGCCGTCCCGCTTCCTCGATCGTGCCCGCGAGCACGCGCCCGAGGCGGTCGGTCACTGGGCCGCGACGCCCGTCGACGATGCGGAGAATCCGCTGGAGGCCGAGCCGGTGCAGGCCCCGTGGCCGCGAGACTTTCTCGCCGCTCATCGGGCCGATGCGGATGCGGGGGCGGCGCTGGTGCTGGCGGCCCTCGCCGATCCGGACGGGACCGAGGCGGATGCGCGGGCGCCCGGGGAGGATCCGCACGGCTGGGCGGCGGATGTGACCGCTCTGCTCGCCGAGCGTGCGCGGCAGGCGGCGATGGATCTCGAAGTGGCCGTGCCGCGCGAGGTTTCGGTGAGTCAGCTGGTGGAATTACGGCGCAGCCCGGAGACTTTCGCGCGCAGGTTGCGGCGGCCCGTACCGTACCGGCCGAACCCGTACGCCCGGCGCGGCACGGCCTTCCACGCCTGGCTGGAGCGCCGGTACGGTGCATCGCGCCTGTTGGACTTCGACGAGTTGCCCGGCGCCGCCGACGGTGATGCCGGTGCCGACGAGAATCTGGCGTTGCTGCAGCGGCGTTTCGAAGAGAGCGAGTGGGCGGCGCGCACCCCCGTCGACATCGAGGTACCGTTCGAGATCGCCGCGGCCGGCACGGTGGTCCGGGGCCGGATGGACGCCGTCTTCCGCGATCCGGGAGGTGGTTTCACCGTGGTCGACTGGAAGACCGGGGTGCGGCCGTCCGAGCCCGCCGATGAGCGCGCCGCCGCAGTGCAGCTGGCCGCGTACCGTCTGGCGTGGGCGAGGCTCCGCGACGTTCCCGTCGACGAGGTGCGGGCGGCCTTCTTCTACGTCCGGTCCGGCGAGACCGTCTCACCGTCCGACCTGCTCGACCACGCCGGACTGGAACTGCTGATCACGAGCGCGGGGCGCAGCGATCTCGGCGAATAAAATTGTTTCGCCACGGTAATTCTCCGTAACACCTCCGTGACACTGCATTTGGTTGAATACTATCGTTGTCGATTTGCTATTCCACAGCACACCTGCCGCGAACCGGTATGCGTGTGCCCAACTCGAGAGCAGCGGAGCATTGACCATGTCGAATCTGCATGAAGGCCGTTCGAAGTCCACATCGTTGGTGCGGCGCACGGCCGCCGCGAGCGCGGCGGCCGCCGCCCTGGTCGCGGCCGGGGCGTACGGCGCCGTCCACGCGGCTGTCGAAGACCTGAGCTGGGGTGATTGCCCGTCGGCCGTGACCGCGGTGAACCCCGACGGTGAACGAGCCCGGTGCACCACGATCTCGGTGCCGCTCGACTACACCAATCCCGCGGCGGGGAAGATCGACCTCCTGGTCAGCGGATTTCTCCCGAAGGGCAAGGCCGCGAGCCGCGTGATCCTCGGCAACCCGGGCGGCCCGGGAGGAGACGCGTACGACTTCTGGAGCGCGAAGGGCCGCTCGGGCCAGTGGCTCTTCGACGACAACGCGCTGATCGCCATCCAGCCGCGCGGTCTCCAGTTCTCCACGCCGCTGAGCTGCTCGACCACGGCGGAGTGCGATGCGGTCATCGCCGCCAATCCCGACTATCTACCGAACCTGACCACCGAGAACGTCGCGCGCGATATGGAGGAGTTCCGTAAGGCGGCCGGACTGAGCACGATCTCGTACTACGGGGCCTCGTGGGGAACTCGTGGGTTCTAGCGATCCCCGCAACACCGCGGATAGCAAGGAGTTGCGGGGATCGTGCATTCACCGATGGTGAAGAAGAGGTTCTTCAAGGAATTGGACGTGTCTGACGGCAATGTGTCGGTCGCTGCTAGGGCGGCGGGGGTGACAGTGAATACGGCGTTTGGATGGATGCGCAGGGCGGGCCTGCGTGGACGTGGGAGCACTAGCAATGGTGGTCATCCCGGCCGGGCCGAGTACGACCGGCTTCGCCGTGAGGGGGTGCTGCGGCCGGACGCTGCTCGGCGTGTCGGTGTCAGCGTTCGCACTGCTGGGGACTGGGATCGAGGGGTGCGCAAGATTGGCGATACTCGTATCCATCCCGACGGACGCAAGATCGATTACCTGACAGGTGCGGTCACGTGGGTCGGAGTGGAATCGGATGCACCGAGGCAGCGGAGCCTGCATCCACGGTTTCTGACCTTGACCGAGCGGGAAACTATCGCTGACATGCGCCGCGAGGGGGCATCGCTGCGGGCCATCGGCAGGGAGCTCGGCCGGCCAGCATCGACGATCAAACGGGAGATCGACGCTGGCGTTGTCAACGGTGCCTATCGCCCGCATCAGGCGCACCGCAGGTGGGAAAAGAGCCGGTCACGGCCGAAGCCAGCGAAACTGGCCCAGGCCGGTCCGCTGCGGGACTACGTCGAGAACAAACTGCAGGACCAGTGGTCCCCAGAGCAGATATGTCACTCTCTAGTGACCGAGTTCCCCAACGAGCAAAGTATGCGTGTGAGCGTCGAGACGATCTACCAGTCGATCTACGTTCAGGCTCGGGGCGGCCTGCGCCGTGAAGTCGCGATGGCCTTGCGAACGGGCCGCACCCGCCGCAAGCCCCACCGCCGCGCCGAACATCGCACCAGACGATTCGTCGACAAGATGGTGATGATCTCCGACCGGCCCGCCGAGGTCGAGGATCGAGCCGTGCCAGGCCACTGGGAAGGTGACCTGATCGTCGGTACTCGCAGCGAGTCCGCGATCGTCACACTCGTCGAACGCTCCACCCGCTACGTCATGCTCGGCCACCTGCCTGGCGGCCACTCCGCCGAAGAAGTCCGTGACGTGCTGGTTTCGTTGATCGGAAATCTCCCAGGACATTTGCGGGGATCACTGACCTGGGACCAGGGCTGCGAGATGGCCGCCCACCAACAATTCACGGTCGCCACCGGGGTTCCGGTCTACTTCTGCGATCCCCACTCACCCTGGCAGCGCGGAAGCAACGAGAACACCAATGGACTACTGCGCCAGTACTTCCCGAAAGGCACCGACCTGAGCGCCTACGGCCGCGAAGACCTCGAACTCGTCGCCCAGAAACTCAATCGCCGACCACGCAAAACGCTCGGCTGGAAGACACCAGCCGAGCGTTTGCGTGACCTCATTACAGCTCGCTAGCACCGATGCCCCGCGCTCGTATCGCGAGCGTAGGACATCGTGCGGCGTTTGGATCAGTGCTCGTCGTAGTGGTCACCATGCGGAGCGTGACGGTGCCCATCGTGGACGTAGTCCACGTGATCGCCGTGCTGGATAGCCTCGTGGCCGCAGTCGGGTCCATGGGCATGGTCGGAGTGGTCGTGTGCCAGGTGCTCAGTGCGCGTCATCGTCATAGGCATGATTATATGCGAATGCGTGCACGTAATGCAACGAGCACCGCGGATCCCAGAAGCGCTCCGCTGGAATACTCAGCGGAGCACTTCCGTATGGTGGGCCCTACCAGGCTCGGTGTTGCGACGATCCCTAGAATCCGCCACTTCGCTCGGGGCCGCCTTCGCGAGCATGTTCCCGGGATCGGTCGATCGCCTGATCCTCGACTCCAACATGAACCCGAAGACCATCGGTGTGGGCGGGGGACTGCTGGCAGCTGCGGCGCAGAACGAGGCCTTCCGTGCCCGGCTGAGCCAGTACTTCGAATGGGCTGCGGCGAACGACGACAAGGTCAAACTCGGTTCCACACCGCTCCAGGTCTTCGAGAAGTGGAACGCGGCCCGACTGTCGGCGTCGCCGAAAGCGTATGCGGCGAACTACCTGCCGCCCGCGGCGATCGCCGAGGATCTTCCCGAGAACCTGCGCCCCTTCGCCGCCGTGATCCTGCCCGCATACAACACGGCCCGGCAGGTGTACGAGCGGATCGCCTACAACGTGCGCGTCACGGTGGGACTGATGAGCGGGGCGCTGTCGCCGACCGATGTGATCACGGCGACCCGAGGGCCGTCGAACATCATGCTGAACTCCACCAGCAAGATGTACAACCGCGCGCAGTGGACGGGGCTGTCCCAGCAGATCTACGGGATGACGGTCGAGGGTAAGCCCGATTCGGCATTCCCGGGCACGAGCGCGGCGATCGGCGCCGGCAACGGCACCGTCACCATCTACGACCGGATGGGCCCCGCCGTCGTCGACGCCTCCGCCAAGGCGGCGCAGACCGGCAAGATCGATGTCAGTTACCTCCCGGCCGCGCTGATATCCGCAGGTGGGCTGCTGTTCAACGTCGTGACCGGCGCCGATACCGCCAGCTCCCTGAGCGCCTTCATGCGCACCATGGGCAACGTGATGGCCTTCGCGGGTTCGAACCGGGCTCCGGACTACTCGGTCAACCTCGCCACCTCGCCGCTGCTGTTGCAGAGCTACGGCGATCCCGCCACGCCCTACTCGGGAGTCGCCGCGATGCGGGATGCCGTGCGCGGCATGCTGATCTCGGTCGGCGGCGGCGACCACGGCCTGTTCCGGCGGGGTGAGGCGACCGTCGACAACGCGGTCAAGCAGTACCTGGCCGACGGCACCGTCTCGGTCACCACCGCACCCGAGGCCGCCCTCGGGCCCGATGGCAAGTACATCACGCCGAGCGTCCGTCCCACGGCCACGACCAGTGCGCCGCAACCGGTGGCCGTGGCGGCCGCCGCCACATCGTCGGCGGGTGCGGCGTCCGCAGCATCGACGACCGCACCGGAGACCGCCGCATCGGGGACGGCAGCGCCGGTGACGAGCGCATCGGCTGCGAGCACGCCGTCGAGCTCGGCGGGTTCATCGGGTGCGCCGTCGAGCGGTACGGCGTCGGCCACCTGGGCATCCACGAGCGGGACCACGGAATCGTCGCCCTCGGCCGGAGCGAATGCCGCGGCGGCGCCGACGGTCACCGAACCCGCATCGTCGAAGACAGAGGCGTCGAAGTCGGAGGCGTCGAAGGCAGAGGCGTCGAAGGCAGAGGCATCGAAGGCGGAGGCATCGAAGGCGGAGACGGCCACGGCCTCCGCCGGCGATCAATCCACCTCCGGGACCTCGTCGTCGACAGCGGACGAGGCACGGTCCGCGACAGAGGACTGAGCGCGGCTCAGGACTTATCGCGGGCGATCTTCACCGCCGTCACGATCATCGGTAACTGGAGCGGCAGTCGTCCGTACGCGCCGAGCCGCAGCGGCAACGGCTTGTCGGACCACTGCTGCGCCATGTAGACGTTCGCCGGGAACACCGCGGTGAACAGGGCGGCCGCGGCCACGCCGCCGAGCCGGCGGGTGCGCGGCACCGCCAGCAGACCGGCGGTGGCGAGTTCCGCGACGCCGGACAGGTGCGTCGCCCTGCGCGGCGTCAGCCCGAGGGGCAGATTCGGCGGCACGATCCCGTCGAAGGGCTTGGGAGCGATGAAATGCGCGACGCCCATTCCCGCGAGGGAGAGGGCCATGCTGCGGGCGGCCCTATCGGTCTTCTTCCGGGCAGCACGGTCTGTGGTAGACACCATGGCCAGATTGTGGCAGATTCCACGTCGGTTCGCGCCGCGTGCTAAACCGGACGTAGTCGCAAACGTCGCACCCAGGATTGACGAAGGATCACCCAGGTAGGTATGGCCGCACGCAGCTCATTCCGTCGCCGCAGCAAGTCCGAGCTGACGGATCTCCCGGACCACGCGCTGGTCAACGTCCTGCGCATCCCCGCGGGCGACACCAACCCGTGGCGCGCCATCTGGGCGCGTGTCGTGGTCGCGCTCGGTGCGCTGTTCCTCGCGGTGTTCATCGTCTACCTCGAACGGGACGGGTATCGCGATACCGCGGTCGAAGCCGGATACCAGGGCAAGACCCAGCTCACGTTCCTGGACTGCCTGTACTACGCGACGGTGTCGCTGTCGACCACCGGATACGGCGACATCACGCCGATCAGCCAGTCCGCGCGCCTGATCAACGTCCTGCTGGTCACGCCGCTGCGCATCCTGTTCCTCATCGTCTTGGTCGGCACCACGCTCCAAGTGCTTACGGAGCGTTCCCGCCAGGCGTTCAAAATCCAACGTTGGAGGTCTGCTGTGCACAACCACACGATCGTCGTGGGCTACGGCACCAAGGGCCGGACCGCGGTAAGCGCGATGATCAACGACGGCATCGAGCCGAGCAAGATCGTCGTGGTCGACACCGATCAGGCTGCCCTGGAGGTCGCCGAGATCGACGGTCTCGTCACGGTCCGCGGTGACGCCACCAAAGCCGACGTGCTGCGGCTCGCGGGTGCGCCCCGCGCGGAGTCGATCATCATCGGCGCCAATCGCGATGACGCCGCGGTGATGGTCACGCTCACTGCGCGCGAACTGGCGCCCAAGGCGAAGATCGTCGCCTCGGTCCGCGAGTCCGAGAACACGCATCTGCTGCGCCAGTCCGGCGCCGACTCGGTGGTCGTCTCCTCGGAGACGGCCGGCCGCCTGCTCGGCATGGCGACCACCACGCCGTCGGTCGTGGAGATGATCGAGGACCTTCTTTCGCCCGGCGACGGTTTCAACATCGCCGAGCGCGAGGTGACTCGCGTCGAGGTGGGACGCTCGCCGCGACATCTGCCGAACATCGTTCTGGGCGTGGTCCGCAAGGGGCATCTCTATCGCGTCGATTCGCCCGCGGTCTCGGTCGTCGAGGCCGGCGACCGGCTGCTGTTCGTGCGCAATGCCGATGTGAAGGCGTCGAGCTAGCGCATCCGCGCGATCAGCGGTGCGAAGGCTTCCATGTTGTTGTCCAGCACGGAGAAATACGTGATCCCGTAGCGCTCCCGTAGCTCCCATAGCCGGTCGGCCATGTCCTGCGGTGTCCCGACGAGGAGCGTCGGATAGTCCTCGGGGCGCTCGACGCCGGCCGTGAGGTGGGGGCGGACCGGTGCGAGCGCATCGTCGGTGACGTCCGAGAACAGTGCCTGGATCAGGATATTGAGTTCGACGGTGCCGGTGCGCTCGCCGAGTGCATCGGTCAAGCGCGTGACGCGTCGCGCGGTCTCCGCTTCGGTGGCCAGGGTGAGGTGCCCGGCATCGTCGGTTCGGGCGCCGGTCAGGGCGACGATGTCCGCATGGTGCGCCGCGATGCCGAGGAGACGATCGCCCCACCCGGCGATCAGCAGTGGCGGTCCGCCGGGCTGTGCGGTGCGTGGCCGATGCGATTCGTCGGTGAACAGTGCGCGGAGCGCCATCGCGGTCTCGGCCACCTGATCGACACGCCTGCGGGCTGTCGGGAAAGGGATTGCCGCCCGGTCGAATTCGGATTCCACATAGCCGGCCCCCAGTCCGAGCTCCAGGCGGCCATCGGAGAGCAGGTCGACGGTGGCGGCATCGCGGGCGAGCAGTGCCGGACTGTAGAAGGGCGCGTTCAACACGAAGGTGGTGAGCCGTACCTGATCCGTCGCCTCCGCCGCGAGCATCAGGGCTGGGAACGGGGCCAACGTTCCCAGGTGGTCGGGTACGCCGACCACGTCGAATCCGAGGGCTTCGGCCTGACGGCACTTTTCGATCCAGGCAGTGCGTGATCTGATCGACCGCATGGTCACACCGAATCGGAAGTCGTGGGTCATGAATCCATTGAAACAGGCCGTGGGGCCAACCGGTGCCGATGATCGCTCAATGAGTTGTCTGGCTTGAGGTTTCATGTTCACAACGTGTCAGTGGGTGGTCGTAGTGTTCGGGTATGGACGAGGAAGATATCGGCTCGGTTTCCGGGGCTGGTGGTGAGGTGGTTGCCGGGCTTGTCGGGTTGGAGCGGGTGCGTGCGCGGGTGGTGTTCGATCAGTACCCGTTGATCGTCGCGTTGTTGCGGGTGCGGGTGTGTGAGCGGATCGCGGCCGGGGTGCCGCAGGACCGCTGGGAGGCCGGGGTGGCGGCGGAGGTGGCGTTGGCGTTGCAGGTCTCGCCGCATCGGGCTGCGGGGATGCTGTCGCGGGCGACGGTGTTGGAACGGGACCTGCCCGCCACGCTGGGTCGGTTGCGTGATGGTGACCTCTCACCGGAGGCGGTGGAGGTGATCGTGTCCGGGGTCTCGCACCTGGAACCCCGCCTGAAGACCGAAGCCGACAACGAGTTGTGCGGGGAGAGCTTCGTGGCGTCCGGGCTCGGGCTGAGACGGTTGCAGGATCAGGTCAAAGAGGTGGCTTATCGGCTCGATGCCCGGGCCACGGTCGATCGTGCGGCGCTGGCGGCGAAAGATCGTCGCGTCACGATCCGTCCGGCACCGGACTGCATGGCGCGAGTATCGATCCTGCTGCCGGTCGCCCAAGCCGTCGGCGTCTATGCGGCGGTGAAGACGGCCGCCGACAGCATCTTCGGCACCCCAGGCGAGAGCCGCAGTCGCGGACAGATCATGGCCGACACGGCTTTCGCCAGGATCACCGGCCGCGACATCGCGGACGGTCTGCCCGTCACGGTGAACCTCACCATGCCCGCAGCGGTGCTGCTCGGCGACCAGCCGGGAACCGCGCACCTGGCCGGTGGCGGCACACTGCCGGGTGAGATCGCACGGCACCTCGTCGGGCGAGCCACTGAGCATGCGGTGGCGTGGGTCAAACGGCTCTACGTGCGACCGGAGTCGGGTGCCGTCGTCGGGCTCGATTCCCGGTCGCGGCTGTTCCCGGCCGGGCTAGCGGAGCTGATCGCCGCACGGGATCGGTACTGCCGCACCCCGTACTGCGACGCCCCGATCGCCCACACCGACCACATCACCGCACACGCGCACGGCGGCGCCACCAGCCTGGACAACGGGCAGGGGCTGTGCGCGGCGTGCAACTACGCCAAAGAAGCCGCCGGTTGGTCCAGCCGCACCGTCGACGACAACAGCGGGCGGCACACCGTCGAAACCCGCACCCCGACAGGACATCTGCACCGGTCCACCGCACCACCGCAGGCGGCGTGAATCACACGCCCCGCTCGGCCTCGGGGAGGTACCAGTCGGGCAGTGCCTCAGGGTGCAACGCAGTGGTGTCTCCGGGGCGACTGAGCGTGAGCACGCCCCGCTGTATCCACTCGAACCGATGGAGTTCGTCCGAGATCGACGCCAAGCGTGCCGCTACGGCGGTTTCCGGCAGATCTCCCACCACATCGACCGAAGCGACGAGGAAGAGTTTGTCGGCACCGACCCACTCCATGTACAGGAAGCTGACCCGCGTCACATCGGGATGCGCGAGGAGTGCGGTGAGGGCTCGGTTGCGGGCCAGGGGAGTTGCCACCTGCCCGGTGAGGAAGTCCATGTTCCTGCTGATCAGGAAAATGGCGACCGCGCCCAACAGCAGGCCCACCAGGATCGAACCGATCGCGTCCCACACCGGATTGCCGGTGATCTGGTGCAGAGCCATCGCCGACGCCGCGATCACGATCCCGATCAACGCACTGAGATCCTCCGCGAACACCGACCGCAGCACCGGATTCGACGTGATTCGCACATACCGCAGCGGATGCAGGAACCTTTCCGCCGCACCGGCCTTCGTCTGCCGCACCGCCTGGATGAACGAGATGCTCTCCAACACGAAGGAGATCGCCAGGACTGCGTAACCCCACGTGTAATCGGCTGCTTCCTCCGGGGCGTCCAGGGAGGTGATGCCGTGCCACACCGACACCGCCGCGCCCACACTGAACAAGCCGAACGCCGCGAACATCGACCACACATAGCCACTGCGGCCGTATCCCAGCGGATGCGTCGCGTCGGCCGGTTTCTCCGCCCGGCGCGCACCGATCAGGAGGAACACCTCGTTGCCGGCGTCGGCCCAGGAGTGCGCCGCCTCCGCGACCATCGCCGCCGAACCCGTGATCGTCGCGGCGACCGATTTCGCCACCGCGATCAGGACGTTCGCCGCCAGCGCGACGAGGACCGTGACCAGGCTCTCCGAGGGTGCCTCGTCGTCCGCGGCCTCGCCGGGGGAGTCGTAGGCCGATCGACCAGGATCCGCGCTCATGTGCCAGATGCTACGTCCGTCGGGAACGCCGCGTGCGCTGTCTCGATGCACCCGTACTGCACCGCCGCACTCGGGCGCTTCGTCGTGGCGTATCGGCGCGCTCGGCGACCAGAAGAATCCGGTCAGCATCGGAGGGCCCTTTCCGATCTGATCCGTCGGGCGGTCGATGACTTCCCGGGTAGATTCACTGTCCGTGAAGCCATCAGGTTCGCGCTCGCCGGACGAGCGGTCGACGTGCCGCCGGGGACGCACGTACGGCGGCGCCGACGCCGAGACGCGGCAGGAGGACCGCCGAACCCGGATCGAGGAATCCGCGCTCGACCTGTTCGCCTCCCGTGGCTACCGGCACACCACCGTCTCCATGATCTGTGAGCACGCCCGTGTCTCCCGGCGTCACTTCTACGAGCTGTTCGACGACCGCGAGGCGGTCCTGCGGCACGTGTACGACCTGGTGCAGGCGCGGACCCGCGAGGCCGTGCTCGCGGCGATCGGCGCCCACGTCCGCGAGCACGGAGGACGGGGCGACACCACCGCTCTGGTGACCGCCGCACTCGACGCCTATGTCGCCGTCCTCCTCGAGGATCCGCGCGGTATCCGCATCGGCTTCGTCGAGGTGGTGGGTGTCAGTCCGGATATGGAGCAGCACCGCCTGGGAAACCGGCGCGAGTGGGCGCAACTGCTGCAGGGCGCCGCGGTGACCGCGGGCGCCGCACACGTGCCGGCGTGGGTGTACGCGGCGTTCATCCCGTCGCTCAACGAATTCCTCATGGCGTGGTGGCAGCATTCCGACGACCGCTCCGACCCGCGCGAGCTGGTGCAGGTCCTCACCGCGGTGCTGACCACCCTGATGCGGCAAGCGGTCTCCGGAGCGGGCTGAGAACCTCGGGCGCCGCGCTCAGCGCTGAGACGTGCGGCCGACCCTAGGCGACGCGTGTGCGTTCCGGATTGGCGCGCACCGACTTCAGGGACTTCTCGAGTTCCTTCTTGGTGGCGCCGTGCGCGGCCAACCGGTTGAGCTTGTGGATGACCACGGGGCACTTCATGCACCGCGTCTTCTTACGGCAGCACTTCTTCTTGGGCTTGCTGCCCACGAGTTTGTGCGCCTTGGTCTTACTCACATAAATAGGTTAGCGCAACCTAATCGCCGGATGCCAACCGTCACATCCGGACGCCGCGATGCGGCTCCAGGGCACTTCGCCCAGTAACCTGGTCACGACCAGGCGTGTACGCACGCCCCCTTCATCGTGTCCGCGAGGTGAGAACCCGCCGGCGCGGACGACCATCTCCAGGAGAACAACAGTGGCTCAGCCCAGCTTCCGCAACGTCGCCATCGTCGCGCACGTCGACCACGGGAAGACCACCCTGGTCGACGCCATGCTGCGACAGTCCGGCGCGTTCGGTGAGCGCGCCGAGCTCGTCGACCGCGTCATGGACTCGGGCGATCTGGAGAAGGAGAAGGGCATCACCATCCTGGCCAAGAACACGGCCGTGCACCGGGTGAACCAGGACGGCACCGTCACCGTCATCAACGTGATCGACACCCCCGGCCACGCCGATTTCGGCGGTGAGGTCGAGCGCGGGCTGTCCATGGTCGACGGCGTGGTGCTGCTCGTCGACGCCTCCGAGGGCCCGCTCCCGCAGACCCGTTTCGTGATGCGCAAGGCGCTCGCGGCCTCGCTGCCCGTGATCCTGGTGGTCAACAAGACGGACCGCCCCGACGCCCGGATCGAGGAGGTCGTCTCCGAGTCGCAGGACCTGCTCCTCGACCTCGCCTCCGATCTCTCCGACGAGGCCGCCCAGGCCGCCGAGCTCGCGCTGGAGCTCCCCGTGGTCTACGCCTCCGGCCGCGAGGGCAAGGCCAGCACCACCGCCCCGGCCAACGGCGAGGTGCCCGACGCCGAGAACCTCGACGAGCTGTTCCAGATCCTGCACGATCACATCCCCGCGCCCAAGGGCGATCCCGCGGCGCCGCTGCAGGCCCACGTCACCAACCTCGACGCCTCCGCCTTCCTCGGCCGACTGGCCCTGGTCCGCATCCACAACGGCACTCTCCGCAAGGGCCAGACCGTCGCCTGGATGCGCGAGGTCGACGGTGAGCCCGTGGTCACCAACGCCAAGGTCACCGAGCTGCTGGCCACCGACGGTGTCGAGCGCAAACCCGCCGAGGAGGCCGTCGCCGGCGATATCGTGGCCGTCGCGGGCTTCCCCGAGATCATGATCGGCGACACGCTCGCCGACGTGGACAACCCCGTCGCGCTGCCGCGCATCACCGTCGACCAGCCGGCCATCTCGGTCACCATCGGCACCAACACCAGCCCGCTCGTCGGCAAGGTGTCGGGGCACAAGCTGACCGCCCGGATGGTGAAGTCGCGCCTCGACTCCGAGCTGATCGGCAACGTCTCGCTCAAGGTGCTCGACATCGGCAAGCCCGACCAGTGGGAGGTGCAGGGCCGCGGCGAGCTGGCGCTGGCCATCCTGGTCGAGCAGATGCGTCGCGAGGGCTTCGAGCTCACCGTCGGCAAGCCCCAGGTGGTCACCCGCAAGGTCGACGGCAAGGTGCACGAGCCCTTCGAGCACCTGACCATCGACGTGCCCGAGGAGTACCTCGGCTCGGTCACCCAGCTGCTGGCGAACCGTCGCGGCCGGATGGAGACCATGGCCAACCAGGGCACCGGCTGGGTCCGCATGGAGTTCGTCGTCCCGTCGCGCGGCCTCATCGGCTTCCGCACCGACTTCCTCACCGAGACCCGCGGCACCGGCATCGCCAACGCCGTCTTCCACGAGTACGCGCCGTGGGCCGGTGAGATCCGCGCCCGCCACACCGGCTCGCTGGTCTCCGACCGGCAGGGCAGCGTGACCCCGTTCGCCATGATTCAGCTCGCCGACCGCGGCACCTTCTTCGTCGAGCCCGGCGCCGACACCTACGAGGGCATGGTCGTGGGCATCAACCCCCGCGCCGAGGACCTCGACATCAACGTCACCAAGGAGAAGAAGCTAACCAATATGCGTCAGTCCTCCGCCGACGTGATGGAGACCCTCGCCAAGCCCATCAAGCTCGAACTCGAGGCCGCCATGGAGTTCTGCGCCGGCGACGAGTGCGTCGAGGTCACTCCCGAGGTGGTCCGGGTGCGTAAGGTGCACCTGAACGCCACCGAGCGCGCCCGTGAGCGCTCGCGTGCCAAGTCGCGCGACCAGTCCGCGGGCTGATCCGCCCGACTACGGTGGAGGCGACGCCCCGGCGGTGAGGGCCGGGGCGACGAGCGTGCAGGAGGGAGCCGAAGGTGCGGCGACGGTCCATGGGGCTGACGGTGATGTCGGCTCTGCTCGCGGCGACGCTCACCGGGTGCGTGGCGGATCCGCCCCCCGCCGTCCCCGGATCGGAGACCTCGGCCCCGCCGCAGGCTCCCGTGGTCAGCGGCGCCACCATCCTGGTCGCGATCGACGGCCTCGGCGCCGGCTTCAACCCGCATCTCGCTTCCAACAGCTCGCCCGCCGCGCGAGCGCTGGCCTCGATGACATTGCCCAGCGTGTTCCGCGAGGTCAAGCGGCCGGACGGTCGCGTCGAACTGGAACAGAACACCGACCTGGTGCCGACCATCGAGCATCCTGCGCCGAAGCAGATCGTGTACACGATCCGGCAGGATGCGCAGTGGTCCGACGGAGCTCCCATCGCCGCCGAGGACTTCGTCTACCTGTGGGAGTCGATGACCACCGCCCCTGACACCGTGGGTTCGGCCCCGTACCGGCAGATCGAATCGGTGCAGTCCGGTGCCGGCGGCAAGCGGGTGATCGTCACCCTCAAGGACGATCTACCCGGCTGGCGCACCCTCTTTCAGAATCTGCTCCCCAGTCACCTGGTGAAGGGATCACCCGGCGGGTTCAACGGCGCCATGCGCGACCGGATCCCCGCCTCGGGCGCGGGCTACCTGGTCAAGAAGGTCGACGTGGCCCGCGATGAGGTGACCCTCGAACGTAACGATCGCTATTGGATGAACCCGGCTCGCGTCGAGCGCATCGTGCTCCGCAAGGGCGGCAGCGATGCCCAACTCGCCAATTCCGTACGCACCGGCGACGTCCAGGTGGTCGCGGTGCACGGCGGGCCGTCGTTGCTGGCCCAGCTGACGTCGATCTACCAGGTGCGCGCCGCCGAACAGCCCGCGCCGCGCACGCTTTCGCTCACCCTCAACACCCGCTCGCCGTTCCTGTCCGACGTGGCCGTGCGGCGGGCCCTGCTCGAGGCCGTCAACGTCGATCTGCTGACCACCGTCGGGTCCAGCGGCGACACCGTCCGGCCCGCCCGCGCGCAGGTACTCGCACCGTCGGATCCCGGCTACTCGCCCACCATGCCCGTCCCGCCCGCGCCGGCCGAGGCGAAGCGGCGACTGGAACAGGCCCTCGGCGCCGCCGGATACACCTTGCAGGACGCGCCGATCCCGCCCACCCAGAGCGCACCGCCCACCCCGGCGCCGACACCCGTCACCCCGGCCACACCCGCGCCCGCGACCAGTTCCGACCCGTCGGCGCTGCCCGTCCCGCCGTCGCCCTCGCCCGGCCAGAACGTGCAGCAGTACGTGCGCGACGGTGTGCCCATGTTCTTGCGGATCGGCGTGCCGCAGGGCAACCAGGAGGCCTTCGCGGTCGCGAGTAATGCCACCGATCAACTGCGTTCGATGGGAGTGTTCGCCTCCGTCGTGATCCGGGAACCGCAGGTGCTCACCGGCACTGCCCTGCTCGACGGCTCGGTCGATGCGGTGGTCGGCTGGTCCGGCCTGGCGCCCACCCCCGTCGAGCGGCTCGCTAGCCGCGTCGAATGCCCGCCGCCGCCGAGCTCCTCCAGCGATGCCACGCCGACCGCCACCCCCAGCGCGCGGCCCAGCATCACCACCGACCCGCAGGCGGTCACCGTCGGCGGCAACCTGGCCGGACTGTGTGATCCCGCGCTCCAGGGACTGGCCCTGGACGGCCTGCGCGGCGGCCCCATCGATCTCGGAGCGATCGACGCCGACCTGTGGTCCAAGGCCACCGTCCTACCGATCCTGCAGGACGTGACACTGTCCGCGACCGGCCCCACCGTGCAGGGCGTCACCCTCGACGGCCCGCCGGTGGACGGAGTGTTCACCGGCGTCGACCGGTGGGAGCGCACCAAGTGACCCGGCGCCTGCTGCTGGTGCACGCGCACCCCGACGACGAGACGATCACCACCGGCGGCACCATCGCCCGCTATCTCTCCGAGGGAGCCGAAGTCACCGTCGTGACCTGCACGCTCGGCGAGGAGGGCGAGGTGATGGACCCGCCCTATGCACAGCTCGTCGCGGATCAGGCGGATCAACTGGGCGGTTACCGGATCGCCGAACTGACCCGCGCGCTGGCCGCGCTCAGCGAGCCCGCCGGTCCGGTGCTCCGTCCGCGGTTCCTGGGAGGCGCCGGACGGTGGCGCGATTCCGGGATGGCGGGCACACCCGCCGCCGATCATCCGCGCGCGTTCGCCAGCGCCGATCGGATCGCCGCCGATGGCCCCGTGGCCCTGCTCGCCGGGATCATCCGCGAGCTGCGCCCCCAGGTGGTGGTGACCTACGACCAGGTCGGCGGCTACGGCCACCCCGACCACATCGCCGCGCACACCGTGACCACCGCCGCCGTCGACGCGGCGGCCGCGTCCGGTCTGCCGGGCGAGCAGTGGGCGGTCGCCAAGCTGTACTGGACCGTTGCGGGCCGTGGGCAGATCGACCGCGGCGTCGCGGCATTCGCGGAGACCGAGCTGCCGGGCGACTGGAGTGTTCCGGAGAGCGCGTCACTGCCCGCCCACGACGACGCCGCGCTCACCGCGCTCATCGATACCCGCGACGTGGCCGGCCGGAAGGTCGCGGCGTTGCGTGCACACGCGACACAGCTCGCCGTTGCGCCGTGCGGTACCGCCTTCGCGCTCACCAATCTCATCGCGCAACCCGTTCTCACCGAGGAGGCCTACATCCTGGTCCGCGGCACCGCCGCGCCGGGTCCGGACGGTCTCGAACGCGACCTCTTCGCGGGGCTCGAATGAACCGCGGACTCGATGCGCTCGCCTACGCCCTCGCCGCGTTCGGCGGCGCGGTCTGCGCGGTGGGTGCCACGATGTACCTCCATCTCTACATCGGCTCCGTACCGATGCCCATCTCCGCGATCGGCTTCGGCGCCCTGCTCGCCGGGATCTCCGTCGCGTGCGGACGGCTCGGGGGAGAAGCCCGATTCGCTGCGATCCCCGTGATCGCATTCCTGATCGTCGTTGTCGTCTTCTTGCTGGGTGGGCCCGGGAACAGCATCATGTACACCGACTGGAGACTGCCGCTGCTGCTCGTTTGCGGAATCGGAATGCCCGTCGCCGCGGGGTACCTGGCATCATCGGAGAGGTGACGGACGCCCACACGCCGACTCCCGCGCTTCTACCGATGCCCTCGGTGCCGAAGCGAACGGCGGAGCCGTACCAGCCGACCCCCTCCGCGATGCGCCGTGCCCTACGCCGGGCGCGCGACGGAGCCACGCTCAACGTCGATGAGGCGCAGGTGTTGCTCGCCGCCCGCGGCGACGATCTAGCGGACCTCTGCGTCTCGGCCTCCCGGGTGCGGGACGCGGGCTTGCGCGAGGCCGGACTGGTCGACGAGGCCGGGGTCGGGCAGGTGACCTACTCCAAGAGCGTGTTCATCCCGCTCACCCGGCTGTGCCGCGACCGGTGCCACTACTGCACCTTCGTGACGGTGCCGGGCAAATTGGCCGCCGAGGGACATGGCGCCTTCCTCGAACCCGACGAGGTGCTCGACATCGCGCGGCGCGGCGCCGAGTTGGGCTGCCAGGAGGCGTTGTTCACGCTGGGCGATCGCCCCGAGGACCGCTGGGAAGCGGCGCGGGTCTGGCTCGACGAGCGCGGCTACGACTCCACCCTGGACTACGTGCGCGCCATGTCGATCCGGGTGCTTGAAGAGACCGGCCTGTTGCCGCACCTGAACCCGGGCGTCACCAGCTGGGAGGAGCTCACCCGTCTCAAGCCGGTATCCGCGTCGATGGGCATGATGCTGGAGACCACGTCCGAGCGACTGTTCACCGAGAAGGGGCAGGCGCACTACGGCTCTCCCGATAAGGATCCCGCGGTGCGGCTGCGCGTCCTGCAGGACGCCGGCCGACTGTCGGTGCCCTACACCACCGGTCTGCTGGTGGGGATCGGCGAGAACGAGCGAGAGCGCGCCGAGTCGATCCTCGCGATCCGCAAGGTGCACAAGGCCTTCGGGCACATTCAAGAGGTGATCATCCAGAACTTCCGCGCCAAGCCGGACACGGCCATGCGGAACGTGGCCGATCTGGGGCTCGACGAGTACCGGGCGACGATCGCCGTGACCCGCCTTGTGCTGGGGCCGAAGATGCGCGTACAGGCTCCGCCGAACCTGGTGTCGGGGGAGGAGTGCCGCCTGCTGCTGGAGGCCGGTATCGATGACTGGGGCGGCGTCTCGCCGGTGACACCCGATCATGTGAACCCCGAGCGGCCGTGGCCCGACCTCGACGCACTGCGGAACCTCACGGCCGAGGCGGGATTCGGATTGCAGCAGCGTCTGGCCGTCCATCCCGAATACGTGCGTGCCGGGAACCCATGGATCGACCCCCGGGTGGCCCCGCACGTCGCCGCCCTCGCCGATCCGGCGACGGGGCTCGCGGATCCGCAGGCGTACCCGGTCGGCCTGCCCTGGCAGGAGCCCGACGAGGAGTGGGCGTCGTCCGGGCGCATCGACCTCAATACCGCCATCGACACTGACGGCCGCAACACCGACACCCGCTCCGATCTGGGCTCGGCCTTCGGTGATTGGGAGACGGTACGCGAGCAGGTGCTCTCGCTCTCCGCGCCCGAGAAGGTGGAATCCGATGTGCTGTCGGCCCTGCGAGCGGCGGAGAAGAACCCGGGCGGCCTGTCCGACGATCAGTACCGCGCGCTGGCCTACGCGGACGGGCAGGGCCTCGAAGCGCTGGTCGCGCTCGCCGACCAACTGCGCCGAGATACGGTGGGCGACACCGTGACCTACGTGGTCAACCGGAACATCAACTTCACCAACATCTGCTACACCGGCTGCCGGTTCTGCGCCTTCGCGCAACGCAAGGGCGATGCCGACGCGTTCACGCTGTCGATGAAGGAGGTCGCCGACCGCGCTGAGGAGGCGTGGCAGGTGGGAGCCACCGAGGTGTGCATGCAGGGCGGTATCGACCCCGACCTGCCCGCCACCGGCTACGCCGATCTGGTGCGCGCAGTGAAGCAGCGGGTGCCGGGCATGCATGTGCACGCGTTCAGCCCGATGGAGATCGTCAACGGCGCGGCCCGGTCCGGCGAGTCCGTGCGCGACTGGCTGATCGGGTTGCGCGAGGCGGGTCTGGACACCATCCCGGGTACCGCCGCCGAGATCCTGGACGACGAGGTGCGGTGGGTTCTCACCAAGGGCAAGCTGCCCACCTCGGCGTGGATCGATGTGGTCACCACCGCACATGAGGTGGGTATCCGCTCCAGCTCGACGATGATGTACGGCCACGTCGACAATCCGGCGCACTGGGTGACGCATCTCAATGTGCTCAAGGGCATCCAAGACCGGACCGGCGGCTTCACCGAGTTCGTCCCGCTGCCCTTCGTGCACCAGAGCGCCCCGCTGTACCTCGCCGGCGCCGCCCGTCCCGGGCCCACCAAACGCGATAACCGTGCCGTGCACGCCCTGGCCCGGGTCATGCTGCACGGGCGCATCGAGCACGTTCAGACATCCTGGGTGAAACTGGGTACCGCGGGAACTCAGGCCATGCTGCAGGGCGGCGCGAACGACCTGGGTGGCACGCTCATGGAGGAGACGATCTCGCGGATGGCGGGTTCGTCACACGGATCGGAGAAGACGGTGGCCGAATTGCACGCGATCGCCAACGGTATCGGGCGCCCGGCGCGTGAGCGCACGACGACGCACGCTCAGCGGGGTGCGGCGTGAACGCGCTGGAGCCGCGCGGTGGCGCGGTCACGGGTGATGTCACGGATCTGGAATTGGCACGCACGGTGGGCGTCTTCGTGACGGTGACGCGGCCCGCCGTGGTGACCGCGAGGTTCGTCTCCACGCTCGCGGGCATGACCCCGATCCCGGTGGTCAACGGCTACCTGCGGCGCGATTCGGACGGGCGGTCGCGCTGGTGGGTGATCCCGGTGGGTGCTGTGACGACCGTCGCGGTGGCCTGGCCGAATGCGCTCGGCTTCGTCGCCCGGGTGCTCCCGCTGCAGCCCTATCTGGGCTTCGCCAACCAGACCATCGTGGTGGTCGGCGTTGCCGGCGAGCACGGCGTCGATCAGGTCTCCGAGCAGATCGACCTGGTGGCACGGGTGCTGGCGCGCAGGCAGATCGATGCCCGGTCGCTGCTCGGCGAGAACCCCGGGTGGAGCGAACTGGTGCCGGTGCGCGAGACCACCGACCGGCTGCGCGGCGGTATCGGTTCCGCGATCGGCGCCGTCCGCGAGGTGGTACACACCGTGAAGTCGGCGCGCTCCGCACTGGACGCCCGGCCGCGGCCGGCCTCAACCTTCGACAAGGTGAGCAGGCTCCCGGTCGTGGGTGCATTCGCCGGGTACGTGGGTGAGTTCGCGACGTTGCGCACCGTCGAATCGCGCGCCTCCGACGGCGCCAAGATCCTCGGCCTCGAAGCCGTCCTGTCCGGCGCGCCGACGGCGGAGCCGGAGAAGAACGACTGACTCAGGAGATCAGGCCCACCACGGTGGCGCTGAGGAACGAGACCAGCGTGGCACCGTAGAGCAGCTTGAGGCCGAATTTGGCGATCTGATCGCCTTGGTCCGGGGCGAGCGACTTGGCGGCACCGGCGATGATCCCGATCGAGCTGAAGTTCGCGAAGGAGACCAGGAAGGTCTGCACGATCGCGGTGGCGCGCTCGCTCATCACCACGGCGCCGCCGGGGTTCTGCGAGGTGAACGACAGCATCGCGACGAACTCGTTGCTCACGAGTTTGGTGGCCATGATCTGGCCCGCCTGCACGCACTCGCTCCACGGCACGCCGGTGAGCCAGGCGAGCGGCGCGAAGACGTGCCCCAGCACCTCCTGGAAGGTGGTGCCGTTGAAGATCGCCGCGAAGATTCCGTTGACGAGTGCGATGAGCGCGACGAAACCGATCAGCATGGCCGCCACCGTGAGTGCCACCTTGGCGCCGTCGAGGATGTACTCGCCGAGCATCTCGAAGAAGGACTGCTTCTTCTGCTCCGGTGCGGCGAAGACGTCGTCCTCGGGCGCCACCTCGTACGGATTGAGCAGCGAGACGATGATGAAGGCGCCGAACAGGTTCAGCACGATCGCCGCCACCACGTACTTGGGCTGGATCATCACCATGTACGAGCCGACGATCGACATCGACACCGTCGACATCGCCGACGCGGAGAGCGTGTACAGGCGGTTCGACGGGAGCGTCGGCAGGATCTTCTTGATCGCGATGAAGTTCTCGGACTGGCCGATGATCGCGGAGCTGACGGCGTTGAAGGACTCCAACTTCGGCATGCCGGTGACCTTCGAGATGGCCAGGCCGAGGTACTTGATGATCAGCGGCAGCAGCTTGAGAAACTGCAGGATGCCGATGAGCGAGGAGATCACGATGATCGGCAGCAGCACGTTCATGAAGAACGGGCCCGCCCCGTCGGGGTTGGTCTTGTAGTCGACGAGGCCGCCGAAGACGAAGGACGTGCCCTCGTGGGCGTAGCCCAACAGGGTCTTGAACCCGCGCGCCAGCGCGTCGATCACCGTCTTGCCCACCGGTGTCTTGAGCATGAGCAGACCCAGCCCGAACTGGATCACGAGCATCAGCGCGATGTACGGCGCCTTCTTCTTGAGCATGGCGACGTCCCGCGTGGGCAGGAACGCCAGCAGCAGGAACACAATGAGACCGAACACCCCGACGATTACGTGCACCGGTGAATGAAATCACACGTCGGCAGGTTAGGCGACACTTCTTTGTGACGTGTTCCAACGGCCAGGAATACTGTCGGTAGGTCTCGACGTGTCCGAAGGAGTGATCAGGTGACGTACACCATCGCAGAGCCCTGTGTGGATGTGCTCGACAAGGCATGCATCGAAGAGTGCCCGGTTGACTGTATCTACGAGGGCAACCGGATGCTGTACATCCAGCCGGACGAGTGCGTCGACTGCGGTGCGTGCGAGCCGGTCTGCCCCGTCGAGGCGATCTTCTACGAGGACGACGTCCCGGATGAGTGGTCCGAGTACGTCACCGCCAACATCGATTTCTTCAACGAGGTCGGTTCGCCCGGCGGTGCCGCCAAGACCGGCAAGATCGATTACGATCACCCGTTCATCAAGGCGCTGCCGCCGATGAACACCGAGGACTGACGGGCCGCGCACGGTGCAGAACCGTTCGCCGCTGGCCGCCCGTCTGCCCGACTTCCCCTGGGACACGCTGGCCGCCGCGAAGGCGCGGGCGGCCGCGCACCCCGGCGGCATCGTCGACCTCAGCGTCGGCACCCCGGTCGATCCGGTGGCCGAGCCGATCCGGCACGCGCTGTACGAGGGCTCGGCCTTTCCGGGCTACCCGGCCACCATCGGCACGATCGAGCTGCGTACCGCGGCCGCTGCTGCCCTGCACCGGCGGTACGGTTCCGTCGCGCTCCCGGAGAACGCGATCCTGCCCGTGATCGGCACGAAAGAAGCGATCGCACAGCTTCCGTCGGCTCTGGGGCTGGGGTCCGGCGACACCGTCGTGATCCCCGAGGTGGCGTACCCGACCTACGAAGTGGGGGCGCTGCTGGCCGGGGCGAAGCCGGTGCGGGCCGACGGTACCGCCCAGCTCGTCTCCGAGAGTCCGGCGCTGGTCTTCGTCAACTCCCCGTCCAATCCCACCGGCACGGTGCTCGGCGTCGATCACCTGCGCAAGGTCGTGCAGTGGGCGCGTGAGCGCGAGGTGATCGTCGCCTCGGACGAGTGCTACCTCGGTCTGGCCTGGGACGCCGAACCGGTCTCGATTCTCGATCCGAGGGTCTGCGACGGTGACCTGACCGGACTGATCGCGATCCACTCCCTGTCGAAGACCTCGAACCTCGCCTCCTATCGGGCCGGGTTCTTCGCGGGCGATCCCGCGCTGATCGCCGATCTCGCGGCGGTGCGCAAGCACGCGGGGGCGATCGTGCCGTTCCCCGTGCAGGCGGCGATGACCTACGCACTGTCGGTGGACGAGCACGAGGCGCAGCAGCGCGCCCGCTACGCGTCTCGCCGTGAGGTACTGCTGGCCGCGGTGCGCGGTGCGGGCTTCCAGGTCGATCATTCCGAGGCCGGGCTGTACCTGTGGTCCACCCGCGGCGAGGCGTGCCGGGACACCGTGGACTGGTTCGCCGATCGCGGTATCCTCGTCGCCCCCGGCGAGTTCTACGGACCGCAGGGTGCGCAGCACGTCCGGATCGCTCTCACCGCCACCGACGAGCGCATCGCCGCGGCCGCGCAGCGCCTCGCGGCATGACCGTCTCGGGCGTCTCCGCGGCCTGGCGGCCGGAGATCGCCCGGATGCTGCTCGATGCGGCGCAGGCGGGCGAGATCGGATTCACCGAAGTGGTCGCCGAGAACCTGGACCCCGCGGCGCTCCCGGCCGATCTGGTCGCGTTGGCCGAGTGCGGGGTCACCGTGATCCCGCACGGCGTGACGCTGGGTCTCGCCGGCGCGGACCTGCCCGATCCGGGCCGGCTGCGGCGCCTCGCTGATCTCGCGACCGCGTTCGGCGCCCCACTGGTCAGTGAGCACGTGGCCTTCGTCCGCGCGGGCGAGCGGGGCGCCGACGACGGTGACGGCCCGCACGGCGAGGTGATCGAGCGAGTACTCGAAGCGGGACACCTCATGCCCGCGCCGCGCACTGCGGAGGCGCTCGACGTGCTGGTGGAGAACGTGCGCGCCGCCCAGGCCGCGTTGCCGGTCCCGCTGGCGCTGGAGAACATCGCCGCGCTCTTCGGGTGGCCCGAGGACGAGTACGACGAACCGGACTACCTCGCCGAACTGGTCGAGCGGACCGGGGTGGGTGTTGTACTCGATCTGGCCAATCTGTTCGCCTCCTGTGTGGCGCGCGGGCTCGACCCCGTCACCGAACTGCGGCGGTACCCGCTCGACGCGGTGGTGTACCTGCACATCGCCGGTGGTCGCTTCGATGGTGCGCTGTATCTGGACACCCATGCCGATCCGATTCGGCCGGAAGTTCTCGATCTGCTTGCCGCCTGGCGGGATTCACAGCCTTCTCTTGGGTGGAAAGCCGCAGGTGGGGGCCCGGTTCCCGGAGTGTTGCTGGAACGAGACGAATCCGTGACCGAAACCGCCGTCCGGCACGAGATGCTGTCGCTACGAGAGGTTCTCGGGAACGACTGACGGAGGTGTCGAGATGGACGTCCTGGCGATCGTGATTCCGTTCTTCATTCTCTTCGTGTTCGCGGTGATCGCCGTGATCGCGACCCGCAGCCCGAAGGGTGCCAAAGGTTCTCGTCGTGCCGCCCGGCGCAGCGCGGCCGCCGGTGCTTCGGGTGCCGCCTTCTTCTTCGGCGGCGGCGACTCCTCCGGTGGTGGGCACTCGGGCGGCGGCCACTCCTGCGGCGGCGGTAGTTCCTGCGGCGGTTGCGGCGGCGGCGGTGGTGGCTGCTGAGCGGGCTTAGGGTGAACCGGGAGGTGCAGTGATGGAGATCTTCGCAGTCATCGTCGTCGTTCTGCTCGTGATCGGGATCGTTTCCGCGGTCACCGGTGGCGACGCGCGCAAGGGCACCCGGCGTCGCGGATCGAGTGAGTCCTGGTTCTTCGCCGGCGGCAGTTCCGCCGCCGATTCCGGCCACCACGGTCACGACTCCGGAACCACCTGCAGTGCCGCCAACTGCAGTGCCGCCAACTGCAGTGCCTCCAACTGCAGTGCGAGCAGCTGCGGCGGATCGAGCTCGTGCAGTTCCAGCAGTTCGAGTAGCTGTGGTTCGTCCTGACGCGCGCGAGCGCCTGCGTCGCCGCCAGAGCGCCGTGCTCGACGACCTGCTGGCGGCGCGGGTGCCTGCGGGATTCGACGCGCGAGCTGCGGCGCTCACGTCACGGGTACTCGCGGTCAAACGCGCCGGTTCAGCGGGCCGTGCGTGTCCGTCGCTGAGGACGCTCGGCACCTGGCCGCACGGTTTCGTCGCGTACGCGGCCACCCACCCGAAGGAGGGGTGCTCCGCACACGACGCACGCGCCTACATCACCTGGTTGCGCGCGCACGGGACGGCGGCGGAGCGATCCTGGGTCGCCGTCGAATCGGTACGCAGCGGTGCCCGAAGGTGGGCCGTGGCCGGTGGGCGCCCGGTCGTCCGTATCGGTGCGTGGACCGTCGGAGTCCCCGCGACCTCGCCCACACCTCGCGCGCAATGATGTCCGGATCGCCGAACCGATGGCGTACGCTATTGCAAAAGAAGGCGTCGTAGCGGTTGGTGGAATGTTGAGTGTGAGGGACCTGGGAGTTCGCCCGGTGGTCATCGTGATCGTCATGGTGCTGCTGGGCGGGTCCGGTCTGTGGCTGGTGGAGTCTCGATTCGTCGCGGGCCGCCCCGGCCTCATCGATGACCTCGGGCGCACGCCCGCCGGGCCGCAGGATTTCCGCTTGGGGACCCTCCTCGGCCTGACCGTCGATCAGGCGATGGATGTGGTCGGCGCGCCGAGCGAGCACGTGAACTCACGGCCGTGGATAGTGCCGCTGAACCGCGCGACCGATGTCGACACGGCGCGCATCTCGGCCGCCTGCTTCACCCCGGCGTCGCGGCAATTGGCGGTCGAGGTGGCGAACAACGACCAACTCTCCTCCGGAGACTGGCGGATCGCCCTGCGCGGCGATGCCCCCGCCCGGGTGGACCGGCTGCGGGACGTGACGGACTGCACCGTCACCTCGCCCGCCAGCCGGCTGCGCGTGGGTGACTGACCCGCGTCAGTTCTTGTGGAGAGCGGCGTTGAGCTCGACGCCCTCGCTCTTCCACGGCACCACCTCGACGGCGCCGGTCACGGAGTTGCGCCGGAACAGCAGGTTGCTCTGCCCGGCCAGCTCGCGGGCCTTGACCTGCGTGCCATCCGGACCCGTCACCTTGGTGCCGGCGGTGAGGTAGAGGCCCGCCTCCAGCACACAGTCGTCGCCGAGGGGGATTCCAAGGCCCGAGTTGGCGCCCAGTAGGCACCGCTCGCCGAGCTTGATGATCTC
Source organism: Tsukamurella paurometabola DSM 20162 (assembly GCF_000092225.1). NCBI lineage: Bacteria > Bacillati > Actinomycetota > Actinomycetes > Mycobacteriales > Tsukamurellaceae > Tsukamurella > Tsukamurella paurometabola. The sequence continues at coordinate 1,186,547 of NC_014158.1, forward strand.
CTTGCCGCCGCCGGAGAGGGTGCCCATGGTGGATGCGCCGCCGCCCACATCGGAGTGGTCGCCGATCACGACGCCCGCGGAGATGCGGCCCTCGACCATCGCGGTGCCGAGGGTGCCGGCGTTGAAGTTCACGAAGCCCTCGTGCATCACGGTGGTGCCCTCGGCGAGGTGTGCGCCGAGCCGCACACGGTCGGCGTCACCGATGCGCACACCCGTGGGCAGCACGTAGTCGACCATCCGCGGGAACTTGTCGAGCGAGTACACGGTCACCTGGCCGCGCTTGCGCAGCGCCGCGCGGACCAACTCGAAACCGGCGGGCGCGCACGGACCGAAGTTCGTCCACACCACGTTGGCCAGGAGCCCGAACTGCCCCTCCAAGCTGAGCCCGTGCGGCTGGACCAGCCGATGGCTGAGCAGATGCAGGCGCAGATATACATCGTGCGCGTCGATCGGCGCTGCCGCGAGGTCGGCGATCGTGGTCTTCACGACGACCAGCCGCACCTTGCGGTCGGCGTCGGTGCCCGCGAGCGCGGTCAACTCCTCCGGTGCGCCGGCGGGGTCGTGATCGGACCCCGTGGTGCCGGCGCCATCGGTCAGCTCCGGGGCGGGGAACCAGGTGTCGAGCACCGTTCCGTCGTCGGTGATGGTGGCCAGTCCGTATGCAACAGCTCCGCGATTCGTCACCCGCTCAGCCTACTGGGCGGGTGGATCCGGGCACGGCGACGCACCCGAGCAGGTTCAGCGCTGCAAAACCGCCGCTTTCGGATAGCGTGCAACGAGTGACAACGACGCTGGACGCGGCCAAACTCGCCAACCGGATCGACGATGCTGTGGACGACGGCGACATCGCCGAGGTCGCATCGCTGATCGCTCCGCTCAATGCGCACGACCTCGCTGATGTGCTGGAGCGGCTCAACCGCAAGGACCGCGCCGTGGTCTTCCGGTTGCTCGCGAAGGACGATGCGCTCGACGTCTTCGAATCCCTCGATGCGCCACTCCAAGGCGAGCTGATCCACGATCTGCAGGACGAGCAGGTCACCGGGCTGTTCGCCGAACTCGACCCCGACGACCGCGTCACCCTGCTCGACGAGTTGCCCGCGACCGTGGCCGCCCGCCTCCTGCACGGTCTCCCGGAGAGCGAGCGCGCGGCGACCGCCGCCCTGCTCGGCTACCCCCAGGGCTCGGTCGGTCGCGAGATGACGCCGGAGTTCGTCTCGGTCCATCCGGAGGACACCGCCGAGAGTGCCCTCGACGAGGTGAAGGCACACATCGACGACGTCGAGACGATCTACGGCATCCCCGTCGTGGGGCGCGGCCGGATCCTGGTGGGCATCGTCGGGCTGCGCGGCCTGATGCGCAGCGCGCCGGAAACGCCGGTCCGCGACATCATGAACATCGCCGGCACCGCCAACGCTCGGGAGTCCGCCGAGGACGCGGCGCGGCGCTGCGCCGAACAACGCCTGCTGGTGATGCCGATCGTCGATGACGAGCACCGGATCGTGGGCATCCTCACCGTCGACGATGCGCTGCGCATCCTCGAGGAAGCGGAGAGCGAGGATGCCGCCCGCCAAGGCGGCGTGGAGCCCCTGAACCGGCCCTATCTGTCGACCCCCGTGCGGACGCTGGTGCGATCGCGAGTGGTGTGGCTGCTGGTGCTGGCGATCGGTGCGACGCTCACCGTCAAGGTGCTCTCGGTGTTCGAGGACAGCCTGCAGGAGATGGTGGTGCTCTCGCTCTTCGTGCCGCTCATCATCGGTACCGGCGGCAACACCGGGAACCAGGCCGCGACCACCGTGACCCGCGCGCTCGCCCTCGGTGACATCACGACCCGGGATGTACTTCGTGTGCTGGGCCGCGAGATCCGTGTCGGCGCCACCCTCGGCGTGATCCTCGGCGGTTTAGGCACGGTGATCGCCGGCGTCCTGTTCGGTACCGACGTGGGCCTGGTGATCGGCGCCACCCTGTTCGGCGTGTGCACCATGTCGGCCACGGTCGGCGGTCTGATGCCGATCGTCGCGAAGTCCATCGGCGTCGACCCGGCGGTCTTCTCCAACCCGTTCATCAGCACCTTCGTCGACGCGACGGGCCTGATCCTGTACTTCCTCATCGCGAAGGCGATCCTCGGGATCTGAGCACTACCCTGGTGTGGTGACTCTCGAACTCGCCTCGGACCCGATCGACCTCACCGCTGCGCTGGTGGACATTCCCAGCGTGAGCCATGACGAGGAACGGATCGCGGACGAGGTGGAAGCGGCGCTGCGTGCACTGGACCACTACGAGGTGCTCCGGGTGGGCAACAACGTGCTCGCCCGCACGAATCGCGGTCTGCCGCAGCGGGTGATGCTGGCCGGGCACCTCGACACCGTGCCGATCGCCGATAACGTGCCCAGCCGCCGGGAGGTCCGGGCGAGCGAAGCGACGGGGGAGGCGGTGGACATCCTGCACGGCTGCGGCACCGTCGACATGAAGAGCGGTGACGCCGTCTTCCTGCACCTGGCCGCAACCCTGGACGACCCCGCCTACGACCTCACCCTGATCTTCTACGAGTGCGAGGAGATCTCCTCGGAGTTCAACGGGCTCGGGCGGATCGAGCGCGAGCTGCCGCAGTGGTTGCGCGCCGACGTCGCGATCCTCGGTGAGCCCTCGGGCGGGCTCATCGAGGCGGGCTGCCAGGGCACCATCCGGGTGCGCATCACGGCGGGCGGGGTCCGCGCGCACAGCGCGCGGTCGTGGCTGGGCGACAACGCGATCCACAAGCTCGGCCCCGTGCTCACCGCTCTGCAGGCGTACACCGCGCGCACGGTCGACATCGACGGCTGCGAGTACCGCGAGGGCCTGAGCGCCGTGAAGATCGAGGGCGGTGTGGCCGGGAACGTCGTGCCCGACGAGGCCTTCGTCGACGTCAACTTCCGGTTCGCGCCGGACCGCACCGTCGACGAGGCCGTCGCCCACGTCCGCGAGGTCCTGGCGGGGCCGCTCGCCGACGGCGCGCTGGGCTTCGAGGTCACGGACGCCGCGCCCGGCGCGCTACCGGGGCTCGGCGCTCCCGCCGCGGCGAAGCTCGTCGAGGCCGCGGGCGGGCGGTTCCGCGCCAAGTACGGGTGGACCGACGTTTCGCGGTTCGCCGCGCTGGGCATCCCCGCCGTGAACTTCGGTCCGGGCGACCCCAACTACGCGCACAAGCGCGACGAGCAGGTCGAGACCGCGCAGATCACCGAGGTGGCCGCCGTGCTGCGCGCCTTCCTCGCTGGGTAGGTTGTGCGTCATGGCCTCCGATAAGAAGCCCTCCCACGACCACTACCTGCGCTACCGCGGCCCCGTCCGGGTCCAGGGCGCGGCGGCGATGGAATCGTCGACCACCGACCAGAGGCTCCTCGCGAACGCGGACGACGCCGACTGGCTGCACCGCGACCCCTGGCGGGTGATGCGGATCCAGGCCGAATTCGTCGAGGGCTTCGGCGCACTCGCGGAGCTGCCGCCGGCGGTCACCGTCTTCGGTTCCGCTCGGATCACACCGGATTCGCCCGAGTACGCCACTGGCCGGGAGCTCGGCGCGGGACTGGTGCGCGCGGGCTACGCCGTGATCACGGGCGGCGGTCCGGGCGCGATGGAGGCCGCGAACCGCGGCGCCAAGGACGCCGACGGCCTCTCGGTGGGGCTCGGCATCGAGCTGCCCTTCGAGCAGGGGCTCAACGACTGGGTCGACCTCGGCATCAACTTCCGCTACTTCTTCGTGCGCAAGACCATGTTCGTCAAGTACGCGCAGGCCTTCGTCTGCCTTCCCGGCGGTTTCGGCACCCTCGATGAGCTCTTCGAGGCGCTCACCCTGGTGCAGACGCACAAGGTGACCCGGTTCCCGATCGTGCTGCTGGGCTCCGCGTATTGGGGCGGGCTCGTGGACTGGATCCGGGGCACGCTGACCGAGCAGGGCATGGTCTCGCCCGGCGACGCCGACCTGATCACCGTCACCGACTCGGTGGCGGAGGCGATCGACATCATCGTGCGCGCCGACGCCGCACGCGAGCGCGAGGCGGGCGCCAGCGAGGTGGACCCCACGTGACCGCGATCGCCGTCTTCTGCGCCTCACGCGCCGTCCCCGCCGAGTACATCCAGCTGGCCCACGAGGTGGGCGCCGCGATCGCGGCAGGCGGTGACTCCCTGGTGTGGGGCGGCGGCCACGTATCCATGATGGGCGCGGTCGCGCAGTCCGCGCGCGACGGTGGCGCGCACACTCTGGGCGTGATTCCGACGGCGCTGGTCGACCGGGAGGTCGCCGACCACGACGCCGACGAGTTGCTCGTGGTGGACACCATGCGCGAGCGCAAGCAGCTCATGGACGACAACGCCGAGGCGTTCCTCGTGCTTCCGGGCGGTGTGGGCACCCTGGAGGAGTTCTTCGAGGCCTGGACCGCCGGCTACCTGTCGATGCACGACAAGCCGGTGGTGATCCTCGACCACGACGGCTTCTACGCGCCGCTATTGGACTGGATCGACCAGCTGGCGGCTCGCGGATTCGTCGGCGACGCGGCCCTCGGGAAGCTGCACCGGGCGACCGGCGTCACGGACGCGCTCGACGCCTGCCGGGCCCTGCCTACTGCCAGGTAAGATCGCGGCCGTGAATTCCGCGCACAAGAACACCACCGTCGGACTGACCGATCTGGCCAAGGGCCTCCGACTCCTGGTGCCGGATCTGCCGCTCCTGGTCAAGGAGGGTCCATCGATCCTGCTGCGGTCACAGAACAGCAAGCAGACGATCGGTTCGGTGTTCCAGAAGCGGGCGGCGCAGAACCCGTCGCGCGACTTCCTGCGCTTCCGTGGCGAGGGCATCAGCTACGGCGAGGCCAACGCCACCGTCAACACCTACGCGCGGGTCTTGCAGCAGCGCGGCGTCAAGGTGGGCGATGTGGTCGGCGTCGTGATGCACAACCACCCGCAGATGGTTCTGGTGATGCTGGCCATCGTGAAGGTGGGCGCCACCGCCGGCCTGGTGAACTACAACCAGCGCGGCGCCGTTCTCGCCCACAGCCTGGGCATCCTCGACACCGGCACCATCGTCACGGACGAGGAGGACCTCGAGGCTTTCGATTCGCTCGACGACGCCGATAAACCCGCCGACGGCGTGTTGCTCACGGTCGAAGACCTCGCCAAGCAGGCCCGCGCGGTGCGCACCCAGGATCCATCGGCGATCGAGAACCCGGCGGTCACCTCGACCCTGCCCGCCAGCACCCGCGCCTTCTACGTCTTCACCTCCGGCACCACCGGCCTGCCGAAGGCGTCGATCATGACCCACTACCGCTGGCTCAAGGGCATGTCGGGCTTCGGTGCCACCGCGGTTCGTATGCGCGGCAACGACGTGATGTACTGCCCGCTTCCGCTGTATCACAACAACGCAGCGCTCGTCGCTCTCGGATCGGTGCTGGTTTCCGGTGCCACCCTCGCCATCGGGCGCAAGTTCTCGGCGTCGAAGTTCTGGGACGAGGCCAATGAGAATTCGGCGACCATGTTCATCTACATCGGCGAGATCTGCCGCTACCTGCTGAATCAGCCGGCCAAGCCCAGCGACCGTTCGAACACCATCCGCGTGGCCGCGGGAAACGGTATGCGCCCGGAGATCTGGAGCGAGTTCCAGGAGCGCTTCGGTATCGAGCGGATCATGGAGTTCTACGCGGCCAGCGAGACCAACATCGCGTTCGTCAACGTCTTCAACATCGAGGGCACGGTGGGTCTGTGCCCGCTGCCGCACGCCGTGGTCGAGTACGACATCGACACCGCCGGCCCGCTGCGCGACGGTGCCGGCCGGCTCACGCGGGTCAAGAAGGGGCAGAACGGCCTGCTGCTCACCAAGATCACCAAGGCGGCCCCCTTCGACGGATACACCGACGGTAAGGCCAACGACGCCAAGCTGATCCGCGACGGATTCAAGGACGGCGACGTGTGGTTCAACACGGGCGACGTGGTGACCAACCAGGGCTTCGACCACATCGCCTTCGTGGACCGGCTCGGCGACACCTTCCGCTGGAAGGGCGAGAACGTCGCCACGACCGAGGTCGAGGGCGCGCTGGACGAGGCCGACCAGGTGGAGGGGGCGATCGTCTACGGCGTCGCGATCCCCGGTGCCGACGGTAAGGCCGGGATGGCCGCGGTGAAGCTGGCGCAGGATTGGGACTTCGACGGTGCGGTGCTCGCCACCGAGCTGCGGGACCGCCTGCCCGGCTATGCGATTCCGCTGTACGTGCGACTCGTCCCGAGCCTGGAGGTGACCTCCACCTTCAAGAGCCTCAAGGGAGATCTGCGCAAGGAGGGCTTCGAGTCCACCGGCGACGATCCGCTGTACGTCTTCGTCGGCGGCGCCGATGGATACGTGCCCGCGTACGAGGGCTTCGCCGCCGATGTCGCGGCCGCCAAGGTCCCGGATCTGCGTAACTGACGTGGCGACCCCGGGGGTGCGTTCCACACTGTGCGGGCGCCCGGTGCCCGTCGATCGGGCACTGGTGATGGCGATCATCAACCGCACTCCCGATTCGTTCTACGACCGCGGAAGCTACTTCGCCGTGGACGCGGCACTGGACCGGGTAGACGCGGCAGTCGCCGAGGGCGCCGACATCGTCGACGTGGGCGGGGTCAAGGCCGGCCCGGGGCAGACCGTGGACGCCGCCGAGGAGATCGCCCGCACCGTCCCGTTCATCGCGCAGGTCCGCGAGCGGCACCCGCAGCTGCTGATCAGCGTGGACACCTGGCGGTCCTCGGTTGCCGAGGCCGCTGTGGACGCCGGCGCCGATCTGATCAACGACACGTGGGCGGGTGCCGATCGCGATCTGCCGCGCGTGGCGGCGGAAACCGGTGCGGGCCTGGTGTGCTCGCACACCGGAGGAGCGGTGCCGCGTTCACGGCCCTATCGGGTGCGGTATCCGGACGTGGTCGCCGAGGTGCGCGATCACCTGGTTGCGGCGGCCGATGCCGCCTACGCCGCCGGAGTCCGTGAGGACGGCATCGTGATCGATCCGACCCACGACTTCGGTAAGAACACCCATCACGGCCTGGCCCTCCTGCGGCATCTCGACGCGTTGGTCGATACCGGATGGCCCGTCCTGATGGCCCTGTCCAACAAGGACTTCATCGGCGAGACCCTCGATGCCGGCCTCGAGGAGCGGGTCGCTGGAACACTCGCGGCCACCGCGCTGGCAGCCCGCGACGGTGCTCGCATGTTCCGTGTGCACCAGGTCGCCGACACGCGCCGGGTGATCGAGATGGTGGCTGCGATCGACGGCACCCGCCCTCCGGCCCGCGTGGTGCGGGGGCTCGCGTGAGTGCCTCCGAGCGGATCTTCGAGCAGCCCACCTGGTCCGTCGAGCAGCTCACCGCGGCCAAGGCGGGTCGCACGGTGTCCGTGGTGCTCCCCGCACTCGACGAGGAGGCCACCGTCGGCACCGTGGTCGCGTCGATCGCACCGCTGGTCGGCACCCTCGTCGACGAACTGATCGTGCTGGACTCGGGCTCGACCGACGGCACCGCGGCGCGGGCCCGCGCCGCCGGTGCGACGGTGATCTCGCGCGAGGAGGCGGTACCCGGCCTCGCCCCGGTTTCCGGGAAGGGGGAGGCGCTGTGGCGCGGTGTGGCGGCCTCGTCGGGCGATCTGATCGTCTTCATCGACTCCGACCTCATCGAACCCGACTCGCAGTTCGTGCCGCGGCTGTTGGGCCCGCTGTTGCTGGGTTCCGGTGTGCACCTGGTCAAGGCCTACTATCGGCGCCCGCTCCGCGTGTTCAAGGCCGGGGAGGACCCCACCGGCGGAGGCCGCGTGACCGAGCTCGTCGCGCGGCCCGTGCTCGCCGCATTGCGTCCCGAACTCACCGCGATCGTGCAACCACTGGGCGGCGAGTATGCGGGCACTCGCGAGTTCCTCGCGTCGGTGCCGTTCGCGCCCGGCTACGGCGTGGAGATCGGTCTGTTGCTCGACGCGCACACCCGTTACGGCCTGGCCGGGATCGCCCAGGTGAATCTCTCCGTCCGCAAGCATCGCAACCGGGACCTGCGCGACCTCGGGGTGATGAGCCGGCAGATCCTCGGAACCGCCTTGCGGCGTTGCGGTATCGACGATTCCGGGGTGGGCATCACGCAGTACCTGGTGCAGCCGGGGCCGGATGACAGGTTCACCGCCGTGACCACCGATGTCACACTCGACGACCGCCCGCCCGTCGACTCGCTCCGATGAGTGGCGACGACGAGGGGGAGACGGCGATGCGCCGCGCGGGCGGTATGACGCCCGAGGAGGCCCGTCGAACGCTGGCGCGGGTCCACCAGGAAGCGGTCGCGACGCAGTCCGACCGGTACCGGCTCCGACGTAGCCTGACTCGCATCGCCGCGGTGGTCGGCGCGCTTGCCGTGCTGCTCGGTCCGGCCGCGGGTGGCCCGGATTGGTTCCGGCAAGCAGGATTCGGTGCCGCGCTGATGCTCTACCCGGCGGTGATCATCGACGTGGTGCTCGCGCGGCGCCGAACTCGGGCGGCGCCGAGCGGATTCACCAGCCGGTACGCGGTGGGGGTGTTCGGCACGATGTTCGTCTACTCGGTGTTCCTCGTCGTCCTGGCCGGCACCGACGGAATAGGTGTGGTTTGGGCGGTTCTCGCGGCGGTCGTGACCGCGGCCCCGGCGGTGGCGGCCGCGCGGTCGGTCGACCGGCTCCAGCCGCACTGAGCGCTATCCGCGCAGGTGTGTGTCGAGTGCAGCGGCGCCGGACACCAGGGCTCGGCCACGCGCGGTGAGCGATGCCTGCCAGCCATCGAGGGTGTCGCGCAACGGTTCCACGCCGCCGGCCTCGCGCACCCGGCGGGTGAGGGTGGCGATATGCGCGAGCGAGTACCCACCGCGCCGCAACTGCTGGGCCATCCGGGCGTCACGCAGGTCGGCGGGTGAGTACACCCGGTAGCCGGTCGCGCGATCACGGTCGGGAGTCACGATCCCCTCCCGCTCCCAGGTCCGCAGGGTCGCCGGAACCACGCCGATCGACCGGGCCACGTCGCCGACGAACACGTCCGGACCGGATGGGGTGGCACCGTCGGTGGGACCGACGCCGGCCAATGCCGTTCGGACCTGCCGCAGTGTCGCCCGGTCGGCGGCGAGTTCCCGGTGCGCCTCGTCGAGCAGAGCGAACGCGGCGTCCGGATCGTCCCGGTTGACTGCTCGAAGGATCGCTGCGGCGCGTGCGTGTCCGCAGCCCGGGGTCAGCGCCACGAACGCGGCGAGCGCGGTGACGTGCTGTTGCCGGTACGACCGGTAGCCCGACGCGGAGCGCTCCGCCGCGGGCAGCACGCCCTGGTCTTCGTAATTCCGCACGGCCTGGGTCGAGAGACCATGGGGGCGAGCGAGATCGATGGGTCGAAGTCTGCGTTGAGGGTTATGAGTCATTGTCCTTGCTGGAAGCACCACAAGTTTCAATCGGTACTTCAACGATAGTATTGGGGAAGTGACTTGTGAACACATGGACATGGTTTCCTTCCTCGCCGGCCTGCCGCATCCGCCCCGGCTGCTCGCCCTGGGGGAACCCATGCACGGATCCGAGGACATCCTGCGGGTGCGCAACGCCGTGGTCCGCGATCTGGTGATGCGCGGTGGATTCCGATCGATCGCGGTCGAGTCGGACTTCCATCGCGCACCGCTGGTGAACGACTACATCCAGGGCGCCGACATCGAGGTGGAGCAGGTACTCGATGACGGCCTCAGTCACCCGTACGTCCACCGATTGGAGGCGGTGAGCGAACTCCTCCGCTGGCTCCGGGACATCAACCGCACCCTGGACGAGCCGGTCCGGTTCTACGGATTCGACGGCCCGATGGAGATGGCGGCCGCGCCCAGCCCCAGGGATCCGCTTCTGCGGGTACACGCCGCGCTCGCTGCGGTGGTGGGCGCCACTGCGGGCAGTCCGGGTGAGATAGCGGACCTGATCGGTGACGAGGCCCGGTGGACCGAGGAAGCGGCGATGTACCACGCGGAGCGCTCGATCGGCGGCTCCGCCGAGGTCGCCCGGTTACGCCTGCTCACCGACGACCTGTGCGGTGTCGCCGACACCGCAGCGCCGCTGCTCGCCGCCGATCCGGAGCGCTGGTGGTGGCTTCGTGCCGACATGCGGACCGCCGTGGGGCTACTGCGATACCACGCCGCGATGGCCTCCGACGGGGCGCAGCGGCTCAGCCGGCTCATCGCCCAGCGCGATGTGATGATGGGCGAACACCTGCTCGCCATCGCCGAGCGCGAGGCCGGTCGCGGAGGCACCATCGTCGTTGCGCACAACCGGCACCTCCAGCGAGAGCCGAGCACCATGACGATGGGCGCGCACGAGCTGTGGTGGTTCGGCGGCGGTGCCCAGGTGCAGACGCGTCTCGGAGCGGACTACCGGTTCGTCGCCATCGCCATCGACATCGGCGCCGCGCCCGCGCACGGTCTCGGTGAACCGGGACCCGGCACCGTCGAAGGCGAGCTGTACCGATCCCAGCGGCCGAACGCCCAGTTGTACCGCGGCGCTGACCTGGCCGAGCGGCTGCGCGGCCTCGCGACCCGCGCCGATCGCGATGCCCGCGGAGCGTACTTCCCACTGGAGGCGGAACATCTCGCCGAGACCGACGGCGTGCTGTTCCTGCGGGAGGTTCGGGCTTGATGGCCCCAGGGTGATCCTGCTGTACGCCCTCCTGGTGCCGGTGGCCGGGGGCGCGGCGGGTGAGCGCGCACCACGCCTACGACCGGCCTTTGATCTGGATCAGGCCACCTGGGCCGAGCTGTGGCACGTCTCCGAGAAGCTCACGGGCGTCACCTACGCGCTCGGAGGTCGAGCAGGCTCTCGGCGGAGGCGGTCACCGCGTCCTGCCAGACGCGGGGCCGCCAGCCGAGCTCGTCGCGGGCCCGCGCGCTCGACGCCGCGCGGGTCTGCCCGAGGAGCGGAACCAGGTCGCCGACCTCGGGATCGAACCGCCCGACGAGGCGCAGCACCACGTCGGGGATCGCGCGGGTCGGCACCCGCTTCGCGCGGTCGCCGAGGCGGGCGCGCAGTTCGCGGGCGATGTCGAGCATGGAGATCACACCGTCCGTCGCGGCGATGTAGCGACGGTTCGCGGCCGACTCGGCGTCGGCAGCCCGCAGGTGCAGGTCGACGACGTCGCGCACGTCGACGACGTTCAGCCGCACGTTCGGGACGGCCGGGGGCCGGCCGGACAGCAGGCCGTCGATCAGCCGCAGCGACGAGGTCGCGTCGGCGGACCGGGCCGGCCCGAAGATTCCGGTCGGACAGACCGTCGTGAGCGACAGGTCGCCGCCCTCGCGTTCCATGAAATCCCACGCGGCGCGCTCGGCGAGCGCCTTGGACTTCACATACGCGCTCATCGGCCCGCCGTCGACGTTCGTCCAGTCCGACTCGTCGAAGGGCGTCTCCCGCGACGGGTGGCCGTAGTAGACCGCGCCACACGACGACGTCGCCACCACCCGTGGAACGCCGGAATCCCGTGCGGCCCTGAGCACCCGAAGCACCCCATCGACCGCGGGGCGGATCACCTGCTCCTCGTCGCGCGTGGCGGTGAGCGGCGAGGCGACGTGGTGCACGACGTCGCAGCCGGCGGTCGCCTCGGTCCAGCCGTCGTCGCCGAGCAGGTCAGCCTGGACGACGGTGAGCCGCCCATCGGCATCCGGGAACCGCGCGAGAACGGCGTCCGCCTTCGCCGCGTCGCGCACCGTCGTGCGTACGGTGTCGCCGCGGTCGAGGAGCGCCGCGATCGTCCATCCCCCGACGAAGCCGGTTCCGCCGGTGACGAGTGCTGTGGCCATGAATTTCCCTACTTTCGTTAGCCGCTCGGCTAACCAAAGGTAGCATCGGAGGCGTGAGCACGCGAGCGGAGCAGGCGGAACGGACCCGGGCGGCGATCCTGGCGGCGGCCGAGGCGCTGATCGCCGAGCGGGGCTTCGACAGCACCTCCCTGCAGCAGGTTGCAGACCGCGCCGGCGTGACGAAGGCGAACGTCTACTACTACTTCCGCACGAAGGAGGCCCTGCTCGGGGGCGTCGTCGCGCCGCACGCGCAGGCGCTGCGCGCACTCGTGGACGGCGCTGCCGCACTGACCGACCCCGCCGCGCGGCGCAGCGCGCTCATCACGGGCTACGTCGAGCAGTCGATCCGCGCCTTCCGGCGCATCGGCGCAGTCGGCATCGGCGGCGACCCCGCGCTCCGTCGCGCGATGGCAGCCACCGCCGACCTCGACGCCATCGCCGCGGATGCGCTCCCCCTTCTCCTCGGGCCGGACCCGACGCCGCGCCGGCTCGCCGGCTGGCTGCAGCTCGGCGATCTCGGGCCCGCGCTGCGCGGGCTCGCTCACCTTCCTGACTCGGAGGTGCAGGACGCCCTCGTTGAACTCTGTGAGCGCGCTCTCGCTGCGTGAGCGTTCCGGATTGGCGGCACTGTCGAAGGCGGAACATCTCGCCGAGACCGACGGCGTGCTGTTCCTGCGGGAGGTTCGGGCATGATGGGCCCATGGTGATCCTGCTGTACGCCCTCGGCCTACTGGCGGTGGCCGCCGTGCTGTACGGGGTCGCGGCGCTGGTCTTCGGCCGCGGCGACGAGACGCCGCCGCTCGAAACCGACGCCACGCCCACCGTGCTGCCCGCCGAGGATGTCACCGGCGCGGACATCCGCGCATTGCGATTCCAGCAGGTGGTACGGGGGTACAAACCGCAGGAGGTCGACTGGGCGCTCGAGCGGTTGGCGCGCGAGATCGACGTGCTGCGCGCGCAGCTCGCCGCCGATCGCGGATCGGACGTCAGCCGCGACGGCGGTGCCGAACGCGGTGACTAGGCGCGCATTACCTGCGTCCTGCTCGATCGCCGCAGCGCACAGGCTAGAATGTACTGCGGACTCGAACCGGGTTAGCCCGGGCGGGTGAAGTATCTGAAGGGAGCAACGGATGGCGGCGATGAAGCCACGTACGGGGGACGGCCCCTTGGAGGCGACCAAGGAGGGGCGCGGGATCGTGATGCGCGTACCTCTTGAGGGCGGGGGACGCCTCGTGGTGGAGCTCACCGCGGAGGAAGCCGCAGCATTGGGGGAGGAACTGCGCGGCGTCACCGGCTGACGCCGGCCGATCCGTTCTCAGTCGACATACTCGGAAGATCCCGCGCGGCGAACCGCGTGGGATCTTCTCTTTTCTCCCATCGGGGGTGATTGATGGTCGAGGTTCCGTCCGGCCTGATCGCGGTGCTACCGGCATTGGCATGCCCGCACTGCGGCCTCGAATTCGATGCCGACGGCGGCACTCTGGTGTGCCCTCGCGGCCATGCGTTCGACATCGCCCGGCAGGGGTACGTCTCGCTATTGGCGGGTGCCACGGCGAATTTGATCGCCGATGATGCGGATATGATCGCCGCCCGCGAGCGGTTCTTCGCGACCGGCCACTACAGCCGCTTCCACGACGCGGTCGCCACGGCCGCCGCGAGCGTGCCCGCCGGCCTCGGCCCGATCCTCGATTGCGGCGCCGGCGAGGGGGAGTACCTCGCCCGGGCGGTGGCGGCGCGCGGGGGCGCCGGGATCGGTCTCGACCTGTCCAAGCCCGCGGCGCGGCGCACCGCACGCCGCGGACCGTCGATCGGATCGATCGTCGCCAACGGCTGGGACCGCCTCCCCATCGGTGACGGTGCCCTCGGCGCCGTTCTCTCGGTCTTCGCTCCGCGCAACGCCTCCGAGTTCGCCCGTGTCCTCGCCCCCGGTGGGTTGCTGGTGGTGCTCACCCCGACGCCGCGACACCTGCGCGAGTTGGTCGGACCACTGGGAATGATCTCCGTCGAAGACGGCAAGGTGGCCCGGCTCGACGGTGCGCTGCGCGACCGGTTCGAGCTCCTCGACCGCGAACGACACGAGTGGGTCATGGAACTGGACGCCGCCGCCGCCGGAGACCTCGTGGCGATGGGCCCGAGCGCGCATCACGGTTCCGCGGATGAGCGCGCGGCGCAGCTCGCCGGACTCACCGCCGACGGACCCGCACACGTGACCGCGTCGGGCACCGTCAGCGTGTTCCGCGTTCGCTGATCAGCGGGACAGACAGTGCCGGTAGACCTCCAGCGTCTGCGCGGCGATCGATTCCCAACTGAACTCGGCGATGGCGCGCTCGCGTCCCGCCGCCCCGAACGACGCGGCCCGGCCGGCATCGGCGGCGAGTGCGTTCACCGCGTCGGCGAGGTCGGCCTCGAAGGTCGCGATGTGGTTCTTGTCGTAATGCACGAGGGTGCCCGTCGAGCCGTCGGCGACGACCTCGGGGATGCCGCCCACGTCGGAGGCGACCACCGCGGTGGCGCAGGCCATGGCTTCGAGGTTCACGATGCCCAGCGGCTCGTACACCGACGGGCACACGAAGACGGTAGCGGCGGAGAGGATCTCACGTACCTGCGGGGTGGGCAGCATGTCCTGGATCCAGTGCACACCCTCGCGGGAGCGGGCGAGCTCGGCCACCGCGTGGGCCGTCTCGGCCGCGATCTCCGGGGTATCGGGTGCGCCGGCGCACAGCACCAGCTGCACATCGGGTGCGAATCGGTGCGCGGCGGCGACCAGGTGCTTGACTCCCTTCTGCCGGGTGATGCGACCGACGAACGCAACGATCGGGCGGTCTGGGTCCACGCCCCGGGCGGTGAGCGGGGAATCTTCACCGAAGCCGGGTACCGGGTGCCACACCTGGGTGTCGATCCCGTTGCGCACCACGTGGACCCGCGAGGTGTCCAGTCGGGGGTAGGCATCGATCACATCGTCGGCCATGCCCCGACTCACCGCGATCACCGCGTCGGCGTACTCGACGGCGTTGCGTTCGGCCCAGCTGGAGAGCCGATAGCCCCCGCCCAGCTGTTCCGCCTTCCACGGGCGCCGCGGTTCCAGTGAATGCGCGGTGAGCACGTGCGGCACCCCGTACAACTGCCCGGCGATGTGTCCGGCGAGCCCGGTGTACCAGGTGTGGCTGTGCACGACGTCCGCACCCTGCGCCGCGTCCGCCATCCGCAGATCGGTCGAGAACATCTGCAGGGCGGTGTTCGCCCCGCCGAGTTCGGGGTCGGGCGTGGCGACGGCCACGTCCTGCATGCCGGGGCGCTGCTGACCCATGCAGTGCACGTCCACGGTGCACAGCTCACGAAGCCGCGCGACCAGTTCGGTGACGTGTACTCCCGCTCCGCCGTACACCTCCGGCGGATACTCCCTGGTCATCATCGCAACGCGCATGCGCCCACGGTAGAGGGTGCCGTGCCCGGGTGCACCCGGTTCGTCTCAGCACCGGTCCACTGTTTCCCTGCGCTTCGGAGTCCGGCCGCCTGCGATTCGTCGTGCGCGGGTGGTGCTCGTCTCGAACGGCGCGGAACCCTGCACAGGCCCGCGGTTACGGGTTAGCGTTGCACTCGTGAGCAGACAGCCGCGCGTCCTCGGAATCGTCCTCGCCGGCGGAGAGGGTAAGCGCCTCTACCCGCTGACCGCAGACCGGGCGAAACCTGCGGTGCCCTTCGGCGGCTCGTATCGGCTGATCGACTTCGTGCTCTCGAATCTGGTGAACGCCGGCTATCAGCGACTGTGCGTGCTCACCCAGTACAAGTCGCATTCGCTCGATCGGCACATCAGCCAGACCTGGCGCATGTTCGGTTTCCGTGGCGAGTACATCACCCCGGTCCCCGCGCAGCAGCGAGTGGGGAAGCGCTGGTACACCGGCAGCGCCGATGCGATCTTCCAGTCGATGAACCTCATCTCGGACGACGATCCCGAATACATCGTGGTCTTCGGCGCCGACCACGTGTACCGGATGGACCCGTCGCAGATGGTGCAGGCGCACATCGAGTCCGGGGCGGGAGTCACCGTGGCGGGTATCCGGGTTCCTCGGTCCGAGGCGAAGGCCTTCGGGTGCATCGAGGCCGACGAGTCGGGCCGGATCACGCAGTTCCTGGAGAAGCCGGCCGATCCGCCCGGCACCCCGGACGATCCCGACGTCACCTTCGCCTCGATGGGCAACTACGTGTTCAGTCGCGAAGCCCTCGTGGAGGCGATCACCGCGGACGCGGAGAATTCCGACTCCGACCACGATATGGGCGGCGATATCATTCCTGCGTTCGTGGCCCGCGGCGAGGCCGCGGTGTACGACTTCAGTGATAACAAGGTGCCTGGAGCCACCGAGCGCGATGCCGGCTACTGGCGTGATGTCGGGACGATCGACGCCTTCTACGACGCGCACATGGACCTGGTGTCGGTGTACCCGATCTTCAACCTCTACAACCGGCAGTGGCCGATCCGGTGCGAGAACGACAACCTACCGCCCGCGAAGTTCGCCCGGGGCGGGCTCGCGCAGGAGTCGATGGTGGGTGCCGGCAGCATCGTCTCCGGTGCGACGGTGCGCAATTCGGTGATCGGCGCGAACGTCACGATCGGCGACGGGGCCACGGTGGAGGGCTCGGTGCTGATGCCCGGTGTGCGGGTCGAGCCCGGTGCAGTGGTGCGCAAGGCGATTCTCGACAAGAACGTAGTGGTGGGTCGCGGCCAGATCCTGGGCGTGAACCTCGACCGCGAGCGGGAACGCTTCGACGTGTCCGCCGGCGGTGTGGTGACCGTGGGCAAGGGAATCCGGATCGGCTGAGGTCGCCCGGCAGGGGACTTGTCGCGGCTTGCGCAGATGCCACGACCTCGACACGGCATGCGGGCCTGCGCCATGCTCGCCGTCGTGAGCCTGCCGTAGCGAGGATGCATAAGGCTGGACAGGTGTGATCGCCAGAGGCACAATCAATATGTGACGTAAGTAACGATTCAGCCCTGCGTCGAGCTCCCGGCACCGGGCCTGATCCGGTTGGGAGGTACCGTGGATCAGAAGCTGGTGATTGTAGTAAGCCCTCCGAACTCCAATACGGTGTTGGACGGCGCGGCATGCACCGTGACGAGTCCGATTGAGCACACTGATTGGTCGGACTTCCCCAACCTCGGGGCCCTAACCTTGGCGTCGGCGATAGAGGAAGTGCCCGGCGTAGAGGCTGTATATCTCGATGGAACGGTAGTTGACTGGTCGGTGATCGCCGATTTTGTCGTGGATCACGCCGACAGGACGCTCGCGCTTTGCGTCAGTGCGCTTACCGCGACGTACGAAGCAGGCTTGTGTTTAGCGCGAAAGGTTAAGTCTGCAAATTCGGATGTTGTCACCATTTTTGGGAATGATTATCTAACGGCGTTGCCGCGCGAATGCATGGATGCTCAAACCGATGTCATTGATTTCGCCTTCTTTGGAAACGAAGTAATCGGAGCGTTCACGGAGTTTATCTGCGCGCTGTCGAGTGGTACCTCGATCGAACCGGAGCGATTTCCGTCATTGATATACCGTGATTCGGCAGAAGTTGTCAGTATCAACAAGGCGAGGCCGGAAGGTATCTATACGGATATCAATTTCGATCTGGTGGACAGGCATTTTGATCATACGTCTCTGTATGCTGACAATTTTGAACGAAGGGTTGTTCCTACTTTTGAACGCCTCACTGGCCGCCGAGTACGGTCGGGTACGCCGGTGGAATTTGCGAGGGGATGTATCAAATTTGCGCGTAACGATGCGTGTAGCTTCTGCTCCATTCAGTACGGCGGGCTGTGGCGGAATTCGGTAGAATCTGCGGCGGAAGCGTGGAAGACGGTTGAACACGCGGACGAGCACGGCTACGACTATCTCTACTTGACGGCGGATGAGCTTCCGCTGACGTTCGGCCGTCTGCTTGGCGACATGGCGAACGAGCCCCCGTTGTGGTGGCGACATCGTGACGAGGGTGACCGGCCGGTCATGGTTGGATATGCTCGCGCCGATGGGCTCTCGAATGAACGTAACGCCGCCAACCTAAGGGCGCTTAATGTACGCCAACTCATGGTTGGGCTAGACGCGGGTACTGCCTTGTCGTTGCAAGCGATGCGCAAGCCGCTCGCACCCCCGAGCGATCGAACCTCGTGCTATCGCGCGGAGGAGATGTTCAAGCACAACGAGCGCGCGATGCGAACGGCCAAGAACAACGACCTCGTTCTGAAAGTGGGGTTCGTGGTTGGGCACATCGGGATGGATTCCTCTATGCTACGCGAGAACGTTGACTCGATGAAAGCGCTACTAGAGTCTGGCGCAGATTCTATCGCATCCTTAGATGTAGAAGTCTTGTCGCCAGAACCTGGATCTCGGGACTATCAGTACCTGATAAACCCGGACCTTGCCTTCGCGGCGGCGGAAGAAATCGGCATGGTTTTGCCGGATCGAGGCGCGCACAAGAGGGTTGCGATGAAGTGGCGAGGGCATGACACGATAGATCGGGAGGCGGCGATGAGCGACTATATTGACGCTGTCATGCCCGGTCTAGCAATGGACGACTTGGCTGCGGCACGTCGTGAAGTCCGGAACCATGCGGAACTGTTAGGGATTACGACAGGCGGCTGATCGTGACAATGCAATCCGCGCTGACGTTCGCCGGGTTGTGCTTGCTGCTGTCGATAGTTCCGGGGCCGGACTCTCTACTGGTTCTCCGTCTTTCGCTGGATAGGCCCCGAGCGGGAGTCATGGTCGCGGTGGGCTCGTCGGCCGGGTCTCTCTGTTGGGCGATGGCGGTCGGATTCGGCCTCGCTGGGTTTATTTCGTCGCGGCCAGGCCTCGTCACTGTGTTACACGTTCTCGGTGGCGTCTACCTCGTCTATCTGGGAATCAGCGAGCTGGCCCGGGCTCCTCTTGCGGCAGAGGCGGATGAGGAGAAGCGATCGCGAGCGGAGAGGTCAGCGCTCACGATGGGCTTGGTCTCCTGCCTGCTCAACCCGAAGGTCGGCTTGTTCTTCTTGCTGGTCGCGCCACAGTACGCCCCTGCATTGGACTTTGGATCGATCATGATGCTGGGAGTAATCGACGCGCTTGTTGCCTTTGTCTGGCTGGCTTTCCTCTCGGTGACGGCGGCAGCCGCCGTCCAGCGGTTGGCCAGCGTGAGTGCGCAGCGCCGCTTACGCCTTGTGTCTGGTCTGGCGATAGCTGCTATCGGCGCTATGGTGCTCGTACAATCGCTGGTGTGATCCACCGATCAAGGTGGATGGCGCCTTCCCGGGAAGCCATGCGGCTCAGGCACTCCCCGGACGGATGGCGGCGAGATAGCGCCGCCACCCGTCGTAGCCGGCGATCTCGCGCTGCCCCGCGACGAGGAAAGGCCGCCGATCACACCGAGAACCTCGGCGTCGTCGTCGAGGACGATCTGCCGATCGTGAGCCCGGCCGGCAGGCGGTAGATCGGCGCCGTGCGGGTCTCGCGCACGAACCGCGCCCCGGCATCGAGCAGATTCCGGTTGAGGTCGAGCCCACGCATCAACGTCCCGTTGACTCCCAGCACCAGCGCATCGTCCACGTTTCGGTCTCCTCTTCTCGCGTGCTGCTGCCGGTTCGGGCGGATCAGGCGGAACCGGCTGGACGCGAAACACTCGCAATGTCCGGTAACCGCATGAAACGGCCGGTGACGTCGGCGGAAACTCCATACCGGACTGATCCGTGCATTGCGGCCGAGCGCGACATCGGCCGCCTGATCACGCCGGGCGCAGCGGGATCCGGAACACTCGGCTGGTGCGGACGGTGCCGTCCGAGCGGACGATGTGCGGTTCGCGACGGGACGCGATCTCCACCGCCCCAGGCAGTTTGAGAATGGCTGCGGCGGACCTCCCGTTGCGTTCGTCGGTCCGGAACTGCACCCATTGCGCCCCGGCGGCGAAGGCGGCGTCGATCATCAGTGCCTTCGCCG
Organism: Tsukamurella paurometabola DSM 20162; assembly: GCF_000092225.1. NCBI lineage: Bacteria > Bacillati > Actinomycetota > Actinomycetes > Mycobacteriales > Tsukamurellaceae > Tsukamurella > Tsukamurella paurometabola. The sequence continues at coordinate 1,206,313 of NC_014158.1, forward strand.
CGGAGTTGATCCCGGTTCCCCAGGCGTCCGGGGTGAGAAGCGTTGCGCCGATCTCGATCCCGCCGGGATCGGCCGGGTCGAGCAGGTACGACGAGGTGCCCAGCACCGTGCCCGTGTGATCGATCAGCAGCGGTTGCCGGCCCGCGCCGCTGAGCCGCTCCGCCATGACCTCGGGTGTCTCGGGAGCGCCGCCGGGGATGTGCTGCCACACCGCGGCGTGGTCGAGCGCGGCGAACAGGTCCTCGCGCCGCGAGAGCGCCGACACCTGGACCCGGTCGCCGGCGGAGGGGACGGCGATCGGCAGCTTCATGGAGTGACCGTATCCCGATCCGACAGCCGTCTTCCACGGAATTGTGCTTGCGTTGGAGCGCGCTCGAAGTCCTAGCGTCCACGACATGGACACCACGAACAGGACGACATGGATGATCACCGGCGCCTCGCAGGGATTCGGGCGCGATATCGCGGCAGAGGTGTTGGCGCGGGGGCACACCGTCATCGCCATTGTGCGCGACTCCTCGCGGGTCGTGGATCTTGTCGCCGCGAACCCGGGCCGCGTGGAGGTGGTCGAGGCCGACCTGGCACAGCAGGAGGGAGTCGATCATGCAGTGATGATCGCGCGCGACCGCGAGGTCGGCGTCCTGGTCAACAATGCCGGACGCGCGATCTGCGGTGCTGCTGAGGAGGTTTCGATGAGCGATCTCCGCGCTCAATTGGAGCTGAACTTCTTCGCCGCTGCCGCCCTCACCCGAGCGGTACTTCCGGGCATGCGGGCCCAGGGATACGGCACCGTCGTGCAGTTGAGCAGTCAGGGTGGAAGATTGTCGTTTCCCGGCGTCGGCGCATACTCGGCGAGCAAGTTCGCACTTGAGGGATGGAGCGAGGCGCTCGCAGGCGAGGTGGCGCCGCTGGGGATCCGGGTCATGCTGGTCGAACCGTCACGGTTCCGCACTGGCTTCAACACCACTCGGTCCCTGGGCTTCGCGGAGCAGTCCGGCGTGTACGCGAGCACCGTGGGACGGGTCGCTGCCGATCTCGCGGGCGTCGACGGACGCCAGGAGGGCGACCCGGTGCGGGCTGCGCGCATCATCGCCGACATCGTTGCGTCGGCCGAGGTCCCGTTGCGACTACCTCTGGGGGCCGAGGCCGTCGACCGCCTCCTTGCCGCTTACACCAGTGGCACCGCGGCGGTCGAAACGTGGGCGGATGTCGCTCGTTCGGCCGACTTCCCGTCCGCGGGGGATCGCGCCTCCCGCCCGGTCTGATCAGCCGCGGGCGAGGGCGGCGCGCACCTGGTGCGCCACGGTGGTGCGCTCGGCGGAGTCGGGGAGGGCGTCGACGGGCCACCATCGTAGATCGTTCGACTCCTCGCTGATCGCCAGCTCGGGGACGCCCGCGCCGGGTGCGATCGCCCGGAACCGCAGATCGAGGTGCCGGGTGGGCTTGCCCAGCGAGCAGGTGATCGGGTGCGTGTGCAGGGTCAGCAGATCCTCTTCGACGGACAGCCGGCTCAGCCCGGATTCCTCGAGTCCTTCGCGGAGCGCCGCCCCCGGAAGCGAGGCGTCCTCTTCTTCGCAGTGGCCGCCCAATTGCAGCCATTCACCGACGCGCGGATGGTGGGTGAGCACCACGTGCGTGCGGGCCTCGTTGAGGATCACCACCGAGGCGGTGATGTGCCCCGGCACATTGGCCCGCGCACATCCCCTCGGCTGCGCATCCAGGAAGGCGAGCATGGTGTGCCGAAGGGCGTCGTCGGCATCGGTCCGGGCATCGAAGCGGGCGAGTGCATCGACGGCCGAGGCGTGCAGTGAGGCGAACGACATTCCGGGGTCTACCTTTCGATCAGCATGTTTCCAGGTGGGAGTGGCTCGCGCGGCGTCGCGGGCTCGGTCGGATAGCCGACGGCCACGGCGCCGGCGGGCCGGTAGTCCGCGGGCAGGTCCAGAATCTCCCGGACGGTCTCTGCGGCGAAGATGGTCGACCCCACCCAGCAACTGCCGATTCCGCGCACGGCGAGCGCCACGAGAAGTGACTGCACCGCGGCGCCCACCGCCACCGTGAACATGGTCTCCTCGGCGGCGGTACGGCGAGCGTCGGGATAGTCATGAGCGCCGTCGGGCACCATGAACGGCAGGATCAGTTCCGGTGCGTCGTAGAGCAACTGGCCGCGGCGCACCCGCTTCGCGACCGACTCCGCCGATCGGCCGTCGCCCGTCAGATCCGCAGACCAGGCGGCCTTCATGGCATCGAGCAGCGCCGCTCGGCGGGCGCGGTCGCGCACCCAGACGAACCGCACGGGATGCGTGTGGTGCGGCGCCGGCGCCGTGAGTGCCTCGGCCACCGCAGCGCGCATCTCCTCCTCGGCAACCGGCTCGTCTGCGAAAGCACGTACCGAGCGGCGCAGCAGCAGTGCCTGCCGCCGGGCGGCCTCGACACCGGTGTGGAACAGGTCGTCTTCGCCGGGGCGCACCAGCCCGCGGGCGGTGCCGAGCGGTGAATCGGCTGCGGGGGAGCGAGTCTGGAAACCTCGGACGACGGCCACCGGGACACCGCCCAGTTTGCCCTTCACCAGATCCGCTGCGGCGGCGAGTTCATCGGCCACGGCGATCTCGGTGACCACCAGATCATTGCCGTACGCGTCGACGGCGCCGGCGTACCCGTGCAGCACCTCCATCCCGGCCGCGCCGATCGCGGCGTCGGTCTGCCCGGTACGCCAGGCACGCCCCATGGTGTCGGTGACCAACACGGCCACGTCCACGCCGAGGCGTTCGCGAAGATTCGCCCGCACCGCGGCGGCGCTGCCGTCCGGGTCTTCGGGGAGCAGAGCGACGGTGTCGGCGGCCACGTTCGAGGCGTCCACCCCCGATGCTGCCTGCACGATGCCCAGCTTGTTCTCCGTGATCCAGGTGCGCCCCTTGGTGGCGAGTACGCGTACAGCCTCCTCGGCGATCAGGCGGCGGCGGAACGCATCCCGCTCGTCCGGGTCCGATGGCGCCGCCAGCACCCGGCCCTCGGACTTGGAGAAGATCTTCGAGGTGATCACCACGACATCGCCGTCGGCGAGCCACGGCGCCGCATCCGCGATCACCTGCGCCACATCGTCTCCGGTGCGGACCTCGCCGATCCCGAACACCGGCAGGATCTCCAGCGCGGCGGCACCGTGATCGCGTTCGGGGCGCGTCACAGGCCGACCAGTCCGAGGCCGGCGTCGATCATGGCGGCCGTGGCCTGCGGTGAGCTCATCAGCAGGGGGATCGCCGCGACGGGGAGACCGTCGATCGCGACGCCGGAATCCTCCTCGGCCACCAGCCAGCCATCCAGGATGCCGTTGCCGCTGCGCGCACCGAAGTGCTCGCCGATGGCCTGGGCGCTGGTCTCGATGCCCAACACCTCCAGGCATCGGTCGGCCATGCCGCGCAGGGGGGCGCCACCGATCACCGGGGAGACACCGACCACCTTCGCCGACGTGGTGCGCAGCGCGGCGCGCACCCCGCCCACCGAGAGGATCGCGCCGATCGAGACCACCGGGTTCGACGGGGCCAGGAAGACCACGTCGGCATCCTCGATCGCGGCGACGGCGGCCTTGGTGACCTGTGCCTTTCCTCCGGCCGGGGCGCCCTCACCGCCGCCCACCTGGGCGAAGCCGAAGGTGTCGACATTCGCGCGGTATCGCACCCACCACTCCTGGAAGTGGATCGCGCGCCGGGCGCCGTCGTCGGATTCCGGATCGGCGATCACCACGTGGGTCTCGTGCCGCGCATCGGTCACCGGCAGCAGGCGCACCCCCGGTTGCCATCGGTTACACAGTGCGGCCGTCACCTCGGTGAGGGGATACCCGGCGGACAACATCTGAGTGCGGATGAGATGCGTCGCGAGATCGCGGTCACCGAGGCCGAACCAATCGGGATCGGCGCCGTACTTGGCCAGCTCCTCCTTGGCGTTCCAGGTCTCGTTCTTGTGGCCCCAACCGCGCTCGGTGTCGATACCGCCACCAAGGGTGTACATGCAGGTGTCGAGATCGGGACAGATCCGGACGCCGTGCATCCAGGCGTCGTCGCCGACGTTCACCACCGCTGTGACCGTGTGCTCGCGTGTCGTGTCGTCATCGTTCCCGGGAAACGGGGTGATCCCGAAGCGTTCTCGCGCACCCTGCAGGAATCGCGCACCGCCGACACCGCCCACCAGCACCGTCACCTTCACCGCATCGAGGGTAGTCGCCGGCGTGGTGTGACGCGGATTACATCTCTACCTCGTGTCGAGGTCTGGTTTCGGGCTCACCGGGTGGTATTAGCTAATTTTCGGGTTCAGCTTGACGTGGCGGACCTACGCGTGTGTAATCACAACAGTGTCATTCAGCGCTGCGGGATCATCGGCGGCGGGCACCAGAAGAAACCGAAACACCAACGAACACCACGAAAGCAACGAGGGAGGCGGGCCGATGACGATCGACGCTCATCGTGAACCGTTCGAAAGCTTCTCCGGTGGGTCCGGCCGTGCGCATCTGTCTCTGGTGCCTACGGGTTTCGAGGAACTCTACGAGGCTATCGAGGATCAGTGGCAGGACCGCGCCCTGTGCGCGCAGACCGATCCCGAGGCCTTCTTCCCCGAGAAGGGCGGCTCGACCCGCGAGGCCAAGCGCATCTGCCTGGGCTGCGAGGTGCGCAACGAGTGCCTCGAGTACGCCCTCGCCAAGGATGAGCGCTTCGGCATCTGGGGCGGTCTCTCCGAGCGTGAACGCCGCAAGCTCAAGCGCGGCATCATCTGACGATCCCGGTTCGGCCGGTCCGCTACATCGAGTCCGGGCCGGCGAGCAGGGTCTCCTCCGTGACCCCGAGGTAATCGCTGATCTGGTGTACCAGGATCGCGAGAATCTCCTCGAGGAGATCGGCATCATTCTTCGCCCGTCGCTGGAGCGGCCTGCGGAACAGGATCAGCCGCGCGCGGGTGTGATTTCCGCGCCGATCGATCCCCGCCGGGACCAAGCGCGCCAACGGGATCGGTCCGTCCGCCTCCACCTCGTCGGGCCACGACACCGAATCCGGATCCCGCGGCAGGATGCCGGGCACGTCGTCGACTGCGATATCGAGGTCGGTGAGACGGTCGTGCCACAGACCGTCGATCTCGGCGTAGGCGTCGAGCACTACCTCATCGAAATCCTGGGCCCGGGTCCGATACGCGGGCAGGCCCCGCGGAACCAGCGGCGCCCGTAGTCCGTGGTCGCGGCGATCCCTCGCGACGCGCTGCCGCAATCGTGCGCGCCGGTCCACCCGTGCTCTCATCGTCGGCTCAGTGTAGGCCCGGACTCCCGGTCACGACGGTCGGGCACCGTCGTGCGGTGTGTCGAGGCGACCGGCCCCCGCGACAGGCGTTAACCTTCTTCTCGTGAACCCCGTCCGTCAGTGCTGCCGCCCCGGCTGCAGGAACCACGCCGTGGCCACGCTGACGTTCGACTATCGCCAGTCGATCGCGGTGCTGGGCCCCCTGGGCACCACCAGTGAGCCGCATTCCTGGGACCTCTGCGACTTTCACGCAAGCCGGATGACTGCGCCGCGGGGCTGGGAGATGCTGCGCAACCTCCCTGCGTACAGCGCCGCCTCGGTGGGCGGGGCTGCCCTGGACGACGACCTCACCGCGCTCGCCGACACCGTTCGCGAGGGTGCACCGGGTCTCGCCCGCGAACGCGGCCCACGCCCCGTGGTCGACGTGCCCGGTGGTGACGTTCCGGCCCGCTCGCTCCCACCGATCGGCGCCATGCGGCCCGTCCACGACGGCATGAGCCAGGTCCCGCCGGCAGGACAGGGTTCCGCCGGCGCCCCGAAGCACGCCGCTCGCCCCGGGCGCCGGGGTCATCTGCGGGTGCTGCCCGATCCCGTCGACTAGGGCCCGTCCTGCGGATTGCAACTGGTGTCCGGCGGAACCGATAGGGTGAAGCGTCCGCACGGGCACATCGTGATGCCCGGGTGCGACCGATATGAGGAGGATCGAAGGCGTGGTGCGACCGCTGGAGTCGGTACAGGCTGTGATCAAGGCGTACGACGTGCGCGGTCTGGTCGGCGAGCAGATCGACGAGGACTTCGTCCGTGACGTGGGTGCCGCGTTCGGCGCCCTGATGCGCACCGAGGGCGCCACCGACATCGTGATCGGGCACGATATGCGCGATTCCTCGCCGTCGCTGTCCGCCGCCTTCGCCGAGGGAGCCATCGCGCAGGGCGTGAATGCGACTCTCATCGGTCTCGCCTCCACCGACGAGTTGTATTTCGCGTCCGGGCTGCTGGATTGCCCCGGCGCGATGTTCACCGCCTCGCACAATCCCGCCGCGTACAACGGCATCAAACTGTGCCGCGCCGGTGCCAAGCCCGTCGGGCAGGAGAGCGGTCTGCGGCAGATCACCGAGCAGGTCGCCGAAGGAGTGCCCGGCTTCGATGGTGCGCCCGGCCGGATCAGTGAGCGGGACGTCCTCGATGAGTACGGCGAGTACCTCCGGGGGCTCGTGGATCTGTCCGATTCGCGCCCCTTGCGGGTGGCCGTCGATGCCGGCAACGGGATGGGTGGTTTCACGGTGCCGTCCGTGCTCGGCCCCGTCGACGCACTGGATGTGCGGCCCTTGTACTTCGAGCTCGATGGCCGCTTCCCCAATCACGAGGCCAACCCGCTCGATCCGAAGAACCTCGTCGACCTCCAGAAGTTCGTCGTCGAGCAGGGCGCTGATATCGGCCTCGCCTTCGACGGCGACGCCGACCGTTGCTTCGTGGTCGACGAGAAGGGCGCGCCCGTTTCGCCCTCCGCCGTGACCGCTCTGGTCGCCGAGCGGGAGCTCGCGAAGAACCCCGGCGCCACCGTGATCCACAACCTGATCACCAGCAAGGCCGTGCCCGAGATCATCGTCGAGAACGGTGGTACCCCGGTGCGCACCCGCGTGGGGCATTCCTTCATCAAGGCGCAGATGGCGCAGACCGGTGCCGTATTCGGTGGTGAGCACTCCGCGCACTACTACTTCCGCGAGTTCTGGGGTGCCGACTCCGGCATGCTGGCCGCGATGCACGTGCTGGCCGCCCTCGGCGAGCAACCGGCGCCGCTCTCGGAGCTCATGAGCGGGTACGACCGGTACGCCGCATCCGGAGAGATCAATTCGACGGTGGCCGATCAGGCCGAGCGCACCCGGGCCGTCCTGGACGCCTTCCGGGACGAGACTGCGAGCACGGATGAACTGGACGGCGTGACGGTACAGTTGGATTCGGGTGCCTGGTTCAATCTTCGCGCGTCCAACACCGAGCCGCTGCTGCGGCTCAACGTCGAGGCCGCCACGCCCGACGAGGTGCAGGCGCTGACCGAGCGCATCCTGGCGATTGTGCGCGCCTGAGCGGAAGGAAACGCGTGTTGACTCCGAACGGGCGAGGACGGAGGAGACCGTGACCGAGGTGGCCGATCTCGATGACCCCGCCGGCTTGATCGCCGCCGATGTCGGTGGACATCTGCGGTCGGCGGCCCTCGGCGGGGCCCAGGTACGGGCCGTCGCGTCGTTGGTCGACGACGGTGCGCTCGCCCCACTCGACGGATTCGCGCCGCGCGCCGTGGTGGTGGTCTGTGGTGCCGGGCCGGCCGCGGCGGCAGCCGGCTTCGTGGAGGCGCTCACCGCGGGTCGGCTCGACGTACCGCTGGTCCGCTCCACCGAGCTGCCGCCCTGGGTGGGCGCGCTCGACGTGGTGATCGTGTGCGGCTTCGACGCAGGCGATCTGGTGCTGGCGCGGGCGATCGCCGTCGCTGCCCGTCGCGGAGCCACCGTGGTAGTAGCGGTTCCCATGGAGGGGCCGGTGGCCGAGGCGGCCGCCGGTCGCGCGATCGATCTCTCCCCGCGGCTCCGGGTGCCCGAGCGGTTCGGCTTCGTCGGTGTGGCCGCAGCGCTACTGGCCGTGATCGGCCGCCTCAGCGGCACCGACAAGGACGCCGAGCCCGGCCGTGGGTACCTGTTCACCCTCGCGGACGCGCTCGACGAGGAGGCGCTGCGTGGGCACCCCGATCGCGGCCTGGAGACCAATCCGGCCAAGCAGCTCGCCGCACGGCTCGCGGGCCGCAGGGTGGCGCTCACCGCAGATTCCGCCGCGGGGCTGGCTATCGCGGAACATGCGGCATCGCAGGCACTCACGCTCGGCGGTCAGGTGGTGGCCGCGGTCGGCCTCGCCGACGTCGAACTGGCCACGCCCGAGTTGGCCGCGGCACCGTCGGGCGGCGCGCTCGGCGCGAGCACGGTGGACCCGCTGTTCCACGACCCGTTCTTGGACGGTCCCGCCGCGCAGGTACCGCTGCGGGTGCTGATCCTCACGGTGCGCGATCGCGCGGCGCAGGTGGCGGCGCGGATGCGCGCGCTTCCCGATGTCGAGTCGCTGCCGATCGATGAGGACGGCGCAGAAGCGGGCGAACGATCACCACGCGTCGAGGCGACCGATCTGCTGTCTCTGGCGGTACGGTTCGATCTCGCGTCGGTGTACCGGCGCCTGACAGGGGAGGCGTGATGCAGCGGGTCGAGGGCGTGATCCGTCCGTACGCGTGGGGTTCGCGCACGGTGTTGGCCGCGATGCAGGGCCGTCCCGTGCCGTCGAATCATCCCGAAGCCGAGCTCTGGTTCGGTGCGCACCCCGCCGACCCGGCTCGGCTGGACGACGGTACGGATCTGCTCGGCACCATCTCGGGTGACCCCGAGGGTGAACTCGGCGCGCCGTGCCGAGCGGAGTTCGGCGATACCCTGCCGTACCTGGTGAAGGTGCTGGCGGCCGACGAGCCGTTGTCGTTGCAGGCGCATCCCTCCGCGGAGCAGGCGCGCGAGGGTTTCGCTCGGGAGAACGCCGCAGGCATTCCGCTCGACGATCCCGAACGCAATTACCGCGATCCCTTCCACAAGCCGGAGGTGGTGGTCGCGCTGAGCCGGTTCGAGGCGCTCGCCGGTTTCCGTGATCCGGCCGCCACGATGGAACTGCTGCGTGCCCTGGCCGTACCCGAACTGGACACCTACCTGGGCCTGCTCGCCGGGCAGCCCGATTCGCAAGGCCTCCGCGCCCTGGTGACCACCTGGATCACGCTTCCGCAGCCCGCACTGGCCTCGCTGGTGCCCGAGGTCTTGGCAGGCTGCGTGCGCTACCTGGAGTCCGGCGCCGACCGGTTCCGGGGCGAGGCGAAGCTGGCGCTCACGCTGGGGGAGCGTTACCCGGACGATGCGGGGGTACTCGCTGCGTTGCTGCTCAACCGGATCGAGTTGCAGCCCGGCGAGGCGCTGTACCTCGCGGCGGGGAATCTGCACGCCTACATCAGTGGCGCCGCGGTCGAGGTGATGGCGAACTCGGACAACGTGCTGCGTGGCGGGCTCACGCCGAAGCACGTCGATGTCCCGGAACTGTTGCGGGTCTTGGATTTCGCCCCGCGCGAGCCCGCGGAGCTGGCGCCCACCACGTCGGTGGTGGGACCGGAGGTGGTGTTCGCGACGCCCGCGCCGGAGTTCCGTGTCTCGCGGGTGCGGCTGGATGGAACAGCGCTCAAGCGCGCGGCGTCGGTGGAGCTGGACGCACGCGGCCCGCAGCTGCTCGTGGTGACCGCCGGGACGATCACGGTGCGCAGTGCGGGCCGGTCTGTGGACATCGCCGCCGGTAGTGGCCTGTGGATGCCCGCATCGGATCCCGGGGTCGTGGTGACCGCGCACTCACCGGCGGCGGAGTTCTTCCGCACGCTGGTGGGCGGCCACTAGGCCCGGGGCCTCGCCGGGGTCAGTAGCCGGGAAGGTTCTCGTAGAAGGCCTCCGGAATGTCGAAGGTCTGCATCGTCGAGACCGCCTCGGGAGCGGGGATCGCGGCGGTGAGCACAGCGAGGGGCCTGCCATCGCGGGTGAGCAGCACGTCGTCGCCGCCCTCCACGATGCCCAATAGCTGCGCCACGGTCTGATCGGTGGTGTGCGCGAATGTCTTGGTCATAGGCCCGACGGTAAGGGTTACTTGCCAGTACGCCAACGACTTTCGCGTACTCGCCGGTAACACCGAGGAGTAACTTGTGTGGTTAACTTTCTTGTTTCCCAGGTCGTGCGCTGGGCAAAGTGTCGCGCGATGGGGCTGGTGTGGTGTTTGATCTAAATCTTACGTTCGGGAATCGGAGAGGGAGAACCCCATGTCTAACCCGCTGCTGCGCACCAAAACGGTGGAGCAGTCCATCGCCGATACCGAAGTCGTCGGCACCCGCTTGAAGAAGCAGCTCACCGCCTGGGATCTGACGATCTTCGGGGTCGCGGTCGTCGTCGGCGCGGGCATCTTCACGGTCGGTGCCTCGACCGCCGGCGATTTCGCCGGACCCGCGGTCTCCGTGTCGTTCGTGATCGCGGCCGTCGCATGCGGGCTCGCCGCACTCTGCTATGCCGAGTTCGCGTCCACGCTCCCGGTGGCAGGCTCGGCCTACACATTCTCGTACGCCACCTTCGGCGAATTCGCCGCTTGGATCATCGGCTGGGACCTGGTTCTGGAGTTCTCCATCGCTGCGGCTGCCGTCGCGAGCGGGTGGTCGAGCTACGTGGGCACCGTGTTCGGGACCGCGGCACCGGTCGTGGAGATCGGTGGTGTCCGGGTGGACTGGGGCGCGATGCTCATCGTCGCGGTGCTGACGGTGCTGCTGACCTTCGGCGCCAAGGTCTCCTCCCGCGTCTCCGCAGTGATCACCGCGATCAAGGTGGCCGTGGTGCTGCTCGTCATCGTGGTGGGCGCCTTCTACATCAAGGGCTCCAACTACAGCCCGTTCGTCCCCGAGTCGGTTCCCGGTGAGAGCAGCGGGGCTTCCTGGTCATCGACGCTGTTCCAGGTGATCAGCGGCGGATCGGGGTCGACCTACGGCTGGTACGGCGTGCTCGCAGGCGCGTCGATCGTGTTCTTCGCGTTCATCGGCTTCGACATCGTCGCCACCTCCGCGGAGGAGACTCTGCGTCCGCAGCGTGACGTGCCGCGCGGCATTCTCGGGTCGCTGGCGATCGTCACCGTGTTGTACATCGCCGTCACCGTGGTGGTGACCGGTATGGCGAGCTACAAGGATCTGGCGACCAGCGCGGGCAACGGCAAGGAGAAGAACCTCGCCTACGCGTTCTCCCTGAACGGGGTCGATTGGGCCGCGACGATCATCTCGATCGGCGCTTTGGCCGGCCTGACCACCGTGGTGATGGTCCTGCTGATGGGCCAGAACCGCGTCCTGTTCGCCATGGCCCGGGACGGCCTGCTGCCGCGCCAGCTGGCCAAGACCTCCGATCGAGGTGTCCCGGTGCGGATCTCCGTCGGCGTCGGCGTCGTGGTCGCGGTCTTCGCCGGTCTTGTGCCGCTGAGCGAGCTGGCCTCGCTGATCAACATCGGCACCCTATTCGCGTTCGTGCTCGTGTCGATCGGCGTGATCGTGCTCCGGAAACAGCGCCCGGACCTCAAGCGCGGATTCCGTGCCCCGCTCGTACCTCTGGTGCCGATCCTCTCTGTGCTCGCCTGCGGCTGGCTGATGCTCAACCTGTCGTTGGAGACGTGGTTCCGGTTCGTGGTGTGGATGGCGCTCGGCGTGATCGTCTACTTCGTCTACTCGAAGAACCACTCGGTGCTGGGCCGCCGCGAGCGAGGCGAGGTCATCGAGTCGCTGGCCGACTGACCGTTCGTGGACGAAGCCGCGGTAGGCCGTTCGTGGACGAAGCCGCGGTAGGCAGACTGTCTACCGCGGCTTCTCCGCTGTGATCGTCGTCCCGCTCCCGTTTCGGCTTCCCGCCCCCGTTGTGAGGGGAGCGGGAAGGCATATCGGGAGCGGGAATCTGGCGCACGTACCCGCGTCGAGCAGCGGGGCGGCGGGTGCTGAACACACTGGTAGCGATAGCCTGGGGAACGTGACTACTGCGTTGACCGCCGATACGGCGAACGGAATCGATTTCAAGGTTGCGGACCTCTCGCTCGCCGAGTCGGGCCGCAAGCAGCTGCGTCTGGCTGAGCACGAGATGCCCGGACTGATGGCGCTGCGTCGTGAGTACGCCGATGTGCAGCCGCTCAAGGGTGCTCGGATCTCGGGCTCGCTGCATATGACGGTGCAGACGGCGGTACTGATCGAGACGCTGGCCTCGCTCGGCGCCGAGGTGCGCTGGGCCTCCTGCAACATCTTCTCCACCCAGGATGAGGCCGCTGCGGCAGTGGTGGTGGGCCCGAACGGCACTCCGGAGGCGCCGCAGGGTGTGCCGGTGTTCGCCTGGAAGGGCGAGACGCTGGAGGAGTACTGGTGGTGCGCCGAGCAGATGCTCACCTGGCCGAACGAGCCGGCCAACATGATCCTCGACGACGGTGGCGATGCCACCATGCTGGTGCTGCGCGGCGCGCAGTTCGAGGCCGCGGGCGTCGTCCCGCCCACTGACGAGGACGCCGACAGCGCCGAGTACCAGGTGTTCCTGGCCCTGCTGCGCGAGTCGCTGGCCAAGGACGCCACCAAGTGGTCGACGATCGCCGAGTCGGTCAAGGGCGTCACCGAGGAGACCACCACCGGCGTGCTGCGGCTGTACCAGTTCGCCGCCGCAGGCGAGCTTGCCTTCCCGGCGATCAACGTCAACGACTCGGTCACCAAGAGCAAGTTCGACAACAAGTACGGCACCCGCCACAGCCTCATCGACGGCATCAACCGCGGCACCGACGTGCTCATCGGCGGCAAGAAGGTGCTCATCACCGGCTACGGCGATGTGGGCAAGGGCTGCGCCGAGTCCCTGGCGGGCCAGGGCGCGCGCGTGCAGGTCACCGAGATCGACCCCATCAACGCCCTGCAGGCGCTGATGGACGGCTTCGACGTGGTCACCGTCGAGCAGGCCATCGGCGACGCCGACATCGTGATCACCTCGACGGGCAACAAGGACATCATCCTGCTCGAGCACATGAAGGCGATGAAGGACCACGCGATCCTGGGCAACATCGGCCACTTCGACAACGAGATCGACATGGCGGGCCTGGAGAAGTCGGGCGCCGTGCGCCTGAACATCAAGCCGCAGGTAGACCAGTGGACCTTCGGTGACACCGGCAAGTCGATCGTCGTGCTCTCCGAGGGCCGCCTGCTGAACCTGGGCAACGCGACCGGTCACCCGTCGTTCGTCATGTCCAACAGCTTCAGCAACCAGGTGATCGCGCAGATCGAGCTGTGGACCAAGCCCGACGAGTACGACAACGAGGTCTACCGCCTGCCGAAGCACCTCGACGAGAAGGTCGCCAAGATCCACGTCGAGGCACTGGGTGGCACCCTCACTAAGCTCACCAAGGAGCAGGCCGAGTACATCGGCGTCGACGTCGAGGGCCCGTACAAGCCCGAGCACTACCGCTACTGATCAGCGCACCGTCGCCGAACTGACGCACACCCGCCACCCTCCGGATTCCTTCCGGAGGGTGGCGGTGTCAGTAATGGTCTGCGGCAGCGACACCGACTGGCCCACCGGCTCGATCGTCTCTTCCGCGGTCGCGGTGCCGGAGCCGGCATCGACCGCCACCGATTTCACCGTCACTTTCCAACTGCCGCCCGGCCCGATCAGCGAGTCGACCTCTGCAGCGAAGGTCTGTTGCGTGAATTGCTGTTGCAGGAGAGCCTGATCCGTCGCGCAGCGGGTAGCGATGAGGGCATTCAGGTCACGCTTGTTCTGCGCGTCCGTCTCGGCCTGGATGACGGATCGGATCTGCGCCTCGTCGTCCCCTCCCCGGGAGGACAGGATGATCCACGTGGCGCCGACGATGATCGCGATGATCATCGCGGTGGCGCCCACGATGATCCAGATCGTCCGGTCGGTGCCCGATGGTGCGGGCCGCACCGGGCCGGGGTACGGGGGAACCTGTCTGCCGACCGGTGCCGCAGGAGGGGCTGGTGCGGGATAGGTTGCGGTACCGCCGGTCACGGCGCTCCCGGTGAGATAGGGGGTACCCGACGCGGACACCGGACCGCCCTGCCCGTACGCGGTGCGCGGTGGCGGCGGCGGTGCGATGCCCAGTTCCCGGTAGGTCTGCGGCGGTAGCACCGGATACAGCAGCTCGCGCGGATCAGTCTGGCGCATGGGACTTCTCCTTCGGCTTGTGCTGCGAATGCTCCAGCGATTGCAGCAGGGCCGTCAGTGCATCGAGCTTCTCGTGCACGTCGTCGAGTTCGCGGCGGATGTAATCGCGGCTGGCGGCCTCGCCGACGGCCAGTCGTACCGAAGCGAGTTCGCGGGCAAGGAATTCGGTATCCGCCTTAGTCTGTGCTGCGCGCATCCGGTCCTCGTCGAGCGAGACCCGGTCGCGGCTCTCCTGCCGGTTCTGGGCCAGCAGGATCAGCGGTGCCGCATACGCGGCCTGGGTCGAGAAGGCCAGGTTGAGCAGGATGAACGGATACGGATCGAATCGGAACGCCACCCAGCTGACGTTGATCGCGATCCATACCACCACGATCACCGTCTGGATCGCGAGATACCTTCCGGTACCGAGGAATCGGGCGACGCGCTCGGCGCCCTGGCCGATCATGTCCTCGCCGAGGTTGAGACCGATGCTGCGATTGAGCCGCGGCGTATCGAGCCGGGAGCGATCGGTCATCGGGCCTCCTCCACGCGGTTCTCGTCCTCGTCGCGCCAGTCTTCGGGCAGCAGGTGGTCGAGCAGGTCGTCCACCGATACCGCACCCAACATGTGGTTCTCCGCATCGATCACCGGACCCGCCACCAGGTTGTACGCCGCGAAATACCGGGTCACGTCACCGAGCGGATCGTCGGGACTGAGCTTCGGCAGATCGGTGTCGACGATGCCTCCCACCAGATCCGCGGGTGGCTCGCGCAGGAGCTTCTGCAGGTGCACCGCACCGATGTAGCGGCCTGTGGGGGTGGCCGTCGGGGGCCGTACGACGAACACCATGCTGGCCAACGCCGGCGTGATATCGGGGTTGCGGGCCCGCGCCAGCGCCTCGGCCACCGTGGTCGACGGGGTGACCACGATCGGCTCGGGCGTCATCATGCCGCCGGCGGTGTAGGGGGAGAAGGTGAGCAGCCGCCGGACGGTGCCCGAGTCCTCGGGGTCCATCACCGTCAGTAGTTCCTCGCGCTGCCGGACCGGGAGCTCTCCGAGCAGGTCGGCGGCATCGTCGGGGTCCATCGCCTCGAGAACATCGGCGGCGCGGGCCTTGGACAGGTGCGCGATCACCTCGGTCTGATCGTCGGTGCCGAGCTCCTGCAGGACGTCGGCGAGTCGCTCGTCGTCGAACGCGGCGGCGATCGCGAGCATGCGATCGGTCGGCAACTCGCGCAACGCCTGGGCCACGTCGGTCGCGCGCATATCGTCGTACATGGTCAGCGCCTCCGCCACATCCTGGTCGGTGCGCGTGATCGCCGTGGTCGTGAAACCGGTGACATGCGAGAGATCGACGACGTGGACGCCACCCCGTCGGCCCAGTCCCCGGCCGCGTACCCGGACCGCGAGACGGTGCACCACCCAATCGCGCGTCCGGGTCTGCTCGATGCCGACGTCCACGACGGAGGCGTCGGCACCGTCGTAGCTCTCACCGGGCTCGTCGACCCGGACGCGGGTACCGAGCACCTGCCCCAGTACGAGCGCCTCGCCCGGACGTAGATGCAGGCGGCGCAGGCTGACCGAGCCGGTATTGAGGGTCACCGCGGCTGCTTCGATGCTGGTCACGCGGAGAATCGGGACGAAGATGCGGCGGCGGTTGGCGAGTTCCACGGCCAGTCCCAGGACGCGCGGTGCCTTCCGGTCGGACCGTAGACCGATCACGGCGTCTCGAACTCGGCCGATGGATTCACCGTCCGGGCCCACCACCGGGAGGCCCGCGAGCCGCGCCACGAATACTCTGGAGACAGCCGACATGGTCTTCAGGGTAGTTTCGATTCCGACGTCACATACGAAGGAGGGCGCCGAAATGTCCAATCCGTTGTCCGGGCCCGGGGGTCAGAACCAGCCGGGAGGTGCCGGCGGGCGGAGGCTCCCGACCAAGCCGAACGGCTGGCCGATCGGCTCCTACACCACCTACGCCGAGGCGCAGCGCGCCGTGGACTACCTCTCCGATCAGGAGTTCCCGGTGCAGAACGTGACCATCGTGGGCGTCGACCTGATGCAGGTCGAGCGGATCACGGGCCGTCTCACGTGGGGGCGCGTGCTGGGTGCGGGTGCGGGATCCGGTGCCTGGCTGGGCCTGTTCTTCGGTCTGCTCGTCGGCCTGGTGATGGGCCAGCTTGCGACCACCGTGATCGCCGGTGTGATCGGCGGCGTGGTCTTCGGCCTCATCTCGACCGCCGTGCCGTACGCCGCTTCGCGCGGCACTCGCGATTTCTCGTCGACGATGCAGCTCGTGGCGGGTCGCTACGACGTGCTGTGCGATCCGCACCATGCGGAGCAGGCGCGGGACATGCTCGCCCGCCTCAACATCCAGTAACCGCACCAGCGGTCGATGACGCCGCCCCGCCACGTAGTCGTGGCGGGGCGGCGTTCGTCGTTGCGGCGCAGATCGCGGCGAAACTATTTACCGGGTCCAACAGTCCTGCTAAATTGCGAGGAGGTGATAGGAATCACAAGGAGGACTCTCATGGCTGACATCCTGGGACGCACCGGCGCCACCGCATTCGACCAGGGGTACGTCGACACCCTCGCCGACCTGTCCGACGGATCGGTGCACCGTCGATTCGATCCGTACCTCGATATCGACTGGGAATCGCCCGAACTCCGCCTCGATCCGAACGACCCGCGCTGGGTGCTGCCGCCCACTCTCGATTCGCTCGGTGCCACCCGGTGGTACCGCGACCTGCCACTGGAGCGCCAGATCGAGATCGGGAAGTGGCGTATGGCCAACACCATCAAGGTGGGAGCGGCCTTCGAATCGATCCTGATCCGCGGAATGATGCAATACATCATGAAGCTCCCGAACAAGTCGCCGGAGTTCCGCTACTGCCTCCACGAGATGACGGAGGAGTGCAACCACATCCAGATGTTCCAGGAGCTGGTGAACCGCATCGACGTCGACGTGCCCGGTATGCGCAAGCGATTCCGCCGCGCGTCGCCGATGATCGGCGTGCTGGGCGGCTACGCCCACGTGATCCTCTTCATGGGCATTCTCGGCGGCGAAGAGCCGATCGACCACTACCAGAAGGCGATCATGCGGCACGGCGGTGAACTGCCGCCGCTCGTGTTGCGCACCATGCAGATCCACGTCGCCGAGGAGGCCCGGCACATCACCTTCGCGCACGAATTCCTGCACGCGCATCTACAGGGGATGACGAAGCGGCAGAAGCGGATCTGCGCGCTGGCCTTCCCGCTCGCGATGCGCTGGCTGGTGGGCGAGATCTTCACTCCGCCCAAGGAATTCTTCGAGCTGTTCGACGTGCCACGCGAGGTCAGGCGTGAGGCCTTCTGGCGCGGCCCTATCGCCCGCGCTCTGTTGAACGACTACTTCGCCGAGATGCGTGCCCTCGCCGACGACCTCGGTTTGATGACGCCGACGGGTCGGCGGATCTGGAAGTTGCTCAAGATCGACGGCCATCACGCCCGCTACCGCGGCGAACCCACCCGCCCAGCGCAGGCGGCGTGATCAAGGCCGATGCGCGCGCTTGTGTGGCGCGTAGCATCGGCCGGTATGGCCACGCCCACCGAGGAACCCGGCTCCGGGTACGAACTGCGCTGGCGTGCGCACAATTCGCAGCGGCGCGATCTGATCCTGCGTGCAGCGGCCCAACTCGTCGAGGAATCCGAACCGGGTGCTCCGATCGCGGTGCAGCGCATCGCAGAGCGCGCCGGGCTCGTGAAATCGGTGGTGTACCGCCAGTTCAAGAGTAAGGATGAGTTGGCGCGAGCACTGCGGGGCTATGTCGTCGATACCTTCGCCGCCGAACTCGAGGCCGACCTCGACGTCTCCACCGGCACTCTGCGGGAGATCCTTCGCCGTTCCGTCGCCTCGGCGGCCGGGTGGATGCAGGACAACCCTCGCCTGGTGGACCTGCTGCGCTCCGGGCCCAGCGATGCCGCCCCCGATGCTCCGGACGCGATGAGCGATCTCAAACAGCGCATCGTGACGCGGGCGCACGCCACCATCGACGGGATCTCGGCGCTCACCGGCCGCGACGCCACCGGATTCGTCACCGTGCCGTTCGTCGTCTTCACGATGGTGGAGTCCACCCTCACGAGTTGGGTGCGCGGCGAGGATCGGGTTCGTGATCTCACCCGCGCCGAGGTAGTCGAATCACTCACGGACATCACCTGGTTCGTGCTCGACGGTGCCGCCCGCGGGATCGGGATCGAGGTCGATCCGGACGCCGAGTTCAGTGAGGTTCTGCAGCGACTGGCACAGCCGCCCGCCGTCGCCCCGCACACCGCAGGGTGACGGCACCGTCGGGCGATTCCCGGGCTCTGCGCAATCCGGACGCCCGATCTGGCACGATAATGCCGAATGTGGTTCACCTCACCGCTCGCGTCCGCTAACTTTCGTCTGCGACGCCTCCGGTCGGGGGCGGCATAAGGAGGCGGAGCGTGAGCACCGGACCGAGATCAGGGTTCGCCCCTGGGCGTACCGCGAAGCTGGCTGCGGCCGGAATCGCCGCCACCATGGGGGTGACGATCCTGGCGGGCTGCGGGGCCAAGGAGGACGGCGTCACCCTCAACGTGTACGCGCCCGCCGACGGCGCCACCCTCGTCAAAGAGGTGGCCGGAGACTGTTCGACCAGCGGGTACACCGTGGTCGGCCACGCCCTTCCCAAGAGCGCCGACGATCAGCGCCTGCAACTGGCCCGTCGGGTGACCGGTAACGACCGCACCATGGACCTGATGGGGCTGGACGTGAACTGGACCGCGGAGTTCGCGGAGGCGGGCTGGATTCTCCCGCTGCCCGAGAATCTGACCCGGACGGCGGAGAAGACCGTGCTCGCGGGCCCGCTCAAGACCGCCATGTGGCAGGACAAGCAGTACGCGGCGCCGGCCTGGACCAACACCCAACTGCTCTGGTACCGCAAGGACGCGCTGGAAAAGGTGCTCGGCCGCAAGATCGGCCCCGGTGTCCCCAAGCTCACCTGGGACCAGGTGGTGCAATACGCGGAGAAATCCGGTCAACTCGGTGGCCCGACACAGATCGAGGCCCAGGCCGCGCAGTACGAGGGCGTGGTGGTGTGGTTCAACTCGCTGCTCGAAAGCGCCGGTGGCCGGATGGTGGCCGACGACGGAAAGACGGTGACGCTCACCGACACCCCGGAGCACCGCGCCGCCACGGTCAAGGCGCTCTCGATCATGAAGGCCGTGGCCACTGCGCCCGGCCGCGATCCATCGTTCACCCAGCTCAAAGAGGGCGAGTCGCGCCTGGCGATGGAGTCGGGCAAGGCGATCTTCCAAGTCAACTGGCCCTTCGTTTTCGCGGGCGTCAAGCAGAACGCCGCGGCGGGCTCGGTGCCGTTCCTGCCCGAGCTCACCAAGTACGACGCGTTGCTCAATCCTCCCAAGGACGAGAAGAATCCGCCCGAGCCGACGGTCGCGCAGCTGGGCGAGATCAACAACCTGACCCGGCAGAAATTCGACTTCGCCCCCTTCCCATCGGTGATCCCCGGTAAGCCCGCGAAGACCACCGTGGGCGGCATCAATTTCGCCGTCTCGAAGACCACCCGGTACGAGAAGCAGGCCTTCGAGGCGCTCGCCTGCCTCACGAACGAGGCCGCCGAGCGGAAGTACGCCGTCAAGGGCGGTACCCCACCGGTCCTGCCGAAGCTCTATGACGATCCCGAGTTCCGCAAGGCCTACCCGATGGCCACCCTGATCCGGGACCAATTGCAGGACAACACCGCCGCGGTGCGGCCGATCACACCCCAGTATCAGGCGATGTCCACGCTGCTCCAGGCCACGCTCGCCCCGGTGGGGGCGTGGGATCCCGAACAGCTCGCGGACCGGCTCGCTGATGCGGCTGAGAAGGCCATGAATGGAAAGGGCCTGGTGCCATGACATCCGGAGCGACCGCCACCGTCGAACGGATAGAGCCCGCACCCGCGAGTGAGGGTCAGCGGGCGGAGAAGCGTCTGGGCCTGATGCTGATCGCGCCCGCCGCGATCGTGATGCTCGCGGTCACGGCGTACCCGATCATCTACGCGTTCTGGCTGAGCCTGCAGAAGTCGTCGCTGGCCGCGCCCGGGCAGGACGAGTTCGTGGGCCTGGGCAACTACGCCACCGTGCTGCAGGACGGCTACTGGTGGCAGGCGTTGGGCATGACCACGTTGATCACCGTGGTGTCGGTGGTGATCGAGTTCGTGCTGGGCATGGCCATCGCATTGGTGATGCACCGGACCATCGTCGGCAAGGGGGTGGTGCGTACCGTCGTGTTGATCCCCTACGGCATCGTCACGGTGGTCGCGGCGTTCTCCTGGTTCTATGCCTGGACTCCCGATACCGGCTATCTGGCGAACCTGCTGCCCGATGGCACCGCACCGCTCACCGAGCAGCGGCCGTCGGTGGCCGTGATCATCCTGGCCGAGGTGTGGAAGACCACGCCGTTCATGGCGCTGTTGCTGCTGTCGGGTCTGGCCCTGGTGCCCGACGACCTGCTCAAGGCCGCCGCGCTCGACGGCGCCGGACCGTGGACCAGGCTCACCAAGATCATCATCCCGCTGATGAAGCCGGCGATCCTGGTGGCGCTGCTGTTCCGCACGCTGGACGCGTTCCGGATCTTCGACAACATCTACATCCTCACCAACGGCAGCAACGGGACGGGGTCGGTCTCGATCCTGGGCTACGACAACCTGTTCAAGGCGTTCAACCTGGGCGTGGGGTCGGCGATCTCGGTACTGATCTTCATCTGCGTCGCGATCATCGCATTCATCTTCGTCAAGGCCTTCGGTACCGCAGTGCCGGGCGCCGACTCCGACGATCGACGGTAGGGGAAAGTACATGGCTGCCAATACCGCCGGCCGCAAGCTGGCCTGGAGCGCGATCGATCTGCTGGTGATCGCGTATGCGCTGATCCCGGTGTTGTGGATCATCTCGCTGTCGTTCAAGCCGATCGCCACGGTCGGCGACGGGTCGTTCATTCCGAAGAATCCGACCCTCGACAACTACACCGCGATCTTCTCCGGCAACGGATTCGTCCGGCCGTTGATCAACTCGATCGGCATCGCCCTGATCTCCACCGTGATCGCGGTGATCATCGGCATGTTCGCCGCCTACGCGGTGGCCCGGTTGCAGTTCCCCGGCAAGAAGTTGTTCGTGGGCGCGGCGCTGCTCATCGCGATGTTCCCGCAGGTCTCGCTGATCACGCCGCTGTTCAACATCGAGCGGAAGGTGGGGCTGTTCAACACCTGGCCGGGCCTGATCCTGCCGTACATCACGTTCGCCCTGCCGCTCACGGTGTACACCCTCTCGGCGTTCTTCCGAGAGATCCCCTGGGAACTGGAGAAGGCCGCCAAAATGGACGGCGCCACTCCGGCGCAGGCGTTCCGCCGCGTGATCGCACCGCTGGCCGCGCCCGGTGTGGTGACCGCCGCGATCCTGGTGTTCATCTTCTGCTGGAACGACCTGCTGTTCGCGCTGTCGCTGACCGCGACGGACGCGTCGATCACCGCTCCGGTGGCGATCGTGAACTTCACCGGCAGTAGCGAGTTCGAGACCCCCACCGGTTCCATCTCGGCGGCCGCCGTGATCGTGACCATCCCCATCATCATCTTCGTGCTGATCTTCCAGCGACGGATCGTTGCCGGGTTGACCTCCGGCGCGGTCAAGGGCTGACGTCGGAAAGTACTCAAGGAGCAAAACTATGGCTGACATCGTCCTGGACCACGTCAACAAGACCTACCCCGACGGCAGCACCGCCGTCAGCGACATCAACCTGGAGATCGCCGACGGCGAGTTCGTGATCCTGGTCGGGCCTTCGGGTTGCGGAAAGTCGACCACGCTGAACATGATCGCGGGCCTGGAGGACATCTCGGGCGGCGAGCTGCGCATCGGTGGCGCGCGGATGAACGAGAAGGCGCCCAAGGACCGCGACATCGCCATGGTCTTCCAGTCCTACGCGCTGTACCCGCATATGACGGTGCGCGAGAACATCGCCTTTCCCCTGAAACTGGCGAAACTCGGCAAGGATGAGATCAACGCCAAGGTCGAGGACGCCGCGCGCACCCTCGACCTGACTCAGCACCTCGACCGCCGTCCCAGCCAACTCTCCGGTGGCCAGCGGCAGCGAGTCGCGATGGGCCGCGCAATCGTCCGCAGCCCCAAGGCCTTCCTGATGGACGAGCCGCTGTCGAACCTGGACGCGAAGCTGCGTGTGCAGATGCGCACCGAGGTCTCCCGGCTGCAGAAGCGCCTCGGCACCACCATGGTCTACGTGACCCACGACCAGACCGAGGCCATGACCCTCGGCGACCGTGTGGTGGTTCTCAAGAGCGGCGACGTCCAGCAGATCGGCGCCCCGCAGGAGCTCTACGACCGCCCGTCGAACCTGTTCGTCGCAGGCTTCATCGGTTCGCCGGCGATGAACTTCGTGCCCGGACGGCTCACCTCCGTGGGGATCAACACCGCGCTCGGGGAGATCCTGCTACTCGACGCGCCCACACTCGCGGACAAGGCCGCTGCCGCGGGCAATAAGACCGGTGACGTGATCGTCGGTATCCGCCCCGAGCACTTCGAGGACGCTCGCCTGCTCGATCCCAACCAGCGGGTCGGCGGACTCACGTTCACCGCCAAGGTCGACGTCCTCGAATCGATGGGCTCGGATAAGTTCGTGCACTTCGGTGTCCCAGCCGAGACGGGGCGGGTGGACGCGCTCGCCGATCTGAGCCCGGGCGAGCAGGCCGCCCCGCTCGACGGTGTCGACGAGGTGGTCGCTCGTCTCTCCGCCGATTCCACTGCCGCCCGGGGTGCGGAGGTCGAGCTCTACTACGACCCCGCGAAGATCTCCGTGTTCGACCGTGCCACCGGCACCAATCTGGCTCTGTAACACCGCAGTGCGCGTTCTGGCAGTCAGCGACGAGGAGGTACCCGGGCTCACCCTGGCCTCGACGACGTTGCGACCCGATCTGATTCTCGGCGCCGGTGACCTTCCGGGGGCGTACCTGGAATCGCTCATGGACCGCTACGGCGTGCCCTGCGTCTTCGTGCCCGGCAATCACGATCCTGATCACGGCGGATTCCGCCGCACCCGCGGTGGCTACCTCCGCGGTGGGCTGCCCGCGGAACCACCGGGTCCGCGCGGCGGGGTCAACGCCGACGGGCGAGTGGTGACCGTGGCCGGTCTCACCGTGGCGGGCCTCGGCGGTTCGATCCGGTACCACGACGGCGCGAACCAGTGGACGCAGGGACAATTGGCGCGTCGCGCGTGGCGCCTGCGCCAGGCCGCGCGACTGGGCCGTCGTACGGTGGACGTGGTGCTCACTCATTCTCCTGCAGCCGGGGTCGGCGACGGCGACGACTCCCCGCACCGCGGTTTCACGGCACTGGGTACGCTCGTGTCCCGACTGCGACCGCAGGTGTTCGTGCACGGGCATGTCCACCCGCACGGCAGGCCCGGCCCCGACCTCACCATCGGTGCCGTGCCGGTCCTGAACACGGTGGGCTACACCTATTTCGACATCACCCCCGGCGATCCCGGGGCCTACACCATCCGGGAGCGACGACGTGGCGCGTGATACCGGCTTCCCCGATGCGGACGCCCGATCCGACTTCGAACGCTCCCGGCGCCGCGCCGAAATAGCCCGGCTCGCGTCGTGGATCCGACGCCGCCCCGGCGACGTCAACGATGTGCTGCCCTACGACGAGGTGGTCGGCGCGCTCGGTATGGTCACCGAACGCAATCTCGGCCTGCAGGTGGTCCCCACCGCACAGATCGTCGGCAGCGTCGACCGCACACGAGATTTCGACCGCTACTTCCGTCCCCGCACACCCGCGCTGCGGGCCCGCTGGCAGCGGCTCGCCGCCGCCCAACGTCGCGGCGAAGCGATGCCGCCGATCGAGGTGAAGAAGGTCGGCGACATGTACTTCGTGGTGGACGGCCATCACCGCGTGTCGATCGCCTTCGCCCGCGGCTTCGCCACGATCGACGCCTACGTCACCGAGGTGATGACCCGGGTAGGCGCGGACGGGATCTCGGTTCGCTCGGACCTCCTGCTCAAGGATCATCGCCGGCTGTTCCTCGAACGCGTGCCGTTGACGGGTGAGGCGCGCGACCGCGTGCGCATGACCAACGCGTGGGACTACTCGGTGCTCGCGGAATCGGTGGAGGCGTGGGGATTCCGGCTGGTCCAGGAGACGGGGCAGTACCTCTCCCGGGAGGACGTCGCGAACCGCTGGTACCGCGACGAATTCAGTCCGGTCGTGGCGATGGCCCGCGACGCCGGCATCATGGCGCAGTCCACCGATGCCGAGGTCTACGTCTTCGTCTCGTGCGAGCGGTACCGGCTCGTGCGCAGCCACGAGTGGAGCCCCGAGATCATCGACGAGGTAGGGGAGCGGACCACCCGCAAGCCCTGGCAACCGGGCCAATTCTTCTGACCCCGGCGGGCTCGTAGGATCGGAGCCGTGACTTCCGTGGTGGACGACGTCCGGGCACACCTTTCGGCGTACTACGACGGGCGCGACTTCGCGCCGCCCGTCGCCGCATCGGTGACTTTCCTCGGCCTGGAGCCGATGACGGTGCTGCGCTGGATCGGATCCGGGGCGCGCACCGTCGCCTTCGCGAGCCTCGGCTGCTCGCGGCACCCGATGACCGACCCCAACGCGATCGTGGCGGTCGAGGACGGACCACGTGCCGAAGTGATCCTCGAACTGCGCCCCGCCGCCGACGGACCCGGCGCCGCGCTCGACGGAGTGCATCGATCCGTCGCGATCCTGGCCGCCTCGCCCGCCGTGGAGGGCCTCGTGCTGGCTCCGGATGCATTGGTCGACCTCGGCACCCCGCTCTGGGCGGGGGCGCCGTTCACGGCCGTGTTGCTGGGCGAGTCGGCCGTGCCGGATCTGGAGCGCGACGGCGAGCCCGTCCGATTCCTGCGCGCCGACCCGATCACCGCCAACGAGGCGGCGTGGGTGCGGCTCAAGGGCGCCGCGGCACTGCGCGAGGCCTGGGCCGAGGCGGGTATCGACCCGGCCGATCCTGGGCGGCCCGCGGCGCGCGAGGTCTAGTCCCGGTCTGGGGCGTCGAAGAGGGGATCGTCGGCCGGTGGTGCGTCGAACAGCGGATCGGCGGCGACGCCCTGCGGAGCGGACTGCGGCACCTCGGCCATGCCCGCAGGTGTGGTCGGCTCGGGTGCGACCTGTGCGGGAGGTGGCGTCCCGAACGCCACGTCCGCGGCCCAACCGGCCAGGATCGACAGAGTGATCGGGAGGACGGCGACGACGACATTCGCCAGTTGGACGCGCCACCCCGTTTCGATGAACCAGTCGAAGTTCGTCTGCAGCACCCAGGGGCCGAGCACGGTGAACAGTGCGGGTACGGGCAGCGACCACAGCCACGCCGAACTTCGACGCCGTGCAATGCCCCAGGCCGCCCAGATGAACACGTAGCTGAAAATTCCGGTGGCGACGATGATGAACCAGTAGACCGGGTCCGACCACCAATCGGCGCTCCCGTCATAGCCGGGCTCGCTCATTCTGGCCATCGTCCACTGGGTCGATAGCCGGCCGACCACTTTCGCCCCGATCACGCTCGCGATGATCACGATCACCGCGACGATGGCCTTCGGTTTCGATCGCGCGGCGTACAGCAGATAGAGCGCAAGCAGTACTTCGGTCGACGACCGAGCGGCGAACTCCGCGACCGGATTCTCCGGAAGGTACTGCGTGGCCGTCCCTCCCCACGTCGACCAGGCCGCCGCAACGAGACCGAAGAACGCGCTGCGCATCACCCAGACGTGCGCAGGGGCACCGTCGTTCCCGCGGGCCCACATTTCGCCGCGCCGGTCCCACAGCTCCCGGTTCATGAGCCGAGCGTACCTACGATTCAGGTCACCGCAGGGGAGGTGTCACAGCCACTTGATCCTGCGGAAGGTGATGAACAGGCCGAGACAGGCCAGCAGCATGACGGCGAGCACCGCGTAATAGGCGTAGCTCCAATGCAGTTCGGGCATGTTGTCGAAGTTCATACCGTAGATTCCCGCGATCATCGTGGGCACGGCGACCAGACCGATGATGGCCGACATCTTGCGCATGTCCTCGTTCTGCTGCATCCCGATCTTGGCGACCGCGGCGTCGATCAGTGAACTGAGTACGTCGTTGTAGGTCTCCACGTGATCGGCGACCATCGCCTGATGGTCCATGACGTCGGAGAAGTAGCGCCGGATCTCGCTGGGAACGATATCGTCGAAATCGCAGGTGAGGCGCTTGAGCGCGTGTGAGAGCGGATGGATTCCACGGCGCAGCTCCACCACATCGCGCTTGATCTGATAGATCTCGTCGACCTGGGTGCGGGCCCGGGCACGGAAGACGTCCTCCTCGACCCGATCGATGTCATCCTCCAGCAGATCGGAGACGGCGACGTAGGTGTCGACCACGTGATCGGCGACGGCGTGCATCACTGCCGACGGGCCCAACCTGAGCAGCCCGGGATTGCTCTCCAGGTTCCGGCGCACCCGGCGCAGGCTGCCGTGCTCGCCGTGCCGCACCGTGATCACATGATCGGGCCCCACCAGCACCATCACCTCGCCGGTCTCGATCAATCGGGCCATCGGGTCGGTGCGGTCGTGGCCCACGTAATTCACGGTCTTGAGGATGAGGAACAGGGCGTCGTCGAATCGATCGACCTTCGGACGGGTGTGCGTGACCAGCGTGTCTTCGACGGTCAGCGGGTGCAGTCCGAAGACTCTGGCGACCTCGTCCATCTGATGCTGATCCGGGTCGAGCATGCCGACCCAGACGTACCCCTCACCGCGGCGGCGCACCTCCTCGATCGCTTCGACGTAGCTGAACCGGCCGGGAAGGCGCTCCCCATCGATGTAGACACCGCAGTCGACGACGGCTCGGGCGACCGGGACGGGAACCCGCGGAACGGCTGCGTCGCGGCGCGGTGTACCCGCCCGGGGTAGGGACGGCATCGAGGGCATGCGCTGATATTAGACCCGGCGAACGGCGTCCGCGGTGCGCACGGGCAGGCGGATGCCACACCTGCGCGCGGCGCCGGGTAGAAAGAGGGCGTGAGAAGTCCGATCCTGCGCCTCGGCGCCGCGACCCTGCTCGCGGCCTCCCTCGCCGGCTGCTCCGACGGAGGTGACGCCTCTGATCTCGGGCCGCGCGCCAGCACGGGAACCGTGACCTTGGCGACCGCCGACGACATCGCGTCCCGGATCGAGGGGGTGATCTACGCGAACGCGCTGCGTGGCATCGGCACACCGGTGGAGGTCCGGCTCGGCATCGGACCCGGCGACGCCGCGGTGGCGGCCGTGGAGCGCGGCGAGGTCACTGTCGCCCCGGCGCTCACCGGAGCGCTGTGGGATCGGTACCGGCCGGGAGTTCCGCAGCCGGCTGCCGAGAAGAAGGAGACCAAGGACGCGAAGGCGCAGTGGGATGCGCAGTTCGTCGCCGTAAGCGCGGTACTTCCCGAAGGGCTCGGCCTGGGCGATCCGACGCTCGCGCTGGATCAGCCGATGCTTTACACCCGCACGGGAGGGGAACCCGCGAGCTTGCGCGATTGTGAGGGCCTGGCCGGGCCGGTCGCGGTCCCGCGCGGTAGCCCTGCCGACATCGCGGGGCGCTACGGTTGCGCGGTCGGGCCGGTCACCGTGGTCGACGACGATGCGGCGGCTGCGCGTGAGGTCACCGACGGCCGGGCCGGTCTCGCGCAACTGGGCACACTGTCGGCGGCCGCGCAGAAGCTGAATCAGGTCGCCGATCCGGACGGGGCGGTGCCCTCGCGCGCCGTGGTTCCGCTGTTCCGGCGCGACGGTCTCACATCGCAGCAGAATAAGCGGCTATCCGCGATCGCGGGCGAACTGACCACGATCGACCTGGCGGCCATGGTCGAGAAGGTGCGCTCAGGGGAGAAGACGGTCGACGAGGTGACTGGCCAGTGGGCCGCGGATCATCCGCTGCACTGACCCGAAATGACTGCCGCCCCGCATGAATCATGCGGGGCGGCAGTCATTGTCAGGATCGTCGGGTTAGACGAACTTCTTGAGCTGAGTATCGAGCAGCGCGTTCACCCGCTCGTACGCGGAGCCGCCGAGGCGGACCAGCACGTCGATGATCTTGGCATCGGTGCCCACCAGCACGCGGCCGCGATTGCGCTTGACGCCCTTGAGAATCGTATCGGCGGCGGACTCCGCCGAGGTGCGGGCGAGGTACTTGTCGAAGAACTCGGCAGTGGCGGCGGCGTTCTTGCCCTCGGCGACCGTGGCATTACGGGCGATGGCGGTCTTGATGCCACCCGGGTGCACGCAGGTGACACCAACGTTGTGATCGCTCGAGAGCATCTCGATGCGCAGTGCCTCGGTGAAGCCCCGGACCCCGAACTTCGCGGCGTTGTAGGCGCTCTGCCCGCCCACCGACAGCAGTCCGAACAATGAGCTGGTGTTCACGATATGCGCATCACCCGAGGCGATCAGGGCAGGCAGGAAGGCCTTCGTGCCGTTCACCACGCCCCAGAAGTCGATGTCCATGACCCGGTCGTAGTCCTTGAAGGACGTGGTCTCGACCGGCTCGTGGTGTGCGATTCCGGCGTTGTTGAAGAGCAGGTTGACCGTCCCGTAGTGCTCGACGACCTCGTCGGCGTAGGCGAGCAGCTGTTCGCGCTCACCGACGTTGACGACCTTCGTGTGCACCTCGGCGCCGCGGGCGCGGGCGAGCTCTGCGGTCTCCTCCAGGCCGGCCGGGTCGTAGTCGCACAGGGAGAGCTTGGCGCCCTCGTCGGCGAGCTGCAGGGCCAATTCGCGACCCATACCGGAGGCGGCGCCGGTGATGACGGCGACCTTGCCGCGGAAACTCTTCATGGTGGAATCCTCACATTGTCCAAGCTGAGCTGCACTGATGCGCCGAAGTTCGGCGTTCTTACTCGACAGTAGGGATGGGAACCGGCAAATGTCAACGACCTATTGAGTAGGATTCAGTAGGTGACCAGAAAGTCCGTGGCAGCCGCGATGGGGCGTAAGCGCACCCGACTGAGCCCGCAAGCGCGGCGGCAGCAATTCATCGACCTGGGACTGGCGAGCCTCAAGCACCAGGCGCTGGAACAGGTGTCCATCGAGGAGATCGCGAGCCAGGCCGGAGTCTCGGCCGGGTTGCTCTTCCACTACTTCGATTCCAAGCTCGAGTTCCAAGTGGCCCTGGTCGAGGAGCAGGCGCGGATCGTCGGCGAGGTGGCGACGCCCGAGAAGAACCCGGAAGACATCGCCGAGGTCATGCCGATCCTCACAGCCACCCTCGGGACCTACGTCGACCACATCATGCAGAACCGGCAGTCCCTGCTGCCGATGCTCGCCGGCGTCAGCTGGTCCGAGCCGCGCATCCGGACCGCGGTGAAGTCGGTGCGCGAGCAGATCGTGAACCAGTTCGTCGATCAGGCCGAGGGAATCGGCATCGAACGGTCGACCCGGTTCGTGCTCGCCGTGCACGGCTGGATCGCGGTGGTCGAGGAGACCCTGGTGCAGTGGCTCGACGAGAACGCCGGCTTCGCCGACATGACCCGCGACGAGGTGGTCGACCATCTCGCCACGATGTTCCTCGGAATGGCAGGCGCCGTCGGGCTCGACATTCCCGCGTGAGCTGAGCGGCGCGGTCCGCGCCAATGGCGAGGGCCGGCCCTCCACGTGGGAAGACCGGCCCTGCGTTGGTGATTCATTCGATCAGGCGAAGGCCTCGTCGATGATCTGTGCCTGCTCCACCGCGTGCACCTTCGACGAACCCGAGCACGGTGCCGACATGGCGCGCCGCGAGACGCGCTTGATGCCCACGAGGCGCTCGTCGAGCTGCGGCAGCTCCAGGCCGAAGAACGGCCACGCACCTTGGTTGGCCGGCTCCTCCTGCACCCAGCGCACGTCCTTCGCGTTGGGGTACTTGTCCAGCGTGGCCGGCAGGCGCCGCGAGGGCAGCGGGTAGAGCTGCTCCATGCGGATGATCGCCACGTCGGTGCGGTTGTCCTTCTTCCGGCGAGCCTCCAGCTCGTAGTACAGCTTGCCGGAGACCAGCAGGAGCTGGGACACGCCGTCGCGGTTGCCGCCGTCGACCTCGAAGGCCGGATCGTCGATCACCGAACGGAACTTGCCCGAGGTGAAGTCCTCCAGCGGGCTCACCGCCGCCTTGTTGCGCAGCATCGACTTCGGCGTCGCGACCACCATCGGGCGGCGCACACCGTCGAGCGCGTGGCGGCGCAACAGGTGGAAGTACGACGCGGGGGTCGACGGCATCGCGACCGTCATCGAGCCCTCGGCGCACAACTGCAGGAACCGCTCGATACGGGCCGAGGTGTGGTCGGGCCCCTGGCCCTCGTGGCCGTGGGGGAGCAGCAGCGTGACGCCCGAGGTCTGGCCCCACTTGGCCTCTCCCGAGCTGATGAATTCGTCGATGATCGACTGCGCGCCGTTGACGAAGTCGCCGAACTGCGCCTCCCAACACACCAGCGCCGACTCGTCGGCCACCGAGTAGCCGTACTCGAAGCCCAGGCCCGCGAACTCGGTGAGCGCCGAGTCGTAGACCATGAACTTGCCGGGCGACGGGGTGCCGTCGGGGCCGAGGTTGTCGAGCGGGGTGTACTCCTGCCCGGACTGGCGATCGATCAGCACCGCGTGACGCTGCGTGAAGGTGCCGCGGCGGCTGTCCTGGCCGGCCAGGCGGACCGTGCGGCCCTCCTCCAGCAGGGTGCCGAACGCGAGGAGCTCACCGAACGCCCAGTCGACGCCGCCCTCGCGCGACATCTCGAACCGACGCTTGACCACGGGGGCCACGCGCGGGTGCACGGTGAAGCCCTCGGGCACATTCCCGTAGGCGTCGCCGATCCGCTGCAATTGCTCCAGCGGTACGGCGGTCACCAGCGAGCTGGGCAGCGGCTGGTCGGCGATGATCGACGGTGCGGGCTCGGCCTGGAACTTCTCGAGCTCCTTGACCTCGTTGAACACCCGCTCCAGCTGGCCCTGGTAGTCGCGCAGTGCGTCCTCGGCCTCCTTGGTGGAGATGTCGCCACGGCCGATCAGAGCCTCGGTGTAGGACTTGCGGACACCGCGCTTGGTGTCGATCACGTCGTACATGCCGGGCTGGGTCATCGACGGATCGTCGCCCTCGTTGTGGCCGCGGCGGCGGTAGCAGACGAGGTCGATCACGACGTCCTTGTGGAAGCGCTCGCGGAA
Organism: Tsukamurella paurometabola DSM 20162; assembly: GCF_000092225.1. Classification (NCBI taxonomy): domain Bacteria; kingdom Bacillati; phylum Actinomycetota; class Actinomycetes; order Mycobacteriales; family Tsukamurellaceae; genus Tsukamurella; species Tsukamurella paurometabola. The sequence goes on from NC_014158.1 coordinate 1,237,567, forward strand.
ATCGACGGCGAGCTTGGCCACCCACACGCAGGCCTCGGGATCGTCGCCGTTGACGTGGAAGATCGGCGCGCCGATCATCTTCGCCACATCGGTGCAGTACTGCGAGCTGCGGGAGTTCTCCGGCGAGGTGGTGAAGCCGACCTGGTTGTTCACCACGATGTGCACGGTGCCGCCGTTGGAGAAGCCGTCGAGGTTCGCCATGTTGAGCGTCTCGGCCACCACGCCCTGACCGGCGAAGGCGGCGTCGCCGTGCAGCATCAGCGGCATGACGGGGTGCGTGCCCTCCGGCGGGTTCAGCATGTCCTGCTTGGCGTGCACGATGCCCTCGAGCACGGGGTCGACCGCTTCGAGGTGCGACGGGTTGGCGACCAGCGAGACGGTGATCTCGTTCTCGCCGAACATCTGGTAGTACTTGCCCTCGGCGCCGAGGTGGTACTTCACGTCACCCGAGCCGTGTGCCTGCGCCGGGTTCAGGTTGCCCTCGAACTCGGTGAAGATCTTGCTGTACGGCTTGCCGACGATGTTCGCCAGCACGTTGAGGCGGCCGCGGTGCGGCATGCCGATCACGACCTCATCGAGCGAGTGCTCGGCGGCCTGATCGAGGACGGCGTCCATCATCGGGATGACCGACTCGGCGCCCTCCAGCGAGAACCGCTTCTGGCCGACGTACTTGGTCTGCAGGAACGTCTCGAAGGCCTCGGCGGCGTTGAGCTTGGACAGGATGTACTTCTGCTCGGCGACCGAGGGCTTGGAATCCTTGGCCTCGACGCGCTCCTGCAGCCACTTCTGCTGCTCGGGCTCGAGGATGTGCGCGTACTCGATACCCACGTGCCGGCAGTAGGCGTCGCGCAGCACCGAGAGCACCTTGCGCAGCTTGAGCCGGTCTTCGCCGTGGAAACCACCCACGTTGAACGTGCGGTCCAGATCCCACAGCGTCAGCTCGTAGGTGAGCACGTTCAGGTCGGGGTGCGATTCGAGCTTGTCGTTGTTGAACCGCAGCGGATCCACATCGGCCATCAGGTGGCCGCGGGCCCGGTAGGCCGCGATCAGCTCAAGAACGCGGGCGTCCTTGTCGATGCCGTGCGGGGGGATGTCGCGACGCCAGCGCACGGGCTCGTAGGGCACGTGCAGGGTGCGGAAGATGTCGTCCCAGAACTCGTCGCTCAGGGTGAGCTCGTGGACGTAGCGCAGGAAGTCGCCCGACTCGGCGCCCTGAATGATGCGGTGGTCGTAGGTCGAGGTCAGCGTGGTGAGCTTGCCGACTCCCAGATCGGCGATCTTCTCCTCGCTGGCGCCCTGGAACTCGGCCGGGTACTCCATGGCACCGACGCCGATGATCGCGCCCTGGCCCACCATCAGACGGGGCACCGAGTGCACCGTGCCGATACCGCCCGGGTTGGTCAGCGAGATGGTGACCCCGGCGAAGTCCTCGGCGGTCAACTTGCCGTTGCGGGCCCGGCGCACGATGTCCTCGTAGGCGGCCACGAACTGTGCGAAGTCCATGGTCTCGGCGTTCTTGACGCCGGCCACCACCAGGCTGCGGCTTCCGTTCTTGCCCACCAGGTCGATCGCGATGCCCAGGTTGACATGCGGTGGTGTGACGGCGTTCGGCTTACCGTCGATCTCGGCGAAGTGCCGGTTCATGTTGGGGAACGCCTTGACGCCCTGGACCAGCGCATACCCGAGGATGTGGGTGAAGCTGATCTTGCCGCCGCGGGTACGCGCGAGGTGGTTGTTGATCACCACGCGGTTGTCGAACATCACCTTCACCGGCATCGCGCGCACCGACGTGGCCGTCGGGATCTCGCGGCTGGCGTTCATGTTCTTGACCACCGCATTCGCGGCGCCGCGGAGCACCTGGTGCTCCTCCTCGGCCGGGAACTCCGCCGTGGCGGGAGTCTTCGGCGCCGGCGCCGGCTTCGCGGGGGACGACGGGGCGGGAGTGACCGGCTTCGACGGTGCCGGCGTCAGCGTGGACTCGGCCGCCTTCGCGGGCGGGGTCACCGCCGGGGCCGCGGCCGCCGGAGCGGGAGCGGCGGGGGCCGCAGGCGCTGCGGCCGCAGCGGGTGCGCTGCCATTCGCCGCGGCGGCGCCGGGCTGATACGTGGAGAGGAAATCGTGCCAGCTCGGGTCGACCGAATTAGGGTCGGCCTTGAACCGCTCGTACATCTCCTCGACCAGCCACTCGTTTTGGCCGAAATCCGATACAGAACTGCTGCTCACGGCAGGTCCTCGCCTCGATTCATCATCGTCGTATCATGCCCGCGCCGAACCGGATCACAGTCGGCGCAAATCTGCGTGGTCCAGGGTAGTCCACCGGGTTAAACCCGTGACGGCTTACTCCGGTAACGCCGTACCGCCCGCCTCCGTGGCCGATCCGTCGATCACCCGCAGGCCAGGGGTCGGCCACGCCGTGGGGACCGGGCCGAACGCGTTTCGGGAGTTCTTGATCACGCCCTTGCCCAGTACCCGGTTGCCACCGGCGCCCACCACGGCACCGATGCCCGCGGGGAGGAGTTTGCCCAGGACCAGTGGCGACTTCTTCGCCAGGAACCGGCGGCTGAACATCTTCATCAGCTGCTTGTTCAGGCCGCTGAGGCCGGGAAGTTGCGCAGGATTGCGCTTGAGGTTCATCAGCGAGGCGTTCTTGGCGCCCACGGTGGCCCGCAGCGCACCGAGCCCCGCCTCGCCCAGCACCGCGGTCAGCACCAGGGCCTTGCGCAGCTCGCGATCTTCGGGGGAGATGCCGTAGACCTCCGCCACGGCCAGGGCGTACAGGGCCGAGGCCTCCATGAACACCACGGTCTCGGCGCCGACGGTGCCGATCGCCGCCAGTGTGCCGACGCCGGGAACCGCCGCGGTCGCGCCCGCGGCGCCACCCGTTCCGGTCACGGTGAGGAGGTAGCGCTTCTCGATCCGGCCGATGATCTGCGCCGGGCTCTCGTCGGGATGCGCCTCGCGCAGGCCCGCGACGTACTTCGCGACCGCGGGTGCCTGGAGCCGGGCGGCCCGGTCGATGACAGAGCCCAGGACGCCGCCGCCGTCGCGGGTGGCGGGCACGTTGGGCTCGATGGGGGCGGGCTGATTCGCCATGGTGACCTCCGTAGCTGCGGCGCCCGTAGCGGGCCCCGCTCTCCTCCCCTTGTTACCACTGCGTCGCCATATTCATTCCCCGTCCGGACGGACCGCGACCGCACTGCGGCGTAGGGTGCGAGCCGTGCCGAGCATCGACGACCAGCCGTACACCCTCGTCATTCCCACCCGGTGGAAGGACAACGACGTCTACGGGCACGTCAACAACGTCGAGTACTACAGCTATTTCGACACGGTGATCAACACCTACCTCATCCGCGAGGGCGGGCTCGACATCCACGGTGGCGCCACCATCGGGCTCTGTGTGGAATCTCACTGCCGCTACGACGCCCCGTTGGCATTCCCGGAGCAGGTGAAGGCCGGGCTCGCGGTCACCAGGTTGGGCGGCTCCAGCGTGAGGTACGCCGTGACGCTCTTCGGTGAGGGCGGCGCGGCGGCCGCCGAACCGACGTGGCGGCTCGCCGCGGAGGGGTGGTTCGTGCACGTCTTCGTCGACCGGGTCACCCGCCGCCCCACGTCGATCCCCGACGATCTGCGCTCGGCGCTCGCGAAGCTGGTTGTCGGCGACGCCGCGTAGTCTCCGCTGCATGGCCTTCTCCACACCGCTGCGGCCGGTCACCCTGACCGGCCACCTGGTCACCCTCGCACCGCTCTCGCACGACCACTACGACGGTCTGATCGACGCGCTCGAGGACGGTCGGATGTGGGACCGCTGGTACACCTCGGTGCCGGCCCCCTCCGGCCTGAAGGCCGAGATCGACCGCCGCCTCGATCTACAGCAGCAGGGCCAGATGATCCCGTTCACCGCCATCGACACCGAGGGCCGCGTGCTCGGTATGACGACGTACTACGACATCGACCCCGACGTGCCGCGCATGGAGATCGGCTACACCTGGAACCGGGCCTCCGCGCACGGCACGGGCACGAACGCCGAATCCAAACTGCTGCTCCTGCAGCACGCCTTCGAGACGCTGGGCTGCGAATGCATCGGCCTGCGCACGCAGTGGGTGAACACCCAGTCGCGGGAGGCGATCGCCCGGCTCGGCGCCAAACAAGACGGGGTGCTGCGCAGCAACAAGCGCTACCGCAACGGCGCTCTGCTCGATGCGGTGCTCTTCTCCATCCTGCGCCACGAATGGCCGGCCGTGCAGGCACACCTGCGGCACCGTCTGCGCCATCGGCACGAGGCGTACCGCGTCGTGGCGGAGTAGTCGTGCCCCGTCCCCGGTCCGCCGCGCACGGGCTCTGGCGGCCCGGACTCGGGCTGGCGCTGTGGTTCACCGACGACCTCGGTGAGCCGACCGCCGAACCCGACCCGGCCGTCATGCCTGCGCCCGTCGCCGCAGTCCTCGGTGACCGCAAGCCCCGCCGATCCACCACGGTGCCGGGGCCGGGCGGACAGCTCGTCGCGCCGGTCCTGACTCTGGGGCCCGAACGTGCCGCCGCGCTGCTCGACCGGCTGGGCCCCGACGACGGCGCCGGCGATCTGCGGTACCTGCGCTGGGTGGCGAAGTCGATCGAACGGTTCGTCGCGGTCGGGGCCGTGACCCCGGTGCTGCGCAGCGACGACGGCGATTGGCTCGTGCGGTGGGCGCCGCTGGAGTCCGTGCAGTGGCGTACCTGGGTGCAGACGGCAGCCGCCGCGATGCCCGCCGCGTTGCGTCGCGGCGGCGATCTGGCCGCGACCCTCGATATGGCCGCCGAACTCACCGATCGCTACGCGCGCAACCGCCTCGGCGACGGGCCGTGGGAATGGGTGGCCGCGCCCTCGCTGCGGGCACTGGTCGACGGTGAGCCACTGCCCCCGGGCGAGGTCTCCGATGCGGGCGCCCCCGCCGCGTGGACCGAATGGTCGGGCAGCGTCCGCTCGGCCGAGACGCTGCTGGTGCTGCGGCTCATCGAGCCCGATGGTAAGCGGCCCGGCGAGATCGATCCGGTCGCCGCCCCACCGGATGCGCCGTGGCGGTTGGAGGTGTGCCGCCGGGTGCCCGGCGCCGCACCCGTGCGTGCCGATCCGGTGCGGATGAGTCCCGTCGACCTCGATGACCTGGCGAGCGAACTGGCACGGGCACTGGCGGTGTACCCGCCCCTGAAACGAGTGCGTCAGGATCGCGGCTCACTGGATTTCCTGCTCACCACCGAGGAAGCGGAAGCGCTGTTCCTCGAGGGTGCTCCGGGATTGACCAAGGCGGGCTACGAGGTGCTGCTCCCCACCTCGATCGCCACGGTCCGGCCCGCGTTGCGACTCGCCGGCCGGGAGCAGCCGGGCCGCACCGCACTCACCGTGCAGGCCGGTCTCGCCGAGATCAAGGACTTCGCCTGGCAACTCGCGGTGGGCGATGCGGTGCTCACCGCGAGTGAGCTGGCCGGGCTGGCCAACACCATGTCGGGATTGGTGAAGGTACGCGGCCGGTGGGTCCGTGCGGACCGTCGCACCCTGGCGCAGGCGGCACGGTTCGTCGGCGAACAGCGCCGGGCCAAGGAGGACGGCACCGCCCACGACCTCGGCGATCTGCTCGGGCTGATCGCCGACCCCGCCGCGCTGCCCGCGCCACTGGTCGCGGTCGACGGCCTCGGCTGGCTCGACTCGGTGTACCGGGGCGGCACCATCGCGCCCGCGTCGGTGGCCCCGCCGTCGGGCCTGAAGGCGCAACTGCGTCCGTATCAGTTGCGCGGACTCGAATGGCTGGTCACCTTGTGGCGCAGTGGGATCGGGGCGGTACTCGCAGACGATATGGGGTTGGGCAAGACGATCCAAGTGTTGGCGCTGCTATGCCACGAGCGCGAGGCGGGCCCCGTCGATCCCACACTGATCGTGTGCCCGATGTCGGTGGTGGGGAACTGGGCCGCCGAGGCACAGCGGTTCGCGCCGGACCTGCGCGTGCTGGTGCACCACGGCGCCGATCGCGCGGCCGGTGCGGCCTTCGCGGAGGCGGTGGCCGGCGCCGACATCGTGATCACCACGTTCGCGCTCGCCTCGCGGGACCGGGAGCAGCTCTCGGCGCTGCGCTGGGGCCGCATCGTGGTCGATGAAGCACAGCACGTGAAGAACGTGAACACCGCTGCGGCGAAGGCGCTTCGGGCGATTCCCGCGGCGCACCGGGTGGCACTCACCGGCACTCCGGTCGAGAACCGGCTCGAGGACCTGCGTGCCGTGATCGACCTGGTCAATCCGGGCCTGCTCGGATCGGCGCGCACCTTCCGGAACCGGTTCGCGATGCCCATCGAACGCGAACAGGACCGGGCCGCCGCGCGGCGCCTCACCACGCTCACCTCACCGTTCATCCTGCGCCGGGTGAAGACCGATCCCGCTATCGCGCCCGAGCTGCCGGAGAAGGCGGAGTTCACGATCCGCGCCTCGCTCACTCCCGAGCAGGCAGGCCTGTACCAAGCGGTGCTGAACCGGTTGGTGGAGGAGCTACGCCGGTCGGAGGGGATGCCGCGCCGTGGTCTCGTCCTCGCCTCGCTCACTCGGCTCAAACAGGTGTGCAACCACCCCGCGCAGTACCTCGACGACGGTTCGCCGCTGCTGCGCCGCGGGCAGCACCGCTCCGGCAAGGTCGAACTGCTCGCCGACATCCTGGAGACCGTGGCCGCCGATGGTGAGCGGGCGCTGGTATTCACCCAGTACGCCGAGTTCGCCCGGATGCTGCAGCCGTGGCTCAGCGGGCTCCTCGGCGCCGAGGTGCCGGTACTCGACGGTTCCGTACCGCGTCGTGACCGGGATGCGATGGTCGAGCGGTTCCAGGCCGGCGACGGTGCGCCCGTGCTCCTGGCCACCGTGAAATCGGGTGGCACCGGGCTCAACCTGACGGCCGCGAATCATGTGGTGCACGTGGATCGCTGGTGGAATCCCGCGGTCGAGAACCAGGCCACGGACCGGGCCTTCCGGATCGGGCAGACGAAGGCGGTGCAGGTGCGCAAGTTCGTGTGTGCGGGAACGCTGGAGGAGCGGATCGACGGGGTGATCGCCGCCAAGCGGGAACTGTCGGACATGACGGTGCAGGTGGGCGAGGCCTGGCTCACCGAGCTGAACAACGATGAGCTGTACGAGCTGATCGCCCTGCGCGAGGACGCGGTGGCCCGCTGATGGCGAGAAGGGCACGCGATACGGCGCGGCCGATGGGCGGCACCTGGTTCACCCGACGGCTGATCGCGCAGCGCGAGGAGATCACCGAGCGCCGCAAGGTGCAGTACGCGCGGCGGCTCTACCAGGAGCACCAGGTGTTCTCGCTGGCTGTGGTGCCGGCGTCGGTCACCGCGACGGTGCAGGGCAGCCAGCTCGATCCGTTCGGCGTGAGCCTGGCGCGGATCCCGGGTGATCCGGCTGCTGTGATCTCGTTGCTGCTCGCGCAGGGGGCCACCGCTGAGCTGCTGGCGGTGACCCGGGGAGAGCTCGGTCGCACCCTGGGGGAGTTGGTGCTGCCGGAGACCGCATCGGACGTGGAGGTCAGTTGCGCGTGCCCGGATGAGAGCGGCGCGTGCGTGCATGCGCTCGCCCTCACCTACGAGTACAGTGCGGCGGCCGATCTCGACCCGAGCCTGATCCTCGACTTCGCCGGGGTGCCGCTCGCGGGCCTGCTCGCCAGGGTGGCCGCGTCCGGGCGGGAATCGCCGGTCAGGTCCGACGGTGCGCCCTGCGCTCCGCCGCACACGCCGACGGAGCCGTCTGCGGTCGAGGAATGGGACGCCGGGGCGGCCGCGTTCTACGGCGACGGGATGGATCTGCCGGCCCTGCCCGAGCCGAGCCCCGTCGACCCGATGACGCTGCTCGACCCGGCCCTGCTGCGCTCGGCGCTGCGGCGCACCGGGACGAAGGCGGGTGATGTCGCGGAGGCCCAGGACGAGCTGGCCGAGCTGTACGACCGGTTGCGTTCACCCCGCTGACCGGCAGCGAGCACGGCCGGCGGCTCGCCGCAGGCGTGCTCACGGAACTTGTCGGTGCGGGTCACTACCCTTGGGGGCGCGATCGACTTCGAACGGACGGCGAGGGGGTGGACATGCGCTTCGTGCACACGGCGGACTGGCAGTTGGGCATGACCAGGCACTTTCTCGACGCCGACGCGCAGGCACGGTTCACCGATGCCCGGCTCGATGCGATCTCGCGGCTGGGTGCCGTCGCCGCCGAGCAGCGGGCCGAGTTCGTGGTGGTCTGCGGAGACGTCTTCGAGGACAACCGGCTCGCCCCGGCGGTGATCGCCCGCAGCCTGGATCGCGTGGCCACCATCGGTGTCCCCGTGTACCTGCTGCCCGGAAACCACGATCCGCTCGATGCCGCGTCGATCTACACCTCGGAGGTGTTCGCGCGGCACCGGCCCGAGAACGTGATCGTGCTGGACACCCCGGGCGTGCACATGGTCCGCCCCGGCGTCGAGCTGCTCGCCGCGCCCTGGTTCTCCAAGCATCCCGCGAGTGATCCACTCACCGAGGCGGTCGGCGCCGCACAGGCACCTGCGGCCGGGGTGATCCGGATCGCCGTCGGGCATGGAGGCGCCCTACCGGTGGGGGCACAGGACCAGCGCCTCATCGATATCGCCGCGGTCGGCGCCCGGCTCGATGCCGGTGAACTGCGGTACGTCGCGCTCGGTGACCGGCATTCGGTCACGGAGGTCCGGCCCGGAGTCTGGTACTCGGGCGCCCCGGAGGTCACCAATTTCGACCACAAGGAACGCGATTCGGGGTCGGTCCTGGTGGTCGATGTTCCCGAGGACGGCGGCCCCGCCGAGGTGACACCGGTTCGGGTCGGATCCTGGCGGTTCGCCGCCCGCGAGTACCCGCTGTCCGGTGACCGCGATGTCACGGCGGCCGTGGCCGCCCTGTCCGGGCTCCCGGATAAGGACCGCACGGTGGTCAAGGTCGGGTTCACGGGCACCGTGGGGCTGGCCGCCAAAGCGGCACTCGATGCCGAGCTGGAGGCTCTTCGCGCCCGGTTCGCGGCTGTCGAGCTGTGGCAGCGCAAGACCGATCTCGCGGTACTTCCCGGCGACGACGAACTCGAATCGCTCGACCTCACCGGTCCCGCCGCAGCGGCGGCCGAGGAACTGCTCGGTGTCGCGCGCAGCGGGGGAGACCGCGCTGCGGATGCCTCCGGGGCTCTCGCTCTGCTCTACCGGCTCACCCGGCCGGAGGTGACCACATGAGGCTGCACCGATTGGCGGTCAAGGATTTCCGCGGTGTGGAGCAGCGGGAGATCGACTTCGCCGAGACCGGCGTCACCCTGCTGCACGGCCCGAACGAAGCCGGTAAGTCATCGATGGTCGAGGCCCTGCAGTTGCTGTTGGACGTGAAGGCCACGTCGAAGTCGCAGCGCGTCGAAGCCGTGTGCCCTGCGCATCGCGACGCCGGGCCCTTCGTCGAGGCCGAGCTGACGGTCGGGCCGTACCGGTTCATCTATGCCAAGCAGTACCACCGCCGGCCCGGCACCACCCTCACCGTGCTCGAACCCACCCCGCAGCAGTTGACCGGCGGCAGCGCGGAGGCCTGGGTGGCCGAGCAGATGCGCACCCACGTCGACGCCGACCTGCTCGCCGCCCTCACCGTGCTCCAGGGCCCGGGCCCCGGACAACCCTCCCTGCGCGACAGCGCCGCGTTCGCCAAGGCGCTCGACTCCGCGTCGGGCGGCGCGGGGGAGGACGAGCCCGGCGCCGAGCGGCTGGCCGAGGCCGTCGCGCAGGAGCGTGCGCGATATTTCACACCCACCGGTCGCCCCACGGGCGAGCTCACGGTGGCGCGTACCCGGGAGGCCGCCGCGCGTACCGCATTCGAGCAGGCCGAGGCGGCACTGCGGGAGGTCGACCTCGTCGTCGAGCAGCATGCAGGCGCGTCGGGCAGGCTCGGCGGGATCGTGGAGCGGCGGATCGCCGCATCGGCGTCGCTCGAGGCGGTCGCCGCCGATCAGGAGCGGATCGCGGGCTTGCAGTCCCGGGTCACGCACGCCCGCGCGATCCTGGAATCGGCAACGCTGCGGGAGCAGCAGGCAGGTGAGGCGGCGAACCGCCGGCGCCGGTTGATCGCCCAGCAGGCGCAGGCCATGGAGCGGGCCGCGCACGTCCGCGTGCTCCGCGACAAGGCCCTCGCCGACCGGGAAGTACTCGCGGCGGAGGCGGCGTGGCTGGAGACCACGGTGCACGAGCTGACCGCGGTTGCGGCGGATCGTCGGGAACGGAAGGCGCAGGCGCAGTACGCCGTCGATTACGCCCGCGAGGCCGCCCTGTACCAGCGGCTGCGCAGCAGGATCGAACAGGCCGAGCTCCTCGGTAAGGATGTCGAGGATGCGCGGAACCGGCTGGCGGGCAACCCGATGGACCGCCGGGCGCTGCAGGCCGTCAGCGCCGCTGAGCAACGGCTCGAACGAGCGCAGGCCCGATTCTCGGCTCTGGCCGCCACGCTGCGCCTGGAGCGGTTGGGTTTCACCGATGTCTTGGTCGACGGGAAGTTGATCGGCGAGGAACCCGTCGAGGTAGTGGCCGGCAACGGCACCGCCATCGAGGTGCCCGGTGCGGTGCGTATCGAAGTGGTTCAGCGCGGCGAGAGCGCCGACGCCGCCGCCGAGGTCAAGGCCGCGCATGCTGCGGTGCTCGCCGCGTGTCGCGAGGCCGGGGCGGCCGACGCCGCCGAGGCCAGGGAGCTGCACGATCAGCGCGAGGCGGTCGAGGTCGAACTGCAGGAGGCCCGGATCGCACTTGCGCATGCCCTCGGAGAGTCCACGCTCGTCGAGCTGCGGGCCCAGGCCGACGAGTCCGCGGCGCGGATCGTCGAATTGGAGGCCGCGGTCGATCCCGAGCTGCTCGCCGCCGACGCCGAGATAGCCAAACGGAATCTCATGGAGGCCACACAGGCTGAGGTTGCCTCCCGGGGCGAGGAGAAGCAGACCCGCGAACAGCTGGGACAGAAGCATCAGGAGCTGCACCGCGCCGCCACGGACGCACAGGTAGCGGCCGACCGATTGCAACATTTTGACAGCGCAGCAACGGAATTCACCGCCGAGCTCGACCGGGTACGCCGCGATGCCGACGACGATGCACTGGCCGTGGCCGCCGATGCTGCCGCCGACGCACGGACGGCGGCCGCGGCCGAGTTGGCGGAGCACGAGCGGTCGGCGCAGGAGGCCGATGCCGCGGGCTTCGTGGCCAGACTGAGCGCCGCGCGCGCCGAGGCCGAGCAGGCCCGCGCCGCTGAGGCCGAGGCCCGCGAGCAGCTCGCGGGTCTGGCCGCGCAGCTGCAACTCTTCCAGGCCGATGGCCGGCGAGACCGGCTCGATGCCGCCGAGTCGGAGCTCGTGCATGCAGAGCGTGCCCTGGCCTCTGTCGAGGAGCGGGCCCGCGCAGCGGCGCTGTTGCACGACACGCTCACCGCTCACCGCGACGCCCGCCGCGCGCGCGTACAGGCGCCGTATCAACGTGCGTTGGAAGAGCTGGGGCGCACCGTATTCGGAGACCCGCTCACCATCACCGTCGGCGATGATCTGACGATCGCCTCGCGCACCGTCGATGGGGTGACGGTGCCGTTCGAATCACTCTCGGGCGGTGCGCAGGAGCAGCTCGGGGTGCTCAGCCGGCTCGCGTGCGCGCGTCTCGTGGACGGCGTCGACGGCGCACCCGTGATCTTCGACGATGCGCTCGGGCACAGTGATCCCACCCGCCTGAGCGCGATGGCGGATGCGTTGGTCGCGGCGGGGGAGTCGGCGCAAGTGATCGTGTTCAGTTGCGTTCCCGGACGATTCGACGCCTTGCGCGGCCGCCCCGGCGTCACCGAGGTCTCGCTGGGGTAGGCCCGCCTACGTCGACTCGGCTCGGGCCTTCAGGGCGGCGAGACCGCGTTCGAAGTCGCGACCGACGAACCGGTCCATCGGCAGCACCTTCCCGATCAGGGCGAAGAAGCCGGTGGTCACACCGGTCATGGTCCAGGTGACGCGGAGAACCTCGCCGTCCGGTCGGATATCGAAGCGCACGTGATTGTGCGCGGCCATCGGCTTCTCGAAATCGAGGTCGATATCGACGCAATCGCCCGCGACCGAGTCGGTGATCGTCATCCGACCGGCACCGGCCTTGCGATTGCCGCGCCACGAGTAGGTGGCACCCCGACCGTCGGCGGGGCCGCTGTAGTCGCGGTGTAAAGCGGGATCGAGGCCCTCCCAGGGCGACCAGTGCCGCCACTCATGGAAGTTGTTGATCAGGCCGAAGACGGTCTCGGCCGGTGCGTCGATCACGGTGGACCGCTCGACGGTGAAGGCTCCCATGCGAGGTAGCGTACGACGCTAGCGCAGCCGAAGCGCGGCCAACGCGACAATGATCAGGACGGCCGCGAGCCCGGCCAGTCCGAGCGTGAGTCCGGCGGCCGCGGCGATGGCCCCGACGAGCAACGGGCCGCCTGCATCGCCCAGTTCACGGCCCACTTCGGCCGACCCCATGGTCTGGCCCAGCCGCTCCTTCGGCGAGGTCTGCGCCAGGTGCGCGAAGCCCAGCGGCGTCACCATGCCGCCCCCGGCACCGATCGCGAGTGCGGCCATCAGGATCCCCACCGGGCCCGGCACCGCGGCGGCGGCGAGCCCGGCCGCCGCGAGAAGCAGGCCTGCGGCGATGCCGGCACCGTCGGACACCTTCCCGGCGTCGCGCGCCCGTCCGATGCGGGGTTGCACGAGGGAAGCGGTGAGGGCTAGGACCGAGACCACGGCACCGGTCGCGAGCGGGCCCATACCGTGCTCCGACCCGGCGACCGGGAGGAATCCGACGCCGACGGCAAGCGCCCCCGTCGCACCGGCGAGCGCGGCCGTGGGGAGCAGGAACTGCCGCGAACCCAGCCGACGCGCCAGGTCGACGATGGTCTGCCGCTGGCGGGGCAGCGGATCGAGTGCGGGTACCGACATCGTCGCCCACAGGGCCGTGAGTGCCGCGACGCCGCCGAGTACAGCGAACAACAGGGAGTAGCCGCCGGCCCAGATCAGGATTCCGCCCAGCAAGGGGCCGAGCGTGTAGCCCAGTCCCTTCCATGCCCCATAGCCGCCGAAAGCTCGCCCTTGCGCATCGTCGGCGGTCAGTCGCGAGACCATGGCGCTCGCGGCGGGGGAGAACGCCGCAGCCGCGGCGCCCTGCCCGAACCGGGCCAGCCCGATCCAGCCGGGATTTCCCGCCACGACGAACGCGGCCGAAGCGATGGCGAAACCGATCAGGCCCCCGAGCAGCACCGGGCGCGGGCCGATCCGGTCGGCCAGGGAGCCGAAGACGGGCTTGAGGAGCACCTCGGCACCGTCGTACAGCGCGAGCAGCAGCCCGAGTGCCAGGAGCTGTGATCCGGCCGACCCGGTGAGCCCGCCCAGGCTGGCCGCGATGCTGTGCGCGCCGAACGCCGTGACGAAGCCCGCCGCATACAGCGGATACAGGGAACGGTTCACGAGACCTCGCACATCGGAAGCCGCCCGAGGGCCCAGCGGGACCCGGTCTCCCGGATGGCGATGCCGGTGATCACCACGAGGAACTCCGCGAGGACATAGACCGTGATGCCCGAGGTCGTCGCGAACCAGACGACCAAAGCTCCGACGATCGGCGCTGCGATCGCCACCGCCTTCGTGCGGCGACCCGGCAGCCACAGCGCCGCCACGATCGAGGCGGTCACCGTGGCCCCGAGACCGATGGCGCCGATCGTCGACACCGCATTGAACTGGGCGACGGGGTCGAAATCGGAGATGTCGAGGGAGGAGTTGGTGGCCGCGTCGGTCAGTGGGACGTAGGCGGTCCACCCGGCGCCGAA